>JBAZTZ010000001.1:0-179589 GCA_041661705.1 Sulfuricurvum sp.
CTTCTCAGACGACATGGATTTACTAATATTAAGCAAGCTATTCGACTTATCGCTTTCGACGTTAAGAAGCTTTATAAAATGTTAGCATGAAACAACCGTGCGGTTGAGGGATTAATTACCCCTCGACCTTTTTTTTTGTCCTCCAAAGACTTAACAAGAAGGGGTTTTGCCCCTTGCCCCCTACTTCAATAAAAATATATTTCCACAATAAAAAAAATTAATAAAGAAATCGAATTTAAAAAAGAATGTGCGCTAGAGTGACGAATTCTAGCGCGAAAGTTTTAGTTAAGAAGAATGAAGAAGAGCCCGAAGGCTCAGAAGAAAAAAGAAAAGTTCTTAGAATTTCAAAGAAGCGATAACACGGAGAGTATTAGTAGTTTTGTCATTCACATCATTAGCTTTGACATCTTTATTTAATTGTGTATAAATAGCTGTCAAACCAAGTTGTCCAATGTTCGTGTTAGCAACAACATCCCATGCATTGAAATCAGTGTTAAGACTAGCTGCACGTGCAACAGGTGCGAATGCTCCAGTATTTGCACCCACTTGAGCTGCACAATAGCTTGTTGAAAGAGCTACACCGGGAACCATTTTTGTTGATGCTCCAACTTTCCATGCTTTTGTATCAGGAGATGCTACGATCTCACCGTCCATGTAAACGCTTCCAAGACCAGTATAAAGGCTTGTTTTGTCACCCGTCGCGACGTTCGCAAATCCGAGAGTACCAGTGCTTACTTTTGAGTATGCTGCATAAAGATTTACCCCTGCAACATCTACAGCCGCTTTTACAGCAACAGCATTACTATTTTTGTCGAGAGCGGCACCAGCACCTGTTACTTGTAGTGCTGTATAACCAGCATTTGCAGCCGTATTGAGAGAAAGTTTTGGATTCATACCAGCATACTGCACACCAAGATCAATCATACCCAACACTTTTGCATCCGCTTGTAACCACATTGCATCAGCAATTTCTGGTACATTGTAATACCATGCTTGAACTGTCGTATTTGGAAGTGATTTATTGATAGCCGCTGCTGCATACGCACCATCCATACCGAAAGTATTAAATTTACCACCATTCGCTACTGTTGTACCACGACCTGCTGCTGGAAGCAAACCAACACCGTTATGTTTTCCAACCCATGCTGCTGCCAAAATAGTATCAGGAAGAACATACGCATGTGCTACCGCAGCTTCGAAAGTATTGTCAACAACGTTCCAGTTTTCAGTGAAACACAATGGAGTTTGCAATGCCATACGACCCATTGCTACATCAAACTCTTTTTGAGCGTATTTTAAGTTAGCAACTTCCATCCATGATTGGTCATCCAATTGATTTGCAGCTGCAACACCAGCATTATTGAATTTTGCAGCAGGAATTGCACCCACCAAATTATTCTCCAAACCTAATGTTGTAAGAGCAGTCAATTTAACATTCGCGCTTACATTCTTCAACAAATCAGCAGATGCACCGACACTTAATTTAGCTTCAGCAGATGAGTTATTTTGTTTATTAAAAAAACTTTGATCCTTTTGCATTACACTACCACCAGTAACAGTAGGTGTAGTTCCAGCAGCTTGTCCAGAAAATTCTGATGTTTGATACCAAAGTTTCGCTTCACCCGTTACTTTCAAATTATCAACAGCAAACGCACTTGTCCCCAAAGCCATTACAGCTACTAAACTCATTTTTACTAATTTCATTTTTTCTCCCTGTATAAAGCGTTCATAAATAATAATTACTTATTTAGAATCATAGGACAATGATAACAATTACTTCTTAAATGTTTCTTTATTTGTATTGTTTTTTCTAATATATTGACAAATTTGTTACACTGTGAGAGAAAATTGTGATAAAAAGCGTCAGGGAAGATTTAATTTGTGGTGAGGTTTTCCGTTCGTGGTGAGCCTGTCGAACCATGAACCCTTCGACAGGCTCAGGGCGAACGGTATATTTTACCAGTTACGGATACGAATATGACACGATGTACACTGTTTGAGCAATTGAGAATAATCTTCAAGAGCATCATCCATACGTCCTGCATCAATTGAGGTTACCATATCACTCGAATAAAGATGAAGCATACTTGCCGTTTTTTGAGCAAATTGGTAGGCATATTTTTGATCTTTTGGTAAAATCCATTTGACATCATCACTCTCTAATGATTTTAATGTCCCTTGGAGTTTTTTAACCCCTGCTTTCATATCGTCGGTAGAGCTGTATAATCCACCACGCTGAATTTGCTCCATTGCCTCCAGCATAGTGCGCATATCTTTCATCAATACGGATCGATGATCGGTTTGTGCAGCATTTATTGAAGTAGCTAATAGTCCTGACACTACAAGTGTCGTTAAAAGTTTTTTCATCATTTCCCCTTTTAGTATTGGATCAGTTCTTTTGAAAACTCAGTCAATTTGACTGTTTTAGCCGAAATAGAGACAAGTTTCTTCGCTTCAGCAGGACCATTATAAAACTGTTTTAATTCTGGCTTGAATGATTTAAAATAATCTTGGAATTTATCCGAACCCAAAATACCTACCGCCCAAAGAGTATCATCAGCAGCGTGTTCCAATACAACGGCTGCTAATGGTTGAGTTGCCGCACCACCCAAAACTTTTGCCCCTGCATGAACATCAAAAGCAGACATATGTGAAGAGCAAACGATAATACCGCTTGTTTCATATGCTATTGTTTTCGTCTTCTCAGGAACGTACATAATAAAACTATCCGATGGTGTTGGATGCGTCATTTGATGAGTACAAATCGCCACATACGCTACAATGGTACGGTTTTTACCAACTCCACTTTTCCAAATATACTTTTCCCCCGATTCAGATGTCAATTCCACATCCGTAGCCGTCGGTTTAGGAAGATTGACCAATAAACATGGAGTTGAAGCATACGGATAATTAAAGATATAATTAACCTCGGTTTCAAGTTTTGATGCTAAAATCGGTTTTCCATCAGCACCAATTAACTGCGTTTTTTCATACGCTCTATAAAGAGTACCATCTGAAGCATATAAATTACCTCGTATAAATGATGGACTTACCGCTATAACAGTTGCAGTTGCAGCAACAACTTTTAAAAAATTTCTTCTTTCCATGATTGATTCCGTGTGAATGATTTTGTAGTATGTAGTTTAGCAGGTTTTTTGTAAAATTTTTCGCCATACCGTATTCGATACGGTATGGCGGAGGACATCTTTAGATTTAGCTGAACAAATCTCTCATAGCACCTTTGTACCAATCACGAGTTGCTTTTCCAAGACCCGTTGAACGGTATTTATCGTTCACGGTATCCCCTTTTGGAACACTCCCTTTACTTCCGATAACTGGTCCTGAAACCATAAATTCATGATTAACCATAATCGCTTCCTCAGGATTTCCATTTACCATAGAGTAACAAACGTTTGCACTTTTGTATGGAAGTGCTGATGCTACACTGTACGATTTGCCATGAAGAACATGAGCAATTTCTTTTGCACACTCTTTACCTGACCAGATTGCTGATTGTCCACTTGGTGGGATTGCGTGACCTACAACATCACCAATTGCATAAACGCTTGCATCGGTTGCTGTTGCAAATGAAACTGGTTTTTCAGCACTTGTTGCCATTTTAACTTTTTTGAATCCGTCTGGAGTCGTCGCAACACCTGACATCTCGATAACTGGACTAGACATATTATGGGGGATAAAATTGAAAATACCATATTTTTGTGTTTTCGTTGTTTTTACACCATCAACATCATCTTTATTTGCAAACACTGTTTGAACGTAAGTGATCTCTTTTTTATCAAAATCAACATCAACAATTTTACAGTTATCCATGTGCTCAACTACGCCTGCATTGATCTCTTTCCAAGATTCTTTGAACGCAGCACCTTTAGCCACTTCAGCCGTTTCATTCAAGATAATAACTTTACCTTTGATTCCTTCTTTTTTCATAAAGTTCGCAATCATACTCGCACGCTCAAATGGTGCTGGAGGACAACGGTATTTACCTGCAGGAACAGTAATAACGACATCACCATCTTCCATATTTTTGACCATACGATCCAATGCAATATGCTCACCACCTGGAACTAATGCAGCTGGAGCCATTCGTTTTGCTTTGGAAATTTTTGCAGCATCCCATGTTGGGAACTGACCTTTGTAGTTGTAATCAATACCAGGTGCCATAACTAGAATATCATAACCCACTGAACCTTTTGACGTATGCACTACTTTTGCAGTACGATCTATCCCCGTAACAACCGCTGTCAACATTCCATATCCGTTTGCTTCAACCGCTTGAGAATAGTCATGAGTCAATGTACCAAGGTTCACACCCTCGATTCCACCAAGGTTACAGTTTGAAAATGGGCATGACATAAAACTGTCATTTTTTTCAATAATCGCTACATCAAATTTAGAATCAATCTTTTTAAGCTCTTTGGCAACCGTTAAACCGCCAAATCCTCCACCGATAATAACCACTTGATGACGACCAAGCATAACGCTAGCAGGTGCTGCTGCTTTAGCAGGAAGCGGATCAAATGCTTTAGTACTACATCCTGTTATTGCCGCAGCTGCCGCACTAATACCTGCAAATTTAAATAAGTCACGTCTTGAGATATTCATATTGTTATTCCCCTATTTCTATTAAAAGTACGTGTATGTTATTCTTCATATCCTTAAATACTTATAAGAATAAGTAAAATAAGGTCAAAAATACTGAATAAGAGATTATTATACATAATGATGTGATAAAATTGTTATAAAGAACACACTTCTATCATTCTAGCCCCATATTTACTTTTATAATGCTATGATATATGAACTATAAATCCTAAGGATATTACTCATGGAAACCATTAATTGTAAAAGTTTAGAAGAACTCCGTCACCATATAGATGGATTGGATGATCAGATTGTTGAGCTTATAGCAGCACGTAACTCTTACGTTAAACAAGCGGCACATTTTAAAGATTCTATTGATGAGATCAAAGGAAAAAATAGAATGGAAGCGGTGATGGATCGAGTACGCACGCGGGCTATGGAGTTTGGGGTATCTCCGAATCTTCTCACCACTCTTTATAAAATCATGATTGATGAGATGGTGGAAGCGGAGATTGCTGAGTTTCGCAATGCGAAGTCGCTTTAAAACTGCGTTACTTCATCTCCCTGAATCGCTATCATCACTCGACCCGATAAAACTTCGTTTTTATACAATGAGTGATGGTGTGACACTTTCATCGTCTCATTTGGATTGAACAATATCATATCTGCTTCTTCCCCGATTTGAATTTCGCCTGTACGAAGTCCAATTTGAGATGCAGGTGTAGCACACGCAAGTCGCACCAATATTGCCATATCAATAATACCAGTTTTCACTAAATGAGTATAACACAACGGCAAATATTCCCCTATTGAAGTCGTTCCGTAATTGGCATCAAAGAAAGTAATATCTTTGTGAATGTCAGAGTTGGGCTGATGCAATGCGCTTAGAGAGTGAATCTCCCCTTTTTGAAGGGAATCGATCAGTTGTAGCCGTTTGGTTTCACTCGTCAAAGGTGGATTAATCTTCGCATCGGCATCAAATCCTCTACATGCTTCGTCGCTTCGTAAAAGATGGTGCAATGCGACCTCACACTCTACTTCAACACCATTGGCTCTCGCTTGTTTGATAAGTTCAACACAACGAGGCTCTGTCACACTTTTGAATACAATCTTGATATTGGTATAACGTGCAATCTCAATCATAGCTGCAATATGCACGACTTCCGACATAGGAGAAATTCCTGGAAGTCCCAATACCGTCGCCACTTTCCCATCACTCATGACACCACTTTCAAAAAGACTTTTATCTTGTGCTTGATAAAAAAGAGGTTTTTTTGCCATTTGTAGATACTGCGCCATCCGAGTAATCAAATTATAATCATCGTTCAAGTTGGTATAAAGCGCCCTACCCCCTTTTTTGAGTAACACCGCAATATTGCTCAACTGCCCATTCTCATTTAATGCACTAATAGCGCACTCTATTTTGGCACCATTCTCACATTTATAATGTTTTTGAACAAATTCCAAAGTGATCTCATTGTCCACACAAGGTTTCATATCCCCACTAAGTACAATATGACTTACTCCACCGCTCAACGCTTCACGCGCGAGTGAAGTAAGATTTTTACCACTTAGTTGGGTGTCTTTTAACCGAACGTTGGTGTCAACTAATGCTGGGATGAGATAACATCCGCTTCCATCAATAAGCTCATCATCAACTAAGCCCTCACCAATTTCAGTAATAATACCGTTCTGAATTTTGACATCTGCACGTCGTTGCCCGTGAATGTCGTAGATAATCGCGTTCGCAATAACCATGGTTGCTCCTGTGTTTTGCTATAATTCTAGCATTGTAATAAAGAAACGTTTAAAAAGGGGAAATATGTATATCGTGGTTTTATTTTTTTGTACTTTATTGACCCTCAACGCCTCGCCCTCTGCGTACGATCAGGGTAAAAAACTCTATTTTTCCAAAGGGTGCAATGGATGTCACGGTGTATCAGCTGGCGGAACGAACCATTATCCCGCTCTTGCCTTTCGTCGTAAAGCTTTTTTGGTCTATAAACTCACACGACTTCGCGCAAAACAAGGGGATACACAGCTCTCGCAAATGATGATCCCCTTTGCGATGGGATTAAGCGATATTCAAATTGATGCCCTTACAACCTTTTTAAGCGACTATCACGAACACAGCAAAGAGCATTATACACCCGACAATTCTATGACAGGAGGAGGAAGTTCATGAAATTATTAGTCTCCGCACTCGAACACTCTGCCAACGTTCATCTTCGCTATCTTCTCAAAGAGCTAGGAGATGATGTTGAACTGTGCGGTATTTTTGATGCCTCTTTGGGAGAGAGTATTGTTGATTTACGCTCCACTGCTATTATGGGATTTGTTGATGCTCTTAAAAAACTTCGATTCTTTTTTCGCCTCAAAGATCAGATGGTTGAACTAGCAAAAGATGTTGATAAAGTTCTCCTCATCGACTCCTCAGGGTTTAACCTCCCCCTAGCAAAGTCACTACGTAAACGCTACCCCCATAAAGAGATCATCTACTATATCCTCCCCCAAGCATGGGCATGGAAGAAAAAACGTATCCCAGTATTGGAGAAAACGGTTACAAAACTCTGTTCTATCCTCCCGTTTGAACCCTCTTACTATTCATCCACTGCCCCTATTGAATATGTTGGTCATCCATTGCTCGATGAGATTACCGTGACGAAACCCAATCTCATCCCGACGGGAATTGTCACCTTCATGCCCGGTAGTCGTCCCGGAGAGATCAAAAAGCTCATGAGTATTTTCAAAGAGGTGCGTGCACGCATAGAGTGTCAAGCAATGCTGGTTATACCTCCCCATTTTAATGCGGTAAAGATAGACGAACTCTATGGTGATATTAGCGATTTCACCGTGACACACGATGCACACTCTACTCTTGCCTCTTCCGATTTTGCTTTTATCTGTAGTGGAACCGCAACGCTCGAAGCGTGTTTGATTAAGACCCCCTTTGTCCTTGTCTACATTGCCAAAAAGCTTGATTATATGATCGGGAGAGCCCTTATAAAGCTTGAATATGCGGGGCTTGGTAATCTTTTATTTGTCCATAAATATGCCAGACCACTTCATCTTGAATTTATTCAAGATGATGTTACGGTAGAAAATCTGTATAATAGCTATCTGAATACCAATAGAGAAAAATTTTTCAATGATGCGAGTGCGCTTCACGCTCTTTTGGAGCACGGCAGTGCACGACGTGTTAGTGATATTATCAAGGAAACCAATGCTTAGAATTTTCACATGGATACAATCGTATAGCCGCCGTATTATGGATGAAAAAATTATCCCCTACGTTTTTACCCTTTCCGATTCACCGATGCTTTTTCGTGATCTGTTACGAACCAATAAAATGTATAAAGATGGTTTGAAGCTAGAAGGGAATATTCCAGGATTTCGCTTTAGTGTCGGGAAAAGCTATATTGTTTTTATTGCTCTATGGCATATTATTATGCTTCCTCCTGCCGCATTGTTTCATGCTAAACTCATCAAAATTGATTGTCATTTACTGATTATTATGGCAGTGTTGTTTACAGGGATGTTTTTTGCGATGTATGCTATTTATAAAGAATATCTCATAGATTTGGTCGCGCATCAAATTCTTAAACGTGGATGGGAAAATCACTTTCCCCATTTTGACTACGATCTTCATGCTGGCGATGTCGCAAAGATTTATTCAGAAGCATTGGAAAAAGAGATACCGCACAAAGAAATGCAGCTTTATATTTTGGAAAAATTGGTGGAAGGGAAGAAATAAGATCCGTTATTACAACGGATCCATTACAGAAACAGCTTTACGCTCATGAAAATTAAAATGGCGTTCGAGGTCAGAATTATCCAATAAAATTGGTACCACGATAAGTGATGTAACCACTGCTGCAATCGTACCAAAAATAAGAGCCACTCCAAGTCCTCCAAATACCGCATCACTTGCTAGTAGTGTAGAAGCCAAGATAATAGCCGCTGCAGTGAGAAAAATCGGTTTAGCACGAGTAGCAGCAGCATAAGCAATCGCCTCTTTTTTGGGCATCCCTTTATCCGACATAAGTGATTTAGTAAAATCAATCAAAAGAAGAGAATTCCGAGAGCTGATACCAATGAGAGCAATAAATCCAATAAGAGATGTCGCCGTCAAAAAGAAAGTATCAGCAGTGAAGATATTCATAATGAAATGCCCTACAAGAACACCAATAATAGAGAGGAAACTTCCCAAAAGAACGATACCACTCAAGACAAAGCTTTTGTAATAAATAACCATCAGTAAGAAGATCAGAATAAGTGCGGCAATAAATGCACCACCGAGATCAACGAAAGTATCCAATGTAACTTCCATTTCACCGTCCCAAAGTAATTTATATTGCTCATGTGATTTTTTATCGATCAATTCAAGATTAAAGAGACCTATTTTTGTAATCTCATATTCATTACCAAAAGTATTTAATATCTCATTGCGTGCATCCATAAGCGGATAAACTTGAGAAACCATATCTGTTTCGGCTACGACATTGGTCATTTCGTGAAGATTTTTGCTCACGATCATAGGATTGGATTTAACAGGAACGACACTAACGACTTCAGTAATGGGAACCATCATCCCCATATTGTTCATCAGTTTCAAACTCATGAGCTTCATCTCTACGGCATTCAAATCTTTTGAACTAAATTTTTTGCCGACAGGATCAAGGACAAGGAAGATAGGAATTTGTTCGGAAACTTCACGAGAATTTTTTACCGCAATGTCCATCCCCTCAAATGCCAGATATAAAATATCATTGACGTGTTTGATGTTTAAACCTGCACGAGAAATTTTATCGCTGTTGACGTGTACTTCAAACTTGTCATAAATATCATCTTGCATAATATCAATATCCACAAGCCCTTTCGTATGAGAGAATACATCTTTCACACGTTCACTCAAATGACGAATCCCCGAAGCATTATCTCCATAAATTTCAGCGACAACGGCTGCCATTGTTGGAGGTCCTGCTGGTGGTTCCACAAATTTGATATTCGTTTGAGCGATAATGGATTGACATTGTTTTTGAATAACAGGACGAAGACGCTGTACCATCAAGTAAGAAGGTTCAGAACGATCATGTTTTTTAGTAAGGTTAACAACTACCTCGGCGACATTTTCAGAATTTTTAAAATGGGAGCCTTTGATAAGACCTGCAAAGTCCAAAGGAGAACCCATCCCCAAAAAGACTTCCATATCAATAGCTTGGGACTCTTTTTGCAAAATCCCAGTGACACACTCGGTAACACGACGCGTTTGTTCGATAGAACTTCCAGTAGGAAGATCGACATAAACAGAGTAAGTATCGTTATTTTTTCCAGGGAGCATTTTCGCCATAACAAGCTCAGTGGGGATCATTGCCACTGAAAGGATAAACGCTACGAGGGTTGCTAACAAAATCATCTTTTTTTTAGATGAGGAGTGCAGTACATTGAGGAGCGCATTTTCAAATTTTTGGTACATTAGTGAGCCTTCGCATTGTGGTCAGGTGTGTGATGATCCGGTTTTTTAAGTAAGCGAACCGCCAAATAAGGGGTAAAAATATAAGCGACAAATAAAGAGGCAATAAGTGCAACAGGGACATTAGCAGGGATAGGTTTCATAAACTGCCCCATCATCTGTCCAACAAACGCCATCGGAACCATCGTGAGAATGATAGCTAAGGTTGCAATATTGGTTGGAGCTCCGATTTCATCCGTCGCCTCGATCATAATCTGATCAGCATCTTTACCTGCAGCGGTGGGAGAGTGATAATGGCGGTGAATATTCTCAATAACAATAATTGCCGCATCCACCAATAACCCAAGGCTAAGGAGAAAAGCAAAAAGGGTGATACGATTGATTGTTTGTCCTGTGAGATAGGCGATAAATAAGGTAATTGCCAAAATAGCAGGAACCGTAAACGTAACAATAAGTGATTCACGCCAACCCAATACAAAGGTGAGCAAAATAGCAATAATAACAATAGAGAGAAGAAGATGAAAAACAAGTTCATTAACTGCTTCATCGGCACGTTCTCCATCATTACGGGTGATAATATAGTTAATCCCTTGCGCCTTCATCTGCTCTTTGTATTTTTCTAATTCTACTTTTACCGCATCGGCAATGATAACGGCATTGGTTCCTTGGAGCTTAGAGACCGTAAGGGTGATTTGATCTTTCAGAGGTGAAAAATGCCCCTTATCATCTTTAGTACTAACTAATGCTGATTTGAAGTTTTGAATATCAGCACCCGCACTAACTGTCGCAACATCACGTAAATAAATAGCCGAACCGCCGTATTGTGCGACGATAATATTCCCTACGTCCTCAACGCTGTCAATAGCATTTTTAACTCCGATCATAACGATTTCATTACTCTGCGTTTTCCCTTTGATCTCGGGGACATTGTACGCTAAGGATTGCGTCGCTTGGACAATTTGCCCCAGTGAAAGGTTGTAACCTGAGAGACGATTAAGATCAACAAGGACATTAAACTGATGTTTTTTTGCCCCCTTAACATTGGTA
Source organism: Sulfuricurvum sp. (assembly GCA_041661705.1). Lineage (GTDB taxonomy): Bacteria > Campylobacterota > Campylobacteria > Campylobacterales > Sulfurimonadaceae > Sulfuricurvum. The sequence continues at coordinate 11,123 of JBAZTZ010000001.1, forward strand.
ACAGCAACATTATCCAGACCATTAATGTGATGCTGAATCTCTTTGACGTGATCGTAAAGAAGGGTAGGATCCATCTTAGGATTATTAGCAAAAAAGGCAACAGAGACAACCGGAATATCGACATCAATATCGAGAGGTTTGATCATCGGCTGCATCGCACCCTTGGGAAGGATGTCCATATTTTGCATGATTTTATCGTAAATTTTCAGATTGGAATCTGCTTTGGCTTCTCCGATATAAAAGGCTGCATTGAGGACTGCGACGTTATCCATTGCCATACCATGAATATTTTCAATCCCCTTAACCTCTTTGAGTTTACGTTCAAGCGGTTTGACAATAACATTTTCAATCTCTGATGCAGTCGCTCCCGGCATCGCAATAATGACGGTTGAGCCACTAACTACCATTTGAGGGTTCTCTTCTCGCGGCATCATCATCAAAGCAATATAACCGATAACAAGAAGAAAAACACCTAAAATAGGGGTTAGAGGATTACGGAGAAATCCACGTGCGAGTTTTCCCGCAGAATCTGTCGGTTCGTAGGGTTTTGGGTGCAATGACATCGGCACTCCTAGTTTAGCTCAACAGTAGCGTACATTCCGGGATAAACGGCTTGTTTGGCGCTAAAGGAGACTTTGACTTTGAAAGTGTGTGTCATAGGGTTGGAACTTGGAATAATAGAACTAACACGTCCAATCCCTACAAATCCAGTTGACGGGATTGAAACTTTGACTTGTTTACCAATTTTAGCCATCAAAAGAGCGCTCTCGGCTACTTCAACTTCGATTTTTAAGGCACTAAGATCAGACAAAACGATTGCAGGCATCCCCGGCATCGCCATTTCTCCTACTTTGACATTTTTAGAGATAACGACACCATTATTTGGGGCTACAATACGTAAGTACTGGTATTGATTGGTAACTTCTTGTTTACGTGCTTTTGCTTGAGTCACTTGTCGTTCTGAAATTTTGATCATATTTTTGAGATTTTTTTCACCGAGTTCAATATTTTCAACTTCATACTTGCTCACCATATCTTGTTGCAATAGCCGTCTATTACGCTCAAGATTAACTTTGAGATTTTCATACTGATTTTGATACATCTGCAATGAGAGTTCTGCTTGAGAAATTCCCATATCCACTTGCGTCTTTGCTGAATCAATTTCGCGTGAGTCAATCGAATAGAGAAGATCCCCTTTGCGAACACGTGATCCTTCGGAAACATTAACACTCGTTACAAAGCCCATATTACGACTGGTAATCATTTTTTGGTTATCAGAAATGACAACACCTGAGAGACTGAGACCCGCGGCACTAAGCGTTGCCCCTAAAGTGAGAGTGGCGATCCATAATTTCATTGATTGGCTCCATTAGTGAGTTTTTCGAGAGCAAAAATACGCTCGTTACGTTGATTCTTAACCATCTGAAGATTAATAATTTTTTCGATTTGCTGTGATTGCTTGATAATAACGTCGCTCATAGAGACAAGATGCTCACGATAGCGCCCCTCATAATTGGCATAAATCGCACTGGAAAGATCAAGCTCTTTTTGCAAACTCACAATTTGGAAATCCAAACTTTCAATTTGGGTTTTAATTTTATCAAACCCAAGGGCAATCCCTTTTTTCGCCAATTCCACTTCAGTAGCAGTTTTGAGCTGATCAATACGCGCTTTTTCGAGAGAGTGATTATCAATACCGCCATTAAAAAGATTCCAACTAAGTTTTGCCCCGACAGTGTAAGCGGCATGGTCACTCAATTTTCCTAGAAAACTATTGTCCGCCGTGGAAGTTTCTGCAAAAGCACCCACCGTTGGAAGAAATGAAGCGCTGGCAACATTGATCATAGAAGAGCGAATTTCTAATCCATGCGATGCTTTTTTCAAATCAATGTTGGTAGTGAGTACATCATTTTCAGTGATGGACGCTTGAGCTTTATCATCTACGGGAGGGGTTATTTCAGTAACTTTTTGATTGAGAAGAAAGCTCAAATAATGGTAAAGCAGTTTTTTATTCGCCTCCATCTCCCCGATCATCCGATCAACATTCGCCCCCTTAGCTTGCACTTCGAGAAGATCTACTTTTTTGGCGTACCCCTCTTTGAGCATTTGTTCTGTCATTGATTCTAGCGTCGTGATATTTTTACGAATCACACGAAGCTGTTGAAGTGAGTGATCCAAAAGTGCCATATCATAATAGCTTTTACGGGTTTCATAGATTTTTTCATCCGTAACTTTCTCACTATCAAGCTGTTTTATTTTCTCCATTTCGGAAGCAATTTTTTCATAACTACTTAGTTTTCCACCTGTATAGAGGGGGACAACATAAGTGAGCTTACTTTGAAAATAGTTTTGGGAAGCTGGATAATTGAGGTCTTTTGGTTGGATAGCTAATAATGCTGGATTATTAACACCAATTAAGGACATATTATTTAAAAAATCGTTAAATCCAAAATCTCCAAAACTCGCTTCGCGTGAACTAAGCTTAAATCCGAAAACGTTGCCTGCGTCATTTGAGCGGATGGCACTTTGGGTGAAATCAAGCGAACCAAAGCTATAGCCTTGGGAAAGCTTTACATCATTGTGGGCATTTTTGGCATCCAACGCAGCCGCTTTAATCTCTAAATTCTGCTCTTTCAAAAGGCTTATTGCCTCATCCAAAGAAAGAGGGGAAGCGGTAAGGTTAAGGGCACTGAGAAGCAGTGCAATACCAATTCGTCGAGACGGGTAAGTCATAATGGGCAACCATCCTTGGTGATATATTTGTGACACTTATAAAAGTAATATCGCAATTATACTATTTTGAAAGTTTAAAAGAGGTATAGGAACCCTCTTATTCTTTTATTTCTCCCAGATGTTTCAAAAATTCGGTTGGTTCTTTGAATCCGATCATGCTAGCACTTGTATTTTGTACCCCTTTTTCATCAAAAAACATAATTGCAGGAGGTCCAAAAACACCATATTTTTTGGTAATTTCATTAGCTGCATCATCATTTGCCGTAACATCCACTTGTACTAAGACATATTTGTCCATTTCTGTTTTTACTGCTTCATCGCTAAAGGTTTTTTCTTCTAACTCTTTGCACGCAGTACACCAGTCTGCATAAAAATCAACTAATACTTTTTTACCTTTGTTGTCTGCCAAAATAGCATCCAACTCCTCAATGGAGGTAATTTTTTCAAATTTTGCATGGGATCGAATAGAAGTTGAAGCTTCTAATCTTGTACTCAAAAATGGGTCAAGCGGGTGAAGAAGACTTTTAGCTCCTACCATTCCCCCTATTAATAAAGATATGCCATAAAGAAGTATCATAAAACCGAGTGCTTTGACATTAGCTCTGGAACTCCATGAAGGGTGCTGTCCTAACGGTTCTAACGCGTTCAAGTTGATCGCAACAAACACCGCTAATCCGCCCCATAATAACAATGTCGTATTCTCATCCAAAATACGCCCCATCATCCAAATAGCGATTCCAAGAAGCATCACCCCAAAGATCGCTTTAATAACATCCATCCACATTCCGGGTTTAGGCATAAATTTACCCGACGTTGTCCCGACAATAAGTAATGGAACCCCCATCCCTATACTAAGAGCAAAGAGTGCTACACCACCAAGAAGTGCATCCCCCGTTTGACCGATATAGATCAATGCTCCTGCAAGCGGTGCTGCGACACACGGTCCCACGATAAGTGCCGACAAAAAGCCCATGATTGCAATACCGATAACACCACCACGTTGCCCACCGATTTTAGTAATACGGGATTGGATGAAATGGGGAATTTGAAGTTCATACACATCAAACATTGAGAGAGACAAAAGGACAAAGACAAGGGCAAATGCCGTTACAATCCACGGTGTCTGAAAAGCTGCTTGAAGATTGGCTCCAAACAATCCTGCCAATACACCGGCTATCGTATAGGCAACCGCCATTGCCAAAACATAGACAAGAGAGAGTAAAAAAGCTCTCTTAGCTCCCATCCCTTTACCCTGCGCCATAATAACGGATGAAATGATGGGAATCATGGGAAAAACACACGGAGTAAGGGCTAACAACAATCCAAATCCAAAGAAACTTAGAATAATAACCCAGATGCTTCCACCTGAAATAACATTGGCAATTTTATCCGTTTCAGAGTCATTTTTAGAAAGTGGCACTTCTTTTTTGACCTCTTGCACAGCAGGAGCATTCATATTGGTGACTAAAACCAATTTATCCCCATCAACAGGAACTTCTAAAATACTCTCTTGGGGTTCATAGCATAACCCAGAAGACGAGCACCCTTGATAGGAGAGCTTAACACGAACATTTTGCATACCCGTGAGCTCTTTATTTCGCTTAAGATCAATAGTGAAAATAGGGTTCTCTTCATAAACAGCCTCCCCTTCATGATCTACAACATTTGTCGTTGTTTTAATAGTAACAAAATCGATACCATCTTTTGGATCGGCATCTTCTACTTTGACTTTATCTTTATAAAGATAAATCTTATCACCGAGAAGAATCTCAACTTTAACAATGCCATCCGCAGCGGTAATTTTTGGCTTAAACGCCTCTTCAGGTTGAAGAAAACTCACGCCGAAAAGAGCCATAGAAATAAATATTAAAAACAAAAAACGCATACTCAACCCTTTTGATTACAAATGTTCACTATTTTAGCATAACTTTTAAAACGTTCGGAATCGTCTTAATTAATCAATCGGTATATACGCAAAATGTTCACTTTGTTTATCAATCAATCCAATGGTTGAGTTGGGTGTTAACTTCACATAGTCATACACGTTGCTTTTTTCAATCTTTAATTTTTTCATCGTTGCTTCACACATTAAAAACTCTACTTCGTAAGTATCTGCCATAGTGGCAATCCTCTTGCTCAGTTGATCGTGCGCCGCTACGAGATTCTGATCGTTTTTATACGGCGAATTTTTTAAATCTTTTACAAAAAACTTATACGCATCCCCATGAATGACCACAGCAACCTCAAGCTTTTCCAATTTTCCTTCATAATGGTTTTTATGGAAGGCAATTCCCTGTAACACCTTTTTTTCAAACGTTTCCAAATTCCCTGTTTTGAGATCGAAAACAACTTGCTTCACCCCTTCTTCTGCACATAAAACCGCTGAGAGCGCGAGGATAAGTAACCATTTTTTCATAGTATTCCTTTGTGATGATAATTTTACATTTGGTATTATAATCACCGAATGTAAAAATAATGTAAATTAGCTAATTTCCTAATAACTATCTTCTGCTATAATCACACTATTAAAAGCGTCCATAAAAAGGTAGTTTATGTTAGATATGGAACAAAAATTAAAAATTTTTAAAGCCCTGAGTAATGAGACACGATTTTTGATTTTCAAAAATGTCTTTACTGGGGGATACACGTGTTCTCTGGATAAAAAACAAGCGGGTGTTGAAGTCAATCCTATCGCGACGTGTGTCAGTAGCGTAGCCGAACATTTTAATTTTTCGCTTCCCACCATCTCCGCACACATCAAAGAGCTCAAAGAGGCAAAAATAATCTCTGTCGAAAAAAAAGGAAATAAAGTTTACATTGAACCTAATATCGAAACGATTCGAGAACTCTCTGCCTGTTTTCAGACATTGGTCACCAATTTTGACAATAATCGAGAGCTTTTTTTCAATGATACGGTAGCGGTGAAATAAGTATGGTAATTTTTATAACTCCGTTCGTGGTGAGCTTGTCGAACCATGAACCCTTCGACAAGCTCAGGGCGAACGGGAAAAAATATTTATTTTTAGCCCTTGTATCTATCCTTCCCCTATTATTACAAGCCCAAACACTTGATGATGCGTTTAGAAACGGAAAAGTAAGCGGAGCCCTTCGTACTTTTTGGTATGACGGAGAGCGTGACCTAAAAGTAGATCGCACCGCTCTCACCGTCGGCGGAATACTCAGCTATCAAACCGCACCATTTTATGGAGTCCAAGCCAATGCTTCTTTCTTTTCCAGTAATGGGATTACGTCGCTAACACAAATGCCCGAATCAGGACAAACCAGTAATCTGAAAAGTGATGGCAGTTCTATCAATGTACTCGGTGAAGCTGCACTGTCGTATACCTACGATGACACGCTAGTGAAATACGGACGACAACGACTTAATACACCTTTGACCAATGACTATTATAACCGTATGCTTCCGAACAGTTTTGAGGCACTCACTCTCGAAAACCGTGCAATAGCCGATGTGACGTTCAAAGGCGCTTATATCACCAAATGGAAGTACAAAGACTCCGACCGTTTTATCTCACCAACTGAAAACTACGGATTCCATCGTGATATAGTGATGCTTGGTGGCGTGATGAAGAAAGCTGGCAGTACGCATGAAGTATATGACTACTATATCCCAGATGTGATGAATGCTCTGTACTTTCAAAGTGAAACGCCTAAATTTTTATCGGAAAGTTCCCCTTTCAATATTTCGGGTGCAGTACAATTTTTAAAAGAAGATGGTGTGGGAGATGAACTTATCAAACTCTCGTCTACGTATCTGATCGGGACTAAAATAGGTTTACATTACGATGCTTGGAGTGTAACTGGTCTTTTCACTAAAATAGGTGACCAATCGCTAGCAGGGACAGGAGGTCGTTATGCCAAAATGGGTTGGGGAGGATTTATCACCTATACCGATTTTCAAATCGACGGCGAGACTGAAAATGCAGGAGCACTCGCATACGGAGCGGTTGTAACACACCATTTTGACAAAACACTCGAAGCATCGCTGAAATATCTGCGAATCAACCAAAGCGACGTAAAACAAAGTGCTACAAATTCTCTCACCGACAACCCACGCCCTGACTCAAATGAATACAACCTCGATGCCACATATCAACCGACAAAACAAATACGATTGCGATGCCGTTTCGCGTATATCGACTATATTCCTGATAGTACGAATCTGTATCAAACTCGTGCGTATGACGAGTTTAACACCCGTATCATTGCCGATTATTTATTTTAATATTGGAGAAAAAATGACGTGGCTCATTGTAAAATATTTACTAACCGCTGGGATTGTTGTCCTCGTCTCTGAAATGGCAAAACGCAGTGATAAACTCGGCGGACTCATTGCGGCACTACCCCTCGTAACATTTTTGGCACTGATTTGGCTCTATGTTGAGAATCAGCCTACAGAAAAAATAGCCAATCACGCGTGGTATACGTTTTGGTATGTCGTACCGACATTGCCGATGTTTTTGGCGTTTCCACTACTATTAGAGAAAATCGGTTTTTGGGCTTCTCTTCTTGCTTCCATAGCCATTAGCATGATTTGTTTTATACTCTTTTCACTTATTGTTCGTCAATTTGGAATTGATTTGTGGTAAAGTAGTCTATTTTATTTCGGAGTTACACAATGTCAAACCGCCTCGCACTCGAAGATTCCCCCTATCTCCAACAACATAAAGACAACCCCTTCCATTGGTATGGGTGGTGTGATGAGGCGTTTGAACGTGCAAAGCGTGAACACAAAGCTATTTTTATCTCCATCGGGTACAGTAGCTGTCATTGGTGTCACGTAATGGAACACGATGTTTTTGAGAACGAAGAGATAGCCGAATTTGTAAACAAACATTTTATTTGTATCAAAGTCGATCGTGAAGAGCGTCCTGATATTGACAAACATTTCCAAGAGCTACACGTTCTCCTCAACCGTCGGGCAGGCGGATGGCCTTTGTCGATTTTTTGTACCCCTGAAAATAAACCATTTTACGCGGCTACTTATATTCCCCCTTACAATCGTGATCGGATGATGGGTTTTAGTGAGCTTACCGCTATCATCGCTGAAAAAGTGACGGCAAATGATGAAAAACTGCTTCAAAATGCTGATGAAATTATGGGGTTCATGAAACCCAATACGACACCCACCCAAGCCACTCTCCTAGACCTCAAAATCACTACCCAATTTTTCAAACAAGCGTCTCATAATTTTGATACTACGAACGGCGGTTTTTCCAAAGCCCCTAAATTTCCCCACACCTCTACGCTGAAAACCCTTATGACTCAAGAATCTCTTGAACCCAATGATGAGCGTCAAAGTATTATAACCCATACTCTCAACGCTATGGCGAGAGGCGGAATGAATGACCTCATCGACGGAGGATTTTGTCGTTATAGCACTGAGGAAACATGGCTTATCCCCCATTTTGAGAAGATGACCTACGATAATGCTCTCCTGTGTGAACTTTATGCCCGTGCAGCTCTTCAGTTTAATAATCCTCACTATCTAAGAGTTGCCACCGAAACTGCCGATTTTATGATGAAATTTATGATGGAAGATGATCTTTTTTACAGTGCAAGTGATGCCGATACCGAGGGTGAAGAGGGGAAATACTTTGTTTACAGCTACGAAGAAATTCTAAGCGCACTGCGTACGTGCAACATTGAAAATCCCCAAGAGTTGGCTTGTCTCATCGGTGCAACGCCTGAAGGTAATTTTGAAGGGGATTGTATTATCACCCTCGAATCATTGGAACGCCCAGAGTGGTTTGAAAATTTCGCCCGTGAATGTCAAAAAATCCGTGCCTCACGCCTTTATCCCTTTATTGATCGTAAAATTAATGTAGCGTGGAATTCGATGATGATAAAAGCCCTCTTCGTCCTTGGTAGACAAGAAGAGCGTTATACCCAACAAGCGATTATCTCTCTTAACACCCTCCTCTCTACAATGATACGAGAGGGGCAACTCTACCATACGACCCTTATTCATAAAACGCCAAAAGTGGAAGCTTTTTTAGAAGATTACGCCTATCTTGCCAATACCCTAATCGAAGCCTATCAGTCTACTTTTGAAGAACAATACCTCGTCGAGGCGCAACGCCTTAGTAACAAAGCGTTAGAACTGTTTTATGAAGGGGGTGCGTGGTATTTTAGCCGTGGAGCATTTCCGACGATGTGCGAACTTGATGATGGCTCCTACCCCAGTGCTATGGCGATGATGGTAGATAATTTATTGAGTTTAGGCACGCTGACGGATAGTAAATATCGCCATTTCGCCTTTAAAAGTTTGGAATACGTTTCGATCAAATTAATGAAAAGCCCCATTTACACCCCGAAGTTGACGGAACAAACGATTCGTTATTTAATGGGAGATCGCAGTGTAAAAGCACCAAAAACCATGTTAGAACAATGTGGCACGTTGATGCACCCCTTTGCTTTGTTCAAACGAGATGAAACATTGGACAGCTTTTTGATTTGTGGGGAAAATAGCTGTTTTGCCTCGACGAAAGAGGTGGAGAAACTCAATGCGTTGATTGCTTCGACGTATTAAAACGGTTATTATTTCCGAAACCGTTTAAATACTTTTTCGAAATTGATACTGGCAGGGCACGTTGTTTCGGTAAAGTCGTATGACTCTTTGGAAAAATCGCCCTGCTTATCATACTCTCCATTGACCAGTTTATACACTTTAGCTTTGAGATCATCGGGGTAGACAATGATATAATATTTGACTTTCTCTTTTTGGTAGATCTCAAACTTGGTTTTTTCATCCCGTTTAGCGGTTGATTTACTGATAACTTCCACAATAATTTCAGGTGCTTTAGTGATATAAGCTTCATTAGGCTCATCACAGATAAGGACAACGTCGGGTCTAAGCACTGTATCGTCACTCAGCTTCCAATCCTCTTCACCCAATACTAAACACCGTTCGCACTCTTCCATAGCGCATCTCAACTGATATGCCATTTCGTAGGCTATCGCTTGATGACTAATCATCGGAGAGGGAGACATTGCGAGAGGCATCCCCCAAATAAGTTCCCATTTTCCTTCCCACAGTTTATAATCATCGTAGGTGTAATATTCTAATGCTTCCATTACTCTCTCCTTTTGAAAAATTATTCCTAAAAAACTCTCCCAACCGTCTGACCAAATTTAACACTTGATCCGACCATAACGTCTGATTCTATCATCCCTTTTTCACTCAAGAAGATAATTGTTGATCCCATCTGGAAGCATCCAAAATCATCCCCTTTTTTGAGATGAAGATTGGCATATTCATATACCCCTCCCCCGAAAGTTGTATTAGTTTGGATACGAGGCTCAAAAGCAACTTCCATTTTACCCACATTTAATGCCCCCACAAGGACAAGATAAAAAAGTTTACCGTGGGTTGTCAAACACTCCAATACGACTCTCTCATTTTCGATAAAGAGATTTATTTTTCGCTTCAATGTCGGAATATTAACGGGATAAAGTTTGCCGGGAATATGAATTGCTTTTGTTACTTGCATATCAAGAGGGACGTGATAACGGTGATAATCACGAGGTGAGAGGTAGAAGTTAATAAACTCCCCACCGTGAATACGTCCTTTATTCTCAGGTGAAATATCATCCCCTAAAAATTCATCCACACTGTAGCTCATCCCTTTGATTTGTAACGCTCTATCGTCTTGGATAGTTCCTACTTCAGTGATCAACGAATCACACGGGCTAATCAACAAAGATGGATTGATCTCAAAACTACGCGGTTTATTAAGATTTCGGGTAAAAAGGGCATTAAGGGTAGGATACGATTCAGGCGCATTAAAATCGCTCATATCCAATCCCATCATATTGACGTAAGTACGGTTAATAAAAATTTGAAATTTCTTGGAATGCTTTTTGGAAGCAAATTTACCAAAAACTTTTGAAAGGGAAGAGGTGAAATGTTGATTCATTCTTCCTCCTGACTTTCATCGTTTTGAAGTTGTCGCTTAGCAATCTCTTCGAGTAGTACGGTAGCATAACACCCTTTTGGAAGAGTAAAATGAAATTCAAACCATGCCTCATTCTCTTTGTATTGCCCCTCAACTTCTTCAGGATAAATCCATCCATAACGGCGTGCTCCATCAATTCCTTTTTCAATGGTATCAAACTCCTCTTCAATCGAACGGGCGAACCCCTCTGCTCGTGTAGCACGTTTACCGCTAAGTAATCCCGTAACAGAAATATCATGTTTCGTAAAACGTTCAATCTCCTCTTCGCTCTCATAATGAAAAATTTTACCGTACGGATAGTGCATCATCACATCGCCGTGAATGAGTTTCAAAGGGTGTTTTTGCCCCTTCATCAATGCCAATTCTTCTTTGGGAAGATTGATAACCGTGCTCAACTCCTCGGCACTAAAACTCTCTGTGAGCTTGGAGATTTGAATACGACGACTCAACCACGCATTAAATAGGTAACTTTGATAGGAGTTAATATAAAACTGATTAAGCTTCTTATTTTTCTCTTTCAACTCCCCTTCCAAAATCGCTTTCCCTTTGAGATAATTTTCCCCATCGTTCCCAAAACGTTGAAATCCAAAATAGTTAGGCATTCCATTTTTTTTGATCGCTTTAAGGGCTTCTTGGATTTTCATCGCTGACGTTGGATTCACTTTTTTAATACGGATAAAGAATCGGTTTCCTTTGAGATGACCAATGCGAATTTTATTATCATGATACTGACGTTCAAGGATTTTAATCCCCTCATGGGAGAAGTTTTCTAGCATTGGCTCAAATTTTTTCAAAATTGAAATGTATTGTTTCGTTTGCGCGTTTTTATCCTTGAGACCTGCATAACCGATGTCGCGAGCTTTGATCCCCAAATGGTTGCTGAAAATATCCAGCATCTGCCACGTAGAAAGGTTCTTCTTGCGGATATGAAGAACCAAATGTTCCCCTTCCCCACTAAATGGATAGAGAGGGATCTCGTCAACAACGAAATCGCGGGCACTTTGGCGAAAATGAAAATCGATCGGACTATGGGGTAAATAATATTGACGTTCCATGGTGGTACTCCTAAAAATGGTGTGCTTTGCAGCGATTGGATACTTTACCTCTTTTTGCCGTTGCTACGACGGTAAAAGGGGTTCTCGTACATCTTGAAATTCTCATAAGTGCGTGTTTGTGGCGGGGATGAAAGGCGAAAAGCATCTCATACTCTTCACCACTGCACGCAACATTTTTGTGAAGCTTTCGGCTCCACTGTAGCCCTAAATTATTGGCACTACACAATTTGGTTGAATCACTGTAGAGTCCATCGGAAATATCCATCCCACAATGTAAATAGGGACGTGCTTTTTGAATGAACTTTTGTCGTAACACGGGAGAAACAAAACGACTTTTCGAATGAACTTTCCCCCCTGCCATTAAATAACGCAATTGACGCAGTGATTCCCCGATATGACCAGTATGGGCTATCAAATCTCCTGCTTTTAATCCTTTGCGTAAAAGAGGATGATTACTTTGAGAAACAATTGTGATAGAAAGGTCAAGCTTAACATTACTAATCGTATCCCCTCCGATAATCTCTACCCCAAATGACTCAGCACACTCTCGCATCCCACGTACAAGTTCAGACATATCTTCCAACGACATCTTACGGGGCATCGCAGCACCAACGAGAGCGTATTTAGGCTCTGCATTCATCGCAATCGCGTCCGAGATATTAATAATCATCGCTTTTGTACCAATTTGATAAGGTGTAAGCCATTGACGTTTGAAGTGGACATTCTCAAAAAAAATATCTTTGGAATAGATCCATTCTCCGACAATTGCCCCATCATCTCCGATACGAGAATGTTTTTGACTCATGAGAGAGATGAAATGATTTTCAATATTCACGTAAAGTCCAATCGTTTTAATGATGTTAAGTAAAACTGAATTATAGGATATTTGACGTTATGAGAGGGTTAAGATCTGAAAATTACGTTAAAATACGTATTATGTGCAAATTTATTATTTAGGAAAGTACCTATGAAACTCTCTATCCGAAAAATATTCTTCAATATAAAGATGGCTCTTATCCTATTGATCCTCGGATTTTTTGTCCTTAGTATTCAACTTTTTACAATTTCACAGTACTCTGATCAACTATCAGCTCTAAAAAATCAGCATTTGTTAATCAAAAAAATTATGACAACAAATTTAACTGATTTTGATATGGCAACTATTAAAATCAATGGAGAAATATCCGAACTTGCTCTTTATGCACAACTTTCTAAAAGTGGAGTTCTCATTGATTTCGTTTCTGTCTCAAAAGAAGAAGAAAATAAACTCAGTCAAACCCTCATCGCTACCTCCACATCTTTTCAAGAGGCAGCTTTGTTTTGGATTGAAGCAATGCCTGTCTCTCGAAAAGCAATGTATCAACGGATGATCACCGCACGAACCCCCTATCTTATAGAAATTGACAAGATGTTCGATTACAAAGTCCAATGTATCGATGATTCAATTAAAAGAGCAAAAATAACATCCATAGCTCTAATCGTGCTGACTATTGCCATTTTTTTACTCTATCGATTCCGTCTCAATCAAGTTTACCGTGACATCCATGGCGCATGCTATCTCGATACGGGTACAACAAAAGCGATAGCAATAACGGATGAAATCAATTATCTTATGACACGCCTCTCTCACAAATCCTCCACAACCAGTACCAATCCAACATTGCTCCATTCGATTAGTGGGATTAATACCGAAAAAGGGATGCAAACGGCTCATGCTGCCAAACGCGCTCCCCAAAATACAAATTCGTTTTTTCTCGTTGTTTTTGAAATTGACCAGTATGCCCATTTACACGATACGCTTTCCAAAGAGGATATGGGGGCACTTTTCAAAAAGCTTGCTAATATTATCACGCTATATGCGCAGCCGTTGGATATCGTTGCCCATCTTGATGATGACCGTTTTAGCTTTTTACTCTCTCGAAAAGACAAAAGAAGTGCCCTATCTGAAATAGAAAAAATTATTGCCACGGTTGCTGACTCTATTTTCACCACTTCAAAAGGGGCTGTCAAGATTACACTCAGTGCAGGTTTTATCCTTAAAAGCCCTGCAAAATCATTAGAAAGCTCCCTTACAGATGCCAAAAAAATTATAGAAAAAGCAAAAGAACTAGGTGGCAATCGTATTGCGCAATTGCATTAATCAAGGAAGAATGATAAAATTTTATATTTTTTTGTTACCTTTTTGGACAATTCGTTGTTCTTATAATTAGTTCTTCCACGACACCCCCTTTTTAATTCTATCCAAGACTTAGAACGCTATAATATTTTTCACTTATGCCAAATTTGGTATTGTAAATATTCTCTTATATAAAGGATGGTGTATGAGTATTCCCGTTCATACGTACGATGCGATCATCGTCGGTGCAGGTTTGGCCGGATGTGCCGCAGCGCGCGAATTGCAAAAAGCAGGCAAAAAAGTAGCCGTTATTACTAAACTTCACCCATTACGTTCTCACTCAGGTGCAGCGCAAGGGGGGATTAATGCCGCTTTTAGTGATGCTGACAGCGTTGAGTTGCATGAATTTGATACCGTAAAAGGATCCGATTATTTGGCAGACCAAGATGTAGTTGAATTTATGTGTCAACGTGCACCTGAAACCATCCGTTGGGTTGAGCGCATGGGTGCTGTATTTAGCCGTAATCCTGATGGTACTATTGCTCAACGTCCATTTGGAGGACAATCTTCTCCTCGTGCGTGTTTTGCAAAAGACCGTACAGGACTCACATTGCTTCAAACGATTTATGAGCAAGCATTTCGTGAGGGTGTAGAGTTTTGGGACGAGTGGTATGTTGCTGATCTTTTGTACGCTGAGGGAAAAGTATACGGTGTTGCCGCGTATAACATCCGTAACAGTGAAAAAGCGATTTTCAATGCCAAAACTGTAATGTTCGCAACAGGCGGTTACGCACGCGCATTTAAAATTAATTCTAATGCCCATGCCAATACCGGTGACGGCTTGTCACTCGTAGCCCGTCATGGTCTTCCACTCGAAGATATGGAATTTGTACAATTTCATCCATCAGGACTTTCAGGAAATGGTGTTTTGATCTCAGAAGCCGCTCGCGGTGAGGGTGGGAAACTTCTCAACTCTTTGGGTGAGCGTTTTATGGAAAAATATGCTCCTAATGCTATGGAGCTTGCATCTCGTGACGTTGTTGCCCGTGCTATTATCCAAGAAATTCGTGAAGGTCGTGGAGTAGGCCCTCGTAAAGATGCTGTTTTCATCGATCTTGTCCACTTAGGCAAAGAAAAAATCATGGAACGTCTCCCAGAACTTCGTGACCTTGCGATCACGTTCTTGGGGCTTGATATGATTAAAGAACCTATTTTGATCTCAGCAACTGCACACTACTCTATGGGTGGTATTCCAATGGATAAACTCGGACATGTTCGTAAAAACAACACCGAATTTGTCGAAGGATTCTATGCAGCAGGTGAGTGT
This sequence comes from Sulfuricurvum sp., assembly GCA_041661705.1. GTDB lineage: Bacteria > Campylobacterota > Campylobacteria > Campylobacterales > Sulfurimonadaceae > Sulfuricurvum. The sequence continues at coordinate 26,333 of JBAZTZ010000001.1, forward strand.
TCATGCTCTTCTGTCCATGGAGCCAACCGTTTGGGTGCGAATTCTGTCCTTGAAGCATTGCTTTTTGGTCGTTTTGTGGGTAAAACTATGGTAGATGAAATCGATACAATCCCTTTGCAAACCGCTACATCAGCGGATGCACAGCGTATGGTCGATGAGTTCAACTGGGTACTTACAAACCACGGTCAAGAGTCTGTTTCAAAATTACGTGACGAACTACAGCAATCAATGACAGATAATGCAGGTGTTTTCCGTAGTGCCGAAACATTGGTTATTCAAATGGAAATTTTGGGTGATTTACAAAAACGGTATAAAGACATCAGTATCAAAGATAAATCAAAAATCTTCAATACCGAACTGCAAGAAGCAATCGAATTTGGGCATATGCTTGATTATTCTGTTTTTATTGTTGCGAGTGCACTCAATCGTCAAGAGAGTCGTGGAGCTCACTTCCGTGAAGATTTTCCTACCCGTGATGATGAAAATTTCTTGAAACATACCATGGCGTACATGGATAAAAATGGCGCAATTACCCTTGATTACTTGAATGTCACCCTTGGCAAACATGAAGTCAAAGCACGAACTTATTAAGGAGTACACTATGGATGCAATTACATCACAACAGGTGACGTTTAAGATTTTTCGTTTCAACGAAGAGACTGATTACCTCCCTTTTTACAATACGTATACCCTAAACGTGACGCATGAAGAAGTTGTTTTAGATATTCTAAACCGTATCAAATGGGATCACGATGGAAGTCTCTCGTATCGTCGAAGCTGTCGCCACGGTATTTGTGGTATTTGTTCGATCAAAATTAATGGAAAAGCTATTTTGGCGTGTAAATCACGTTTATTTGATCTTATCAAAATTTTTGGTACGGATCTCACCATTGAGCCATTAAGTACCAAACGCGTTATCAAAGATTTGATTATTGACAAAAAAGATTTCTGGGAAAAACACGCACATGTTAACCCGTATTTGGTCAGTGACATCGAAGAAACTCCAGCTTCAGAGCATCTTGTAAGCCCGCATGATGCTGAAAAGCTCAATGAAGCTGATTATTGTATTCAATGCGGTGCGTGTCATTATTCCTGCCCTGCTTTGGCTATCAATGAGCAATTCATGGGACCAGCCGCATTTGCAGCCGCATACCGTTTCTCTGCCGATGTACGTGATGAAGGTGCATTAGAGCGTCTTCACATCGTCAACCAAGAGGCAGAGGGTGTTTGGGATTGTGTCAAATGTATGGAGTGTGCGGAAGCATGTCCCAAAGATGTTAATCCGATTGAGAAAATTACGAAACTTCACAATATGATTTTTGAAGCAGGTATTGCTAAAAACAACGTAGCAACTCGTCATGCTGTTGGTTTTGCCCATTCAATTATGAAGCACGGTCTTTTGGATGAGGGTGAATTAGTGCGTTATTCTGAGGGTAATATTGGTGTTATGAAGCATATCCCAGAAGCGATTGCGATGTTCAAAAATGGAAAAATCGTTATGCCGTGGAATATGCCAAAATCAAAAAATCTTGATGAAATCAAAAAGTTGGTGAAATCCTCATCAACCGTTAAATTTTAGGAGTACCCGAATGGAAAAATTAAGATACGCACTTTATACGGGCTGTACGGCTCGTGAAAGTACTCCTGAACTTCTCAAATCAACCTTGGCGATTGCTGACAAATTGGGAATCGAACTCGTACTTTTGGATGAAGCATCATGTTGTGGGGCTTCCCATTTGCAAGATTACGATGATTTTCTGTCATTGGTACTCAATGCCCGGAATATCTGTTATGCGGAAAAATTGGGACTGACCATGGTGACTATTTGTAATACATGCCAGCTCAATACTGCTATGACCAAACACCGCCTTGATAGCAATTCTGAGCTCAAAGCAAAAGTCAACGCCAAGCTAGCCGAAGTGGGATTAGAATACAAAGGGACATCCGAAGTAACCCACTTTTTGTATGCCCTTGTTCAAGATTTCGGTTTGGAAAAATTGGCTAAAATGGTCAAAGTACCTCTTAGCCATTTCAATATTGCACCGTTTTACGGCTGTCATAATATCCGCCCATCAGAGCTTCAAAACCTCTCAAACGGTGGTGAAAATCCGTACAATCCTACGTCACTCGATGATCTTATTATTGCGTGTGGTGGGAATAACGTTGATTATGCCGAAAAGAATAAATGTTGTGGATTCCACGCAGAGCTTCAATCACCTCACACCGCAGCAGTACTTACAGGTAATGCCATTGCAGGTGCTATGGATGCGAATGCTGACTGGATGGTAACACCGTGTCCTCTTTGTCATCTCAAACTCGATGTACAGCATCATGCAGCATCCAAAGCTATCGGTCGTGATGTGAAACTTCCTGTTTTACACATGCCACAAATGGTAGGTCTTGCACTGGGATGTACTCCAACAGAACTAGGACTTAATCACCACGTTACAAAAGTCGATTTCGTATAATATTCGTCATTCCCGTATACACGGGAATTATGCCCCTTTAAAAAATATCCCTTACTTCACGGTCTAAAATAGTCCTAAAAATCTCTTGACATCTCTTGGAAGTGATGTGTTATAATGCGGATAATAACACGGGTCTTAACCCATATAAAGGAAATCAGATGGTTGCATATACACAACGTGAGCTTGTAGGTTCAACTGAACTTGCGAAAAGTCTTGGTGGTTTTATTGATAAGGTTGTAAACCGTGATGTCGAAAAACTAGCAATTGTTCGTCATAACGTACCGGTTGCAGTAATGCTCCCTATTAACGAATATGAGAGAATGAAAGCAATTTCTGACTATATCGAAGATATGGAATGCGAAGCCATCATAAACGAAAGAATGCCCGAAGGCAAAGTGATGAAAACAATACCGCTTGAGGAGATGATGGGTCGATTAAGACAAAGGGGAATAGATGTATAAAGTCGAAACCTCTCTTGATGTTGAAAATGATTTAGTATCTTTACCAGAAGAGGTTCTACTAGAAGTACTATCTTTTTTCGAGCGATATAAAACAGAGCCATTTCAATGCAGTCAACCTCTTTATAAACAAGGTGTTCGAGATCTTCGCGGTTGTCGGAAGACATACGTTGCGAATGCAGCCTATCGAATCATAATCCAAGTTGAAAATGATGTGGCAAAAATTGTCAGTATTGTTTGTGTTGGTGAAAGACAAGATATGAGTGCCTACGACATTGCCTTTAAAAGAATCTCTCCAAAATAGAATTTCGTACACCGCAATGAGGTACATTCTATTTTGGAAGAGGCACGAACTACTTCGGACGAAACGCCTTTATCACCTCTTCATTACACTCCAAATAATCCCCACCAATCAAATCAATACAATACGGAACCGCAGGAAAAACAGCATCCAAACACTCGCGGATTGATTTTGGTTTTCCCGGAAGATTGATAATAAGACTACAGCCGCGAATCCCAGCAGTTTGGCGTGAGAGAATCGCCGTAGGAACGTATTTCAGGCTTACTGAGCGCATTAACTCACCGAATCCCGGCATCATCTTCTCACACACATTTTCCGTCGCCTCTGGAGTCACATCACGCAATGCAGGTCCAGTTCCCCCCGTCGTAACAACAAGACAACACCCCTCTTCATCGCACAACTCCATCATCGTATTCTCGATCACCTCTTGCACATCAGGAATGCAACGATATACAATCTCATGCGCCGACGTTAAATAATCTTTCATCGTCTCCATAATGGCAACCCCTGAAATATCCTCATAAATCCCCGCACTTGCACGGTCTGACGCGGTTATTACCCCTATTTTAATCATTAAACTGCTCCTGTAAAAAATGGTTCCCCGTACGTAGCGACATAACCGTAGCGTAGGGGAGAAAAAATTTCCGTGCTCCCACAACATCGATCACCTTGTCTTGATCCCCCAAAAACACCTCGATTCGTATCCCCTTGGAAATAATCGAATTCATTAGCTCCGCCGTCCACTCAAAATAAAGAAGTTCACGAAGATGTTCTTCATTAGCATTCCAATCAAGCTCAACCTCGTGCACTGAATAAGGTGCAAAACAGCTCTCTAAAAAACGGTTTCTATATTCTTGGGGAGATTTGTGAAATCCACTCAGTTGAAGCCGTTTAAACGATTCGCTTTTCGTCTGAAAAAAAGCGGGGGAAAAGAGTTGTAAGGTATCAATACGAATCGTAGATTGTGAAGCATGGTGTGCCGCAGCAATTGCCCCGTAGCTAAATCCTGCAATGCTATAGTCATTATTTTCAAGATACGATTCGAAATAATGGTGCTCATTGAGAAGTGAAAATCCGCTATAAAACGTCATGCATCACCTCTTGTGCCAATGCTTTGGAAATATGCTCATACTCACTCAAAATATCATCTATTTTATTCACGCTACGATCATACCGTTCTAACAAAATATGGGTCTCATCATACAGACGTTTGAGCAAACCTTCTACCTCACCCTCGGATGCGATCAACGAATTCCCCATTCCATAGTCATTGACCATCGACGTTGCAAGATCTCGTGCAATAGCAATATCATGAGAAGCATTGGAAGCGTGTTCTTTGAAACGAAGCTCACATGCGATAAGTCCAGCAAGATGAATCCGAATATGGGCTTCAATCTCGTGCTTCAACAACGGCTCTGCGGTGGGAGGGGTAATTGTGTCATTACTGAGGGTAATTTTCTCGAAAGGGAGATCAAACCATGTTGCCATGAAGGTTTTCCCTGCTTGATAACGAGCTTGATGATGACGCTGTTTTTCACTTAAAATAGCCAGCCGTTTTTTCCCTAACATCACCTTATCTTTGACTGCCAAAAAATGTTCCATTTTCACTTGAAACTCATTATGTCGCAAACATAACAATGCAGCTTCATTCACCAATGCCGCCAATGACGCACCGTTAAACCCTACCGTCATTTTCGCAATCTCTTCGATACTCAATTCATGCGGGATCGTATGAAGATATTTTTCGATAATAGAGACCCGTTCAGCAGCCGTTGGAAGTTCGACAAAAATACGACGGTCAAAACGCCCTGCACGCAACAATGCTCCATCCATCACGTCAATATTATTGGTAGCGGCAATGACGACAATCCCGCTCGTCTCTTCAAACCCATCCATTTCGGTGAGAAGCTGATTGAGTGTCCCTTCTCGTTCATCATTACGTCCGCCGTCTCGTTTTTTCCCAACGGCATCAATTTCATCAATAAAAATAATAGAAGGGGCATTTTTCTTCGCAGCTGCAAAAAGTTCATGTACCCTCTTCGCCCCCATCCCGACGTATATTTGAACGAAAGAAGCACCGCTTTGGTAGAAAAACGGGACATCGGCCTCAGCCGCAACCGCTTTGGCAATCATCGTTTTCCCAACACCGGGAGGACCTACGAGCAATACCCCCCGTGGCATTCGTGCCCCAAAATTGTAATACCGCTTCGGATTACGTAAAAAATCGATAATCTCTTCAAGCTCCTCTTTAACGTCCCCAATCCCCCCAATATCACTAAAACGGACATTGGATTTGACAGGGGTAGGTACACTCGTCGAATGCGGCTCACTCTCCGTAGTTTTCGTAGCACTGACCTCTTTTGGCTGAAAAATATCACCTATGCGGTTTTTCATCACCCACCACACGACTCCACCGATAAAACTAAAAATAAGGATAAACCACACCCAACCGTTCTCTTTTCTCACCTCTATTTTTAGCTGTGCCGTCAACTGAGGAGAGATATTGGAGAGGGGGATCTTGACAACACTTTTGTCTATTGTTGCCAAGTAGAGATATTGGCTATCCATCCCTGCTTTTTCGACGCGATTGGATTGAATAATATGGGTTGCTTCATCCAATGAGACAATATCACTGCTATCACGTAACAGCGCATACAAGAGCAAGAGGAGGATTATCCCCCCTGAAGCCAATAACAAAAGCTGATTACGATTAAAATTGGGCCACGTTATGTTCATCATTTACCTCATATTTTTCAACTGTTATCCAATTACCCGATAGATCTTCATCGCTCTTGACACTAATTTTATTAAAAAATTGATCCAATCCGCTGTAAATACCCTCATTCCCTGATTCGATCAATACGTCTAAAGGAACATTGACATTCTGACGAAACGCACGATTATTTTTAGTGATATGCGCATTAAGCTCCAGCATCCGTTTTTGGGAAACAGCTCCGTTAATCTGATCTTTCATAACTGCACTCGGAGTACCATCACGCTTGGAGTAGGTAAACGGGTGGATATGGGTCAAATGAAGTTCTTTGATATTGCGCATCCCCTCTTCCCACAATGCATCGGTCTCACCAGGATGACCAACAATAAAATCAGTACCCAAAGCAAACCCCTTCTCATGCAACATCCCGAAAAGTTCTACATCGCTTTTATGACGATTACGTCGGTTCATAATCCGAAGCATTTCGTCCGAACTGTGTTGAATAGCAATGTGCAAATGTCGCTCCAACCACGGCTCATCCAAAATCTCTTTAAAAGCATCATTCACCTGTATTGGCTCCAGTGATCCCACGCGAATACGACGAACACCCCGAATTAGTGACATTTTTTGCATCAATGCAGCAATATTACGCCCATCACCTTGCCCATAGCTTCCCACATTCGTACCTGTTAGGACGAACTCACCGAAGCCATTGCTAGCAAGGCGTGAAACCTGCTCCAATATTTTAGCCTCATCCATATTGCGCGAATCACCACGGACAAAGGGGATAATACAATAGCTGCAACGAAAATTACACCCCTCTTGGATTTTGATAAATGCACGAGATTTACCGACAAAATCATCCACAATCGCATCATCAATATAGTTCAGATCCCCGATTTCATAAAAACGGCTCTCACTGGAAAGAAGCGTATTGATTTTCATCTTTTCCGATTGACCGAACACCCCGTGTACTTTACCCGACCCAAAAAGAGACTCCCCCTTGGTGTGAGCACCACACCCCGTCAAAAAGAGCTTTTTACCCTGCTTTTCGATAGAGTTAATATAACCGCGAACACTCACATCCGCACCATTGGTAACGGTACACGAATTGACGACGACAATACTCGCCTCCGATTCGTTTTCCGTCACCTCATAATCTTGTAATCCGCTCATCATAACCTGAGAATCAAAAAGATTCGTTCGACACCCGAAGGTTTTAAAATATACTTTTGGTTTCATTGTTCTTCTTTCTAACCATAATTAGTTTATTTATCATTACTTTAAACTTAATATTCTTTCAATCCAGCTGTTAAAGCGAATAGCATTTTTTCTAATCACATCTAAACCAATATCGCACGCTATCCCTTCACCATGAAAGACTTTATCATATCTTTCTTTCATCATATCAAAAAGTTCTTCCATTCGTTTTGAAGGTGCTGTTTGTGGAGAATCGTTAATAAGTTCTATATCTCCATAAAAAGTAACTATTTTTTTCATTTCATTCATCACTTTATCATTTCCAAAATAATCACTGTAATATTCAGGCTTACTAAACAGTAATGTTTCAAACTCATATTTTTGTATATATGGGATAAATTTACCATTATCAAATAACTTATAAAGTTCTTCTTCCAGTTCTTCCACATTGTTTGTTTTTCTATCTTGAAATCCGTAGAAATCATAAAATGTCGTAACATAATCGTTTGAATGCAAAAGCTTTAATATTTCGTTTTCAACTCGATCTATATTAATACATCCTCCTTTGTGCTTTCTACCACATTTATCTTTACTGGTAGTAACAACAATCGGGATCATTTCAATATTGTAATGTCTAAAATAAGGCGTTAAAACTTTTTTACAAAATTCCATTTCTGTTTGACCCTCAACAGATAGTGCTATTCTAATCATACGTTGGCACTCCCCCAATTAGGTTTTTTTGCCAAAGTTCACCAACACTGTATTCTTCTATCCAATTCTTATATTTTTCAACATCCAATCTATTAAATGTAGTTGTATTATCTTTTGTATCGGCTACAATAATATTCTCTATATCAAAAAAATCTGCAAATGTAGCAGATTGCGTTGAGGCAATAATTTGAGTCTTATTGGAAGCCACTCTAAATAAACTGGCTAAAATTTCAAGTGCAAAGGGGTGAAGCCCAAGCTCGGGTTCATCTAAAAGTATCAAAGTTGGCAATTTTGGCTGCAATAGTAATGTTACAAGACAAATAAACCGTATTGTTCCATCCGAAAAATCATTGGCATCAAAATATAAATCAGAACCTTTATGCTTCCATCTCAACTTTATAATCTCGTTATTAGCAATATCTGGTTCAAGTATAAAATCATGAAAAAAAGGAGCTACCCGTTGAATGGTTTTAATTATTTTACTATAAGAAATTTCATAATTATTTTTAATATAATACAAAAATGCGGGTAAATTACCGCCATCAACTGCCAATGAATAATAATCATTAATATTGCAGGATTGCTTCATGGCTGATTCTTTGCTCGTATCGTGAAAATGATAAACTTTCCAGTCTTTAATATAGCCTACTATATGCCCAAGCGGTGACGATGTATGCGCATAATTTGGTAGTTTTGACTCTCTTCCACCTGCATTATCAAGTGGGTATTGCTTTGTATCTCCACCATAGCCTATCATATTAGCAAAGAAATACCCCGTTTCACTTTTAAAGATAAAACCATCTGTATTATCAGGCAAAAGGGTAGCTTGATAGCCATTTGGCTTAAAAAGGAGCGAAAAGTTTAACTCTTTTGTCATTTTTTTACCAAAATGTAAAATTTTGTTCGCGCCACCAAGCTGTGAGACATAAAGCCCTAGCTCTTTTTCCACAAGCTTTCTAATAAAATTAAAAAAACCTATAAAGTTACTTTTACCAACACCATTCGCACCTATTAAAATATTGATAGCCAAAAACTCTATCTCAATAGATTTTATAGATTTATAGCCATTTATCTTTAGTTTATCAATCTTCCCAAGTGTTCCCATCTTCGCCCCTCCACAACTACTCTCACTTCATCCAACAAATTACCTATTAATTTCATCATCCAAGAACCTCAGCTGGCGGTTCTTTCCTCACCATTGGCGACGTATAAAACGTCTGTGTCGGGTATGCAATCGTTATATCATACTCGGCGTTAAACGCATCAACAATATCCGCAGAAATCGTGCTGCGTAATGTTAGCGTCGCATACGCATTGGTCAAATACCACGAGCTAACTTTTATCCCATTCGATTCGATAAAGGTAAAAACTCTTGGCTCTACATTGGCACTTTTCAGGCTGTAACGATCTCGTAGCTTATTGAGTTGTTTACGCGTAATATCCGTGTAGCCTTTCGAATATTTACGACAGATTTCTTTTGTAAGATGCGTTGCTTTTTTATGATTCGAATCAAAGGTAATCATAATATCGATTCCATCCCACACTGTTTTTAGCGATGCGTGGGAATAGTTGGCAATCATAGAGGTAAAAATATAATTATTAGGAACAAAAATAATCCGTCCGGCTCGACGGTTTGTCTCAAGCGTTGTCAGGGTAATATCTTCCATGAGAGTAATGCGCAATGGCGAAATATCCAAAACATCCCCAACATAATCCATCCCCTCTTTCACAAAGCGAACACGATCACCGACATGGATAGAACCCCCCGCGAAAATAACGACCCATCCGAAAAGGGACATAAACCAATCCTTCATCGCAATGGCAAGCCCTGCTGATACAAACCCCAAAATAGTGGCAAAGTACCCAACATTATCAATATAACTAAATATCAAAATAAGGGCAATCACTGCGACAGTAACTAATGTTATAACTTTGTTAACCATATAAAAGCGTTCATTATCGATTACATAACGCTTAACTGCTCGTTTGGTTAAAAGGGAAAGCAACACTAAAAGTACAATTAATACAAATATTTTCAGTAACTTGTAAATTTGATCTTTTATCTCTTTATTGATCCTAGCTTCGGTCGATTCAATCCTCTTCTCATATACATTTGCCGTCATCGTCAACGTATCAAGGGCAAGTTTAAATTTTTCAATCTTTACTTTGCTTGCTACTAATGCTTCGCTCTCTTCTTTTGTCGGACTTAGAGCCGTAATTTTTTCGTATAAAGCAATTTGATGATCCAAGTTCCCAATAATCTCTTGAAGATCCTCTTTGCGCACCAAATAATCTTGATACTGACTGCTAAGACGTTTAATATACGAAATCCCCATTACAATTTCAAAAGGGTTAGTAATAGTTGGAAGTTCCCCTGCTTCATCGGGTTTAAGGAGCAATACAAACGGAGAAGTCCCTTGTGCTCGTAAAAGATCTATTTGTTCCGTTAAAATTTTTTCTTTCGCTTGTAGCCCTTCAAGTTCAAGCTTTCGCTCAACATTGGAAGATTGTCTCTGAAGCTCATTAATTCGATCTTTTACCTCCATCAAGCTTTTACGTGTCTCACGATATGCCATGTATGAATCGTAGCTTTTGATCCAAATACTATTTTCTTTTAAAAGATCTTTTTGAAGTTTTTGAAGCTCACCGTGAAGCTCCTCTCTTGCGGCTTGATTCTCTTGTTTTTGCTGTTCCAACTGTAAAGCATCAACGGTGATAGCCCCTTTGACAGGCTCAACAAGAGGAGCATCAGCCCATACCGAGAGTGAAATAAAAAATAATAGGGAAATCACCCTTTTGAAAAAAATTCCGTGTCTCATTTTTGGTATCTTCTTAGCATTGATTTCACCACGTCAGCATTGACAGCATCGGTAATCTCAACCGCACCAATTCCTCGTGGCAGGATAAAAGTAATGGCACTATCCGCACTTTTTTTGTCCAAGAAAAAGGTTTGATAAAATTTCTCAACGTCTTTGATCTCATACGAAAGTGGCAGGGAATAACGCTCCAGCACCTCACGAACCCTTTGTACTTCTGTCACACTCATAAGTTCCATTTCACACGCAAGATCATTCGCCATCATCATCCCAATAGCAACACTCTCCCCATGTAAATAGGTCTCATAGTGAGTTTCATTCTCGATCACATGACCGAAGGTATGCCCGTAATTGAGCGCAGCACGTAACCCCTGCTCTTTTTCATCCGCTTCAACTACACCCGCTTTTGTCTCAACGGCTTTGGAAATCGCACTAAGAAGATTGTCCCCCTCGCGTAAATCATTCTCCTCAAGCCATTCAAAGAAAGAGAGATTAAACGTCACCGCCATTTTCACAATCTCAGCAACCCCAGCAGCGAATTCACGAGAAGGAAGCGTTTGTAAAAAACTAGGATCAATATGTACAGCGCGTGGTTGGTGAAATGCCCCAATGAGATTTTTACCAAATCGGTTATTTACCCCTGTTTTACCTCCAACGCTTGCATCCACTTGAGAAAGTAATGTTGTGGGAATTTGAATAAAATCAATACCACGATTATAAAGGCTCGATGCAAATCCTCCCATATCTCCTATAACACCCCCTCCAAAAGCGATAAGAAGCGATTTTCGATTGAGCCTATGGTCGAACATACGATCTAAAATAAACTCAATCGTCTGGAGATTTTTATACTGCTCCCCATCGGCTATGGTAATAATATAAATCTCTTTGGCTTGAATGTTTGAGAGAAGCGTATGCAGATGAAGTCCAGCTACTTTTGGGTTGGTTAAAACAGCAACTTTACCATCATGTTTGATAGTTTCAAGCGCGCCAATATGAACGGGATAAGAGTCGTCAATAGTTCGGTTAAGATTAATAGTTAGTGTCATAAAAAGCCCCAATAGTCGATAATAAAATGAGCTATATGATACTTTAAAAGGACTTAATTTATACTCAACACATCTCCCATCGGATGGCATTGTTGTACCGTTTGTTGCAAATTATGCTTTTGAATGTGGGTATAGATTTGTGTCGTCAATAACGACGCATGTCCCAAAAGTTCTTGAACGACACGCAAATCAGCCCCACCCAGAATAAGCCCTGTTGCGTACGAATGACGCAGTGCGTGAGGCGAGACATTCAAATATTTTTGGGTGATTTTAAAAGCGGAAATACGACTAAGCGGTTCCCCTCGATAATTGAGCCACAGCGTCCGTTTTGAAAAAGGGGAAGCTTCTTGATAGAGTCGTAGTGCACGTAATGCCATTGAAGCAATAGGGATATAACGTTCTCTCTCCCCCTTACCATGACGTACCCGCAACCAGTCGCCTTCAATATCTCCCTCTTCCACCGCCAAGCATTCACTCACACGTGTCCCTGTTGCATACAAAAATACGATAAGGGCATAATCACGTAAACCCAACCAATCACTACGATCAATCCCTTCTATGGAGTGTATGATGGAGGTATAAGTAAGATATTTCGGCAGGGTTCTGGGAAGCTTGGACAGTGTAAATTTTGTAAGCTTTGGATCAAACTGGGATCGATGACAAAAATCAAGAAAGGAGTTAATAGCAGAGAGTTTACGGTTAAGGGTACGTTTATTCTCCACATTGGAGAGAACTTTAAAAATTGTGGCAACGTCCAATTGCAAAAGAGAAGCAGACGTTAACCGCTCAATCTCACTAAGATCATGACGATACGCTTCAAGTGTTTTAGGACTTAATGACTTAATAACGGTAATGTATTCGCAAAAAGCTTCAAGTCCCGCTGACATTAAGGAAGAGTAATATACTGATCGTTGAAATAAATTTTATCGTCACCCATAAATACCGTGTCACGCTTCATATCCACGTCATACACATCAGAAGTTGCTAAATCTTTACTCAATTTAATCACATACCCCCCCTGCTCAAGAACATAAACATAATCTTTTTGAACACGGATTCCGACGAAATGGGCAAATGGAAACTTTTTCTTGGTTTTAAACTGCAATGTTGGCGTTAATGCAATCACCTCTCCTTGCTTGGACGTTAACCATATCCCATCCTCGGTATAAGCAATATCACGTACTTCATATTTTTCACGAGCTTCTTTTTGGGAGAGGGCTAATACACTGCTTCCCGTGGAGGCGATCATATTGTTTTCAATCATATTCAAATAGGTAACATTATTAAAATACTCTTCCGAACCAACGATAATCGAGCGTAACAATTTCTTATCAGTAACATTTACGATAACGATTTTCCCATCAAGTGTTAAAAATAGCACCAAATCTTTTAAAAATTTTGGATTTGCAATACGCGCATCAACAGCAATTGGAGCACCAGAGCTTTCTTTGAACGTCATCTTTTTGGTTTCCAAGGAGTAAAGCGCCATTTCATTATTTCCAAATAAAATGGCAATACTATCCCCCTCAATGGACGCAGCTGCAACCGTCCGTTTAAGATCCAACACAATATGAGCACTAACGCCATCTTCAGGTATTAATTCCAAATCATTGGCACTGTTTTGAGTAATAACCCAACCATCGCTGATATTGAGCAATCGAAAATCCATAGGAATTTTTAATTTTTTCTCACCTTGCTTCGTTAAGAGATTACCATTAGTAAGAACAGCACCCGATTCGGACACACGATGAAGGGGTGCACTTAAATGTCCAGCACTATGCCACTCCCCTTTAATACTGGTGGGCTTATACACCTCTTTACTCGAACAACCATGGATAAAAAGTGCTCCAAAAACACTCAATCCAGCCCAGAAATATTTCATTATTTCACTCCATAATGACTAAGCATTTGAGCTAATGGATAAAGCGCTGAATCTTCTTTTATCGTCCCCAATGATGTATGAGCCGATTGAGCTTCCCCTTTTTGAATCGAGAGAACTGCCAATTCAACGATGGCAAATTCTTGATACAATCCACCTTGCTTTTTCGAATACGCATCTAACGATTTTGGTTCACCACCTAAAACAGCGCTCTCATACGTTGCAATATCGGCAACCTCTGATGTGCTTGCATTTTGAAGCGATTGAAGGGACTTAGTATCCTTTTCATGCAACGCTTTCGACAATAAATACAATTCCAACAGCGAGGTGCTATTCTCCGATAATGCCTTCATCGCACTTGTATCCTCAGGATTAGAAAGAAGAGTCGTTAATGCTTTGTTCGCCCGTTCCATCTTGATCTCTTGATAACTCTTGTATCCTACCGAGCCACCAAGGGCCAGGAGCAACACCACAACCGATGCAATCATTGGCTTTTGATACTTCTTAACAAAACGTTCCGTTCTTACGGCACTTTCAAAAAACTTTTCTTCCGAATTTAGTCCCTCTTTAAGGACTTGCATATTCTCTTTTAGGCTCAAAAGGATACCCCTGATTTCTCATTAATTTGTCTATTCTAACCTTATCATAACTCAAGTGTGGTTAAATTTCCGTAAAGAACCCTATTTTTCGCTACAATAAGCAAATATTTTTTAAACAAGGTTTATAGTATGAAAGTGGATGAAATACTTTTACAACGATTAGAGAAACTCTCTTTTCTTCAAATTCCGCAGGAAAACCGCGCTGAAATGATCAACCAAATGTCTGAAATTGTCTCTTTTGTAGATAACCTTTCTGCTCTTAACACCGATGGGATTAGTCCTACTTTTTCAATGGACAATGCGTCAACTTTGTTGCGTGAAGATGTTGGAGCCGTTGACCGAACGATTAATGACGACATTTTGGCTCATTCACCCTACTCTCAGGATCATTTTTTTATTGTCCCTAAGATCATCGAGTAACGAGCAATGATTACCGTATATGGAATTAAAAATTGCGATTCGGTCAAAAAGGCGTTTCAATTTTTTAATGAGCATGGAATGGCTTTTACTTTTATTGATTTCAAGACAACCCCTGTTGATGCTCAAAAAATCACTCAATGGATTGAAAAAAGTGATTTAACGCTCTTGTTGAACACTAAGGGAACTACGTATAGAACGTTAGGATTAAAAGCTCTCAACCTTGACGAAACCCAAAAAGTTGAATGGATGGCTGAAAATAATCTTCTTATTAAACGCCCTATAATTGAATACAATTCAAATATTATTGTTGGTTTTAATTTATCTCTTTACGAAGGAAGTTTTTTATCATGAGTCAACCATTGGATATTTACAAATTACTTAAAAGTGTTGTTGCGTACAAATCGTCTGATTTGCACCTCGTCAGCCGTTCAGAACCACAAATTCGTATTGATGGACGACTTGTTGCCCTTAATCTTCCCGTTCTTGATGGACGACAGATCGAAGAAATGGCATATTCTCTTCTAACTGAAAAGCAAAAAAAAGCATTTGAAGAGAATAATGAGCTTGACTTTTCCATCGTTATCCCTGATGTGGGTCGTTTTCGTGCGAACTATTACAAAACAATGGACGACGTTGCTTGTGCCTTTCGTATCATTCCAACTACCATCCCCTCACTTGATGACTTGAATGCCAAAAAGATCTTTAAAGAGCTTATCAAGCGAGAAAAAGGTCTTATTTTAGTGACAGGACCGACAGGTAGTGGAAAATCAACCACCCTTGCCGCAATGCTCAACGAGATTAATCTTACTGAAGCACGCCATATTATTACCGTGGAAGATCCTGTAGAGTTTGTTCATCAAAATAAAAAATGTCTTTTTTCACACCGTAATATTGGCAGTGATACCAAAAGCTTTACTGCAGCACTCAAATACGCACTACGTGAAGATCCTGATATTATTTTGATTGGGGAGATGCGTGATAGAGAAACTATCTCAGCCGCCCTTACCGCTGCTGAAACAGGGCACTTGGTTTTTGGAACATTGCACACCAATTCCGCGCCAAGTACTATCAACCGTATTATTGACGTATTTTCAGGAGATGAGCAACCTCAAGTTCGAGCACAACTTTCTACGTCACTTATTGCCGTTATTGCTCAAGCATTGTTACCAAAAATAGGAGGAGGACGTATCGCAGCGCAAGAAGTTATGATTACCAATCCCGCCGTTGCCAACCTTATTCGTGAAGACAAAGTGCATCAGCTCTATTCTCAAATGCAGCTCAATCAGTTAGGAACAGGGATGACAACACAAACGCAAGAAATAGTTGATTTTTTACGCAAAAAAATAATTAGTAAAGATACTGCAATGCAATATTCCAATAAACCTGACGAACTGCAACGTATAATTGACTCAATGTAAACATATAAGGTGAAAGGAGAAAGTTTCCTTTCACCTATTGGTTCAACACAATTAGCGATGTGCTTCTTTGAGGGTGTCAGCAATTAAAAAGGCTAGCTCAAGTGATTGATCCGCATTAAGACGTGGATCACAATGAGTATGATAACGGCTTTTAAGATTGTCGGAAGTGATTTCAAACGATCCTCCCAAACATTCAGTAACATTCTTGCCCGTCATTTCCAAATGAACACCGCCAGCATACGTTCCTTCTGATTTATGCACTTGAAAGAACTCTTTCATCTCTTTGAGTACCGCATCGACAGGACGGGTTTTATAACCACCACTGGTAATAGTATTTCCGTGCATTGGATCACAGCTCCACAGCACTTTCTTCCCTTCACGCTCTATTGCACGAATCAACTTCGGCATCCCATCCGCCACTTTGTCAGCACCCATACGGACAATAACATTCAATCGTCCCGCTTCATTAGTAGGATTAAGAACATCACAAAGACGAATCAAATCTTCAGGATCCATAGATGGACCTGCTTTAACACCGATAGGATTATTAATGCCACGCATAAACTCAACATGAGCACCACCGAGTTCGCGAGTACGATCACCAATCCACAACATGTGTGACGATACATCATACCATTCACCCGTAAGAGAGTCTTGACGGGTAAATGCCTCTTCGTAATTGAGTAACAACGCCTCATGAGAGGTATAAAAATCAGTTTCACGCAATGTTCGATAATTGTCCGATGTAATGCCGCACGCCGCCATAAAACGAAGGGAATCATCAATTTGACGTGATAATTCATCGTATTTTTTTGTCAATTCATTTTGACCTACAAACCCGAGATTCCACGCATGAACTTGATGTAAATCAGCCAACCCACCCGAAGCAAATGCACGTAAAAGATTAAGTGTCGCCGCTGATTGATTATACGCTTGAATCATACGGTTGGCATCTGGAGTACGTGCAGCTTCAGTAAACTCTACGCCGTTAATAATGTCACCACGATAACTTGGAAGGCTCACTCCGTCAATCGTTTCCATGTCGGATGAACGAGGTTTTGCAAACTGCCCCCCTAAACGTCCTATTTTAACAACAGGAACACCCCCTGCAAACGTCATAACAACTGCCATTTGCATCATTACCTTAAAGGTGTCACGAATATTATGGGCGTGAAACTCCGAAAAGCTCTCCGCACAATCACCACCTTGCAATAAAAAGGCTTTCCCTTCACACACATCCGCAAGACTTTTTTTCAAATTCCGTGCTTCACCTGCAAAAACAAGAGGAGGATAGTTTTTAAGTAGCGCTTCAACCTCTTTTAAACGCTCCTGATTGGGATACGTAGGTTGTTGTTTGATTGGTTTTTCTCTCCAACTGGATCGGCTCCATGCACTCATAGTATTCTCCTGCCAAAAATAGGCTTATTATTTTAATAGTGACAATTTTATCGTTTTATCCTAAAAAACGACTGATTAAATGCCTAAAAGCTATATTTAGGTTTTAAAAAGTATAATTACGCCACTTTATAAACAGCCTGTCTCGTGGAGTTCTAATGGATTTAAATTACTTTGATGTTGCCGTAGGTTCTATCGTTTTGTTATTAGGACTCAAGGGGTTCATGAACGGTTTTTCAAAAGAGTTGTTTGGACTTGTCGGAATTGTGGGAGGTCTTTTTGTTGCTTCTCATATTGGTGGAGCCCTTGGTAAATTTCTCAACGATGTTCTCTTCCATTTTGAAACAACAGCTGCTATCAATCTTGTCGGTTTTGTATTTACAGTAGGAATTTTTTGGCTCTTTATGGTTGCTTTAGGAGCGGCATTTAAACGATTAACTGCACTTAGTGGACTTGGAAGCTTGGATGCAGTTCTTGGCTTTGTAGTCGGAGCAAGCAAATTCTTTTTCATAGTATCAGTTATTGTCTATGCCCTCTTCAGCGTTACCGCGATACGTGAAAATTTTGGAGAAAAAATGAAACAAAGCATCTTTTTTGAGCCAATGTTCGCAACGGGTAATTTCATCCTCCATATTGAAACGTCGGATGTTACTGGATTAATGGATACCAATGAGAGTAAAAAAAGGGAAAGTAAGTAATGAGTTCAGCTACTGATTTTACCGAACGTACGATTGAATACGCTAAGCTTCTTAGTGATTTCAAACAATTATTAAAAGCCAATGGATTAAAATTCACTATTCAGCGTGAAGTAATTCTTGAGATGCTTTATAATTCAGACGAACACTTAACCCCTGAAGCACTGCATCGTCTTATTCAAGAAAAGTATCCTGATCTTAATACAGGGATTGCTACCGTCTACCGTACCCTTTCCCTTCTTGAAGATTCGGCGATGGTAACGTCCCTCTCTTTTGGTGCTCAGGGGAAAAAATACGAACTTGGGGCGAAAGATCACCACGATCATATTATTTGTACGGGGTGTGGTAGCATTAGCGAATTTGTTGATGAAGAGATTGAGCTGAAACAAAAAAAGATTGCTGAGAGTTTGGGTTTTTTGATGCAAGAACACTCTATGCAAATTTATGGCATTTGTCAAACGTGCCAAAACAAAACGAAATAACAAAGGAAAATTACAGTGACATTTGATAATCAATATGTTCAACAACGGATCGAAAAAGCCAACACCTTACGTGGGATGGGGATTGATCCTTATACCAACGATTCTAACCGAAACACGACGATTGAAAAGTTTCATAATGTCAACTCAGATCTTCAGCACAAAGAAGAAAAACGGGATGAGCATCGTCACTATATCGTAGCAGGACGTATTAAACTGTATCGTTTGATGGGAAAAGCGAGCTTTCTCAAAATAGAAGATGAAAGTGGAATGCTTCAAATTTATGTTGCACGTGACAATCTTCCTGAAAACTTTTATAATGATGTTTTTAAAAAACTCATCGAAGTTGGAGACATCATTGAAGTAAGCGGTTATCCTTTTGTCACGCAACATGGTGAACTTTCTCTCCACGCAAGTGAGCTTAAAATACTTACAAAAGCTATCTCCCCTCTCCCCGAAAAATTTCACGGTATTACCGATAAAGAGATGCGCTATCGTCAACGTTACCTTGACCTTATTATGAATTCAGAAGTACGAAAAACCTTTCATATTCGCTCAAAAGTCATCAGCTTGACCCGTCGTTTTTTCGAAGATAAAGGATTTTTAGAAGTCGAAACCCCTATGATGCACCCTATCGCAGGTGGGGCGAATGCTAAGCCATTTGTGACGCATCATAATGCTCTGGGAATTGACCGTTATTTACGTATTGCCCCTGAACTTTATCTCAAACGTCTTATCGTCGGTGGATTTGAAGCGGTATTTGAAATCAATCGTAACTTCCGTAACGAAGGGATGGATGCAACGCATAATCCTGAGTTTACCTCTATTGAGTTTTATTGGGCGTACAAAACCTATAAAGATTTAATTGAAATCACTAAAGAGTATTTTAACTATCTTTTCGATCATCTTGACCTCCCGAAACGTCTCCCGTATGCTGAGTTGGAAGTTGATTTCGATCAGTTTACTGAAATCGAACTGGTTAAAAGCCTTACTCTTATCGGTGGTGTTCCAGAATCAATTGTTAATGATAAAGAGGCGATTTTAGAATTTCTTCGTTCTAATAAACTCGAAGCGAAAACAACCCTCAATTTGGGTCAGCTTCAAGGGGAACTTTTCGATGAATTCGTCGAAGAGAAACTCATTAATCCAACCTTTATCACCCATTATCCCGTTGAGATTTCGCCATTAGCACGTCGCAACAATGAACGCCCTGAACTTACCGATCGTTTTGAGCTCTTCATAGCAGGACGTGAAATCGCCAATGCCTTTAGCGAACTCAATGATCCACTCGATCAGCTGGAGCGTTTTCAAGGTCAAATGGCTGCCAAAGAATCAGGTGATGATGAAGCCCACGAAATGGATGAAGATTTCGTCACTGCCCTTTCGTATGGGATGGCACCAACGGCGGGGCAAGGAATCGGTATTGATCGCCTTGTCATGATGCTCACCAACCAACACTCGATCAGGGATGTTTTGCTCTTCCCTGCTATGAAACCCCAAAACCAAATCAACAATGGAGACGAAGAATGAGTTTTTTAAAAGAATACGATAACGAAATTTACACCCTGTGTGAACAAGAGTTGGAGCGTCAAACTGACCATTTAGAGATGATTGCCTCTGAAAATTTCACCCTTCCTGCTGTAATGGAAGCGATGGGATCTGTTTTTACGAACAAGTATGCTGAAGGGTATCCAGCCAAACGTTATTATGGCGGATGCGAATACGCTGATGGTGTTGAACAACTGGCTATTGATCGTGCGTGTGAGCTTTTTGGTTGTAATTTTGCCAATGTTCAACCTCATTCCGGTTCATCGGCTAATGGTGCGGTGTATGCTGCGTTATTGCAAGCGGGAGACAAACTTCTTGGTATGGATCTCAGCCACGGTGGACACTTAACACACGGTTCAAAAGTGAGTTTTTCAGGCAAAAACTACCATAGTTTTTCGTATGGTGTTGAATTGGACGGTCGTATCAATTATGATCGTGTTCTTGATATTGCAAAAATTGTTCAGCCTAAAATTATCGTTTGTGGTGCATCAGCCTACGCTCGTGAAATTGATTTTGCTAAGTTCCGTGAAATCGCCGATGCAGTTGGCGCAATTTTGTTTGCCGATATTGCCCACATTGCAGGTCTTGTGTGCGCTGGTGAACACCCTAGCCCATTCCCACATGCCCATATCGTTACAACAACAACGCACAAAACACTTGCAGGTCCTCGCGGTGGTATGATTATGACGAACGACGAAGATATTGCGAAAAAAATCAATTCAGCGATCTTCCCAGCACTTCAAGGGGGACCATTGGTTCATGTTATCGCAGCAAAAGCGGTTGGATTCAAATACAACCTCTCTCCTGAATGGAAAGTGTATGCGAAGCAAGTCAAAATCAATGCCGCTGTTCTTGCTGATGTCTTGATGAAACGGGGATACGATATCGTCAGTGGCGGAACGGATAATCACCTCGTACTCGTTTCTTTCTTGAATAAATCATTTAGCGGAAAAGAAGCAGATGCAGCGCTAGGACGTGCAGGAATCACCGTTAATAAAAATACGGTTCCAGGTGAGACGCGTTCACCGTTTGTTACCTCAGGTGTACGTATCGGAAGCCCTGCTCTTACTTCTCGTGGAATGAAAGAAAAAGAGTTCGAACTCATCGCTAATAAAATTGCGGATGTTTTGGATGATATTGAAAACATTGAGAAACAAGCCCTAATCAAAGAAGAACTCAAAACTTTGGCACGCGGATTTATACTCTATACACAATCTACCTATTAATTTATCACTCTTTCCTCTTTTTTGAGGAAAAACATTAGGAGTTTTACCAATGACATCAATGGATATGAAACTTATTAAACTTGTCTCCGACCATTATTGGCTTAAGCATGATACTGTGGTGGATAAAATTGAGTTTAAAGGGCGTACTTTTTTTAATAAATACGAAAAAATACCTAAAATGCTGTCGCAATCTCTTATTGATCAACATCTAAAAAAACAGATTACTATCGCTCATTCTCTTATTAATCAATTCAATAAAGTCGAGAATATTGTTATTGACTATAATGGTACGGATACACAACGCTTCTATCATAAGGCACAATTGTTGCTTAGAGAAGAAGGGTTCATCAATTTCACCGCTTTTGAGACAAAAACTCCGGGGCATTTGCATGTGTATATCCATAAGGGGCATACAACGCTCCAAGAAGCGATACAATTAGGGAAGACTCTTTCTATGAAACTTGCTGCTAAACAGCCCAAACAATGGCGAATGTTTCCATCGGATGATTTGCCAAGTGAATTCAATATTCTAAACCTGCCCTATGAAGTATACGCTAAAGAGCGTGGTGCTTCATGGTCAAAACACATGTAATCTAAGGAGATACAATGGAAGAAAAAAACGAACTCAATGACATTATTCTAAATAAAGGTGGGGCGAGCACTGGAAGTAAGAAATTACTTCTGGCTATTGCAACGATGACACTCATTCTTATCATCGTATTGGTTGTTATGAACTCTTTGAAAAACAATGAAGTTCAAAAAGCACCGCAAGCAATTCTACCTCCTACGCCAACAGCTCCTACGGAGATTATTAATGATCCTCTTTTTGAACCTGTTGAAGTGATACAAGAAGGTCAAGAAGTTAATAATAGTGTTTCTCCAGAGCAGGATTTGGGTCAAGTTGCTCAAAAGATAAAAGAAGAGTCATTAAAAAATGCTCCTACGAGTCAAAATGTTGTTAGCACAGCGGTTGCTCCTGTAGCAGCTAAACCAGTAGTGCAAACAGCTCCAGTGGTTCAAGCTCCAGTGTCTAAACAGCCAGTAGTAGCTCAAAAAATTGCAGAACCAACTGTTGTTAAAACGTCAAAACCTGTACAAAAAACCGTACAAGCTTCACCCGTAAAACAAGAAGTTAAGAAAGTAGTTCAACCGACTATTGCTGTAAAAGAAAAACCTATCGCTACGCCAACTAAAACAGCAGAGGCAAAAGTTGAAGTGAAAACAGCCCCTGTAGCAAGTAATGGTGGGACGTATTACATTCAAGTAGGTTCATTCACTAAAGAGCCTGATAAAGCACTCTTTGATCGTCTAAACGCGAGTGGAATGAAGTACACGACTCAAAAATCTGGTGAAACAAGTAAGGTAATAGTCGGTCCTTTCCAAGGTGAGAAAGCGGTTCAAGATGCAATGGGTAACATCCGTCAAAATATTGAAGCCAAAGCATTCAAAATAAAGGGATAATATGATTTATTCTAGGCGTTTTACACTCGATCAGTTTGCACCGATTGCCATTTATGAAAAAATGAAAGGACACTTTCAAAAGGAGGTTAGCTTCTTATTTGAAAGTGCTGGAAACAGTGATGGGAATTATACCATTATTGTTATCGGAGCACGAGAACGTCTCACTTATAATCAAAAAGAGACTCTTTATACGGATGCGATGGGAGAGTGCCACGCCAGTGGTACATCCCCCTTTGATTTTCTAAAAGAGTACTATCAAAAAATCGATCAAAATTACCATCGTGAGATGACACGTTCTTTAGGTGTTGGCTATATTGATGGTTTTATTGGTTATATCGGTTACGATATGGTACAAGTTTTTGAACCCGTACTTGAACGATCTATGGCACTTCTAGAAGATCAAACCAATATTCCTGATATGGATTTAATCCTCCCAAAATTAACTTTTGTCGTTTCTCATAAAAATTCAACTATTACCGTAATTACTGCTTTGGATTCCATGGAAAGTAAATTTGATGAGATAGAGACTCTTCTAAAATCATCCTATAATTATTCTCCCCTTCATCCGATTAAAGAGGATCTTGGTGGAAGCTTTATCCATACGAAAGAACACTTTTTTGAGATGGTTGACAAATCAAAAGAGATGATTAAAAGCGGTGATGTTTTTCAAATATTGATGACAAATCGTTATATTCGTCATGCACACGTTGATCCTTTTAGCTTCTATCGTGTTTTACGGATTAAGAATCCTTCCCCCTATATGTATCTGATGCAATTCGAAGATTTCAGTATTGTAGGGAGTTCTCCCGAGGTGATGGTGAGACTCAGCGATGGGGATATTCTCTTGCGCCCTATTGCAGGAACGCGTAAACGAGGGGGAAATAAGCAACGAGATGTAGAGCTTGAAGAGGAACTTCTCTCCGATCCAAAAGAGTTGGCAGAGCATCTAATGCTTATTGATCTTGGGCGTAATGATGTCGGACGTGTTGCCCAAACAGGAACGGTTAAAGTCGAAGATATGATGCACGTTGAGCGCTACTCCCATGTTATGCACATTGTTTCTGATGTTCATGCCACTTTGCGAGAAGATAAAGATATGTTTGACCTCCTAGCCGCTACTTTTACCGCAGGGACGATGACGGGAGCTCCTAAAATTCGCTCTATGGAGCTTATAGCCCTCTACGAAGGGGTAAAACGTGGATTCTACAGTGGAACCATCGGCTATTTTGGTTTCGATGGGAATATGGACAGTGCAATCACAATCCGTACCGCCCTCATTAAACCTGATCATATCATTCTCCAAGCGGGTGCTGGGATTGTTGCTGATTCTATTCACGAGCTTGAATATCTCGAAGTCACCAATAAATTAGGGGCGCTTACAAGTACCCTTGATGATTTAATCGATCCTTCGTAATGAAACTCTTTACCATATTTGGGGATCCTGTCAGTCACTCTCGCTCACCCTTGATGCACAATAGCGTTTTTAAAGCGTACCAAATAGATGCCTGTTATACTCGTACTCATCTTGCTGATGGTGCATCGTTGCGTGACGTTTTTTTTGCTAAAGCGCTTAGCGGTGCGAATGTCACTGTCCCTCACAAAGAAGTTGCCTATGCGGTGTGTGATGAAGTACGGGGAATTGCGCAACACATCGGGGCAGTCAATACCCTTGTTCTCGAAAATGGTCGCTTGATCGGATACAACACCGATGCCGATGGATTTATGGCAGCCCTTCAGAGCTTTGGAACGCTCGCTAATGCACTTATAATCGGAGCAGGAGGGACGGCAAGAGCATTGGCAACCGTTCTACGTCAGAATGGTATTACCCCTACTATCGTAAACCGTTCAGAAAATCGTTTGGACTATTTTAAAGCCAATGATTTTTTAGCCTACAGTTGGGGAAATTTCCCACTAACAACGTACGATGTTATTATCAATACCACCTCCGCAGGCTTAGCCGATGAAGAGTTGCCTCTATCCTCTTCTCTTTTATCAGAACTATTCTCCCGTGCTACGTGTGCTGTTGATGTTATTTATGGCAAAACAACCCCTTTTTTACGAGAAGTACAAAAAGCCAAACTCCCCTACAAAGATGGTTCCAATATGCTCCTCGAACAGGGAGTTCTTGCTAACCATCTCTTTATGGATGGAACAATACCCCTTGATGCACTACGAGAAACAATGTCTAAAAGTTTTTCACTTTAACCTCTCCTTGAAAATAGCTCTTGCTTTGTCAAAAATTAAGGCACTAATACAGTGTTGGAGCTTGGGAAGTTTAAAAGTTTGGAAGTGTACAATACCCATATCAAAAAATACAAAAGGAATTTCATGCCAACTATCAACCGTTACGTCGATATCGACACTGTAGAACGTGAATCAAAAAAAGATTATATTGATCGTCACTCCCCTTTTATCCATTGTGCTGATGAAGCAAAAAAAGGTGAGAAATTCGCTGTTACTGTGAAAATGGGGAACGAATATTCTCATCCTGATGATTTCGACCATTACATCGCGAACATTGCATTGTACAATGGTGAAACACTATTGGCGCGTGCTGATTTTGTTGCAGGAACACTTGGAAATGAAAAAAATCATGCCGAAGTAACCTTCAACATCGTTCCAACCGGTAAAAAATTAACACTTGTTGCACATGGTTATTGTACAAAACACGGTGTATGGGAATCAACCCCTGTTATCGTAGAAGTAGCTGAAGTGTCTGCATGTTGCGGTGGAGGGCATTGTAGCTAAGGCTATATGCTTCCAAAATACTCCTGTGTCTTACACAGGAAGTAATTATCTGATATTCATTACGCCTCGTTCTTCTTCTCTCCAAAAATAGCATCCAATATTCCATCTACAAATTCGTATTTATTAAACGGTATCAAATGCTCAGGTTGTTCTCCTACTCCAATATAAAGAATCGGAAGTTCAAGAGCATAAGCGATGCTAAAGACCGATCCCCCTTTTGCAGTCCCGTCGAGCTTTGTAATAATGATTCCATCAATACCGATCATCTCATTGAACGCTTTTGCTTGAGCGATGGCAGAACTCCCCTGCGTCCCATCGAGAATCAAAATTTTATGATGCGGTGCTCCCGTATGCGCCTTATCACAAATACGGACGATTTTTTTGAGCTCATTTCCAAGATTTGTTTGGGTGTGAAGTCGTCCTGCTGTATCGATAATAACCTGTTCAAATCCACGTGCTTTTGCCGACTCAATAGTGTCGTAGGCTACCGCAGAAGGATCATGTCCTTGGCGAGAAGAGACAATAGGAACTTCGAGTTTATCCGCCCAACGAGTGAGTTGTTCGATAGCGGCAGCACGGAAGGTATCGGCAGCTCCTAAAATAACGCGATCACCGTTGTTAAGATGGCGTTGCGCTAGCTTGGCAATGGTTGTCGTTTTCCCTGCACCGTTGACACCAATAACGAGGGTAACGGTTGGTTTCTCAGGATTATCGGGAAGGGTATTTTGGGCAAAACTTAATGTTGCTAGGAGCTTTGAGCGTAATTGTTCACGGGTAATTTCATTTTGATACAGCTCTCGTAAGATAATTTCAACAAGATCGTATTCAACATCCGCCTCGAGGAGGATATATTCGAGTTCCTCTTTGGTGATTTTAACTTTTTTCTCAGGAATAATGGAGCTGATTGCATCCAGTGTTTTTTGGAGCCCTTTTTTGATAAAACTAAACATATTTATTTCCCCAACGCTTGTGCAATATCATTATCAATCATCTCTTCAGGTGTAGCCCCTGTGTAATGCGTTACATATTGACCATTTTTATACAGTACCATAAGAGGAATGGGGAAATTTTGTCCAACTCCAAGAGCTGATGCAATAGCACGTGCAAGGGTTTGATTCTCTGCTTTGTTCGAAACCACATAATTCCCTCCATACTTCTGTTTAAACTTCTCAAGTTCATCATTGGAAACATCATCTTCGATGGTAATTCCCATAACAATCAAATTGTCGCCGTATTTTTTTTGTAGATTCCCTAAATGACGCACTTCAGCACGGCAAGGTGGACACCACGTTGCAAAAATATCAAAAAGAACAATTTTGTCTTTGCCTGCATCGAGAGTGAAATTACCCCCTCGCTTCTCGACACTGTATGATTGTCCATTAGTGTCGAGAAGCTTAAATGATGCAGTCGAAACTAACGGCTCGTCACTCGACTCATCACTACCGCATCCATTAAAGAGGAGAGTTATAGAGATTAGAGGGATCAACAAAGTTGTAAAACGCATAAATAACCTTTGTAATTAGCTAGAATACAGTAATTATATCAAGTAAAGGTTTAGACGTGACCAAAAGTGATTTTCGCAGTGAGTGTTTGCAAAAACTTCGAAATCTCCCCTCATCAGGAAAAAGAGTTCGGGATGCCCGTGTCAATCACCACCTCTTGTCTGTTATTCGCCAAACACGAGCAAAACGAATATTATTCTATTGGCCTTTTGGATTTGAAGCAGATATTCGTAAAACTATTTTTAAATTACACTCTGAAAAGTTATTATACTTACCCTTTATGGAGGGTGTCAGTTTCAAAATGGTACCATTAAGATTACCGTTGGAGCGTAAAGCTTTTGGGATTTATGAACCACGGGTTTCGAATTTAAAATTAAAATTAATTGATATAGCTATTGTCCCCGTCGTGGGTGTGGATGGATCAGGAGCCAGAATAGGTTTCGGTAAAGGTATGTATGATCGTTTTTTCCCCACACTTAAAGTTAAACCGTTAATTATTTTCGTACAGTCAAGTCGGTGCAGTACATCGTTAGCATTATGTGATGATTATGATATTAAAGGCGATTTGCTAATCACACCAGATGGGGTGCATAGACTAAAGGATTTTCATGGTAAACAGCCTTCTCGTAAGCGGTGGAGCAGCCACGCTAGGAGGGGTAGTCGGATTTTTAATTTCTAAAAAAATATCCTCTGCACATTTTGAGCTCTACACGAAGCAAGCGCGCGCAAAAGCTTCTGTTATCGAAACTGAAGCACAAATTCTATTGGAGAGAGCAGCATCAAGATCTCGTGAGATTGAAAAAGAAGCTCTTCTTAAATATGAGGATACTTATAGTCGTGTTAAGGCTGATCTAAGTGACCAAGAACGAAAACTTCAGAACATGGAACGTGACTTTGAAGCTTTTCGTCAAAGTGAAACAACGATTATCCATTCAGCGCGTAGCGCAGTTGATAACGCGAGACTCAATTTGGAACGTAATGGACGTGCATTAGAGAAATTAAAAGAAGAGTACCGTCAAAAAATAGAACAAGTTACCTCAGTTTTGGAAGGGCGTGCAGCCCTTTCAGCCCATGAGGCTAAATTAATGTTACTTGAACAAGTGCGTCAAAATTCGAGAGCAGAATTAGCTCGATTGACGCGTGAGCTAGAAGAACAAAGCAAAGATCAATTGAAGCGTAAAGCCGATTATATACTGGCACAAGCAACGTCTCGTTTTGCAGGGGAGTTTGCATCTGAACGCCTTATTAGTGTGATCCATTTGGAAAGTGATGAGCTCAAAGGGCGGATTATTGGAAAAGAGGGGCGCAATATCAAAGCGTTAGAAATGGTGAGTGGTGTCGATATTATTATTGATGAAACACCAAATACCATCCTTGTTAGTTCATTCAATCTCTACCGTCGCGCGATTGCGACAAAAACAATTCAGCTTCTTGTCGAAGATGGACGTATCCAACCCTCACGGATTGAAGAGATCTTTCAGAAAGTGAGTGATGATTTTGAAGAAGCGATTGTACGCGAAGGAGAGGAGATTATTCTTGATTTAGGATTAGGAATAATGCACCCTGAGCTTTTACGGCTCGTCGGACGGCTTCGTTATCGTGCAAGTTATGGTCAAAATGCGTTGGCGCATACCCTTGAAGTCGCTCATTTGGCGGGACTTATGGCGCAAGAGATGGGGGGAGATGTCCGTCTTGCTAAGCGAGCTGGTGTGTTGCATGATATTGGAAAGTCTCTTACACAAGAATCTGCTGGGGGAAATCATGTTGATCTTGGCGTTGAAGTATGTCGTCGTTTAGGGGAAGATCCTGTCGTAATCAATGCAATTTACGCACACCACGGGCAAGAAGAAATTAAAAGTATCGAGTGTGCATGCGTATGCGCAGCCGACGCTCTATCCGCGGCACGCCCTGGGGCACGTCGCGAAGTATTGGAAAGCTTTTTACGTCGTGTAAGCGATATTGAAGAGATAGCAATGCAAAAATTTGGTGTCAAACAAGCGTATGCAATCAATGCAGGGCGTGAAGTGCGAGTTATCGTCAATGCACAAAGTATCAGTGATGATGAGAGTGCATTGTTGGCACGTGAGATCGCGGATGAAATTGCCCAAAAAGTACAATTTCCCGGTGAGATAAAAGTCAACGTGATTCGTGAAAGTAGAACGATAGAGTTTGCACGCTAAGGAAGGATTTTATCCTTTTGGCGTTCTAATGATCACTTTGTGAATCATCGTAGGGATCAAGGTGAATCAGAGGATGCACCGTATTATCAGGAAAAGAATTTCGTAATGCTAATTCGATTTTATCCCCTACTAAATGAGCATCAAACAAAGAAGTACTCACACTAAAAACTGCGTGAACGCTGATATAAATATCAGAACCTGAACGGCGAGTAAGTAGATCGTGATAGGAACTAATATCATTTTCTTGCTCCAAAATAGCCGTTATTTTTTCAATACTCTCTGGCTCAAGAGCAGCATCAAGAAGCATTAAAATACCTTCACGGATGATAGGATAAGCGGAATAAATCATATAAACTGCAATCCCTACCCCTAAAATAGGATCAATAAGGGTGTATTCCGTAAAAGAAATAATCACTAGAGAGATTAAAACAGCCCCATTACTAAAAAGATCGGTTTTATAGTGTAAGGCATCAGCGGAGATGACCATATTCCCTGTCTTTTTCGCAACAATACTTAGAAAAAGAACCAATCCAGCGGTAATAATCATCGATCCAACCATAACCCAAATAGAGAAGTCAAGGTGTTCTATGGGAGCATTTTGCACCATTTTTGAGATGGCTTCATAAAGAATAAAAAGGGCTGAGAGACTAATGATTGTCCCCTCAATAACAGCGGCAAGCGGTTCGAGTTTACGCCGTCCGAAATTAAACTTCTCATCGGGCTCTTTTTCCGAATTGTGAAGGGCAAAATAATTAAAAGCAGAAACAACCATATCAAGAAGTGAATCGACGGCTGAGGCTAATACGGCAACAGAACCGCTGAGAATACCCACGGTAAGCTTAAAGGTAACGAGAACCAACGCAACAGAACTAGAGATTAAAGTGGCTTTTTTTTCAATACGCATGGGAGAATTTTACCGAAAAATTGCTAAAATGATACCTTTTAGAGGAGCATTTTGTGGATTTAGATACTATTCGTCAAGAGCGTTCAAAATGGATGACGTGGAAAAATATTGCTCCACTTAGATTAGCGATTGAATCGCTTCCAAATATCAATACAACACTGATTCAAGGGGATACATTAACTGTACGGAGTGAAGTAGTAGTTGATGTTGTGGAACTTGAAAAAACTGCTCGCCTTATGATGCCATGGCGGAAGGGTCCCTTTGATCTCTTTGGGCTTTTTATTGATACCGAATGGAAAAGTGACCAAAAATATAATTTTTTACGCCCCCATTTTAATCTACAGGATAAAAAAGTAGCCGATATTGGATGTAATAATGGCTATTATATGTTTCGTTTCTTGGAAGATTTCCCTAAAAAAATTGTAGGATTCGATCCATCAGCACTTTTTAAATCACAGTTTGATTTTATTAATCATTTTGTCAAAAGTGACATTGTGTATGAATTGTTAGGGGTGGAACATCTCCCGTTTTATGAAGAGAAGTTTGATGTCATTTTTTGTCTTGGGGTGCTGTATCATCGCAGTGATCCAGTAGCGATGCTCAAATCTTTATATGCAGGACTTGAGTCGGGAGGTGAACTTTACCTTGATACCTTTATTATTGAAGGGGAGGAGCCTTATGCGTTATGTCCTGGTGGAAGTTATTCTAAAATTACGAATGTTTATTTTGTTCCTACGCTAAAGGCACTTGAAAACTGGTGTATTCGGGCAGGGTTTAAAACGTTTGAAGTATTAGGAACGGTGCTGACGACATCAGAAGAACAACGAAAAACAAACTGGATCGAATCGCAAAGTCTTGAAGATTTTCTTGATCCAAACGATAGCGCTAAAACAGTAGAGGGGTATCCAGCACCAGTGCGTGGGTATGTCCGACTTAAAAAGGGGTAAATAAATGGCTAAAGATACAAAAATGGATAATGTTGACGACAGCTTGCAAATGGTAAATAATCAACAAGATTCTTTGATAACTCATATAAAAGTTAATAGTGCTTTTAGTGGAGAAATAGTGAAGCTTGATCGTGGATATGCAAAAGTTGTTTTGGAGACGATTGAGGTAATGCGTGCAGATGATTTGGGATTAGTACATGGAGGGTTTATTTTTAGTGCCGCCGATTTTACAGCAATGGCAGCCGTGAATGAACCTAATGTTGTTTTGGCTTCTTCGAATTGTCTTTTTTTAGCACCTGTTCGGGTGGGAGATATTGTTGTCTTTGAAGGAACTGAGCATCAAAAAGAGGGCCGTAAACGTACGGTTAGTATTAAAGGATACGTTCACGATATTAAGGTGTTTGAAGGTGAATTTAAAACAGTGATTACGGAACATCATATTCTCCGATTAGATCTATTGCGAAATATTGAAGAAGGGCAAAAATAGGCTATAGCCTATTGAGCCAATAATTTACATTTTCTTGTTCATGAAACAAAGTCGTTTTTTCTCCATGCCCTGGATAAAGTGTTTTATCCTCTCGCAACAACTTCATTCTTTCCAAACTTTTTTTCATATCTTCGGCACTTGAGTAGGGGAAATCGTAACGTCCAATGGAGTTTTGAAACAAAAAATCCCCACTAAACATCGCATCACCAATCTCAATCATCGAACATCCCGGACAATGTCCAGGAAAATGGTGAAATTTAATCTCAATTCCTTCTAAATCATAAGTCTGATTTCCCTCCACTTCAACGTCGGGGAAGGAGGGGGGAAGATCAGGCATCCAATCACTATTGTGCAGTAAAAATACATCATCTTTTGGGGTATAAAGAGGAATATTCAACTTCTCTTTGAGTTCTTGATTACTCCAAACATGATCAAAATGACCGTGAGTGTTCAAAATAGCAATAGGGTGAGTGACGTTTGCCATAACCCAATCCGTCGCATCAACTCCCGGATCAATAATTATCTCTTTATCGTCAATACGAACAATATAACAATTGGTTTGATAGGGACCCATAGGGTGTTTTAGAATTTTCATCAATTACTTACCTTCTCTTAAACTTTCAATTTTTTAGCAATCGCAATACTCTGCCAATAAACCACCACGAAGTCTTGTATAAGCTTCCATGCCAACAAGTTTTTTAACGATAGCAAGCCCAAAACAAATTGCCGTTGCAGGACCGCGAGAGGTCATAATATTGCCGCTTTGAACGACAGCACTTTCATCACCTCTGTATCCCGCAACATCAATTTCCTCTTCAACACTCGGATAGCAGGTATACCCCTCTTTGAGAACCCCTGCAACGGCAAGAGCGTATGGAGCAGCACAAATCGCACCAATATTTTTTCCTTTACTATCCATCTCTTTTAGAAGTGATTGAACGGTGACATCATGCGCCAAGGCTTTGGTTCCACCCCATCCACCGGGAAGAACAATCATATCCAGATCATCGGCAGTCATTCCCTCAATCGAACGATCACATTGCACCGTAATACCATTCGCACCTTTGACAAGAAGGTTCTCATCCAATGCCCCAATAATAACTTCAATTCCAGCACGACGTAGAACATCAATGATACAAACCGCTTCAATTTCTTCAAATCCTGTCGCAACAGGGACTAATAT
The DNA here is from genome assembly GCA_041661705.1 of Sulfuricurvum sp. Lineage (GTDB taxonomy): Bacteria > Campylobacterota > Campylobacteria > Campylobacterales > Sulfurimonadaceae > Sulfuricurvum. The sequence goes on from JBAZTZ010000001.1 coordinate 59,117, forward strand.
TCTTGGCATACTAACTCCTTTTTATTCTCATGTGTAATGGTTAGCCTAACTTATCCGTATCGATTTCAACTCGCTTCGTAATTGCTTCTCATGCGCTAAAATTGTCCGTACGAAAGCATGAAAGTTCTGTGAATGGTTCATTTCCTTTAGGTGCGCTAGCTCGTGGACGATGATGTAATCAATATGTTCGTAGGAGAGTTGCATCATCAGGGTATTGAAGGTTACAACCCCTGCACTGCTACAACTTCCCCACCGTCGCTTCATTTTTTTATAGCGAATTTCAGTCGGTTCTAGCTTCATTTTTTGGGTATAATGTGCTATTCGTGACGGAAGAGTTAAAATTGCTTCATTTTTGTAAAATTGATGATACTGTTTTTCGATATGGAGAGAATTTGTCTCTTTTAGAACTTTTTGGTGTAACGTCTTAAAATGTTCCAAATCCATTATTTCACCTCGAAATCGAACATTCTCTCCCAAGGTATGTGTATTCGATGGACGTGATCGTAGTGTGAGGAGTTTGGCATTAATCCAACCCTCTTTTTCTCTCACGATACTACGAATGCGTTTTTCATCTTTTAGAGGTGTCCGTACACACACCTCCCCCTCTTGGGTGATAGCGATATACGTGTTACGATTACGAGGGCGATGATGAATCGTCAGGGGAGAGGTGATCGAACTAAACATACGCAATAGGATCAATCACTCCCGCATGTTCAAATCCACGTAGACGTAAACGACAACTGTCACAGACACCGCATGATTTTTCATCGCTTTGATAACAACTCCACGTCAGATGAAGGGGTGCGCCAAGCCGTAACGACTCTTGGACGATTTGCGATTTTTTCAGATGAACTAACGGCATTTCAATTGTAATATGGGTCGTATCTTTCGTCCCTAGATTGGCACTGTTTTGGAAGGATTGGATAAAGGTGTCACGGCAATCAGGATAACCACTGCTGTCCTCCTCCACGACACCAATAGCCATCACTTCACACCCCTCTTTCTCTGCAATAGCCGTTGCAATCGAGAGAAAGATACCATTACGAAAAGGGACATAAGTGATCGGAACACCCTCTTCCACCCCTCCTGTTGGAACTGCTATCGAATGATCGGTCAATGCTGATGCGCCAATCGTCTTAAAAAAATCAAGATCAATCTCATATTTTTCACTAACCCCCAAATCGGTACAAATACTCCGAAACGCCTCCAACTCTTTGACCACGGTTCTCTGACCATAATTAAAATGAAGCGCGACAATCTCATACCCACGTGTTTTCATAATAGTTGCCACAAGCGTAGAGTCCATCCCACCGCTCATGATACAGAGTGCTTTTTTTGTTTTCATTGATACTTCTTTTTTCAGTTCACCCAAAGGTGATAAGAGTTATCCAATATTCGTATAAACGGCTTGAACGTCCTCATCTTCTTCGAGTTTATCAATGAGTTTTTCAATATCGACCATTTGCTCATCGGTAAATTCAACAGGACTGTTAGCAATACGTTCCAACGCCGCTTTCGTCAACTCAAAGCCCATCGCTTCAAGCGCATGAGAGAGTTCACCAAACGCCGTATAGTCACCGTACACCGTCACTTCGCCATCATCTTCTTCAATCGATTCTAAGCCTGCATCAATAAGTTCAAGCTCAAGCTCATCCAATTCCATATCAGGTTTTTTAAAACTAAAGACCGCTTTACGACTGAACATAAATTCTAATGCACCATTGTTAAGCGTCTCACCCTTGCCTCGTCCAAAACAGGTACGAACATTAGAGATAGTACGCGCATTGTTATCGGTCGTACACTCAACAAAAAGCAATGCACCATGAGGAGCTTTACCCTCAATGTTCATTTCAAACATTGTTGTTGCATCTTTGCCACTCGCACGCTTGATCGCTGCGTCAATATTATCTTTGGGCATATTCTGCGCTTTTGCCGACATAATAGCACTTCGCAGTTTAGGGTTCATATCGGGATCTTCACCGCCCTCTTTCGCCGCCATTGTAATCATTTTACCGAGCTTTGGAAATATTCGTGACATATTTCCCCAACGCTTCATTTTTGCTGCTTTACGATATTCAAACGCTCTTCCCATAAACTATGCCCCTTAAATTAAACTTTAAAAATTGGTCGAATTATAATAATAAAAACCTTTAGTCGTCAATAATCGCAATATCACTTTGGATAGGATTAAAGAGGAGAGAACGGTTGTCCATACGGTATTGATAATAAAACGTATTCGTTTTAAGACTGCGCAACACTGCCGTATTGTAATAATGAGCATTCGAACATCGTCCCAAGTACAAGAAGGTAAAGAGAAGTTTAACACGTGGATCTTCAAAAATTTCATGCGGTTGCGTCAAGAAGGTAAAGCCGTATTTTTTAAGATTAACGAGGTCAAAAATATAATAGAGGAAATCTTCAAACTTCGTGTAAAAACCATTAAGACTGGCAATATCTTGGAAGAAATAGTAATAATTTTCTAAAAGTTCTTGTTTTTGAATCACTTGAGAAAGTTTACTTTTAATGCTTCTTTTACTTGCAAAATAGCTAGGATTAACCGCCATATAGATGTTACGACGCTCTTGAATAGCCTCATTAAGAGCCGCTTCAAACGCTTCTGTCTCTTCAAAACGAAGATAAAAGAAAGTATCTGCATCTTTGAACTTTTCTTCAATTTGCTCTACCGAAGGGTCTGAAAAATCCAAATAAAGAGTTGGAATACCGTTCGCCATAACATAATGACGAATTTTATTCGCCAAATGGGTTTTACCTGATCCCTCTTCTCCGAGAATGAGGGTATTTTGATTGAGCGTTCGCTCTTTGAGTTCGAGCATTGCAATGCTGTTTTGGAATTTACCGATTTTTTGTTTCATATTGACATCCCATCCACGATAAAATTATTGATAAGTAAGTATAGCCAATGCAAATGGATTTAAAGATAAAAAGGGGATTGGGTTACACTCACATCCCCTTTTTCACTGTGAAAACTAATCTCACCGTCACAAATAGTGCATTGCAGTCGCATCGATCGCTCACACAACGCTTCAAGTCCCTCTGCATTGAGATGAATACACTTAAAATTTTTGAATCGTGCGAACGTCATCCCGTACTGTTTCCACCATGCCGTAGCACTTTTGAGATTGTACGTATAGACAATTACCTGCTCAGCTCTGCCACACGCTTTTCGCAACCGTTTCTCATCCACTTGTCCCAAATCAATCCACAGTTCTATCTCGCCACCATAATTTTTTTCCCACAGTTGCGGTTCATCCTCTCCCCCAACCCCTTTACTGATCACCAGTCGATCGGTTGCATTGAGAACAAACGCCGCAAGACGAATCATTAACCGTAAATCGGTTTCCGAGGGGTGTTGTGCTATCGTGATGTCGTGCGTCTCATAATAGTTACGATCCATATCCGAGATGCTCAGTTGTACTTTGTAGATGGTTGAACCTGTTGCCATTTAATTGTTCCTTATTTACTAATTGTTCTCAGCTTGATTTGAGGTAATCCTCTTTAGTCATCACTACAAAATGCTCTTTTTTATCATGTTTTATAATTTTAGATTTTTGTTTGAGTGCTTGTTCTACTTTTTCTTTGTCAACTTTATTTTGCCATTTGCACTCAATAAAGCAGATATTCTCATCATCCATCGCCACAATATCTATCTCTTCTTGATTATTCCACCAACGCCCTACTCTCTTTGGAACAAAAGTAAGATATTTCAAAGGCTCCTGCAAAATCTCTTCTACACAATAATCTTCAAATGCAAAGGAGACAAAGCGATCATTGAAATTCATTTTGATTTCATCGATTACCGTTTGTGTTTGTCCAAGCTCCAAGTAGCTCATATTTTTATAGACATAATAGAACCAAAAATTCAAAAACTTATCTTTTATCCGATACCGTCCAAGTTTGCTTTTGAGTGGATTTGTTTCGGTGATGGGAACTTCTTTTTGAACGATATCCAATTCAATCAGCTTTGCGATATACCTTGGTAAATGAGAGGAGTGAAGCCCAAGGTTTGAAGATATATCCCCGACTTTCGTATTTCCCTTCGAGATACTCTCTAATATCGCAAAATAGCTCCCCACATCATTGATCTCTTGTTTGAGTAAAAACATCCCCTCACTATAGAGATAGGAGTTTTTATTGAGGATATTGTCTTCGATGTTGTGCAATAAGCTCTTGCTAGGATCGACCATCTGCAAGTACTTTGGAATCGTACCGAAAGAGGCATACAGCTCCATGAGTTCCAGTTTCCCCAATGTCGGAACGAAGTCACTCAAATATCGAAAGCGAACCGATTTGAGATGAATATTCGTCGTTCTGCGACCATACAAAGGGGCGTTATATGCCAACACTTCCGAGTGCATCATTGAGAGGACTGAACCACACAAAATGAGATGTATATTTGCACGGCTTAGATACAAATCCCAAACACGTTGAAGCTTAGAAGAAAAAGAATTATCGAGACGGCAAAGATTTTGGTACTCATCAATAGCGACAACAAGTTTGGAGGAGAGTTTTAAATTGGCTAAAAACTCAAATGCCTCGTCAAAGTTCTCAAATTTGATATTCTTTGCATACGATAAATCAGAGAGTTTAGTCAGTTCTTTGGTGAAGTTTTCCAATTGGAGAGATAAGTTTCCCTCAGTGGCATAGAGATAAATATGGGGCTTGTTCTCTATGTATTTCGAGATCAGTGCCGTTTTACCTACTCTGCATCTTCCATAGATGACACTAAAAGCACTATGGGCACTTGCATATTCGGATTCGAGGACACTTAATTCTTCAGTTCGATTAATAAACATTATGTTGTCTTTCATTATGATGTTTGTCATAATAATCCAATAATAATTAAATAAATCTTAAAGTAGTTGTCAGTATAAAGAGCTTTTCTGAGTCAAAAAATGATCAGCACTAACATGAAGCTTCCCGCAAAAGCGGGAATGGAGAGAAGAAAAAAAGGTTTTACCCTTTTACTTTCGCTGCAATAGTAGCAACAATACTTGGATCTTCAAGAGTTGAGATATCCTGAGTAATAACTTCCCCTTTGGCAATCGAGCGTAGTATTCGGCGCATGATTTTACCTGAACGGGTTTTTGGCAACCCGGGTACAAAAACAATATCATCACAAATAGCAATGTTACCAATCTCTTTCATAATGACTTTGTTGATCTCTTTGACCATTTCCATCTCTTCACCGATGGTATCTTCACTTTTGAGGACGATGTAGGCGAAGATTCCCTCACCTTTGATCTCGTGCGGTTTACCGACAACGGCTACTTCTGCAACGTTAGGGTGTTTTTTACACGCTGCTTCTACTTCAGCGGTTCCCATACGGTGACCGGAAACGTTGATTACATCATCCGTGCGACCTGTGATTGTAATGTATCCGTCTTCATCATAAACAGCACCGTCACCTGTGAAGTATACGGGTTGACCATCTTTTTTCACATCACCGAAATACGATTTTACGAAACGCTCAGGATCGCCCCAAATTCCGCGAATCATTGAAGGCCAAGGACGGGTTACACACATATAACCAGGCTCGCCTGCTTCGACTTTGATACCCGTTTGAGGATCTAAAATCTCTGCCATAATTCCTGGAAGTGGGAATGTTGCGCATGCAGGTTTAATCGGTGTTGCACCCGGAAGTGGAGAAACAATATGTCCGCCCGTTTCTGTTTGCCAATACGTATCAACGATAGCACATTTACCGCCACCGACTGCTTCGTAGTACCATTTCCATGCCGGAGGATCGATAGGCTCACCAACGGTTCCAAGGACTTTGAGAGAGCTGAGATCGTATTTTGCTGGCTCATCTTCACCCATTTTGTGAAGAACACGAATCGCCGTTGGAGCCGTATAGAATTGGTTAATTTTGTACTCTTCTACCATTTTCCATGGACGACCTGCATCGGGATACGTAGGTACACCCTCGAACATTACCGTCGTAGCACCCATTGCGAGTGGTCCGTACACGATATAAGTATGTCCCGTAATCCAGCCAACGTCTGCCGTACACCAATAGGTGTCGTTTTCTTTTACGTCAAATACCCATTCCATCGTCATTTGCGCCCAAAGGATATATCCCGCACTGTTGTGTTGAACCCCTTTTGGTTTGCCAGTAGAACCTGAGGTGTAGAGCAAGAAGAGAGGATCTTCGGCATCCATTACTTCTGCTTCACATTTGCTTGACTGATGTTTAATGAGTTCGTTATACGAGTAATCACGTCCTGCTACCCACGTAATGTCTTCATTGTTTCGCTCAACAACAAGAACTTTTTCAACTGGTGATTCGGCATTGATTGCTTCATCAACAACGGGTTTAAGCATATAAGGTTTGTCTTTTCGATACGCACCATCGGCGGTAATAACGACTTTTGCTTGAGCATCTTCGATTCTATCTTTAAGTGCTTCTGCTGAAAATCCGCCGAATACGATTGAGTGAATTGCACCAATACGGGCACAAGCAAGCATCGCATACGCGGCTTCTGGGATCATTGGCATATAGATAACGACACGGTCACCTTTTTTGACACCAAATTCATTTTTGAGAAGATTTGCAAATTTGTTGACGTTGTAGTAAAGCTCAAGATAAGTAATAATTTGTTTATCCCCTCTATCACCCTCAAAAATGATCGCCGCTTTGTTTTTGCGTGATGCTAAATGACGGTCAATACATTGGTGAGCAACATTCAATTTACCGTTCACAAACCATTTATAAAATGGCGCATCGCTCTCATCAAGAACTTGAGTATAAGGTTGGAACCAATCAATTTTTTCGTTAGCAAAGTGCCCCCAAAATCCTTCATAATCCTCACTTGCCCATGTTTGAAGATCATTGTATTCACACATATTTTTAATGCGCGCTTGCTTAGCAAACTCTCGGTTAGGTTGAAAAGTTGGTTTTACGTTATCAGTCATAATTAATACCCCTTAGTGTAGTTTAAATGGTTGTTGTAATTTAATATAGACCATTGCGGTCATTATCGCGTCATTCAACGCGTTATGCTGTCCCATCCTAGGGATGTTTAACGCTGTGAGGATTGTATCAAAGCGTAAATCAATATTTCCTTGAGGAATCAAAGCAATTTTTTTATCAAAATAGAGCCCCGAAATCTCAACTTGTTTGTTCGGGAGATTAATCCCTATCCACGGCTTAATGAGACGGTTCATCATCGCCACATCAAACTCCAGATAATAACCAATTAATGGACGATTTCCTATAAATTCTAAAAATTTTTCCACCCCCTCTAACGGCTCAATTGCATCTTCTAAATCACATGGACGAATATGGTGGATTTTGATACTCTCCACGCTGATCTCTTTGGAGGGCTTCAAAAAAACTTCAAAACTTTGTGAGGTTAGAATTCTATCCCCCTTTACCTTTACCGCTCCGATACTTAATACAGCATCTTTTTTCGTATTTAGTCCCGTTGTTTCGGTATCAAATACGATGACTTCATCCCCTTCATACGGTTCAAAAAGCCATCGATATTTTTCATCTCTTAAACCACGTAAGTTCCAACGGCGAAAGAGGGAATCAAACATCACACCACCATTCCCAAATGAAAATGGTAGGTGAGAAATTTTTTAAAGGTATTGACGATTTTAAAAGCATCTTTGAGCAGATCTCGCTCGGGCTTTGTAAGCAGTTTGGGATTAACGTAATTTTGGGCACTTACCTCCTGCTTTTGAGAGAGGATGAAACCTAATCGTATACTAAGCAGTGTATCATACGCCTCAATCAGCTCACTCGCAAATCGCTTGTCAAATAATCCACGATTATTGAGTTCTTTGATCCGCTCCGTCGTATTGGTTTGCGTAATCTTGTGCTCCAGTGCCAAAATGCGAATACCGTGAACAATCGCAAAAATCCCCCCTTTTTTGATGTCAAATTCGCTTCCGTGCTCGGCTCTGCCTAACACGAAACCTGAAAAGAGACTAAGTGGTGTTTCAAAGGCTAAAGCGGCTTTGGCAGCATGCGCCAAAATATCACTTCGTCCCTCGAAATGTTCAAACAAATAATCACGACACTCTTCCAAAAGGCTCACATCCCCCGCTACACATGAAGCATCAAGGAAAATGGACAAGCCCATCAATGCCTCTTCATTAAATGTATCAATCCACTCAGTAATGAGTTTTTTGTACCCTGTAACACTATTGCGCCAGTAGGGATTGCTCGCCATAACGTTACCAGTGCATTTTGGAAATCCTAGCTGAAGTAGATAGTCGTTAAATTGGATCATATAAGGCGCATAGAGAGCCTCATCTTCGCTATCACGAAGGATTAGACCATTATCCTGATCAGTCCGTAAAATCTGTTCACCTCTCCCCTCGCTTCCCATTACAACCAATGCGCATTGAGGATGAAATGATGCAGGAAGAACCATCTCGAAAACTTTACGATAAAGCTTCGCATTGAGTTCACTGACAAGCTTGGAAACATACCGAATACGAACCCCTTTGGTCGTGAGAGAGCGGACTAGATAGTTCAAAGATCGCCCAGCACTTTGTAGCTCATCAATAGTAAGCGCACGCTCGATTGATGTCGCAATCAAATGGGTATGACTGGCAAAATGGCTCAATAAATCAAGTTGTTCCAAAATACCAATTATTTTTTCATTCTCCATCACAATAAGCCGTTTCACACTATGTTTAGTAAAAAGGAGTAAGGCATTAAATAGAAAATCACTACGCTCAATCGTAATCAAACCATAGGTTGCAATTTCACCGATGGGATCATTACTGCTTTTATCGGTTAAGAGAACTTTTTCACGTAGATTAGTATCCGTTACAATCCCCATTAACTCACCACGACGAACCAAAATCACATTAGCATTTTCATTCGTCATCTTTTGCAATGATTCTTTGATCGACAAACTTGCGTCAACAAAACAAGGCTCGTGCAAATAAATTTCATCGACACGGGAAACCATAAAAGGGGTTAGCTCATTTTGGTTTTGTCGCTCTTTGAGATGCTGATGTTTGGTGATAAAATCTTGCATAAAGTAATTTTGGAACGACTCTACGTCTTGGAGAAGGTTAAGGAAAGATTCTTTGGGGAGTTCATAACAAATAAGATCTTCGGCAACAATAAAGGTGCTCTCACTGTTCCCGTATATGAGAGAATTGGCATCAAAGCTGTCACGTTCAGAATAGATATTTTGGAGTTCACCCTCAATCGTTTCGTTAACAACCCCTTTGATGATGATCGTAAGAAATTGTGCCCGTACCCTTGGAGCGATTAAAACCGTCTCCTTGGGATAATAGGCTATGTCCATTTGTGTCATTAGTTTTTCAATCATCCTCTCGCCCAAAAGGTCGAAAGGGTGGATCGACATTAGTAATGCTTTTTGGTCAAATAAGCTCATGAATTAATGCTCAACTGCACCTTCAGCACCAATACCTGTTTGAGAACGGATATATTGCGCTTCAAATGCCTCTTTTTCTTGTTTTGCTGATTCGCTATTATCGGTAATTGAGAAGAACCAAATTCCGATAAATGCCATACTCACTGAGAAAAGAGCTGGATATTTATAAGGGAAAATTGGATCAGCATGTTTAAGTACATCTACCCATACGGTCGGCCCAAGTACCACTAAAACAGCAGCAGTCAAAAGACCTAATGAACCACCAATTAATGCACCACGAGTCGTAAGTTTTGACCAATACATAGAGAGGAACAAAATCGGAAAGTTTGCACTTGCAGCAATTGCAAACGCCAATCCAACCATGAACGCAATATTTTGATCTTCGAACGTAATTCCCAAGAAGATAGCAACGATTCCCAAAACAACAGTTGCAACTTTAGAAACTTTCATTTCCATCAAACCATCGGATTTACCCTTACGGATAACGCTAGCATAAAGGTCATGAGAGATTGCCGAAGCACCTGCCAATGTCAACCCTGAAACAACCGCAAGAATGGTTGCAAACGCTACGGCTGAAATAAATCCAAGGAAGAAGTCTCCACCCACTGCATGAGACAAGTGAATTGCCGCCATATTGTCGCCACCGAGGATTGGATAACCACCATCAACTGCTTGTTTAGCAAGGTCAAGGTATTGTGGGTTTTGGAATACCATAACAATCGCACCGAAACCGATGATGAACGTTAAGATATAGAAATACCCGATAAAACCTGTTGCATAAAATACTGATTTACGTGCTTCTTTCGCATCGCTAACGGTGAAAAAACGCATAAGGATATGTGGAAGACCCGCAGTTCCGAACATCAAAGCAACGCCCAAAGAGATTGCCGAAATCGGATCACTGACTAATTTTCCTGGAGCCATGATACTAACATCTTTCATTTGTACTGCTGTAGCGAACAATGATTCAAAGTTGAAGTTATAGTGTGCCATAACCGCAATCGCCATGAACGTTGCCCCTGCAAGTAATAAGAATGCTTTAATGATTTGTACCCATGTAGTCGCCAACATACCACCAAAGGTGACATAAAGGATCATCAAGACACCCACCAAAACAACGGCGATTTCATAATCAAGTCCAAATAGAAGTTGGATCAATTTACCCGCACCAACCATTTGAGCAATCAGATACAAAATAACGGTTGTGATTGATCCAAATGCTGCCAAGGTACGAATAGGTGTTTGACGCAAACGATACGAAGCAACATCAGCAAACGTATACTTACCAAGATTACGAAGACGTTCAGCCACCATAAACAAGATGATTGGCCAACCAACCAAGAAACCGATAGAGTAGATCAAACCATCATACCCTTTTCCGTAAACAAGTGCCGAAATACCCAAAAATGATGCCGCAGACATATAGTCTCCAGCGATTGCCATACCGTTTTGAAAACCAGTAATTCCACCGCCAGCAGTATAGAAATCTTTGGCTGTTTTTGTCCGTTTAGCTGCCCAATACGTAATCCCTAATGTTGCTCCAACGAAAATGACAAACATAATAATTGCCGACATATTTAACGGTTGTTTCTCAACTGCACCCGTAAGTGCTTCACTGGCAAATATGCCAGCTGATCCAAGTAGTAAAAAAAGTATTTGTTTCATTAGTTACCCTTTGCTTTGTCTTTGATACGTCTGGTAAGTTCATCAAACTCACCATTAGCACGTCGTACATAAATCCCCGTGAGGATAAATGCACTCAAAATAACTCCTACTCCGACAGGAATTCCGATCGTTGTGACTGAACCAGCTGAAAGTGGTGTCCCTAAATAAGTAGGGTCAAATGCGATAACCAATACAAATCCGAAATAGATCACCAACATAATAATTGTTAATGTCCATGCAAAACGGCTTCGTACACTGACGAGATGAATATAATCGGGATCGTTTTTGATACGATCTACCATTTCTTGTTTCATAGTCGAACTCCTTTAAAAATTGTAGTTGGCGATAAAGCGGTATTCAGTCCAGCTAACCGAACCAGTTGAGTTTTGGAAAAAATCATCCGCGTAATTCGCACGTAAACGAAGCTGAAGTTTTTTAACCGATTCAGGTACAAAAATAATATCAAATCCTGATTCTTTTGCTGTCCAAGATTGACCTGCTGAATAACCGTTTAGAGGATCCATTTTAAACTGTGCATAATAAGCACCTGTAGTTAGATTAACTCCAAATGTTTTCCAATCATACGTTCCAGAAAATTTCAAAGCATCTGTACCAGCCATAAACTGATGACGCGTTACCATCCCCTGTGTATATGCCGGCATACCTCCCCATGGAGAGATTGTTCCACCATTCGCTGCGGCACCAGAGTCCTTGCTATTTTGTGAAATTGCCCCATAAATATCAAAGTTAGCAACTTTAGTACCTACTTTAGCCGCCATAAAATCACTTTTTACTTTTCCTGCATAATCTGCACCGACATTGTCTTCACGAATATATTGTGCTGCTACATAGGGTGCGACTGTACTTGCGTATGACCAACCATAATTTGCCTCACCATATACTGCATTAAGAATATCATGCGCATAATAATCCCACACTTGTAGTTTTAGCCCTTTGATACCTGTATAAACAGCTGCAGCAACGGTTACACCATCAGTATTTTTACCAATCGCGTATTGCCCCATATTAGTAAATTGACCAACGTTATCGGTAGCATTAGTGACACCGCTATAACCTGAAGTAAGCGCAAGCGCTTGACCTGAAGTACCACTAGTAAAGTTATACGCATTAGCAAACGTTCCTGCAGCAAACTTTGTCACTTGAGCAGCAATCAAAGTTGTATCTTTAACATCTGTATTACTGATGACATAGGCTTCAAAAAGATTGGGAAGCATACGAGCATCATCACTTCCTGCCATAGGGGTATCAAGCTTTTGACGACCACCTTTAAAAGTAGTATTTTGATTTTTGTATTGAAGATATGCTTCACCTAGATAGATGTCATTTTGCTTATTTGCCCCAAGAATGGTAGGATCCAATTCTCGATTACTAACGTTACTAGTTGCAAAAGATCGATCGCTACCGTTTAAGGAAACACCAATAGTGCCATAAGCAGCAGCCCCGAAACTCAAGCCATTCCAAGCCCCAGTTTCATATTTCACGTATCCGCCAATTGCATTAGCTTTACGTGTATAGTCATTGTTCAAAGTAGGACGAGTATCATCGACTTTACGACTAATCGAAAATTCGCGGAATTGCCCACTTACTTTTCCATCATTAAATAGTTTCGCCAAATCATCGGCTGATGCGTTCAATACGAATACTGACGCTAAGAGTGAAAGACGTAACGCATGTCTCATTCTGACTCCTTCAAAGTTTTTTACTCTGTTATAATAAAAACAAAACGTAGCATGAACGTAGCAATCGGTCATTTAAAGTAATTAATCGTCAGAAATGAAATTTTGAATTCAATAGATGTGTAAAAAAGTAGCACTATTACGCACGTGGAATGTCAATCATATAGCCTAGTGCACGGATATTTTGGATGAAGTCTTCTTTTAAACTTTTTTTCAAACGACTTACTTCGGCACGTATTGTTGCATTATCAACGTACTCATCGTCCCATATATAGGTGCGAAATTGGTCAAAGTCAACTACTCTGCCACGATTACGCGCCAAAAGCTCAATAATTTGAAGTTGCCGTTTGGAAAGATGCTGTGTTACATTATCACACATTAGTGTCGAGATGGAGGCATCATACGCATAGCTCTTAGAAAGACGGGTATGGCTTTGTGGAATTGTGCAGCTTTGTATCACTTTATCAATGCGTAAGGAGAGTTCTTTGAGATGAAACGGTTTTTTGAGATAATCGTAACACCCCAAATCATAGGCACGACTAATCCCCTCAATATCAACAAGCGCGCTGATATAAATCGCTGGTGGTCGGATTTTGAGAATATGCAATTGTTCCAATAAATCCAAGCCATCAATTCCAGGGACGTTAATATCAAGAATGAGTAAATCAAAACTCTCTGATTTTATCTCTCTTAGCGCATCCAGACCATCGCTACACACCAAAATACGGTGACCCAACGCCACCAAATACTCGGCGATAGCTTCACTCAACATCCGTTCATCTTCAAGAAGAAGTATTTTCATCCATTCCCCTCTTTTTTAAATCGATAATCAAAGCGGGTAAAATCATCATTAGAATCAATTTTTATCTCAACATTCTCTTCATCGCATATTGATTTTACCAAACTAAGTCCCAATCCAAATCCATCTGTTTTTTTACGTTCCCGATAGTATGCTTCAAAAATCTTTTGCTCATCCTGAATTTTCTGAGAACGACTCTGAACCCAAAAATGGCATTCAACGACGCTACTGCTTACCCCTACCGTAATTACTTCATGGCTTTTGGTATATTTGATCGCATTGGTGAGATTATTATCAATCACTCGTTGAAGCTTTGTTTCATTAAAGTGTATCCATACGGGAAATTCTGGTTTTTCATAGTGGAAGGAGAGGGCTGAGAAATGAGCAACCTCATCAAAAAACTCTAACCTTTTTTCGACATATTCCCCCAAATCAATCCCTTTTTTCGGATACTCAACCTGATCTTTTTTCACAAGATAGCTCAAATCATCGTAAATACTAAAAATATTTTTAACCGCTGCTTCGATTTTAGCCAAATAGCGATTACGCCCCTCACTCATGCTAAACAACTCTATGTTCGCCATAATCACCGAGAGGGGAGTATTGGTTTCGTGAATTGCATAACGGATAAACTGCTTATGCGATTCAAGTAACCCTTGTGAAAATCTCTGCTCCTCTTCAAGAGCACTATTCTTTAGCTCAAGGGCTTGAGTTTTAAATCGTACCCTATCTTCAAGACTCTCATTGAGTTGCTGAAGTGATTTTTTTTGATCTTCAATAGTCAAACCCATCTCATTCGCGTACTCAGCCATTTTTTTGAATTCATTAAAATAAAGTTCATTCGGTAAAATAGGTTCTGCTTTTTGATGAACAGATTCAAAAAACTCTAAAAATCGTTCCATATCTCGAATAATCATACTGTGAACAATTTTAGAAATTCCAACAATAAAACCGAATAATATCAACGCGAGTGTTGCAATCTCGACCATAACTTTAATAAGACGTGTCTTCGGAAGATTTTGATAAGAAAGGGAACTGCTTAGGGGAATACCCTTCGTAATTTCAAGCCCATTTTGCGCTATTTTTAAAAAGTCTTTATACTCATCATAAATAAGAAGTGAAGCAAAAACAACAGTGAACATGAGGATAAAAACAATCGTATAAAAATTAACTTGATTCAGGCTGATTTTTGACCACTTACGACTAAACCAATCACCCATACTACCCTGCTTTATGCTAAATTAAATGAGGAGGATATTATAACAAGGGAGTGCTTGACAATACCCAATCCTTGCGCAATCAAAGAATAACTTCACACTAACTTCACACCATTACTCTATAATTCACCCATATTTTAGCACTTCAAGGATTTTATTTGCGACTACCCCGTTATAGCTTATTACTATTTTTCCTTATTCCCCATTTATTTGGAACCTCCCTAAGCTTAGATATGGCAGTGGAACAGTTTGTTGAACACAATTATGATTTACAAATTGCACGACACGAAGCCCAAAAATCCCGAGCTGATTTGATTACTGCGAAAGAACATCCGAATCCTATACTCAATGGTTCCTACGAATTTATGGATATTCAGCACCATTTTGGCGATCAGGCACGTGGGTCGAATGCGCAGGTAACTCTTATGTTGGCGCATCCATTTGAGACAGGAGGAAAGAGAGACCGACGCGTTGATCTTGCCAACCATGCGATTACCTACAATGATTTTATTGTTGATGAAACAGTACGAGAACAACTTACCGTTTTAGTAGATGCGTATTATGCTGTATTGAACGATCAAGCAAATTGGTTCAATGCACAAGAAAACGGCAAAATGTATGCCAACATCCTAGCCATTGCCAAAACGAAACTCGATAATGGCTTCCTCTCCCAAATCGATTATCAAAAACTTTTGCTTCAAAAAATTGACTATACCCGTGAGATTGAGAATAATCGTCTCTCGTTGGTACAAGATCGTGAAGCGTTAGCCGCATTGCTAGCACTCTCTGCCTCGGACATTACCGTAACGGCTCCAGTAAATGCTTCGGATGAGCTTCAAGCCCTTGATAGTTTTCTAGCCAAAGTGCTTGAACGTGCCGATTGTAAAGCTGCAAAACAAAATGTAGCGGTTGCCGATGCTTCTTTAAACCTTGAAAAAGCCATTGCTATTCCCAATGTGACCGTTGGGGCTGAGTATGCAAGTTTTGGTCCCTATTACGAACCGTTGCTTGGAGTAAATTTTGCTATGCCTCTTCCCGTTTATGATAAAAATGAAGGGGACATTGAAAAAGCACGTATCACAACCCTCCAATCTGTCAATTTATATAACAAAACGCTCCGTATGGCAAAAGCGGACGTACTCCAAAACTATGAAGCCACTCAATCACGCTATGCTATTTATCAAATGATGATAGAAGGGTTCAAGAGCGCAAAAGAACTCAAAGAGAAGCAAGAAAAAATATTTGCTCTCAAAGGGATCTCTATACTCGAACTCCTCGATTCCCAAAAAAATTATCGTGACTATCAAAAAAACCTAACCCAAGCAATGATTGATTTTCATAGTGCAACCGCACGCTTGAAACTCAGCTCAGGCTTATCTCTACTTGATTCAAAAGGACATTAATGCGACTCTCTATTCTAGGCTTATCGTGTACAGCTGCTCTACTTTTACTCAGCGGATGCACCAAAGAACATACTGAAAATTCTCAAAAAATAGCCACCGTTCAAATGCCCGTAATTGCAACCGTATTACCAGAATTCGGAACGTTTAGCACTCAAATATCAGCTACTGCATCCGTACAACCCTCCCCCGATGGGATTGTATCGGTCACCTCCCCTGCATCGGGAACTATTGATAAAATTCACGTCACTGTAGGTGATAAAGTCTCCCCAAAACTACCCTTAATTAGCATAAGATCCTCGGATGTCAGCGATATCAAAAGCGATCAGCTCTCAGCCCAAGCAGCGTATACTCAAGCCAAACACGTCCATGAGATGAATAAAGAGCTTTTCAAACTCGGTGCCATTACCGCCAATGATTTGTCCCTCTCGAAAAGCAACGTAGAACAAGCCGATGCGATGGTGCAAGGTTACTCTCAGAAACTCAATTATTACGGTGCCTCTTCAGGTCAGAGTTTAACCCTACACTCGCCTATCAACGGTGTCGTCTACGAAGTAGGAACCCATTTAGGGGAAAAAGTAACCAATGATGCGTCGCAAATTCTGATTAAAATTGCGAATCCTCATAAAAAAGTGATCGTTGCTACCGTCTATGAAAAAGATCTCGCCTCCTTTATCATCGGCAAAGAGGTCGAGATAAAAACGGATAATAATGCGTTTGAGCCTATTAAAGGAACCATAACCTATATTAGCGACGTATTGGATCCTGAAAATAAAACCAACAAAGTTTATATCAGACCCTCCGTTGATGTTCCACAATTACGTATCAATATGTTTGCAAGTATTGCTTTAAATGCCGATGTCAAAAATGTTTTCCGTATCCCTAAAAAATCGTTGCTCTTCAAAGAGGGTAAGTTTATTGTTTTTGTTCAAAATGGGAATCAATTTTCTCCTCTGACTGTTACCCTCGTCAGTGATGACCCCAAAAATGATTTTTCGCTGATCAAAGGACTTCCTGAAAATACTAAAATAGCCCTCGAAGCTATCGCGTTGGAGAAACAATAGTATGCGACGCTTAGCCAATTTTTTTATCGATAATTTTCTTGCGGTACTCTTGTTTACCGCCATTACCATTGCAATGAGCATCGTAGTAGTACGTGACCTTAATATCGAAGCCTTCCCAGACCCTGCACCCCCAATTCTGGAAATCGTTACAACCAACGAAGGGCACTCAGCCGAAGAGATCGAAAAACAAATTACCACTCCGCTGGAAATCGCCCTTGCAGGGATGCCGGGATTAGAGAATATCAACAGCGTCTCCCTCTATGGACTCTCCGACATAAAATGCAAATTTTCCTACGATGTTGCCTATAAAGATGCCCGTCAAGAGGTATTAAACCGTCTCGCACAAGCCGATATTCCGGCAGAAGTAACACCGGAAATCATCCCCAACGCCATCGGCGAAATTATGCGCTATGAAGTGCAAGGCAATCGCAGTATGAGTGAACTGCGCACCTATCAAGACTGGATCATCTCCCGTTATCTCAAAACCGTCCCCAATATTGCCGATATCGGAAGCTACGGCGGAGCGATAAAAGCGTATAGCGTTGTCGTTCATCCCGATGATCTTATCAAATATAAAGTGCCCTTAAGCAGTGTTATTCAAGCCCTCTCAAACAGCAATGTCAATGTTGGAGGACGTGTCCTTGAATTTGGAGACCAATACTATACTATTCGCGGAGTAGGTCTCATCAAAACAACAGGAGATATCGAAAATACGATTGTCACCACCATCAATGATCGCCCCATCTTTGTCAAAAATCTTGCCGACGTTTCAATTTCAACAATGCCGCGTACAGGGCTTGCTGGGCTTAACAATAAAAATGACATAGTTATGGGAGTTGTCGTTTTGCGTAAAAATGCCCCCAGCGTTTCTGCCATGGAAGCCCTTCATACCAAGATTGATGAACTCAACAACGGTATCCTCCCCAGTGATATCAAAGTAGTTCCCTTTTATGACCGTCAAGATCTCCTTCACACTGTCGTTGATAAACTCAAAGAGACAGCGTCCGTAGGGATGCTTCTCGTTTTTGTTATTATCCTCATCTTTTTAGGAGATCTGCGTGCAGCCGTCATTGTTGCCGCTATCATCCCCATGTCGCTCCTGTATACCCTTGCTTTAATGGCAAATCAACACGAATCGGCAAATCTGCTCTCATTGGGAGCGATTGACTTTGGGATCATTGTCGATATACCGCTGATCGTTATCGAAAACTATTTCAGGCTCAAACATCAAGGGAGACACCACATTTCGGCGATTCAAGAGACCGCCAGTGAAGTCGGAAAACCAATTATGTTTTCAATTCTTATCATTTTCTTGGCATTTATTCCCCTCTTTGCCATGAAAGGGGCAGAATCGCAGATCTTCCTTCCGATGGCAAAAACTTACGTTTACGCCATCAGTTTCGCCTTTATCCTCACCTTTAGTTTCCTCCTTGCGAGCAAATACAGCTTTTTACGCCACTCTCATGAAAAAGTATTACCTTTTTTAGAGTGGATTAAAACTAGATATATGAATGCTATAACCCGTATTACCGGTAAAATGGCACTGGTCGCAACAGGGATAATCTTCTCCTTAACCATTTTCATCTCTACGATCTTAGGTTCTGAATTTTTACCCAAGATGGATGAGGGGAATCTCTATATCCGCGCTATTTTTCCCTACTCTATCAGTCTTCATAAAAGCTACGAAAATTCTAAAAAAGTACGGGATATTTTAGCCAAATACCCCGAAGTGCAAACCATCGAGTTCCAAGCAGGTCGCCCCGAAGATGGAACTGATCCAACAGGTCCTTTTAATAGTGAATATTTTGTCAAACTCAAGGATTACAAAGAGTGGCACCGTGGTATCACCAAAGAAGAGCTTGAAAATGAAGTACGCATAGCCCTTCGAACCGCATTTCCCAATGCCGATGTCAGTGTCTCCCAATACATCGAAGATAACCTTGCCGAAGCAATGTCAGGAGTAAAAGGGGAAAACTCTGTCAAAATTTTCGGCGATGATCTCTATGTACTCGATCGCCTTGCCAAAGAAATCGAAGCAAAAATCAAGAAAATCGATGGGGTCACCGATGTCGGAATCTTCAAAGAGACAGGACAGCCAAGTCTAATCGTCGAAGTGGATCGCGAAAAAGCAGCCTTGTATGGGGTTAATGTTGTCGATTTGATGGATGTTGTCACCTCCTCGTTGGATGGACGTGCGATTACTAAAATCATCGAACAAGACAAACGTTTCGACCTCGTCGTCCGTTTCCCGGACAGCTACCGAAAAAGTATTGAGAATATCAAAGATATCCCGATTATTTTGAGCAATGGCGGTATCATTCCCCTCTCCAAAATCACAAAAATTTATTACGATACAGGAGCTTCTTTTGTCTATCGTGAAAATTTCAAACGGTTCATTCCCATCAAATTCTCCGTTGCATCTAATGATTTGGCAGGAACCGTCGCCAAAGTGCAAGTAGCTATCAATACCGTAACTATGCCAGCAGGGTATCTAACGAACCTATCAGGACGATTTGAGCAGATGCAAAGCGCTTTTGGACGATTGAAAATTATGACTCCATCAGCACTCTTTTTGATTACTTTGGTATTGTTTATCTATTTTGGCTCACTCAAAAATACCTTTATTATTTTAACCGCAGCGCTATTCTCTGTCTTTGGTGGTCTTGCATTCTTACTCATAATGGGTCAATCGCTCAGTGTTTCGGCATCAGTAGGATTTATTTCAATATTAGGGGTGAGTATCCTCAATGCCTCCATTTTTGTTATCCACTACATGAAACTGCATGAAGAGGGACTTGAACAGGAAGAGGCAATCACCCAAACGGCTTCTGATAAATTTAGAGCTATTCTAATGACGGGGCTAACGGCATCTATTGGATTATTACCCGCTATGCTCTCTACAGGCGTAGGAAGCCAAGTACAAAAACCGCTTGCCATTGTTGTGGTCGGGGGGATGCTCATCGGAACATTTATCCTCCTAATGCTAATGCCTGCCCTATTACGATTTGTTAAATTGAGGAAATATTAACCTAAAAAATTTCCCGTCCTACGCGGGGAAACCGATCTAATCTTCCATTACTCCCGATTGGTTAAGAAAAACCGACTATAATTTCAAAAATTTCCTCAAGGATCACCTAATGTTCGGACGCAAAGAACTTAAAACGTATACACCTACTCCCGAAGAGTTAGCAAGCTACCAATGGGCTAAAATGACCACTGTAAAAGGGGTTATTTGGATCAAACTTTATAATGAAGAGACTCCTAACACTGTGGCTAACTTTGCTGCTCTTGTCAATGATGGTTATTACAATGGTCTTAACTTCCACCGTGTAATTCCTGGATTTATGGCACAAGGTGGCTGCCCTACAGGTACGGGTACAGGCGGTCCAGGTTGGGCAATCCCATGTGAAACAAAACTTAACACACACCGTCATGTTAAAGGAACTCTTTCAATGGCGCATGCGGGACCAAATACAGGTGGAAGCCAATTTTTCATCTGTTTTGCTGCAACTCCACACCTTGATGGTGTTCACACTGTTTTCGGTGGAATTGAGAAAGATGATAAAGAGTCTATGTCCGTTCTTGACAGTATCGCTATGCGTGACGTTATTGAAAAAGTCGAAATTTTGGCAGAACGTGACTAATTCATTACCGTTCGCCCTGAGCTTGTCGAAGGGTTCATGGTTCGACAAGCTCACCACGAACGAATTTACTTACGTATGCTAGTACATATCTGTTGCAGTGTTGATTCTCATTTCTTTATGGAAAAATTGCAGCAGGAATTCCCCGATGAAAAACTCATCGGGTTCTTCTATGATCCCAATATCCACCCTTACAGTGAATACCAGCTCCGACTTTTGGACGTACAACGAAGCTGTAAAAAACTGGGTATTGAGCTGATAGAGGGCGAATATGATTTTGAAGATTGGATGAAAGCCGTCCGAGGTTTGGAAAAAGAACCTGAAAAAGGGGCTCGATGTGCCGTATGTTTCGATCGTCGTTTCGAAGTAAGTGCCTATAAAGCACTTGAACTGGGTGAAAAGTCCATGACCACAACCCTCCTTGTGAGTCCTCTAAAATCACAAGAACAACTCAAAAAATCAGGCGATGTTTTTCATGCCTCTCACGGTGTAGAATTTATCGCTTTTGATTACCGCAAAAATGGTGGAAGCAACGACCAAACCAGAGTGAGTAAAGAGGAACAGCTTTATCGTCAGGACTACTGCGGCTGTCTATTCGGTCTCTCGATGCAACGTGAGCAACAACAGCGTTTGATGGATGAAATGTTCTCACCCCTCTCTCGTCAAATTCTCCCTGCTTCCATAGAGGAGCGATTGAAACTTTACACCCATCGTATGGAACTTGAAGATCAGTTTATTACTTACCATATCATCAAAGAACGATTTTTAAACTATCGGCTGATACGCTCTTCCATCACTGTGAATAAAAAAGTCATCCCCTCTTATCCTCTTATTTATTCAACCATCAACCGTAAATCAACGGAAGGTAAAATTGATTTTGAGATTAACGGTCAATTTTTTCTCACCCGTGAAGAAGTCCGTTTTATCACTCTCGATACGTTTAATTCTCTCACTGGCTTCTCCTACAAAAATACAAAAGAATTAATGTTTAACGCACCGTCTATTGAGACCGAAATGACATTACGTCAACGACTAACCAATAATACTACTACCCTTAATACCTCTGCAATTATTGTCGTAGATGAGATACCGACGAGTAAAATCACGCTTGTTTTAGAAACAAAAACCTATGACGACACAAGAGAACAGCTTATAATTCCAAATTAACCATAATTGCGGTAAAATAGGGGGATTTTTTACTCAAGGTGTTTACTAATATGATAGATGTCGTTCAAATTCAAAAAATTTTACCTCACCGTTTTCCTTTTCTCCTTGTTGATCGTGTTACAGACCTAACTCCTAATGAGTCACTCATTGGATATAAAAATGTCACTATCGGTGAACAAATTTTCGAGGGACATTTTCCCGGGCACCCTATTTATCCAGGTGTTATGATCCTAGAGGGGATGGCACAAGCAGGCGGTATTCTTGCATTTCAAAGTATGGATATGACTGAAGAAGAAGCTGCCAAAAAAGTAGTCTATTTTATGAGTATTGACGGTGCTAAATTTCGCGCTCCTGTCCGCCCAGGAGATCGTCTTCAATACCGTATGACCGTGGTCAAGCACAAAGGTTCTATTTGGGTGCTAGAGGGGAAAGCATACGTAGATGACACACTCGTTGCCCAAGCCGAACTCAAAGCCATGATCGTTGATAAGTAAGCGAGAGGGTATGAGTAAAATATCCCCATTGGCATACATTGAAGAGGGTGCTATCATTGCCGAAGATGTCGAAATCGGTCCTTTTTGCTTTATTTCCAGTCGTGCTACTATCGGAAAAGGGACCAAAATTGCAGCAAGCACGTGTATTTATGGGCACACCACTATCGGTGAGTATAATGACATCTTTTCCCACGCTGTGTTAGGTTCCATTCCTCAGGATTTGAAATATGCAGGTGAAGAGGTAGAACTTATCATAGGAAACCATAACAAGATTCGAGAATTTACCCTTTTTAATCCAGGGACTGTCGGTGGTGGAAGTAAAACAATCGTAGGAGACCATAATCTTTTTATGGGCTACGTCCATTTAGGACACGATGTTATTATTGGAAATCACTGCATCCTTGCCAATGCTGCGACGCTAGCAGGTCACGTTGAGATGGGGAACCATGCTGTTATTGGGGGGATGACTCCTATTCATCAATTTGTAAAAATTGGTGATTATGCCATGGTTGCAGGAGCATCTGCCCTCTCTCAAGACGTTCCGCCCTATTGCCTCGTAGAGGGAAATCGTGCGATCTTGCGAGGTCTGAATCTCAACGGTCTACGTCGCCATGTTCAACGTGGTGATATTGATGCCCTTCGTGTCGCATATCGAGAACTTTTTGAGTCTGGAAAACCACTTCAAGAGAGTGCTACTGAACTTTTAACCACCGCATCAAGCATATATGTTAAAAATATGTGTACATTTATTATTAATACCAAACGGGGTATTCCGTTCGAAAGGGTTCAACCATGATACACCGCCATTGTAGCTTTTGTAACGCACAAGAGAGTGAAAGCAATCCACTTATTGCTGGCAATAACGTTTATATTTGTAAAAATTGTGTCTTTTCCGCCTATAAGATTATGTTCGGCGAGCACACGGATGAGTCTTCAGCGCAGCGTGAACATATTGAAACAGAACTTTTAACTCCAAAAGAGCTCAATGCTTTTTTAAGTCAATATATTATTGGTCAAGATCGCGCCCGTAAACTCTTGTCAGTTGCCGTATATAATCACTACAAGCGTATTTTTAAACACACCCTTGTCGATGATGATACTGAAATTGCCAAATCCAATGTTCTTCTCATTGGACCAACAGGAAGCGGTAAAACACTGATGGCGCAAAGCATTGCACGTGTTCTGAATGTTCCTATTGCTATTGCTGATGCGACCAGTCTTACAGAAGCAGGTTATGTAGGTGAAGATGTCGAAAATATCCTTACCAAACTCTTACAAGCAGCTGATGGCGATATTGAACGAGCGCAACAAGGGATTGTCTTTATTGACGAAATCGACAAAATTTCTCGTATGTCAGAAAACCGTTCCATTACTCGTGATGTTTCGGGAGAAGGAGTGCAACAAGCTCTTCTCAAAATTATTGAGGGTGCTGTCGTTAATATCCCTCCAAAAGGGGGGCGCAAGCACCCAAATCAAGATTTCATCCAAATCGACACTTCGGGAATCCTCTTTATTTGTGGTGGAGCATTTGATGGTCTAGGACAAATTTTAGAACGCAAAAAAGGGAACAATATCATGGGCTTCGGGCATGAGAAACGTAATCCTACCGAAAGTGATGATAGCTTTGAAAACGTTGAACCTGATGATTTGGTCAACTATGGTCTTATCCCTGAGCTTATTGGTCGTTTACCTATTATTGCTTCGCTCAACAA
Source organism: Sulfuricurvum sp. (assembly GCA_041661705.1). GTDB lineage: Bacteria > Campylobacterota > Campylobacteria > Campylobacterales > Sulfurimonadaceae > Sulfuricurvum. The sequence goes on from JBAZTZ010000001.1 coordinate 83,356, forward strand.
AATTACGGAAGAAGAGATGGTTCGTATCTTGACCGAACCAAAAAATTGTCTCATTAAACAATACACTAAACTTTTTGCTATCGACAATGTGGAACTTACGTTTGAAAAAGAAGCCCTCAGCGCTATCGCATCCAAGGCTCTCACTCGCAAAACTGGTGCACGCGGTCTTCGTGCTATTTTAGAAGAGATCATGGGTGAAACAATGTACGAACTTCCTGAATACAGTGGTTATGAAGTCCTCATTACCAAAGAGGTAGTAGAGGAAGCATCTCTTCCCGTTTATATCAAAAAAACTGTTCAAAAAAGTGCTTAAGGAAAAGAAATGTTATTTAATAAACTTATCGGAATGTTCTCCAATGATCTCTCCATCGATTTAGGAACAGCAAATACCATCGTTATTGTCAAAGGCAAAGGGATTGTTATCAATGAGCCCTCTGTCGTAGCGGTAAAAATGGAAAAATATGGTCAGCAAAGAGTCCTCGCGGTTGGGCGTGATGCCAAAGAGATGGTAGGTAAAACACCAGGAAATATCAAAGCAATCCGTCCTATGAGAGACGGCGTTATTGCCGATTTTGATATGACTGAGAAAATGATTCGTAAATTTATTGAAAAAGCCCACGGGCGTACTAGTCTTATCAGTCCTAGAATTATTATCTGTATCCCCTACGGTCTTACTCAAGTAGAACGTAAAGCAGTACGTGAATCAGCCATGAGTGCGGGAGCTCGTGAGGTGTATCTTATCGATGAGCCAATGGCGGCCGCTATTGGTGCAGGAATTGATATTCGCGAACCCAAAGGGAATCTCATTGTTGACATCGGGGGAGGAACAACAGAAATCGGAGTTGTCTCCCTTGGTGGATTAGTCTTGTGTCGCTCTATTCGTGTTGCTGGAGATAAAATTGACCGTGCCATTATGGACTACGTCAAACGTAAATATAATCTTCTCATCGGTGAACGTATTGCTGAAGATATTAAAATAAATATTGGTACAGCAATGCCTCTTGCGCAAGAGCTTAAAATGATTGTCAATGGTCGTGACCAAGTAGAGGGACTGCTTACTTCGCTTGAACTAAGCAGTGAAGATGCCCGTGAGGCAATGCGTGAACCACTCAAAGAGATCCTTGAAGCATTGCGTGATGTATTAGAGAATATGCCTCCAGACCTTGCTGGTGATATCGTGAACAATGGTGTTGTCCTAACAGGGGGTGGCGCATTGATCCGTCAACTGGATAAATACCTCTCAGAAGTTATTAAAATTCCTGTCTATGTTGCCGATGAACCACTCCTTTGTGTTGCACGTGGTACAGGGCGCGCACTTGAAGAGATTGATCAGCTTCACGAACTTTTCGATAATGAATAAACAGCGTCTTACCATCGCCCTATTTCTCATTTTGAGTATGGGTGGGGCTCTCTATTTTAGTCCATTTTTGCAATCTCCTTTCATCCATCTTTCCAAATTTATTAAACTTGCTTATCTTCAGCAAATCGAGGAAATTCAAAACGGCGTTACCAAGCATTTCAATCAAGCTACAACAATCACCCAACTGCAAGAAAAAAATCGTTATTATGAGAGCGAGATACTAACGCTTCATCAAGTTTCTGACGAATATCGTAACCTCTTACACGAAGTCAATAGTTCCATCACAACGGTTCCTTCTGTGGAACTGGTACGAACTATTTCCTACGTTCGCATGGGTGATCCTCATAAATTATGGATAGAGATGGATCATTTTGATCCCTCACAGGTATATGGATTACTTTATCGGGGATATGTAGCAGGAATTGTTGTTTCGAATAATCATTCCCCTATGGCATTACTCAACGGGGATATTAAAAGCTCGTACGCCGTCTCAATTGGAAACTCCCAAGCACCAGGAATTGCGAGAGGAAATAATGAACGACGACTCATTATCGAGTTTATCCCAACATGGATCCCTATCTTCGTTGGGGATGAAGTAGTAACCTCAGGATTGGATAAAATTTTTCTCTCTGGGTTAAAAGTAGGTAAAGTCATCTCCATTTCACGTGCAAGCGGTTATCAAAGCGCCGTTGTTGAACCTTATTTTTACGCTAAAAATCCTGCTTATTTTCATGTTATTACCAAAATACGTTAACATTTAATAATCAGCTTTTAAGTGCTGTTATCCTATAATCAACAAATTTTTTGACACAAAGGGTAAGCATGCCAAAACGCGACGATATTAAAACGATACTCCTCATCGGATCAGGTCCAATCGTCATTGGTCAAGCGTGTGAATTTGACTACTCTGGTACACAAGCGGTTAAAACACTCAAAGAGCTAGGTTATCGGGTTGTTCTTATCAACTCTAATCCTGCCACCATCATGACCGATCCTGAATTCGCTGATCGCACCTATATCGAACCTATCAAACCTGAGATTATTGCTCAAATTATCAAAGATGAAAAAGTTGACGCAATCTTGCCTACTATGGGAGGGCAAACCGCCCTTAATGCGGCAATGCAAATGCACGAGCTGGGGATGCTGGAGGGGATCGAATTTCTCGGTGCCAATCCATCCGCTATTAAGAAAGGGGAAGATCGTCAAGCCTTTAAAGAGTGTATGCTCAAAATAGGAATGGATCTTCCGACATCTCGTTACGCCTACAATATAGAGGAAGCAATTAGTGCTGCCAATGAGATTGGTTTCCCAACAATTATCCGAGCTTCGTATACTCTTGCAGGTGGAGGAAGTGGTGTAGCTTACAATATTGATGAGTTTAAGCAACTCGCTCAGCGAGGACTTGATGAATCTCCTGTCACTGAGATTTTGATCGAAGAGTCCCTTCTTGGATGGAAAGAATATGAAATGGAAGTTATTCGTGACCGCAATGATAACTGCATCATCGTTTGTTCTATCGAAAACTTCGATCCTATGGGCGTGCATACTGGAGATTCCATCACAGTAGCCCCTGCCCTCACCCTCACGGACAAAGAGTATCAGCGTATGCGTGATGCCTCGTTTGCTATTTTACGTGAAATCGGGGTTGATACAGGTGGATCCAACGTTCAATTCTCAGTCGACCCAAAAACAGGGCGTATGATCGTTATCGAAATGAACCCTCGTGTATCGCGTTCATCCGCATTGGCTTCGAAAGCAACGGGATACCCAATTGCTAAAGTTGCAACTCTTCTAGCCGTTGGATTTACCCTTGATGAGATTACCAATGATATTACGGGAACCCCTGCTGCCTTTGAACCTGTTATTGATTACATCGTTACTAAAATTCCTCGTTTTACATTTGAGAAATTCCCTGAAGCAGAATCAACACTCACCACAAGCATGAAATCGGTTGGTGAAGTAATGGCAATCGGTCGTACTTTCAAAGAATCAGTTCAAAAAGCACTCTGTTCTCTTGAAACAGGCTTGAGTGGTTTTGATCCGATTGAAGGTGACTTAGAATTTGTAAAATACGAAATTCGTCGCCCAAATGCAGAACGTATTCTCTATGTTGGACAAGGATTTCGTATGGGACTAAGCCATGAAGAAATTTTTGAACTTTCCAAAATTGATCCATGGTTTTTGACGCAAGTGGAAGAGATTATTGCTCAAGAGCCTCATATCACTACGGCAACTCTCAGTGATGAAGTGCAACTTCGTCGTCTCAAAACGGAAGGTTTTTCCGATAAGAACATCGCTCGCCTTGTAACGCTCAATGGCGGAACTGCAAAAGAGAACGATATTTATGCGGCACGTAAAGCTCTTGGTATTTTTCACGAGTATAATGAAGTCGATACCTGTGCCGCGGAGTTTGGAGCATTAACCCCTTATCTCTACTCTACCACCAATATCACCCGCTTAGGGGCGCAAGAGCCACGAATAAGTGATAGAAAGAAAGTAATGATTCTTGGAGGTGGGCCTAACCGTATCGGACAAGGTATCGAATTTGACTATTGTTGTGTTCACGCTGCATTTGCCCTCAAAGAGATGGGAATTGAAACGATTATGGTCAACTGTAATCCTGAAACCGTTTCAACCGATTACGATACCTCCGATGTCCTCTATTTTGAGCCAATTGATTTCGAACATGTCCGCGCTATCGTTGAGCGTGAGAAACCCAATGGTATTATCGTCCATTTTGGAGGTCAAACACCGCTAAAACTTGCTAATAGTCTCCATAATATGGGTGCTGTTATTGCAGGAACCTCGGCTGAAGTGATTGATTTGGCTGAAAACCGCGAAAAATTCTCCGCGTTTGTCATAGAACAAGGTTTGAGACAGCCTGAAAATGGATTAGCTATGACGAAAGAGCAAGCGTTTATCGTAGCTCAAGAGCTTGGCTATCCTGTCTTGGTTCGCCCTTCTTACGTGTTAGGTGGACGGGCTATGCGTATCGTTTATAATGACGATGAGCTTCGTACCTATATGGAAGTTGCCGTATCGGTGAGCAATGATTCCCCTGTCTTGGTTGATAAATTCCTCGATCAAGCCGTTGAACTCGATGTCGATGCTATTACCGATGGGACCGATGTCTATATTGGTTCTGTCATGCAACACATCGAAGAGGCAGGGATTCACTCAGGAGACAGTGCCTGTTCACTCCCCCCTGTGAGCCTAAGCCCTGAGCTTCAAGCCCAAGTAGAAGCGCAAACTAAAAAAATTGCTTTAGGTTTAGGGGTTATCGGATTGCTCAATATCCAATATGCAATCTTCCAAAACGAAGTTTATATCATTGAAGTCAATCCTCGCGCATCACGTACGGTTCCTTTTGTTTCCAAAGCGACAGGTATGCCATTGGCAAAAGTGGCAACACGTGTTATGGTAGGGGATACATTACGTAACGCATTAAAATTCTATGATAATTATAATATTGTTATGGAAGAGAATGGACTCCTTAAACCTCGCCTCAAAGGGCACGTTTCGATCAAAGAGGCGGTGTTCCCTTTCAATAAACTTTACGGTGCGGATTTGGTTCTCTCTCCTGAAATGAAATCGACGGGTGAAGTTATGGGGATCAGTTCCAACTTTGGAGTAAGTTTCGCAAAAAGTCAACTCGCAGCGGGAAACAAAATCCCAACTTCTGGAACGTGTTTCCTCTCATTTATCGAAATGGACAAAATGCACGCACCTGAAATTGCACGTGGGCTTCATCTTCAAGGATTTAAACTCGTTGCGACGCGTGGCACTCAAAAAATCATCGAGACAGCAGGGATTCCATGTGAAATAGTTCTCAAAATTTCTGAAGGTCGTCCGAATATTGAAGATATGATGAAAAATGGAGACATCTCCCTTGCTATCAATACTTCTGATAACAAAACATCCAAAAAAGATGCCGAACTTATTCGCCAAATTGTATTGCGTATGGGAATCCCCTATTTTACGACTCTCAGCGCTGCACGTGCCGCTATTGAAGCGATGCGCTATATGAATGATGATAGTTGGATGAAGCCTAAAGCGCTTCAAGATTTTCTTATCGACTAAAAATGTCTATCATTCTCACCCAGACCGATACGACCGTTGGCTTTCTTTCACAAGATAGTACATCACTCGCACAGATTAAAGGGCGTGAGAATGGGAAACCTTTTTTAAAAGTTTTTGCATCCCTTGCAGAACTTCAAAAGTCACTACGCATTCCTCTAAAGTATCGAAGCAAAGTTCGACATGCCCGAAAGACAACCTTTGTCATCAAAAATCAAGCGGTTCGATACGTCAACGATAGTATCCATTCACGGCTTATCCAGAAATACGGCTGGCTCTACTCTACCTCTGCCAATGAAAGCGGCAAGGAATACAACCGTGATTTTTGCATTTCCCATAGCGATATCCGTATCGAAGATAAGCATGAATTTACCCCCACAGAGCCCTCACACATTTACCACCTTACTGCAACACGCTTAGAAAAATTACGATAGGAAACCCCAATGAAACATAGTTTTAGTGCCCGAAATATTATGATGGGAACCACTGGATTGGCTGTTCTTAGCGCCCTTTCTGGATGTCAAAGTCCACCCGAAGAGCAAAAAGTTCAAGAAGGGAAGAGCGAAAAAAGTCAAAACAAATTTATTGTCGTCGAACAACAGGCAAATGGAAAGTATGTCGTTATTGAAGAGATGCCAACGAGCGGTCCAAGCCACGCTATTATTCGAGAAACAGATGAAAATGGTACAGTAAGTGAACGTGTTTTGAGCGAAGCAGAGATGAAAGAACTCGCCGATCAAGAGTACAAAAAAATGGAAGAGGGTAAGTCGGAACTCAACGAAGAGCCCAAAAGTGAAGGGATGGGATTAGCGGGGACTATCCTCGCAGCAGCTGGAGGGGCGTTATTGGGGAATATGATCGGCAATGCCCTTATGAACAATAAAAATGTCCAAAGACACCAAGATATGTCAAACCGATCAGCCTACCACCGTTCATCAGCAGGAGGGAGCGCTACAACAGCACCATCAAATACCCAAAGAAGAAGTTTTTTTGGCAATTCAGCGATAAGAAGCACTGGTTCATCCAGTAGTTTTGGAGGATAATAATGGTAGCGCTACAAAAAATTCAACCTATTAATGATAGAACCCTCGAAGAAATAGGGTTTGTATGGCACACGGACAATGATACGAGCAAATACGTTGCCGATGAGCTTGTACTTGTCACTAACGCTGAGGTCGAAGCCTATTATGAGTGCGTCAATGAACTGTATGATATGTATACAACAGCGGCGCAGCACGTTATTGACAATAACCTTTTTTTTGAACTTGGGATTCCCTTTAATCTCATTGATAGCATCAAAAAAAGTTGGGACAACGATGTTCACTGGCACCTTTACGGACGTTTTGATCTTGCAGGGGGAATTGATGGACAACCGATCAAGCTAATCGAATTTAATGCCGATACCCCAACTGCCCTCTTTGAGACGGCGATTTTACAATGGGCGATTTTAAAACATAACAATATGGATGAAGAGCTCCAATTCAATAATATCTACGAAGCCATCAGCGATAATTTTCGTCGTCTTGTCACCCTTTTCGATAATCCTGAGGATTTTGAGAAACATTATGACGGCTGGAGAATTCTCTTTAGTTCGGTGAGTGGCAATATTGAAGAGGAAAATACCGTCCGATTGTTGCAACAAATGGCAATTGATGCAGGATTTGAAACAGGATTCGAGCCTCTTGGCGGTGTCAAGTTTGATGATGAGGGAATTTATGATAGCCATGACGAACCCTATGAATATTGGTTCAAACTCTATCCATGGGAAGATATTGCCATCGAAGAAAATGAGCTAGCGGTACTTCTTACGACTATTATGAACAACCAAAAAGCGATTATTCTCAATCCTGCCTATACCCTCCTCTTTCAATCCAAAGGGATGTTGAAAATTCTCTGCGATTTATTCCCTGATTCACCCTATTTGTTGAAAACATCCTTTGAACCACTCAAAGGTCTTCAATGTGTTGAAAAACGGATGTTTGGTCGCGAGGGGGCAAATGTGAAGATTTTAGATTCGAACGGTAATACCCTCGAAGCCAATGACGGCCCATACGGTAACTTCAAGCCCATCTATCAAGAGTATGTTGAGTTTCCACGTGACGTGCATGGTAATAGCTATCAAGCGGGAGTATTTTTCGCTTACGAAGCGTGTGGATTAGGTTTCCGTCGAGGTGGCAGAATTCTCAATAATATGTCCAAATTTGTAGGGCATGTATTACGATAGCCCAAAGTAATAGCTAAAAATTCTAAGAAAGGTTTAAATCTTCTTAGAATCTAGCACTCACAGCTCATACTAGACGCTTTAAACCCTTCTCCAACTTGTCTATGCGTAAGAAAGAATTCATCAACTACAGCACGGTAATGGAGTGGCTCATCAATACGATTCAGAAGCTCTCTAAGCGCTGAGGCCCCCTCATACCCCTTGGAATACGTATGTACGTGCTTTCGAAACGTTACGACACCCCGTGCACCGTAAAAACGGATCATCCCATCCAAATGCTCCATAATAATCGCATGCTTGATAAGTGGATCGACGGTAGCACTCCCCGTTTTGAGCTGATGAAAAATCCACGGTGCACCAACAGCCCCTCGACCAATCATCAATCCATCGGCTTTCGTATGCTCTAACACCCATTGCGCTTTTTCATACGAATCAATATCACCGTTGGCAATAACAGGTATAGAGACGTGAGCTTTAATCTCAGCAATCGCATCGTAGTCAACAGGAGCACTAAATTTTCCTGCACGAGTACGTCCGTGAACTGCGAGGAAATCAGCACCACTGTCTTGAACCAGTTTCGCAATCTCAAGATGATTTTTAGATTCAAATCCAAGCCGTATTTTGACACTCAATGTTGATTTATTAGAGGTTTTTTTAATCGTCTCAATAATTCGTGCCATACGGGGCAAATCGTTTAGCAATGAGCTTCCTGAACCATGACAAACGATCTTAGGAACGGGACATCCGCAGTTAAGATCAATAATATCAATATTTTCCTGTTCATTTAGAATCTCAACCGCACGACGGATTACCTCTTCTTCAGATCCTGCAATTTGTACCGAGTAGGGATCTTCATTGGGGCTACGTTCTAACATTTTAAATGTTTTTGCTGAACCGTGCATAAGGGCATTGGAACTAAGCATTTCACTTACCGTTAAATCGGCACCGAACTTTTTCACAACATTACGAAATGGTAAATCGGTATAACCAGCGAGTGGCGCAAGAGCGTATATAGGAGTATCAAAAGAGAGTTTTGGAGTCATAAGTTACCTGAGGAAGGGAGATTATTGCCCAAATGGGCAAAGGGATTTATTTACGTAGAAAAAGGGCAATATCATAGTGCTTATTTGCACGCTTAAGATCACGATATGCTTTAAAAATAAGATAATCATCTTTTGCAGTATTATTGAGTATTTCGTTTGCTGTATCAATCATCTGTAAGTCATACAGAGTATAAAAATATCCCGACATCGCCTCGTCATTGTTTTCACTCAATGACTCGAACAAACGAATACGTTGCTCCGGAAGCATATTTTTGGAAAGTGCTATTGAAAGATCAATGTAATTATCACTATTAAGATGAAGAGATTTTAAGAGTACAATTAACTCATCATTACTCATTTCTATCCCTTCAAAAGCACTATTGATTCGTGCAACAAAAACTTCAAGTGAAGGCATCGTAAACAATTGTTTGTATTTTAGAATAGACCCAACAGAAGCAGTCTTAACATACGAGTCATACGCTTTTAAACATACAACATCACCATAGGTATCAGGGCGTGCTAATACTTCATCCGCATTTATTTCATTACGCTCTAAACGATTTAGATTATTTTGAATCACAAGTGATGTCGAATTTGCCAAATGAAACTTCTTAATATCAACTTTTTTCTTATCCGCAACATCACGCAATAACTGTAATGCTTCGTCAATATTTACATCTCCAACCTCTTTAAGAGTATTAAAAGGGAGAATAGATGAATTATCAATGAGCTTACCCATGATTCTATACGTATCACTTTTATAGACATTATTACGATCTTTCACTCCAAGTAACGCATCTCGAAGAGAATCAATCATTTTTTCGCCGTCTCTTGTTAACTTACGTAACTTTAAATTACCCAAAAGTGCATGATATGCCATGTGCATAATGCTAGCAAGATACATAAGAACAACAGGGAAAACAACCCAAATAGCAATAGGAAGATTTGGGAAATGGATTCCGAATAAATCAAATGAAATCGTTTCCTTATTGATCATATAAGTAGCAACGCCTACTAAAATCATCAAAATAATGGAAGCAAAAGTATAACGTTTTAATTGCATTGGCTTATCCTTTAGGCTCTATTTTTTTCAACAATGGGACGACATATAATACAATACTTAGCATGTGGTTTTACTTTTAGACGCTGAAATCCAATATCATCTTCGCACATATCACAAACGCCATATTGTTTCAATTTTATTTTGTCCAACGCAATTTCAATTTCGTTCAACTCTTCCAACTGTTGCATTCCAATTGCATTTTCAACCAGATTATCATTACTGATCGATGCGTAATCGCCTTCATCATTTACTTCACACTCGCGTAATTGAATTATCTCAGCTTCAACACCATTCAAATTTTTAATAATTTGCACTTTTCGAGTCAGTAAAATTTCCTCAAAATAGTGTAGTTCATTCTCTCGCATACGGTTCCTTATTTATGATAGGGGTGGTTACTCAATAGACTAAAAGCACGGTATATCTGCTCAAGCAAAACAGCCTTGGCAATCTTATGACTCATCGTCATCTCTGAGAGACTAATAATGCTATCGCATTTCGCAACAAACGACTCTTCGAAGCCGTACGCCCCTCCTATGAAAAATTGTATTGCAATTTTATCACTTATAAGCTTACTAAATGCCAAAGAATCAATCTTTTTCCCATCAGGATGTAACGCAATCGAATAACTTTTTCCTATCATAGGTTCCAATACCTTTGTATAGGCGCTCTTGGAAGCTTCGGGACTAATCGTATGGGCTTTGACTACCTCTTTGGGGAATAATTCCATATCTTCGACTTTTGCAAAACGGGAGATCATTTTCATCTGTTCTTGATAGAGAGGATCATAGAGGGAACGCTCTTTTTTGGCAATAGAGATTAAAGAAATCGTCATAATAACCCACTCCCTATAACGTGATACGTAACGTGGAGAAAACTATCACTAATTTTCACCCCACCTATCGCCCCTACAGGATACTTAGAAAATGATGCCAAAGTATCAAGACTTTCCCCTAAAACGTGTGCATCACTTTTGGTTGATGTAGCACGATAAGCACCCAAACCTATATAATTAATATCCAATTCATTAGCACTTAGAATTTCAGCTTTATTGTGCGTGGAGAGCCCAATAATTTTATCATTACCAATAGCCGCCTTAAGGATAGCTATCGCTCGCTTCGGATCAGAATCGATAGAATACAAATCATCTTGACCGATATGAACCCCATCACAAAAGGCAATCAACTCATAATAATCATTGATAATCAAAAATCCATCATAGAGTTGCCGCAAAAGGATTAAATCTTTTTTGATGATTGCAATGTCATCATTTTTATTACGATATTGAATAATTTTGGCATTATATTTTTTGGCTTTTTGAATAAATAATTCCAAACTCATATTTCGTGAGCGAAGTGCATCACGATCACACAACGCATATAACTGCATTAGGGAAGAAGAAGCTTTAGAAGGTCACCGAGTGTCTCTTTAAGCTCACTACGCACTACAACCATATCAATGGAGCCTTTTTCGAGTAAAAACTCAGCGCGTTGGAATCCATCTGGAAGATCCGAACCAATCGTTTGTTTAATAACACGTTGTCCTGCAAATCCGATTAAGGCTCCCGGTTCGGCAATAATAATATCACCCAATGTTGCGAATGAGGCACTTACTCCGCCCATTGTTGGATCAGTGAGCAATGAAATATAGGGAAGTTTTGCAGCAGAGAGACGTGCCAATGCAGCAGAGGTTTTGGACATTTGCATCAGTGAATAAGTGCTCTCTTGCATTCGCGCACCGCCACTAGCACTGACGATAATCAATCCCTGTCGCTTTTCGAGTGCACGGTTGATAGCACGAACAATTTTTTCACCCTCAACAGATCCTAATGATCCACCCATGAAATTAAAATCAAAGACAACAAGCTGAACTGCTGATCCTTCGATTTGGCATTCACCGCTCACCACGGAAGAGTAGCGACCATTTTTGGCATAGCCCTCTTCAATACGGGTAGCATAACTTTTTTTATCCACAAAACTCAAAGGGTCAACGGGCTTTAAAGATCCGTCATATTCGACGAAACTTCCCTCATCTGCGATCAACGCAAGACGCTCATTGATCCCAATACGAAGGTGAAATCCACATTTAGGGCAAACGTGATGTTGTTTTTCCATCTCTTTATAATATAGCAATGATTGGCAAGCACTGCATTTTACCCAATGGGCTGGCGCTTCACTCTTGGTGGGCTGTTTCTTTTTTTCAGAATCTTTAAATAGGTTAAATAAACTCAAAAATACTCCTTTTCAACGATAATACGTATCTGATCAAATACCTCTTTAGACGAACTAATGAGAATATACTTTTCTGAACTCTCTGTATAGAGACCTTGGCTCAAATATAAGCCTGCTTGAATATCAAACGAGCGCATTGTACCCAAAAATAACACATATTTCACCAAGGGCGCATACGCCAACGAAAGAGCAAGGGCTCCAGGAGAACGATATTTGAGATGATTCGCCATCAGTCTTTCACTCAATCGTGGATGTTCGTATGCTTTTTCGAAAAGACCTATTTTGGGGTTTAGGTTTACCGTGATAGGTAAAATGTGGGTAAAGTTGTCCAATGTAGTGCGATAATAGTCACATTCAGTACGAATAAAAATATCCCCATTCGCAAGATTACAAACAATACCTTCAATCGTTTTACCTAAGTATTCTCGGGCAATTGAAACACCATAATAAGGGAAAAAAGAGGCAAAATTATCACTTCCATCAACAGGATCAAGGATAATATTAAAGGCACTTCGTGAAGTCATCCAACCACTCTCTTCTGAAAAAAGAGAGCCAAAAGGAGATAAATGTTTGAAAAAGATTGCTTCAGCTTTGAGATCAAATCCACTGCTTATATCACCCCCCTCCCCTCGCTCAAAAGAGCTAAAGAGAGTAGAATCATCCATCTGATTTAAACCATTACGCACCTCTAAAAGTGCGTAAATAACAGCATTAACAAAAAGGTTATTCATTAACCTAAAAGTGACTTCGCTATAGCACGTGCGGCTTCACGACCATCAAGGGCTGCTGTAACTACTAAATCAGCACCACGATAACAATCTCCACCCGCATAAATGCCTTTGGTTGTTGTTTGATAGGTTGAATCAATCGTAATTCCACCCCAGTTATTAACACTAATCCCATTCTCAGCTAAAAAAGCGGGAACTGCTGGATCAAACCCGAGTGCCATAATAACAATATCAGCGCTGATATTAAAATCAGCTCCTTTGACCTCTTCCATTTTTTGGCGACCACTTTCGTCTTTTGCACCTAAAATAGTTTTCGCCATTGTAACAGCAACCGCTTTCCCATTTTCATCGATAATCACTTCTTTTGGAGAGGCGTGGAAAACAAATTCTACCCCCTCTTCCACAGCATTTTTGTACTCTTTTACGGAACCTGGCATATTGTGCGCATCACGACGGTATAAACAAGTTACATTTTTAGCTCCCTCACGCTTGGAAGTACGGACACAATCCATTGCCGTGTCACCACCACCGATAACAACCACATCCAAATCTTTGAAATCAAATTTTTTATCGTATGAAAGTCCAAAATTTTTACGCTGAATAGCCGTTAGATATTCCATTGCGGCATAAACATTTTGACCGTTTTCACCCGCAATTCGAGCTCCCTTGGCTTTGGTAGCACCGATTCCTATAAATACGGCATCGTGTTCATTTGCAATAACATCAAACTCCGCATCTTTACCTATTTCGCAATCTAGCACAAGTTTTAAACCCGCTTCAACGAGAAATCCAACGCGACGATCAACGATTTTTTTATCAAGTTTAAACCCAGGGATACCATACGTCAATAATCCGCCAGCACGATCACTACGCTCATACATCGTGACAGAAATTCCTGAACGTAATAAATACGTTGCAGCAGAAAGTCCAGCAGGTCCTGATCCGATAATAGCTACTTTTTTATCCGTAGTAATCGCTGGAAAATACGGCTTTAATCCGTGTTTAAATCCCTCTTCATTAATGAACGTTTCGATGGAACCAATGGTAATGGCTCCGTGTCCGTCGTTAAGGGTACAATCACCCTCACAAAGACGATCATGAGGACAGATACGCCCCATAACTTCGGGAAACGGTGATGGCTCATTCGAGAGGTTAAAAGCAAATTTCAAATCTTTTTCCGCAACTGCTTTGAGCCATTGAGGAATATAGTTATGTAATGGGCATTTATTGAGACAAAATGGGTCACCACACTGAATACAACGGTCACTTTGACCCGTCGCTTCATGCGTTTCTACGGGTTCATAAATTTCACTAAAATCTTTGAGTCGTTGTACAACACCACGTTTAATAGGATCAATTCGTTCAATTGTTAAAAATTCTCTCATAATAATTAGTCCCCTTTATCAGGATTGAGTGGCAATTTGGTTAAGTTTTTAGGTCGAACTAGCCAAAAATTTCGAATTTCGTTACGGAAATTATTGAGTAAAGATTGCCCTTTTTCACTTTGTGTTTCAGCTACATAATTTTTCAATAAACGTTTGAGATAATGACGTGCTTCATCTCCTTCGTCGGTATCAATACGTAACGCATCAACAAGCTCACGGTTAACATTTTCAACAAAGCTATGATTCTCGTCATAAACAAACGCAATACCGCCCGTCATACCAGCACCGAAGTTAATCCCCGTTTGACCTAGGATAACAACAATTCCGCCTGTCATATACTCACACGCATTATCGCCCGTTCCCTCGACGATAGCCAAAGCCCCTGAGTTACGAACGGCGAAACGCTCACCAACAGAACCCGCGATAAAGAGCTTACCACCCGTCGCACCATAGAGACACGTATTACCGCCAGCGGCATACGCTTCCCCTTGATTTTGCGATTTAATAATAATCTTTCCGCCGTGCATCCCTTTACCGATATAGTCATTAGCTACACCCTCAAGTCGTATAGAAACACCGTGGATCAAAAATGCACCCAAGGCTTGTCCTGCGATACCTTTAAGATCAATCTTAATCGTATCAGTTTTGAGCCCCTTGTCTCCATAATATTGCGCAATTTCACCACTTACACGGGCACCAAAACTACGATTTAGATTACAAATATCTCTAACAATACGAATCGGACGATCAGGATTTTTGATTGCTTCCATCGCCTCCACTAACACATCAATTTCAAAAGCATTATCATCAAACGGTTTATTTGAGGACTCTTGACACGTATTAATACCCTCTTCACGGTGCAAAATATTACTAAAGTCAAATTTACGGGCGAACTCATTATCTATTATTTTAAGTAAATCACTACGACCCACAAGTTCTTCCATCGTTTTGTAACCGAGTTTTGCCATAATTTGACGAACATCTTCGGCTAAATAGGTGAAATAATTGATAAGCTGATCAACCGTACCTTTGAAATAATCAGCACGCAAACTCTCATTTTGTGTTGCAATACCGACGGAACATTTATTGACATGACAAATACGAAGCATTTTACACCCAATAATCGTCAAGGCTCCCGTACCAAACGCATAACTTTCAGCCCCTAAGAGTGCTGCTTTTACAACATCTTGACCACTTTTGAGTCCTCCATCTGTTTGAAGGTGAACAAGACCTCGAAGATTATTCACTTTGAGCGCATTATGCGCTTCTGAAAGTCCTAGTTCCCATGGATTTCCAGCGAATTTAATCGACGTAAGAGGAGCTGCACCCGTACCGCCATCACCGCCTGAAATGATAATCTTATCGGCATACGCTTTGGCAACACCGGCTGCAATTGTCCCAACGCCTGCGGCTGAAACGAGCTTAACCGCTACTTTTGCACGAGGATTAACTTGTTTCATATCAAAAATAAGTTGCGCCAAATCCTCAATAGAGTAAATGTCATGATGAGGAGGAGGTGAAATCAACGTTACACCCGGTGTAGTGTGTCGAAGCCGCGCGATTAATCCCGTCACTTTATGCCCAGGAAGTTGTCCACCCTCTCCTGGTTTTGCCCCTTGAGCTACTTTGATCTGAATCTCTTCAGCTGAACGCAAATAAGCAGGCGTAACCCCGAAACGTCCCGAAGCCACTTGTTTAATTTTTGAGTTTTTAAGAGTATCAAAACGCAGTGCATCTTCACCACCCTCGCCTGAGTTACTTTGTGCTCCGATGGTGTTCATAGCTACTGCAACACACTCATGCGCTTCGGGTGAAATAGATCCCAAACTCATGGCAGCTGATGCGAACCGTTTGAAAATTGCTTCTTTTGGCTCTACTTCACTAATATCAATAGAAGGACGATCCGAACTAAATTCAAAGAAATCACGGATGAATTTTTGACCTCGTTTATTAATTAGACTACTAAGCTGATCAAAATCTTCACGTTTACCCGTTTTTGAAACACGATGAATAGCATGAATAACATCTGGATTAAAATCGTGATGCTCTTGACCGTTATAAAACTTATAGAATCCACCGATTTTCAAAGGGAACATACGATTAAACCCGTTTTGTTCAAACGCTTCTTTATGATTTTTTTCCAAACGATCATCAATATCTTCGTACGTTAATCCAGGGATCATGGCATGAGAATCCCCAAAACAATCATCCACCATATCACGACTCAATCCAATAATATCAAAAAGCCCTGAATTTCGATAAGAACCAATAGTCGCAATCCCCATTTTGGACATAATTTTAAGAAGTCCCGCATTAAGAGCACTATGCGCTGATTTGAATGCTTCCGCACAGTTATCCTCTGTTTCGTTCGCTTGCTTCACGCGAGCCGCTATCGTTGTAAACAAAAGACTTGGATAAATAGCACTTGCACCGTAAGCAATCAACGTCGCCGCGCCATGAGAATCAACAACCTCACCCGTAATGGCAACAATAGAACCTAAATGACGTATTTTTTCATGCAATAACGCATGACTAATACGTCCCACAGCCATAAGCATCGGAATAATCTTATTATCACAATCAAAACCGCTGTCATCGAGAATAATAATGCGAACACCCTCTTCTTTGACCGCTTGAACAACACGAATGACGAGTGCATCCAATGCTTCTTTCAACGAGCCTTGATACGCGGTTGAAAACGATTCATTTTTATACGATGAATGAAAACGTGGAGATCTTTTGTCTCCGAAAGATTTTAGAACTTCAAGTTTTTCTTTGAGCATAATCGGTGAAATAGCTTTTAAACGATTCGCATGGGAAGGAATCTCATCCAAAATGTTATGCGTTTCACCAAATCCCGTATTTAAGCTCATTACTACTTTTTCACGAATCGGATCAATCGGAGGATTGGTCACTTGCGCAAAACGCTGTTTGAAAAAATCGCTAAAGTTACGTTGAACACTACTAAAGGCTGCCAATGGTGTATCATCGCCCATAGAACCAACGGCTTCTTTGCCATCACGCATCATAGGCTCAATGACTTGCTCGACGATCTCTTGGGTAATGTTAAAATAACGTTGACGTGCAATCAAATCTTCCGATGAACAGTCACACTTCGTCACATACTGGTTCTCTACATGCTCTTGCAAATAAACCATATGGTCATTGAGCCATTTCATATACGGATTGGAATTTTTTAGATATTGATTAATATCATCGTCTTTAAGCACTTTCCCAAATTTCAAATCCAAACCGATCATTTGACCCGATTGAAGTCGTCCACGCTCTTTGATATTTTCTTCCGCAATATCAATAACACCATATTCACTTGCAATAAGGAGATTATCATCATGCGTAATAATGTATTTCGAAGGACGAAGACCATTACGATCCAGTACGCATCCGATATAGCGACCATCCGTCAATGAAAACGCAGCAGGTCCATCCCATGCTTCAAATACGGTTGAGTGATATTCATAAAACGCACGTAATTCAGGATCCATGTGCGGAGCATTTTGCCACGGTGCAGGGATAATAGCGCGCGCTGCTTTGAAAAAGTCCATTCCATTCGCGATCAAAAATTCAAAGAAATTATCGGCACTCGCACTGTCTGAACCATACGGTTGCAAAATCGGTAAAAGTCGTGCGATCTCTTCATTCGTAAAGACATCGCTTTTAATGGATTCAGATTTAACCGCTACATTGAAACGATTTGCTTCGACAGAGTTAATCTCACCATTATGAGCTACCGAACGAAACGGTTGAGCCAAACGCCACTTAGGGAGAGTATTAGTGGAGAAACGTTGATGAAAAAGGGAGAAAGAGATTTTAAAATTCTCATCTTGTAAATCAACATAAAACTCTTTGATATGCGTGGGCATAATCAGCCCTTTGTACGAAATGACACGTGAGCTCATCGAAGGGATATAAAATTCTTGATCCCCAACGAGTGCATGCTCCGTCTCTTTTCGTGACAAATAAAGCAACGCATCAAAACGTTGCGATGCCATAAGAGAATTAGGGGTTATGAAAATATGGTAGATTTCAGGAAGCGACGCTAATGCTTGTTCCCCAAGTGCATTGGTATCCAATGGCACTACACGTTTCAAAACAACCTTTAAATCATTATTGGCACAGGTTCGCTCCAAAAGATCCAATTGAGTAGCATCGGTCGTAAATACGACGGCGATTGCATACATTTCAGGAAGTTCTATTCCATTTTGCAATGCAACAGAGCGCATAAACGCATGAGGGATGGAGAGGAGTAATCCACTTCCATCACCTGTTTTGCCATCGGCGGCAACAGCACCACGGTGCATCATTCTCTCTAGCGCAGTAATTGCGTTTTCAAGCGTCTCATGTGAAGGACGGTTTTTAATATTGGCGATCAGACCAAATCCGCAGTTATCTTTAAACGATCGTAATAAATCTTGGTATTCCACTGATAAATCACCTTTTTTAATCTCTTTTTAAACATAAGTAGTTTAAAGAGGATAGGAATTTCTTTATTTTACCAATTATTTGGTTAAAAAAGTTTAAAATTAGAGAAATTTTAGAAAATAAAATAAATAGATGTGAGATGAAGTAACAATATATGGAACGAGGATTTATATTCCAAATATCATAACGAAAGAGAACTTAACTGCTCTTTATCATCAGATAGAATACGTTACAATTTCCGAATTAAAGTTATAAAAGGTAACTCATATGAAAAAGATCTCTCTTATTGCAATCAATATCTTCTTTTTAACAACTCTCTTTGGTGAAAATCTGACATTGGGTGTCGTTCCGCAACAAAGTCCAATGGAACTCATTCATGATTGGCAGCCAGTAGTCGACTACCTAGAACAAGCAACGGGGGATACCATCACGCTCAAAATAGAACGTTCTATCCCGGAATTTGAAAAAGTTTTATACAGTGGCGGATATAACATTGCGTACATGAATCCTTATCATTATGTTGTAGCGCACAAAAAACAGGGGTACATTGCTACTATTCGAGACGAAAAAAATTTAGTAGGTATTTTAGTCGCACGCAAGGAGAGTGGTATCCATGATCTTTCAATGCTCAAAGGAAAACAATTTCTTTTCCCCGCTCCTGATGCTTTTGCAGCAACTTTATTAAATAAATATGAGTTGTTAAAAAAGTATCACATCAATGTTGAACGTGATGAGAAGTTTCGTTATGTCAACTCTCACG
Organism: Sulfuricurvum sp.; assembly: GCA_041661705.1. Taxonomy (GTDB): domain Bacteria; phylum Campylobacterota; class Campylobacteria; order Campylobacterales; family Sulfurimonadaceae; genus Sulfuricurvum. The sequence continues at coordinate 102,661 of JBAZTZ010000001.1, forward strand.
ATTCTGTTTATAAGGGCGTTGCTCGGGGAATCGGAGATGTGGGGGGCGGGATACAAAGAACCCTTGACGCGTTAAATGACCCTCAAGCAAAAGAGTCATTGACAATACTCTATAAAACAAAAGCTTATCCAAGCCATCCATTTGCAGTCAAACCCTCGGTATCCGATAAAACAAAAGCAAAATTAAATAAAGCTCTTCTGGAGATGCCGGTAGAATTGCTCAATATTCTGAGCATGAAACATCTTATCAAAACAAATGACTCGGAATATGACTCTGTACGGGATGTCGCTAACGCCCTGCCGATAGAGGAAAAATAAATGATAAGATTACCATTTCGCTATAAGTTTATTCTCTCTTTTTTGAGCATAGAGATATTCTTTATCTCTTTGATCGTTTTTTTTAACTTTACATCGCTAGCAAAATTATCTCATTCTTTGATTGAAGAAAAAATTTCAATTGCAACAACACTTTTTAGCGAAATGGCAAAAACTCCTTTGATTACGTACGATCTTGGGACACTTGACAACCAAGTAGAAAGCTTTACGAGCATAAGAAATATTGTATCCGTGCAGGTTTTTGATTCGCAAAAAAAACTTCTCTCTAGTATAACTTCAGACCCTAAACTCAAAACGGATGGCTTTGATCTATCGAGAGATATTCAGTTGGGAAACAGAACATTTAGACTTGTCAATATTCCGATAACCCTTAATAGTCAAATCCTCGGTAACGCTAAAATATTATTTGAACTGACAGAAAGTTTACAAACGATTGATAAAAATAGAAGACTGACTTTTTTGCTTATACTCATTGAAATTATTCTCAGTGCAATCGTTGCCTATATTATTGGTCACAAACTCACCAGTGCCTTAAACCGCTTAACATCTGCTGCGGAACATATCGCTCAAAATGATGAGATTATTATTCCTGATGTTGGAATAGACGGCGATGAGATGTCAATTCTTTCCAATACTCTGCATCTGATGCAACAACGTATTGCTGAACGTAAGAGTAAATTACAGGATGTTATTGAAACGCTTAAAGAGGACATTGCACAACGGAAAGAACTTGAAAATAAATTTCAATATGAGAAAAATTTCAATCAAGTACTGATAGATAATGCCAATGCCATTATCGCGGTTATAGATTCGAATGGAGTAATGTTTAAGCTCAATCAGTACGGACAAGATTTTAGTGGTTACACCCAAGAAGAGATTGCTTCTAAACCCTATTTTTGGAAATGTCTCCTTTCTGAAAACTTACAAAATAAAGTTGTTGGGATTATAGAGAATGCTAAAAACGGCATCATAACAAAAACTTTTCAAAACGAATGGATTTCTAAAAATGGTGAAAAACTAGTTTTTGAATGGTCAAACACCCTCGTTCTTAAATCAGATGGAACAATGGATTATCTTGTTACTGTCGGAATAGATGTTACCACTCAAGAGCAACAAAAGATGGCGTTACAACACCAAAAAGAGGAGTTTGAAAATATTTTCAATATTTCAAAAGACGGAATTGCAATTCTTGATTTGGAATCAAATTTTTTGGATTTTAATGAATCTTATTTAGAAATGACAGGCTTTACTCGTGAGGAACTTTTAAAAAAATCTTGTATCGGGTTAAGTGTTCCAGAAGATGTATCTCGTTCCATAGCAGCACTTGGAGTTGTTATGGAAAAAGGGTCAGTCAGTAACTATGAGAAAACGTGTATTGTCAAAGATGGGAAACGCGTAACTATTAATATGGCTATTACGCTTATGCCTGATAGAAAGCGATTACTTATTAGTACAAAAGATGTTACACAAAAGAAAAAAGTGGAAGAATCTATACTCTTGGCAAAAGAGCAAGCCGAAGCAGCTAATCGTTCAAAAAGCGAATTTTTAGCCAATATGAGCCACGAGATACGAACCCCTCTGAATGGTATTATCGGTCTGAACGATTTGATTTTAAAAACTTCTTTAACCGCCACCCAGCATGATTACCTCATTAAAACACAGCAATCTTCTAAAGCACTTCTAAATGTTATTAACGACATTTTGGATTATTCGAAAATTGAAGCAGGAAAATTGCTCTTTGAAGAAAAAGTTTTTTCGATAGAGGCAGTATTACGAAATGTTTCCGATTTGTTTGAATATGCTATCTCACAAAAATCACTTGAAATGCATATTGACATCCATCCCGATACACCGCAAATGCTCAAAGGCGATCCTCTCAGATTGGGACAAATATTTAATAATCTTGTTGGAAATGCCGTTAAATTTACCGAAAAAGGGGATATCACCCTTCGTATTAAACCGATTATTCAAAGCGATACAGAAGTTCAATTGCAATGTTCTATCACCGATACAGGTATTGGAATGAATGAGGAGGAACAAGCAAAACTCTTTCAAGCGTTTTCTCAAACTGACACATCCAATACCCGTAAATATGGAGGAACCGGTCTTGGACTTACAATTTGTAAACAATTGATTGAGCTAATGGGTGGAGAAATTTGGCAAGAGAGTGTCAAAGGGGAAGGGTCAACCTTTTATTTTACGCTACAACTGCAAAAGGATAAATCTCAAATGGGTATGCCTATTAATACGCACTATTTACGTAATCAGCGTTTTTTAGTCGTGGATGACAATCAACTTGAACGTGAACTCATTGGCAGTATCCTCTCCTCATGGGGAGCGCATGCAACACTGTGCGAAGGGGGTAAGGAGGCAATTTACTTGTCAGAGCATGAACCTTTTGATTACCTCATTGTCGATTGGCAGATGCCAGAAGTTGATGGGCTTGATGTTATCAAAACACTTCATGAAGAACTAAAAACAACTTTCCCGAAAGTCATAATGGTTACTGCTCATCTTAAAGAGGAACTCATACAAGTTGCCCAAAATCGGCATATTCAAGTGGATAGAATTCTTAATAAACCTGTTACATCATCTGTTTTGTTTGAGTCAATTACAGAAACAGGGATGATTGATCGACTTGAAGGTGATTTGAGCTCTAAACGTTTTTCAGTACGTGGAAATATTTTGGTGGTTGAAGATAATGAAATTAATCAATTAGTCGCACGAGATTTGCTTGAATTGTTTGGGGTAAATGTGAGTATGGCGAATAATGGGGCAGAAGCTGTTGAGATGGTCAGAAGTGAATCGTATGATTTAATACTGATGGATCTTCAAATGCCTATTATGGATGGGTTTGAAGCAACCCGTACGATTCGAGAATTTAATACTACTGTCCCTATTGTTGCATTAAGTGCAGCAGTTATGGAGCATGATAAAGAGCTCACGCGTGATGCAGGGATGAATGACCATCTCGCCAAACCCATAGATCTTGATGAGTTGCAACGCTTACTAGGGCATTATCTAACAACAAGCTGGATAGAAGAAGATGTCATTATAGAAAAAAGCGATGACATCTATGGAATCGATATGGCGGAGTTATCAAAGAAATTGAGAAAACCTGAGCAAATCGAACGATTTTTACAGCTTTTTGCGCAGGGGCATCGTGATTTCGCAGAAAAGATTATGAATGAGGCTATTGGAAGTGAGCCATTTAAGCGATTAACCCATGGTCTAAAAGGGGTCAGTGGTAATGTATCAGCAATGATGGTTTATGATATTGTCAAAGTGATTGATGAATGCGGTGATGCTGATATTCAAAAAGAACTTATACCGCATTTAATCGAAGAGTTGGAGCAGGTAATAGTATCAATTGATGAACGGTATCCAAAAGCAGTCATCGCCCCATCTAAGAACACAACGATAGAAGATATGATTACTATCCTAGAGAATTTTATTATCAAGCTAGAAAATAAAGAATTTATTGAAGATGAGCTACTGGGAAATTGCCTTGTAAGACTCTCCCAATTTATAAATAAAGAAAGTATTGCTAAAATCAACACTGCCATAGATATGTTTGACTATGATACTGCTAAGCAGTTATTTCTAAATGCACAGGAGCAACTACGTGGATAAAGTTACCATATTAGTGGTCGATGATGAACCTATAAATCTCAAACTTGTTGCACAAAGCTTGAGAGAGCGCTATACGGTACTTGTAGTACGAAGTGGCGCAGAAGCACTTTCTTTGTTACAAAATCAGCAAGTAGCACTTATTTTACTGGATATAACAATGCCTGAAATGGATGGTTTTGAAGTAGCCAAAAAGTTAAAGAGCGCCCCTGAGACAGCGGATATTCCCATTATTTTTCTAACAGGGCACAAAACGCAAGAGATGATTATAAAAGCTTTTAATTCAGGTGCTGTTGACTATGTCACTAAACCTTTCCAAACAGAAGAGCTTAATGTTCGGGTAGATAATCATATCCGAACTTATCAATTGCAAAATGAGTTACAAAAGGCATTAAAAAACAACCTTAATTTAATTAAGATTATTAATTCTTACGTGTCATTTATCAAAGTAGATCTTCAAGGAATTATTCAAGAAATAAGTGAAAATTTTTGTAAACAATTAGGATGTAAAAAGGAGCATATTAAAGGACAAAGTGTCAGTTTATTGAAATCAGGCAAAACAGACCACTCCTTATATAAAACAATATGGGAGACAATACAATTAGGAGAGAGCTTTTCTTACGATATTGAAGATTGTAATTTTTTAGGGGGAACAAACTGGTATCACGTCACCATTTCTCCCGATTATAGCTATGGTAATGAACTCACTGGCTATATTGCCTTTTATGAAAATATTGATGAAAAAATTCGGTTTAAACATGATGCTCAAACCGATGGATTAACAGGGCTAATGAACAGAGTAAAATTAGATGAAGTGTTAGTCACAGAAGTCAAACGTGCTAGCCGACATCAATATAAACTTTCAGTCATTCTTATTGACATCGATCATTTTAAAGAGGTTAATGATAACTATGGACATCAAACAGGTGATTTGATTTTGCAAGAGTTTGCCGCATCATTGTCTAACAATATCAGAGAAACCGATTTTATAGGACGATGGGGAGGGGAAGAATTTCTTTTAATTTGTCCCCACACAGATTTGGACGGAGCCTTTGCATTGGCAGAAAATCTGAGACAAATAGTAGAGTCAACACACTTTTCTATAATTGGAAACAAAACGTCGAGCTTTGGTATCTCAGAATTTCAAGAAAATGATACAATTGAAGTAGTATTCAAGAATGTTGATAACGCGCTCTATACTGCGAAAAATATGGGGCGCAATCAGGTAAAAAGCTATTAACTTTTTACCATGCCTTGATGACATTATACAAACTATCACGCTCAATCGGTTCATATCCACTATTTTTTATCAACGCAACATACTCTTTGAGATTGACCCCGTGAGCGCTTTTGGCTCCTGCAGCGGAGTTAATCGACTCTTTTTCAATCGTACCATCAAGATCATTGGCACCGAACGCTTGAGATAACAATGCTAAATTAACCGTAGAAGTAACCCAATAAGCTTTTAAATTGGGGACATTATCAAGCAGTATCCGACTAATCGCCATCGTTTTGAGAATTTCATGGGCGGTAATAAATTCTTTAACGTTCAAAAAGTTGTTTTCAGACTGATAAACAAGAGGAATAAAACAATTAAACCCTCCCGTTGTATCTTGAAGATCACGAATACGAAGAATATGATCAACTCGATGAGATCGCTCCTCTACATGACCGAACAACATAGTGACATTGGATTTCATCCCCCTCTCATGCCATTTACGATGAATTTCAAGCCATTGTTGCGAGGTCACTTTTCCTTTGCAGATGTAATCGCGTACTTTTTCATCGAAAATCTCCGCTCCACCACCAGGCATTGAATCAACACCATTTGTTACCATCAAATCCAAAATTTCATCGTAACTTTTACCGTACTCTTCGGCAAGAAAGTGAACTTCCGCTGCAGTGAGCGCTTTGATATGCAACTTTGGATGACGTTCTTTAATCTTACGAAATACTTCGAGATACCATTCCAGACCCGTATCGGGATTATGAGCAGATACAATATGAACTTCCGAGATCCCGCGTGCGGCAATATCATCGGTAATTGCCAAAATTTCTTCATGGCTCATCGTGTAAGGGTTAGGATTTTTACGACTCGCGCTATAGGCACAAAATTTACAGACATCTTTGCAAACGTTAGTCGGATTAATATGACGATTAATATTAAAAAACGTCTTCTTACCATGTAAAGCTTGTCGCTTCTCATCCGCAAGCTCACCTAGGGTAAAAAGATCCAAAGCGTACAAAGCAACTGCTTCATCAAACTCAAGGCGAATATTTTGTTTTACTTTTTCAATAAGTGTCATCTATGTATCTTTAGGGTTATATTTATTCGCGCATTATAGCAAAAGAAAAAGAGGGGAATATTATATTATACTTACAATAATTTATACACTGCAAAAGGATTGTTTACCCATGCTTGAAACAATTAAATCCAAAATCATCTTTACGGTATTTCTATTCAGCTTTACAGCGTTTGGAGCGATTTATTTTTACCTAACGGCAACGTTTAACGATTTTTCGAATGCAACTGCTAAACGTTCGTTAAATATGTTGAGCCAATCAATTTTTCAAACTCTTTCAGGGAGTATGCTCGCAGGTGATCCAAAAATCGTCGAAGAGGCAATAGAACACGCCAAAGAGATCGATGGAATCAATAGCCTCACCGTACAAAAATCGCAACAAGTAATCGATTTGTTTGGATTAAATAGTAAATTCACCGATGAGACAATGGTGAAAGAAGTCTTTGCTACTAAAAAAGCAAATGTTATTGAAAGTACCACAAATGGAGAGCATACAATCCGATTACTGCAACCACTTATCGCTGAGCAGAGATGTATTGCATGCCATACGAATAGCAGTATTGGAGAGACAATTGGCGTTATGGATTTAGTGATTTCTCTTACGAAAAATGATGAAGCCATTGCACAAACACAGCATATTTTATTAATTGTCCTTATACTTGTTGTTATTATGCTCGTAAGTGTCTTTCATCTTTTCTTCAAAAAAGAAATTTTATCCCCTCTTAATGAATTACGCAATCGGATCAATGCACTTATAAGTGGTGATAAAGATTTAACTAAGCGACTCATAGTAACTAAAAAGGATGAATTTGCCGAAGTAGCTGTTGCGGTCAATAATTTTATCGCTATGGTACAAGATACAGTGAATGAAGTTAAAAATCTTGGTACACAAAATGGTGCTATTGCAATCACCATCACAGACCAAACTAAAATTATTTCCAAAGGGGTGGAAGAAGAGCGTCTTATCGTCGAAACAACGACACAAAAAAGTCACTCTATCAAAAATATTTTATCAGAAGCCATTTCAATTTCACAACAAACACAACACAATGTGACGAATGCCAATAAAGAGTTAATCACAGCGAAAGATGCCCTTTCTCGTTTGGTTGGTGACGTGGATGTCTATATTGAGAATGAACATGAGATGGCTTCACAATTGATCGTACTGCGCAATGATGCCGATCAGGTTAAAAATGTTTTAGAAGTCATCAAAGATATTGCAGATCAAACGAATCTCCTTGCCCTTAATGCTGCTATCGAAGCGGCGCGCGCTGGAGAGCACGGACGTGGATTCGCCGTTGTATCCGATGAAGTACGTAAACTCGCTGAACGGACACAAAAAAGTTTAACGGAAATCGAAATCAATATCTCTACTATTGTCCAAGCAATTAATGATGTGAGCGATAAGATGGGTGATAATGTCAAAAACATGAATGCACTTACCACTATTTCCAACGAGGTAGAAGCAAAAATTTCAGCAACTTCCTCAGAGATGGAACGATCCGTCGTCGTAGCTCAAAAATCCTATACTGATTCCGTGGAAGTGGTAGGACATATTGAATGGATTATCGGTAAAATTTCTCAAATCAATAATGTCTCCGAAAACAATCAAAAAAGTGTCGACCAAATTCAAAATGATTCAACACAACTCCTAAACGTAGCACAATCGTTACAATCACGTATTAATGAGTTTAAAAGTTGATTGCCTCTCACTCTTAAAAGAGTGAGAGTTTTTGTTTTCACCAACATAAACTAAAAAGAAGTAACCATGCCCATAACCGCACAACTCGAAGACCTCATCGAATCCAACGCCAGTGATTTTGAACTCTCAAAACTTTTCAAACTTTATATTAAAGAGTATAAAGATTCATTATTGACTCTTTTTGAACGTAATCAGGGGAAAGATTTCTTGGTTACCCACACCAAAAAAATTGATTCCATTATCTCTCAAATGTACAAAACCGTATTGAGGCAAATGTTTGGAAATTATCTTCCGATGCGTGGCAATATCCCAATCGCACTTATCGCACTTGGCAGCTATGGTCGTGAGCAACTGTGTGTTCATAGCGATATAGATCTCATGATCGTTTATGTGAAAAATGATGGCTACAATACAGCAGCTATTATCGAAAAATTCCTCTATTTGGCATGGGATTCAGGGTTAAAGCTTGGGCATCGTGTTCATGAAATTACTGATTTATTAGCTGCATCTCGAGAGGACATTACTATCAAAACAGCCATGATGGAGTCTCGCCTTATCATCGGTTCCCCTTTTACATGGAATGCAACGTTAAGCCGTCTAACCATGATTCGCCACGATGATCCCAAAAAATATGTCTTAGCAAAAATCGAAGAAGCTGAAATACGTCGTCGAAAATTTCCTTTCTCTATGCAGCCTAATATCAAAGAGGGTGTGGGTGGGTTACGGGATTCACAACTACTGTACTGGATTGCCAAAACCGTGTATGGTGTTAACACCCTACGTGAGCTCTCAGGGAAGCTCTTTAGCGATGAACAGTACAAAGAATACCGCGTTGCCCTTGAACTTCTTTTTCGCGTTCGTAGCGCACTACACCTTCTGGCGAACAAACAACAAGATCAGCTTGTCCTTGATTATATGCCCAATATCGCTCGCCTTCTTGGATTTAGCGATGAAAAACGTCTCGTAAGCCGTTTACTAGAAGCGCAATGGCGTATCAACAATTTCACCCAAATCTATGTCAAAAAAATGTCACGCCACTACCTCACAGATACTACTCATATTACTGCACTACGCCAAGGACGAATTGCTAAAGGGTTTTATGGTATTAATGATGTATTGTACAGTTCGTATAACCTTCCTACCCCCCCTATTGAAATGCTGATTGAGCTTTTAAGTCTCCTTGAGGACAAACCATGGAAATTCGATGCAAGCGTCCTCTTTCATTTTACCTATTCCTCTATAAAACACCCCCTCAAAGGCAATACCCATACACTATTGCGAAAGCTTTTTGAAAAGAATAATCTCTATATCATCCTCAAACTCTTTTACGATGCAGGCATTTTGAACCATCTAATTGGTGCATTTAAAAAAGTGTCACATCTTCCACAATTTGATGGCTATCACCACTACCCCGTTGATCTTCATTCGATCAAGTGTATTGAAGCTCTTGAAAATATTAAAGATCCGTACGTTGAAGCTCTCTATGCTCCTCTTGATCTTAACGATAAAATTCTTCTAAAAGCTATTGTTCTCCTTCACGATACTGGAAAAGGACGGAAACAAGACCACAGTGAAGTGGGGGCGAAACTAATAGTCCCATTTATTAAGAATCTTTCACTTCCATTCACGGCGCACGAACAAGCATCTTTGTTAGTTCGTCACCACACGCTAATGACCAATGTCGCTTATCGTGAAAATCTTTACAGTGAAAAAACGCTTTATCATTTTATGTCAAAAGTTAAAACACCTGAAAATCTCAAACTCCTCTATATTCTTACCTACGCGGACATCAATGGTGTTGGGGCAGGAACCTATACAAGTTTTGGAGCTAATTTACTCCATGAGCTGTATGAAGCCTCTCTGGAAATTGCTTCTCAAAATGACCGTATTACCGATGCAATTAAACGTGCGAATAAAGAAAAACGGCTTATGAATGATCCTGATTTTATTGCCCTTAGTAAAATAGAGCAGAAAAAAATTCTTTCTATTGAATCAAGCCTTTTCTTTTTTAAACATACCCCAAGTGAAATTATTCATATCTCTAAAGAGGCGTTCCATTGCCAAACCTTTACATATCAGCTCAATATAGACGGTGGTCTTATTATTCATATTTTTCGACGTATCCCTCTTAACCTTGGCTACTTACTCGGAAAATTAAGTTATCTCGATGTTGCATCCATGGATATATTCACCCTCTTTGATGAGCTCAAATATTTTAAAATAGAATTTTTACAACGCCCGCTTGAGGGGACAATGGATCAGATTGCAACTATCATTGATGAGGCATTCGATATGTCTAAAAAACTCCTATTGCCCAAGCCTATCATCAAAGAAAATGAGATTACCCTCGATTGTGACCACTCAATTCATTATGCCCAACTCAATCTCAATACCTCAAATCAACGGGGTTTACTTGCCTATTTCGTTCAACTTTTCGATGAAGCAGACATAAATATTGCTACCGCCAAGATCCACACCGATAAAAATAGGGTGAGGGACCATTTCTTAATCGAAAAACAAAATAGAATGTGTGATAATGCGCGCGAGATAATTATTAAATTAATAGGAGTTTAACCATGTGTGGAATTGTAGGATATATCGGGAATAAACCCATAAAAGAAATTCTTATCGACGGATTACGAGAACTCGAATACCGTGGCTATGATTCAGCGGGTATCGCTGTATTGCAAAATCACCAATTCTCTCTTTTTAAAGCCGTAGGAAAATTAATCAATCTTGAAGAAAAAGCTAAAAATTTTGAGACAACTGGATTTTCTGTCGGTATTGGTCATACTCGATGGGCAACCCATGGAAAACCAACGGAGCTTAATGCCCATCCTCATGTTGGAGCAAATTCGTATGTTGTCCACAATGGTATTATTGAAAATTATCAAGAACTCAAAAATATGCTTATGGCAGAGGGAATTAAGTTTTTAAGCCAAACGGATACTGAAGTAATTGTGCATCTCTTCGATTTCCATTTAAAGACAGCAACTACCGCATTTGAAGCATTTACCCAAACTCTGGAAAAACTTCAAGGGGCGTATGCCATTTTATTAGTAAGTGCCTCGGCTGATGAGACAATTTTCTTTGCCAAACATGGTTCGCCAATGATTTTAGGACGAAACTATGAATCAGAAACACTTTTTGGTTCTTCTGATGCCGCACTAATCGGAAAATGCCATGAAGTGATCTACTTAGAAGATGGTCATTACGGTGTTGCTACGGCACAAACAATTTCCCTTTATGACCAATTCAATCACACTGTAGAACTTCGTTTTTCCCCCTTAAGTGAAAACAAACTCTCTGCACAGAAAGAAGGTTTTCGCTTTTTTATGGAAAAAGAGATTTACGAACAAGGTAACGTCCTCTCGGATACCCTAATGGGACGGCTACTCGATGAAACTGTTTATTTTGAGGAGTTGGATGCTACACTCTTCGAGGGGATTAATGAAATTAAGCTGTGTGCTTGTGGTACGAGTTATCATGCAGCCATGGTGGCAAGCTATCTCTTTGAACGCCACTCCAAAATCCGTGTCTCCCTAGAAATAGCCAGTGAATTTCGATACCGTGAACCACTCTTAGCTCACGATACCCTCTTTGTTGTTATTAGCCAAAGCGGTGAAACTGCTGATACGTTAGAATCTCTTAAAATGGCAAAAAAAGCGGGATTAAAAACATTGGTTATTTGCAATGTTGACAACTCCTCTATGGTTCGTTTAGCCGATGCCAGTATCCTCACTCGTGCAGGGATCGAAAAAGGGGTCGCATCGACAAAAGCATTTGCGACCCAAGTGAGCGTACTGTGGATGTTAAGCCTCACCCTTGCAGGAATGCGAAAAACATTGGAAACAACAGAGATTAAACGCCAAATTCACCTTCTTCGTTCCCTACCAGCCACTGTCAAAGTGGATGAGGCACTCCATGAACAACTTCGTCGTCTCTCTAAACGTTATCTCAATGGACATGGCTTTTTCTTCATTGGACGAGATGTCTTTTTCCCTCTTGCCTTGGAGGGAGCATTAAAACTCAAAGAGATTAGTTACTTGCATGCGGAAGGGTATCCAAGCGGTGAAATGAAACATGGTCCTATCGCCCTAGCCGATCCAGGACTTTATACCATTGCCCTCCTCCCTCAACATAAACTCTATGACAAAACCAAAAGTAATGTCGAAGAGTTAAGTGCACGTGATTCAACTATCTGTTCTATTAGTCCTCTTGATTTTGACAAAGCAGACGATCATATCCGTACCAAACAAACAGAAGATTATATGATTGAATTTTTCGAAATGATGGTTGTTTTACAACTTTTCTCAATGGAAATTGCCGTTCGTTTAGGTAATGATGTTGATATGCCACGTAATCTTGCCAAAAGTGTCACTGTAGAATAATATATACCAAATAAGGGTTTATTTATGAATGCTAACAGAAGAATTCTTTTTATAGTTGCTCTGATGCTAATTGGTTTAGCAGTTGCCACTATTACCAATGTTGCTCTCAACTTTCGAGAATATGGCTATAACAATGCAATTGAAAAGTCTAAGATGACGGCTGAAATCGTTCGCGATGGACTAACAGCCCACATGGTCAATGGGATGATGGACAAACGGAATTTTTTCCTCTCCAATATTGCTAATATCAAAGATGTCAAAGCACTGTGGATAGTGCGTTCTGATAAAGTTACAGCCCAACACGGTAAAGGATTCCAAAATGAGCAAGCTCGAGATGCAATCGATCGAGAAGTGCTCCAAAAGGGGATAATGATGAGGGAGGTAAATGAAGATGCCAAAAGTGCCGTTTTACGGGTTACTATCCCTTACATCGCAACCGCTTACGGGAGTCCGAACTGTCTTACTTGTCATAATGCTAAAGAAGGGGATGTACTAGGTGCCATTAGTATGGAGTTTGATATTAACAATATTCGTCAAACGGGTGCCTTCACAATTGCTAAAATTTTTGGTATTAATCTTCTATTTATTATTATTGCCCTTTGGGTTACCAATTACTATTTTAAACCGTATATGAAACTCTTCGAAAATCTTCAAAGAGGAATCAAAAAAGCGCGTACGGGCGACTTTAGCTTCCGATTTACAACAACCCTTAAAGATGGCGGCAATGAAGTTGCTGAGGAAATGAATACCCTTTTTGAAAAACTGGATGGAACATTTCAAGGGATTAAACATGATCTCAGTACGTTTATGACTCATTCAAACATTGCAAACAGTGACCCTCTCAATTCTGCTGGGACAATTATTGGTGAACTGTCAGATGTCTATAAATTCAAAAAAACAATTGAGCTAGACAACAGCAAAGAAGCAATTTATGACCGCTTTATTTATGTCTTAAAAGAAAAGTTTCACTTCAAGCACTTTGCCCTTTATGAAGCGGATAAAATAACCAAAACACGAAAATTGATTTATATTGCCAATGATGTCAGTTTTTGTCATCCCAATGTTGACCAAAATGCACTTGAGTGCCGAGCTTATCGGACAAACAGTGATGTCTATTCAACTGATTTTCCAAGTATATGTCAACATTGTTCCAGTGGAGATAAAGAGTATAGTTGTATCCCTTTTAATATTAATGATGATCTGGGACTTATCCTCTCTTTCTCTGCAAAAGATTTAAAAACAATAGAGACACTTAACGTCTCGTTGCCTAGTATTAAAAACTATTTTGAGGCAGCGAAAGCAGTCATAGAGTCTCGAACCCTGATGGATAAGCTACGTGATTCATCGCTTCGTGATGGGGCAACAGGACTTTATAACCGTCGATTTATGGAAGAGTTTATTGATAAAAGTGCTGAGCAAGCAATCCGTTCTCATGTATCTTATTCTATTCTCATGATTGATATTGACTATTTTAAAATGGTCAATGATACGTACGGGCATGATTCAGGAGATATTGTTATCAAATCTCTTAGTGAAATTTTAAAATCATCCGTTCGAAAAGCTGACTTACCCATTCGTTATGGTGGAGAAGAGTTCCTCATACTCCTTCATAACACAACACCTGAAGGGGCATTTAGTGTCGCTGAAAAAATACGAACCCAATTTTCTGAAATGAAATATCAATTTGGAAGCGAAACAGTACACAAAACTCTTAGCATAGGAATATCCCATTTTCCAAGTGATGCTGACTCTATTTGGAAAGTCATTAAATTCGCTGACTTAGCCCTCTATGAAGCAAAACATACAGGACGCGATAAAGTAATTGAGTTTGAAATGGCAATGTTCAAAGATGGGAATCAGTTTTAATAATTGAAGTAGTGGATTCCGTGTCAAAGCACGGAATCAGAAGAATTAGTGACAGCCACAACCTGTGCCACAGCTTTCACCGCTAGACGCTTGAGGCTTAGGAGCTGCTGCTGTTGAGCATGCGGATACACCGGGAGCGGTATTGGGTTGAATCGCTTGATTATCCACACCACCCTCTTCATTGATTTTTTCGATAGTTACCCAAAGATCTTCAGCCGCTTTCATATAACGTTTTGCGGTCTCAGATGTTGGTGCATAGTAGGTAATCGGTTTACCCTCATCGCCACCGACGCGAATAGACGGCTCAATAGGAATCTCAGCAAGAATACACGTATCGAACTGATCCGCCATTGCTTTAGATGTCCCTTTCCCAAAAATGTCGTATTCAACGCCTGTATCAGGAGCGATAAATCCAGACATATTCTCAATAACCCCTGCAATAGGAATATGAAGTTTTTTGAACATATCAAGACTTCGACGTGAATCATCCAATGAGACCATTTGCGGAGTCGTAACCGTAACACCAACGGTCACAGGAACACTTTGCGCCAATGTCAATTGTGCATCACCCGTACCCGGAGGCATATCAATAACAAGACAATCAAGATCTGACCATAAAATATCTCGCAAGAACTGCTCGATTGCTTTCATAATCATCGCTCCACGCCAAATGAGTGATTGCCCCTCTTCCATCAATGAACCCATGGACATTACTTCAACACCGTACGCTTTGAGAGGAAGAACTTTATTTCCGACTATTTCAGGTTTTTGACCATCAAGTCCCATCATGCGTGGAATATTTGGACCATAAATATCAGCATCCAAAAGACCCACTTTTTTCCCTTGCATCGCTAAAGCAACCGCAAGATTGACAGAAGTTGTTGATTTACCAACGCCCCCTTTTCCTGAACTTACCATAATAAAATTTTTCACTTGTGGAGCGATATTTTTACCCTTTGAAGAACTTTCACGCGGCATTTTAGGTGCTTGAATATTAATAATTACATCATTAAATCCAGCAAGCTTCAACTCATCCGTAGCTTCTGTTGTGATTTGATGTGCAACTTCTGGCGCACTAGAAGTAATATCAACGAGAACGCTAACATTTGTTCCCTCAATTTTAATCTCTTTAACAAATCCAAACGCTACGATATCTTTCGTAAAGCCGGGATACGTAACTTTTGATAACGCACTTTTTACAATTTCTTCTGTCATTTTAATATCCTTATTTTTAATTAGCCGTAGCCGTTTTATTCTCTTCAGCTGCAATCCAAGCCAGTGATTCTGGATTGTCCATAATCTGTTGGGTTATTTTGTAACTGCAAAACTTCGGTCCACACATGGAACAAAACTCCGCATCTTTGAAAACATCTTGAGGTAATGTCTCATCGTGATATTCACGAGCACGCTCAGAATCAAGCGCCAACTCAAACTGTTTGTTCCAATCAAATCGGTAACGAGCATCACTCATCGCATCATCCACATCACGTGCCCCCTTGCGACCACGCGCAATATCAGCAGCATGCGCGGCAATTTTATAGGCGATAATACCATTACGAACATCCTCAGCATTGGGAAGACCCAAATGCTCTTTAGGCGTTACGTAACATAGCATAGAAGCTCCATGCCATCCACCGACCGCCGCACCAATAGCTGAGCTGATATGGTCATACCCTGCTGCAATATCAGTAACGAGAGGTCCTAGGATATAAAACGGTGCTTCATGGCAATATTCACGTTGAATTTTCATATTACGTTCGATTTGATTGAGAGGAACATGTCCTGGACCTTCGATCATGACCTGAACATTTTTCTCCCACGCACGTAATGTCAATTCTCCCAAAACTTTGAGCTCCGAAAGCTGTGCATCATCAGACGCATCCGCTAAACATCCAGGACGAAGAGAATCTCCAAGTGAAAGAGAAACATCATAACGGGCACAAATGTCCAAAATTTCATCATACGCGGTATAAAAAGGATTTTCACGATGATAGTGCATCATCCATGCCGCCATCAACGATCCGCCACGACTGACAATCCCCATCTTACGTTTCGCCACTTTTGGCATTGTTGAGAGCAAAAATCCTGCATGGATGGTAAAATAACTCACCCCTTGCTGTGCTTGACGCTCCAATACTTCCAACATAACCTCAATACTCAAATCTTCGATTTTATTGTGAACATCATGTAAGATTTGATAAATAGGAACTGTACCGATAGGGATTTTAGAGTTAGCAATAACTGCCCGACGAATCTCATCTAAATCTCCCCCCGTTGATAGATCCATTGCGGTATCCGCTTTGTAGTGCTGAGAAACTTGAATTTTTTCAATCTCCCCCTGCACGTCTGATGCGATTGCCGATGAACCGATATTAGCGTTGATTTTACAACGCGCTGCAATCCCAATTGCCATCGGCTCTAGGTTCTTGTGATTGATATTCGCAGGAATAATCAAACGCCCGCGTGCGACTTCTGAGCGAATTAATTCAGCATCCAAATCTTCTATTGAAGCAACGTACTTCATCTCTTCTGTAATAATACCTTGCTTGGCATAATACATTTGAGTGCAAACGGTATCATTTTTTCGTTCTTCAACCCATTGTGTTCTCACGTGCTAACTCCTTGTATTTTTCCAAAAGCGTATTGGACTTATAAATAAGACCCCCTAAAAGGGTCGTATCAGTTTGAATGTACCTTAAAAATTTCAAGAATATTTAGGAAAACAATCCCTTATGATTTCGTTAGAATTTATCATAAAGAAGATAAAAAAAAGCTTTTCAAGTGTATAATTTCGTAACACTCTATAAAATATAGGATATAAATTGTCTGATTTGACACTTATTCTGCTAGCAGCAGGTAATTCAAGCCGTTTTAAGGTTCCTGTAAAAAAACAATGGCTTCGAATTGGTCACGATCCGCTTTGGTTATTTGTTACCAACCGTATCACACAGATGGATAAGTTTGCCCATATTATTGTAGTTGCTCACCCCGATGAAGTCACTTTTATGCAAGGTATGTGTGACTTCACCATTGTAAGTGGAGGAAAGACTCGCCAACAGTCCTTGTGCAATGCTATGAAGCATGTTACAACTCTCTACACGATTGTTAGTGATATTGCACGCGCTTGTGTAAGTTTGGAACTCATTGAAAGACTAATCGTTGCTAAAGGATCAGCCGATTGTATTATCCCAACGCTACACCTTAGCGATACTATCCTTTATGATAACGAAACAATTTTACGTGAAAAAGTACAAAGGGTTCAGACTCCTCAACTTTCTCGTACTAATATTCTTAAAAATGCGCTTGATACATCCATTGAATATACCGATGAAAGTAGCGCCATTGTTGCTTACGGTGGAACGCGTTCCTACGTAGAGGGAGATGTGTATGCAGATAAGATCACGCATGAAAACGATCTTGATTCGTTGCAATGTTTAACGCCTCCTTCCTCTATGACATTTACGGGGAACGGCTTTGATGTTCACGCGTTTGAAGAGGGGAAACTAATGATGCTAGGGGGCATTGAAATCGACAGTCCTTTTGGATTTATGGCGCATAGTGATGGAGATGTTGCGATTCATGCCCTGATTGATGCGCTATTAGGTGCTGCGTGTTTGGGGGATATTGGGATGTTGTTTCCTGATAATGATGACTCTTACAAAAATATTGATTCGAAAATTCTCCTCAGCAAATGTGTAGAGAAGCTTCATCAATTTGGCTTTGTAATTTCCCATGCGGACATTACGATCATTGCCCAAACTCCTAGGATTGCTCATTACAAGGAGTCTATGCGCCGAGTTTTAGCAAAACTAATGGATCTAAGCCCTGCACGCGTAAACGTCAAGGCAACCACTACAGAGCATTTAGGATTTATCGGACGTAAAGAGGGAGTCGGTGTTATTGCAACCGCTTCAGTACACTATTTTGATTGGAAACATGGATGAACGTATTAATTATCGAAAACGAGATCTATCTCGCACAAAGCATTGCCGCTAAATTAAGTGATTTAAGTCACCACTGCGACATTAGCAGCTCTACAAAGGAAGGGCTGAAGGGGATAGATTATGATGTCGTGCTTCTCTCAACGAACATCAACGGACATGATATTTATCCCGTCATTGAAGCCTATAAAAATGCTGTCGTCATTTTAATGGTGTCGTATGTGAGCAACGATACTGTTTCTAAACCACTTGCAGCTGGGGCAAAAGACTACATCCTTAAACCTTTTATGATTGAAGAACTGATTCGAAAAATTCAACATTTTCAAAATCATGCACGTATTCATCGCCAAAATCAAACGTATGAACGATATTTGGCACATAGCTTTAGTAGTGTTAAAATTGATGAAGATTTTGATAAAACGGAACTTCCCTTGATGATTTGCAGTGGCTACCAAAAATATGCAGATGCCTTTGCATTTCGATATGCTGAACATCACAAGCGACCTCTTCAGTTCATCTCCCTCACCTCAACTAAAGCAATACAAGAACTTTCTACTCTTTCCAATAATAATGTTTTATACATTACTGATTTTCAGCATTTGAAGAAAAGTGACCATAAAATGTTTTTTGAGCTCATTCAAAAGCACCCTTGTATCATATCTAGTAGCGAGTATACAGAGAGTGTTCCTTGTCGTCTTATAGAAGTTGAAAATGAAAATCACCTCTTTGATCAAGGGGAAATACTCCCTATTGAAGAGTATGTTAAATATATTATGACTAACTTTCAGAACCGTTTTCCTGACACAGAACTTTCAAAAAAGTTAGGAATTTCACGAAAAAGTTTATGGGAAAAGAGAAAAAAATATGGCATCATCAAGAAAAAATAGAGCACTCTATATCGATCATGAAGCATACGCGGCACTCGCATTGCTAAAATCAGGAATTCTTTCTCCCGTTCGTGAGCTGATGAATAAAAAGGAGAGTGATGAAGTGCTTCAAAGTGGGCTTTTTAATGGTTCGTCCTTCCCCTTTCCCTTTATTCTCTCCCCTAGCGGCAAAACGAATGAAGCAATTTTACTCAGTACACAAAAAGGTGAGATACTTGATTTGATTTGCGACCATGATATTGTGGGTGAGATATGCGTTGATGAAGTATTTCCAATCGACCCACACGAACGCATTCGACAAATATATGGAACGGAAGATTTCTCACATCCTGGAGTTAGTGCCACGCATAAAAGACTAGGTAAATTTGCTATTAGTGGACAATATACCATCGACACTCATTCTATTGACACCACCAATCGCACGATAAAAGAAGCACAAGAACGGATTGAGGCGAAACATACTACGGCTATCTTTATGGCAGCCAATCCACTTCATCGTGCCCATGAGCGTCTTATCCGACAAAGTTTGGAACAAACGGATTTAGTCGTTATTTTTTTACTCAAACCCAATAATAATGCCAATCTAAGCTATGAGCTTCGTCATGAATCCCTTCAATACTTTGTCCAAAATTATCTTCCGCACGGTCGTGTTGTCGTTGTCCCACTCGAAAATATTTATATTTTTGCAGGAAGTAATGAAGTTATACTCGATGCAATTGTTGCCAAAAATTATGGGTGTAACCGCCTCGTAATTGGACAAAATCATGCAGGAATTGGGATGTATTATGACCATAATGCCAATCAATCTGCACTAGATCATCTCATAGGCATAGATATAGAGCTCAGTATCGCCAGTGAGTACGTCTATTGCAATCTTTGTAAAACTCTCGTCAGTGTTCAAACCTGCCCGCATGGTCACCATCACCATATTAGCTATCATGCCGAATCGATTTTAGAGCTGATGCAACAAGGTCTCCTTCCGCCAGCGGTGCTGGTGCGAAAAGAGATCTCATCGCTTATCGTCGCCGCTCTTCATCCCAATAGGTTTCGTAATCTTGCCAAACTTTATTACGATATTATGCCTATCAACGGGCTCCTTGAAGAACGAAGCGAAAAAGATTTTTATACCGAACTGATGAATTTATACCAAACAACTTCTCTTACCTAAAGGATCGTTATGAATTTTCGATGGCTCTTTCTCACCGTAGGATACAGCGGTTTAGCCCCCAAAGCTCCCGGAACTGTAGGGACTCTCGTCTCCCTCCCCTTCGGTGTTGCATTGTTGATGTTTTTTGGCTCTCAAACCCTCTTTATGCTCTCTATTCTTATCACCCTATTCGCCATCAAACATATTGACCTCTACGAGATCGAATCAGGAACGCATGATAATGGGAGTATTGTCATTGACGAGCTTGTCGGAATGTGGATTGCACTTGCTATTGCTCCTGCTATTACCTTTGGATTGAGTGATTTAGTGGTTTTGGATAATGGTATTGCTATTCAAATCGCGTTAAGCTTTATCTTCTTTCGTATTTATGATATCAAAAAGCCATCGATTATAGGACGAATAGACCGTGAAGCCAAAGGCGGTTGGGGCGTTATGGGGGATGATATTCTTGCAGGCTTTGCGGCAGGGATTACGACGGCGATTGTTTGGCAAGGGGTGTTGAAACTCTCTGGGATGATGTGAATTTCCCGTCGATTCTTTCGGCGGTGTTAAAGCCAATAAACCCGCTACACAAGTCTTTTTATATCTTGCTCTAATTCTTTCAGGCTTAACCGCTTTTCTATTTCACGAAGATTTTGTTTGTATTTCTCATACTCAATTTCTGATTTTTTCACCGCCATATCATGAGAAATTGTACCTCTATGACTTAGTAATTCTCTCCCATTGATGGATAAAATCGCATCCAAACGCTCACTCCAATTCTTCATAGTCATGGGGGTTTGCTGACTCGCCATCGACTCAGCAAAGGCGAGATATTGCTCGACCAAAAGCCCTAACAGTTTTATCTCTTCTTCATCGAGATAATTTTTAGCAATACTCACATCTTTTTTGGTAATGCTCTTATCCATCTTATCAAAAGACTGCATCCCCAACAAAGGTAAACTCATATCCACTCGATTATGAACCAGCTCCGCAACCGTTTGAGAAGAAATCGCCCAAAGAAGTTTATTTTGTACAATTTTGAAAAACTCTATCGTCTTTTCATTTTTCGGATCATAATCGATACTTGTCATGTAAATATCTTTGATTTTTTGGTAAAAAAACCGTTCCGATATTCGTATATCACGGAGTCGTTTTTGAAGCTCATCAAAATAGACCATATCCGTACCGTTTTTGAACCGCTCATCATTGAGGACAAAGCCTTTGGTAATGTAATCGTTAAGCCTTTTGGTTGCCCAAATTCTAAACTTCGTCCCCTGTGGAGATTTCACCCGAAAACCGATGGCAATAATCATATCGAGATTGTAATATTTCACATCGTAGTTTTTGCCATCACTGGCAGTTGTCCGGAAATTCCGGATAACTGAACTGTCATCTAGCTCACCTTCATCAAAGATATTTGAAATATGTTCGCTAATCGTTTTTACACTTTTCCCAAATATTTCTGAAAGTTGCTTTTGAGTCAACCAAATACTTTTTTTTTCAAACCGCACATCAACTTTTATCTCTCCACTCTCATTTTGATAAATCAACATTTCACTCATATTTTCCCTTCCACAATCCCAATATCATCCCTACTCAACCCATAAAGTGCATAGGTCATTATATCAATATCCTCCGCTAGATTGGTTATCCATTACCCTTAAAATAATATCCATCTTAAAAAACAAAAACACTTATTCTCTTGACATCTCTCTCTCTCTCTCTGCTAAAATAAACTTATATTCATCTTAAAAATTGATTTGGAATATAACGGTTATAACAGTATGAATCTATTGACTCTATTAATCGCACTTGGTGCTATGGTAATTTCTTTAACTGCCATTTCAAATTCAGATACTATCATGTACGCATATTTAAGTGCTGGTGTAATTTTATTGGCTTCTATTGGTTTTGCGATATATGAAAAAGACAAGCAAGCTAAAAATCAATCATCTCTCCCTCCTCTGTATCTGTTGCCTACAGTGCATTAGGCACAACTTATAGTGCTATAGGAAATTCTGAAAAACAATATTACTACTGCATGAAAGATTTGGAAGTTTCCCTCAAAACGGGGGAGCATCTTGATTCAGCGTATAATAATATAGCGGTGTATTATGCACTGTCCCAACCACAACAAGCACTTACCTATTATGATAAGGCATTAGAATACCAAGAAGAATCAAAACGTGCTACGACCTACAATAATATGGCGCTATGTTATGGAGTAACGGGCAATCCATCGAAAAAAGAGGAGATGTATTTAAAAGCCATCGCCATCGGTGAACAAACAGGACAATATGCCAATCTTATGGGGTGGAAAAATAATTTAGGAACCTATTACGCTACAAACAACCGTTTTGGTGAAGCACGACCATTATTTAACGACACCCTTAAAATGGCACGTAATATGAAAATAATTGACAGAGAATCGGCTGCATTGAGTGGGCTTGCCTATCTTGATTACAAGGAGAATAAACCCAAACAAGCGAAAGAAGAGATCACCGAAGCACTCCGTCTTGCCTATAAAAGCGGTGATACTTCAGCACTAGATAGTGCCGAATATGTCTCTCGATTGATTAACGGGAACTAATCTATTTTACTCTCATTCCAGAGAGTGAGAGAGAAATAACTACATCATCATCGGCTCATCTGTCGGCTCTATCTCCTCGAAATCATTCACTATCTGATCTAATATTTTTTGTGTTTTACGTATTTTTGCGATATTCTCATCAAAAATTGGTTTTGATGCAGGAAACGCTTCGGAGAGTTCCGTATAAATCAAAATTCTTCCTCCGAAATGGCGGTTGAACTGATCAAAGGCACTGCTCAAATACGCTTTTCGTGTAGTATGTCGAAAGAGTGCTTTAATCATCTTTTTACGTTCTTTGATAGGAATCGACTCATCTATCGCCTCAGCAACACGTTTAATATCCAAACGTGAAAAATACGCACCACAATGGTAGGGTGCTAGTAGTTTATCAGAGAGTTCATCTACAAATCCGGGAACAGGTTCCTCAGGCTCATTTTCCGTTGTCGCTTCACACGAACCATCATCACATTTAGCTTGAACGAACGCATCAAACTCGGCTTTAAGATCGCTAAAATCATCTTTTTTCATTATTTTTCTCCCGTAGTTAATTCATAAAAATAGTGGCATAGTGATTGCAATGCAATATCCTCATTGTAGAGTTCCGCAAATTTTTCCAATGCGACAGGCATTATCAGTTCCCCCAAAAGAACTCCGTTTTCAATACGAATAAAATCACAAATACCAGCGTCTTCTACCTCACTGGAACGACTATCCAACAGATCAAAAACTTCTTCTTGATATTCGGTTGAAATAACAGCCCCGTTGAGCTTGGAGGTACGCATTTGCGAAATCGTAAACGCCAAATCATCGGGACGGATATTCATAGGAATAACCATCGCATTGACACCGTTTGTCTTGAACAGTTTATTGACACTGACCGAAAAACGGTTACTATGTGCTTCCTCTGCAATAAAACCAAATAATTTTGTTTCTAATGTAATACTATTATCGTTATTCATCATTGTAGACCCCATAATTCCAATGCTTCTTCTTCTTCAAGACGACAGCGGCGACAAATACGCTCACCCGCCACTGAACTGAATAATCCACCACACTCATCGCAAGGACGGACGGCAAATGTTGCCAAATTCTGAACCTTTGGCTCAAACCACTCTTTGAGATTGTACGAGGTAGAAAGGGTGATCGCATCACTCTCACACACATCATGACACAAATGACATTTGACACATAAAAATGGATCAAAATCAATTTTGGAGTTGCGCATATCGGAGGTCAATGCCCCCGTAGGACAAACACGATAACACATTTCACACGCCGTACATTTCGATTCATCGAGAAGTTTTTGAGAGGTAAACGCTATCTTATTCGCCTCTACAACGTGAAAAATATCGGGTTTTTCCAAACGTTTCAATGCCGTAAAAAAGAGTTTTCGACGATCCGTAATCTTTTTCGTCCGTAATGCTTGTGTATGGCTACTGTCCAATGTGGCTGCAACGAACTCATCGGTACTGAGTTGTATTTCACGCTCAAAATTGGTTTTATACGCTCCAATTTTTTTTAGATGAAACGTTTTGAAAAAATCTCGTCGATTACTTTCATCCCCTATCGTCTCATCGTCTTTAAAGCTCACATCCACCAAATCAACCTGAGAATCTAAACCAATCGCTTCAAGAAGATAATTAACATTCTCAACGCGCTCGGTAATCTCTCGTAAAATAGACTCACCAATGTCGCACGAGGAACAATGACCGATGTCAAGAACCAACCCTTTTTTCATCCCCGACAAAGCAATTAAATGCTCACTACCAAGTGCCGCCAAACACGGAACATTTTTCTGACACGAAATAAGATTCTCTTCTTCTGACATAAAGGAGAAGAAAAAATTGGTGGAATTAAAATCATCCAAATCCAATGCCTCACTCGGACACACCCCCACACATCCCCCACATCCGACGCATTGAACTTGATTGATAGAGGGGAGTCTGCCTGAGAGGACTATTGCACCCGTAGGACATACATCCACGCACGCTGTACAGATAGAATTGACACTAAGGGCACGAACGCATCGTGCTGGAGTGAAGTTTAAAAGTCCCATTACGACGACGCAACAACCGTGCTTAACATTTCATTATCGGACAATATGAACTCCAAAGCCATCTCTGCCGCATCATAATAAATCGGCGTACGGGCTTCGTATTTCATATTAATCAGATACATAGGAGCCCATTTGAGCAAGTGATTATTCAAGAATTGATGTTGAACTCTCAAAAGTTCCTGTGCAACTTCCTCATCTTTCTCTTCTAATGCTTTTTTCTGTGCTTCACACAAATGGTGCATAAATTCAAGCTCAATGCCTATATGATCGGATGATACAACACGAGCAACTTCATAATCAACGATGAAATTGTACGCACTGTAAACATCGGTTACAGGGTTGGCTCCACCTGTCTCAATCATCTGATCGCTACGGGTATAAAACGTTTCGTAGGGCACTAAGTGCAAAATAGAGAGATTGGTAAAATCAGGGTTAAAATATTCTTCCAAAAGTTTGTCATTGGAAAGAGTAGTCCGTTGCTCCCAATCATTCCAATGGGGGAAAAATTCCAAAATGGTCGGGTCGTTTTTAAGGGTCTCTAAAATTTCAACGTCCAACTCTTGGAGGAGTATTCGAGAAAGTAGTGCATAGTTATTGCTTCGGGCAATGATCTCATCCATAGTGATTAGGCCTTTAAATAGGAATTGCAAGATTGTAACCAAAAGGGCTGAAAAGCCCTTTAGTAATTTTTTTTAAGAAAGGAAGTGAAAGCTTTTTAAGCTTTAATATTCACTTCATACGATGCAGGATCAAGTTTAACCCAAGGACGGAAGATGTGACGAGGACGGCGAATCTTGGAATTTGAATCCAGCCCACGTGAAAGCTTATCTCTCCATGCTTGATACACTTTCATATTATTGTCGTAGTTGACAAAAATATCTCCGATTTTATCACCCGGCTGAATTGGTTCTAAAAGAACTTTATGGTGCCAACAGTGCATACCTGATACAGGGTCAGGATGAGGAGCTGCCACAGCATTTTGCCATGAACCACTTAATCCATCCCACCATACGTTTTCAGAATCTCGGTTATATTCAGCGAAACGCTCCGCTTTGAACCCTTTGATCCCCTCAACGTATTTTAGTTTCGCTGTTTTACCATCCATTTGGATCTCAGCTACTGGTACACCGAAACTATTGATTCCTGTCGTACCGCTATAATCGTCAATTTTGGTTTGAGCACCCTCTTTACCGATATTAGCCGGTGATTCTTTAAGGAACTCTTTGTTACTCAAATCACGAGGGGCTACACCAGGAGCTACTTTACCGTCCGTTACACCGTTTGGAATAGTAACATGATTAGTGAGCTTCCAACGTCCGCCATGATGAGAACACGCTAAAGTTCCTGGAAGGACACCCTCAGTCGGAACTGCCATGGCAACAAAATAACCACTCTCTAATCCAGAAACGGTATCAACAATTTTTACACGAATTGCATCTCCACGTTTAAATCCAAGACGAGCCGCGTCTTTCGTCGCGATCCAAATTGGATCATGATTTTGACTGATTTCCATCAAGTGCTTCGAGTTTGCCGAACGAGTATGAATGTTATACGGCAAACGGAATACCGTATTCAATGCAAATGAGTTTTCTTCTTTCATATAGAAATGGTTAATATGAGAGAGAATATGAACCATCTCGACTTTCTCTTTATCATTACGTGGATAGATTGGCATCGCGTATTCTGGCCATTTCCAATCTTTTGCTACCCATTGCGTATAAACATCAAGTTTTCGTGTCGGAGTCGTAAATCCTTGTAATTTTTTACCGTCGATTTCAATCCCGATTTTTTTCGGTTTACCTGAATCGTCATTAGCCGTAATAATACCTGAGCTATCAACGCTCATTGAAGCAGCATCAAACTTATGCTCATACGATTCAACTTTTCCATCTTCTATTTTGAGTGCTCTCTCTTGGACGTTATAAATTTTATCTTCTTCAAGCCATACCCCATGATCGCGCATATAGGCATACACAGGGAACTCTTCTTTAGTGTAACGGTCATCATTGTCTACCGTTTCACGAAGTTTTGGCAAGTTATCACCAAATGCTGCATCATACCACTCAGCAATCGTAACCGCTTTACCTGGATGACGTTTGCTTTCCCACATTTTTTTGATATTGAGACTTCCATCGGGATCAATGTAATCAGTACACAATTGGAACCAGAACTCATTCTCTTCCCATACTTCACCCAGACCTGCTTTAACATGCGCTTCAAGTGTTGCACGATTCGCATTTTTTGGCTTCCATCCCGATTTTTCGAGTGCTACACGCAATACCGGCTGACGGAACGATGTCCAGCGTGCGGGAAGTGTCGCTTCAGAATGTTGATCATGACGCTCACCCGCAAGTCCAACAGGAAGAACATAGTCCATGTACCAATTCGTCTCAGACCATACAGGGGAGAGATTAAAGGTAAGTTCCATTTTAGACTCATCTTTGAGCACTTCAATCCAACGGAAACCATCTGGATTAATCCATACAGGGTTATACATACGGGGTGCATAGACTGCCAACTTACTTGGCACTTGTAGTCCACGATCATTCCATTTTTTCTGCCACTCAGTGTCACTAAGAAGATGAGGCAATAAGAATGACATTTCGTAGGTGGAAATAGGCCATTCAGGAGGCCATGTTAACTCATTCCATGCTTTAACAGCCGGTACATCTTTACCTGATTTACCTTGACCAACGGTAGCACTTCCCCCTTTGCCCCCTACTGAAATATCGTGCGCATGATAGAATCCTGTTCCACCGACATTTCCGATAGCACCGCGTAAACCTGTCAAGAAGAATACCGATTTCCCGATCATCCAACCACCACGGTTACCCGCTGCCCCTGCACGCCAAACATAAGTAGAAATAGCATCTTCTGCCCAAATAAACATTTCATAGAGTTTTTCAAGTTTATACGCAGGAATATGGGTCTCTTTTTCCGCAAATTCAAGTGTATACGGCGCATACATCTCTTTGAGCAATGCAAGATAACTCTCGAAATCACGCTCTTCAGGAACTTTTGAAATAAACGTTTTCTCAACCATATAGTTAAGATAATCGGTATCATTCATCAACGTATCCCAGTTGAACCAACGTTTAACAAATGCTTTGTTTACCAAATTATCATTCAAAATACGGCTTGCCAAATAAAGATAAATGACCGATTCTGTTCCTGGCCATGGAGCCAACCAAAGATCAGCAATACCTGCTGAGTTCGAGAGGCGTGGATCCATAACTACCATTTTCGCACCCTTCTTACGAGCATCAGCAATATAAGCCGCCGCTTGCGCAAAATAGTGTCCTGCATCAGCTGCGTGCGATGAGTTTAGGAAAATAAGCTTCGCATTACCCCAGTCAGGACTAGTACGGTCATCATTACAAAATTGAATTGTCGGTGTACGACCATTTGCCGAACAAATATTCGTATGAGAGTTGTATGAATCCAATCCCAATGATTCCCACACTTTTGGAACAAAACCATTCTCATTCGGGCGACCGACATGGTACATGACTGATTTTTTAGAGAGCTCGTCCCCTTTGCGAATCGTATCTCCCATCTTTTTACCGATGGTTGTCATCGCTTCATCCCACGTTGTACGAATCCATTTGCCCTCTCCACGTTTTGAGCCAGGAGCACGTTTTAGTGGGAATGGAATACGATCGGGATCGTACATTTGTGATTGAACTGCATACCCTTTGGCACAGTTACGACCACGAGAACCGGGATGAAGAGGATTCCCCATATATTTACGAACGGTCAACGTTTTTTTATCAACCCACGCCGTCAAACCACATGACGCTTCACAGTTTGAACACGCCGTTGGAATAATCATATAGTCATGAACCAAAATTCCGTCTGGATTCTCTTCACTTCGTACGCCGTGACGACCAATACCACCACGTTTCCAATCTGTTCCATCAAGCTCTTGGAAACTAGCCCATTGATCAAGAGGAGGATAAAAGGACAAGGTGTCAGGGGTATTCGTAAATTTACTATTTTCAACCGATTCAGCAATAGCATCCGTTGTAAAAACGCCCTTAGCAATTGCGGCACCGGCAACAGTAAATCCGGCACCTTTTAAAAATGTTCTTCTGCTTTCTAAATACATCATAATCTACCTCTTAACTCATGTTTAACAATTGTGGAATAACGAGCCAGACGTGTTTGCTAACCCACAAACCGATCAATGCTGATACTGCCGCAATTTTTAATAAATAATACGATTGTTTTTTCAAACTCAAACATACCAAAACCATTGGAGTAATAAATGCCAAGAGCTGACCAATCCAGAACATAACAGTGTACTCGCCACCCTTAATGAATTCCAACGTTGCTCCAACTTCTTCCGCTTTCATACCACCAAAAATATACTCAGACATATAAAGGGTAAACGCAGCAAATGCACTCAATCCCAAAATAACACCCAAATCTTTTTTGATTGGATCGGAAAATTTGTTACCACCCAACAAAATCATCGTCGCTGATCCTGCTAAAAGAGCCGCTAAAATCATTTGAGCCGATTCAGTTGGCATTTGCCAAAGTTCACGTGCGGTTGATTCTGCCATCAAACCTGCAGTATACAAAGTCACTGGAATAGCAAGCAAAGTTGTCCATCCAAGAAACTTGTCGTACATTGCTGTATCTTTTTTGATGTAAATCGCATACGCCATCGCGAAAAGCAATCCAACAAAACCTGTTGCCATCCATGCACCGATTGTAATCGCTGATGTTAAATGGGGATAGAAAAAGATATGCCAAAATCGGAACATTTGGTGCAAATCTATAACGGTGAAGAATAAGAACAAGTGAATAAAGACAATTGATATCGCTACCACTGGAAGACGGATAAAGCCTGTTTGTTCTGGATATTTTTTCAACAAAAAGAACGCAAGGAAAATAATTCCAGTCCCAACACTTTTTGCCCACATATTCATGGTAATAATCCAACCCCAGACGATACCGGGAAGAGCCACGTCAAGAACAACGATAGCATTGGTTGCTGCAATAATTTCATGTGCCATTAGTGGTGCCCTCCTATAGGGAGATGGGTGAGATTGTTAAAGAGATTATGACCTTCACCACGGAACGATGCCAATGGATTGAGCGTAACGTTACCACCACCAACATAAAAGTGATGAGGCTCTGTCCCTTTCTCAGGTTTACGTACTTGAACGTTTCCTTGATGTTGTTGAATATATTTACTAATGTTAGACATAGGATCATCCAAATCACCAAAAATATTCGCTTCAACAGGACACGCGACAACACATGATGGCATCATCGCACTGGCAACACGGTGAGCACAATAAGTACATTTATCGGCTGTTTGCGTTTGAGGATCGATATAAATCGCTCCATATGGACACGCCATAACACATCCCGCACACCCGATACAACGCTCTTTGTCAATATTTACGATACCGTTTTCAATATAATGCAGCGCACTTACTGGACAAATACGCTCACACGGTGCATTCGCACAATGATTACAACGAAGCGGTGTAAATGTCCGTTTAGTTTCTGGGAAACTTCCCACATCCACATATTTTACACGAAGACGCCATGTCGAAAGTGGAACCTCATTTTCCACTTTACACGCAATCTCACAGCCCTTACAACCCATACAGAGGCGAAGGTCTACCAAGAACCCTAATTGCATTTATTCTCCTTATTCCATCAGAAATCTATACCATAATAGATACAAATAATCCTTATAATATCCCATAATCTAGGCACTACGACGGCATTACTGTTAATTTGATAGTAGCTAAATTAGCTTTAATCCAATCTAAATGATAAGAGTTTTTTGATAACTTTTTGATATTTGATGAGAAAAATTACACTTTGTGTAACATAAGGAGTATAAATAAAAGAAGCTCCCCTAAAATAAGGGAAGATATTATAAATTATAATCGACAGCGCACCGAGGCTTCATGGGCACCTAACCCTTCGGTATTAGCAATAAGTGCACATGCTTCACCGATTTCTTGAATCCCTTGACGTGAGAAAGAGATGATAGAGGATTTCTTCATAAAATTCTCCACCCCTAATGGTGAATAAAATTTCGCTGTCCCCCCTGTTGGAAGGGTGTGATTGGGACCTGCTACGTAATCACCAATTGCTTCAGGAGTGTTATGTCCCAAGAAAATGGCTCCTGCGTGCTTGATAGAAGCCAAAAGTTCAAACGGATTAGCCGTCGCCACTTCGAGGTGTTCAGGGGCAATCTCATTCATTAGCTTCACTGCTTCTTCCATTGATTCCGTGACAATAATAGCGGCACGTTCCTCAATTGATTTACGGGCAATTTCTTCACGGGGAAGTTTTTTCAACCACACTTCAATTTCAAGCGCACACGCGTCCGCAAATTTTTGAGAAGGGGTAATAAGAATAGAACTCGCCATCTCATCGTGTTCAGCTTGAGAAAGCAAATCAATAGCAATATGGACAGGATTAGCAGAATCATCCGCCAACACCCCAATTTCACTCGGGCCCGCAATCATATCAATATTGACTTCTCCGAACACCATTTTTTTAGCCGTTGCGACGAAAATATTGCCAGGCCCCGTAATAACATCTACCTTAGGAATACTTTGTGTTCCGTATGCCATTGCTGCAATCGCACTTGCACCCCCTACTTTGAACACTTCGGATACACCACACAAATGACACGCCGCAAGAAGTAACGCATTGGGCTCATTGTCAGGAGTTGGAGTACAAACAATAATTGTTTCGACTCCAGCTACTTGAGCAGGGATAACATTCATAAGTAATGAGCTAGGATACGCCGCTTTCCCCCCGGGAATATAAAGCCCTGCCCGATCAACAGAGGTTACCTTTTGCCCCAAAATTGTCCCATTAGCTTCCGTATCGAACCAACTGCGAGGAAGTTGTTTTTCGTGATAAGCACGGATACGATCGTATGCCAAATGAAGCGCCGATTTTAACGTAGGGTCAAGCTCCTCATACGCTTTTTTCATATCTTCCGCTTTAATTTTAAACTCATCCCCCGTTGATGGAGACCAACGGTCAAATTTGGTAATATGGCGCAATAATGCTTCATCTTTTTCAAAACGAATTTCATCAATGATAGCCTTAACGATTCCAGCGACATGCTCCATATCCATCTTACCGCGATTCAATAATTCATCGAAAACAGTTTGAAAATTCTCATCACTTGTTTGTATTGTAATCATAATTATTCCTCTTCTACTTTTTAATTTTTTTATACTCTTTTGACACAACGTCCAATGCTTTAGCAAAATTGACTGAATCAACAGCTCCCATTATTGGTTCAAACAATGGCTCACCGTTACCTTTGATAAACCACGTAGCAGGAGTTCCGCCTACATACAAATCACGTGGAAAAATAGGATTCTCATCCATATAGACAACAGCATTGACATAATCAGCATTGAGTTTTGTAACAACTTTTGGATCTTTTAATGTTGTATTTTCAAATTGGACACAAAAATGGCATTGATGGCTTGAAACAATAAACATCATTGGTTTGTTTAACTGTTTTGATTGCTTCAATGCACTCGCATAATCTTTTTCCCATTTGATATTTGCCCCAAAAGCGAAACTTGATATCAAAATTATTACTGCTATTAACCGCATCATTTTTTGCCCTTTTTCAGTATCTCTCTAGCAATTTTGTCAATTTCTTTGTTCGTCACATCAATCACGACATCCGCAATCTTAAGATAATAAGGAAGTCGTTCATCGTACAAAGCACGTGCTTTCTCAATATCTTGAAATAAAGGGCGTTTTTTCAATTTTTTGGCTGCGTCGGGATGCGCTAATATACGGCTATAAATAACATCAAAAGGGGCATTAAGAAGAACAATTGTTCCAATCTTTCGGATATTCGGAACCTTATAAAATCCTCCACCTGTTGAAACAAGCGTCCCTTCAATATTTTTTGCCAACCATCGTCCGACTTTACGCTCTAAATTACGAAAATATGCTTCCCCGTCGGTGGCGAAAATTGCCTTAATTGGACGATTTTCCATACTTTCAATAATATCATCCGTATCAAGCGACACCAAACGTGACCTCTTTACCATCGCACGGGCAACGGAACCTTTCCCAACTCCCATAAATCCAATCAACACAATATTTTTCATACTACACCAAAACTTTAAATTAAAATGACTACAATCCTATCATATAATAGCTTAGGAGTGACGTGTGAATCTTTATAAATTACCCAATCCTCCTCTTGACACAGAGCACTTTCAAACACTCTTTCAGAATCATTCTCTTAAGATAGAAGCAATTCGTTCCCACCTTACACAAGCCGGCGAATGGTACGATCAAGAGGAGGATGAGTGGGTTATATTGATTCAGGGAAATGCCCAATTGCAGGTCAATGACAAAATTATCACGTTGAAAAGTGGGGACTCTCTATTTATCCCCAAACATACTCCCCATCAGGTACTTCGTACCTCCGAAGATGCGTTATGGCTTGGGGTGTTTTGTAGTAAGGAACTTTTATGATATTGATCACTTTACTTGGGGACGATCTAAGTATTTTAACCCCTGTTATCTACGAATTCAAAGACCAAATCGCCCATTTAAATCTTCAAACGTATCCCAACAGGGCAATGAATTGATTGAGCCATAGATGCTCCCTTGATAATTTAGTTGTATTTTGAAAATGTTATCCTGCACTAAGAGCAATAACATGATCAATACTCTCATAAGCATATTCGATAAAAACACTGTTTCCCTTTGAGGCTGCAATAACCGCCATTCTATCGGCAAGTTCATTACCCTCGACTCCGGCATGCCCTCGGACATGGGATATGACAACTTTGTTTTTAATACTGTCATAAATAGCATGAGCAGTTTGGATGATCTCGAGATTTTTAAT
Source organism: Sulfuricurvum sp. (assembly GCA_041661705.1). Classification (GTDB taxonomy): domain Bacteria; phylum Campylobacterota; class Campylobacteria; order Campylobacterales; family Sulfurimonadaceae; genus Sulfuricurvum. Next base: position 136,387 of record JBAZTZ010000001.1, read on the forward strand.
CTCTCCCCCTTGCTTAGTCCATCCCTTGGCTTTCCAGCCATACGCCCAATTGACCACACACTCGATACTGTATTTAGAATCCGATAAAATCGCCACCTTTTCATGCTGAGAATCAACCGCAAGCTCAAGTGCTTTTAGCAAAGCTTTTAATTCTGCGGTGTTATTGGTTCCCATTACATCCGCAGCACCGTACATTAAGAGCGGTTTCTTTTCATCTTCATAGATAGCTAATCCGCTTCCAGACTTTCCGGGATTACCTGAGCATGCCCCGTCACAATAGATACGAAGACGGATATCATCCGTTGAGACCGATGGAGCATCACTTTTAGAAGTAGCACTCGTTCTTTTCTTCGGTGCCGTTTTTGTGGCTGTCGATATGGTTGTTGAGGAATTTGATCCAAAAGCATCTTCGGCTTCGGCTCTCGTCTTATAGCTTTTATAGACAGCTCCTGCAAATTTGTCGACCTGCCGCAAGCATTCTGCCCATGTCGTGTATATTCCGGGATTTCTCCCCTTCTTCACTACGTAAAACTTATTCGCCATATTGGGCTATCCTTTTTTATTTCCATCGATTCACATAGAAGCGGGATGTTTGATTGGTATTATAAGGTACAATCCGATTAACACATATTATTTATCTCATATGATTCACTCCAAAAGGATTATTCCATGCCATTAACACCACAACAACGTCTAATTATCAAAGAATCAAGTGAACTTTACGCACAAGAGGTTGCACACATAAGCAATTTAATCGAAAATGAGAGCGATGACGCTCGGTGTGATAAACTCTATTTACTTCGTGCACTCGCTACTATTGAGCATACTGGGCGTATTGGGCTTCTAAACAATGATGAAATGACAGATATAGATCTTGAAGCAGTCACGCAAGAAGTCAACCGCTCTTTCCCAAACAAAGATGACTCAGAGCTATTTGATGACATTGCCATATTGGAAGATGATGTTAAAGCCAGATTTTTTAACAATCCAGCCAAAGAAAAACAAACTTTTTTGGCGGCATTGGGGATAATTCTCTAAAAAGATTTTTTCTACTTTCTGAGTTATCGTAATATCAGTTATTTATTACTCTATGCCACCTGTTGCTGATAAAGATATTGTTGAAACTCTATAAACATTGAGCTAATACTAGCCACGTCACCCAGTATATCTTTGGCGTCTTCCAATGACTGGTATTTGTTTGTTAATAGAATTGGTAGCTTATCTTGGTTGAGTTCATCTACCCCTGATTCAATATATTTACTGAGAACAAATTCAATAAACTCTTTTTGCTTTTCATCAAGTCGTTCAAATATAACCGTTTGCGTCTCTGCAACTCTGGACTCTCTTGAAATTGGTTTTCTATCACGGTTTAACACGAACTCCAAGACATCAAACAAATCACTTTTCTCTGCATTTATCGCTTTTTGTAGTAATGTCAAATTAGCCCTTCCAAAACCTACGTCCTCTAACTTGTCAAGTAAAATGGCTCGTGTAATGGGGCTACTCCAAAGTTTTCTGAGCTCCTCTTCACTTTTAAGAAAGTTTGGTAGTTCTCCAAAAAGATTTTGTAAAAATTCATCTGACGATATTATTTTTCCATCAGCACCCCAAAACGACGTAGACATCATAAAATCAATCTCACGCTCTTTACCGTCACGTAATTTTATTTTAACTTTCTTCTTGCACACACATGGTCTTTCTCCACAAACGGGACATGGTATGGGTGGTTTTTTCTCACACGTACATGGGCTATTCCCACATTCTTTGCATGGTGTCTTCACGCACACACAAGGCTCTTGATTGCATTTTTTACATACTTCTGGCTCTATTGGTTCTCCATCCCATTCAGGGTCAGCAAAATGATGATAGGCATCTACGAAGTCATAGATTGTAAAAAACTCTTTGCCATCAAATAATCGTGTGCCACGTCCGACGATTTGTTTGAACTCAATCATCGAGTTCACGGGGCGCATTAAAACGATATTACGGATATTTCTAGCATCAACTCCCGTGGAGAGTTTTTGTGAAGTGGTTAGTATCGTAGGAATGAACTTTTCATTATCTTGAAACTCGCGTAGAAACTGTTCTCCAATCTCTCCATCATTCGCAGTGACACGGACACAATAGTTTGGTTCTTTACTTTTTTTGTACTGGTTAACCAAATTTCGAACAGCTGCCGCATGGTCTTGTGTAGCACAAAAGATAATCGCCTTCTCATTTTGATTGGCTTCATCCATGTATATTTTTACCCGTGTAGCTTCTCTCGCTTTAATCTCAATGATTTTGTTGAAGTCAGCTTCGGTATAGAGTTTACCTTCTTCTATCTCACCCTCGATGATTTGGTCATCACTGGTGAACATATAATCGTCGAGTGTAGTTTTGATTCGCTTCACTTTGAACGGTGTCAGGAAGCCGTCATTGATCCCCTCTTTGAGTGAATAAATATAGACTGGCTCACCGAAGTATCTGTAGGTATCGACATTATCTTTACGCTTTGGCGTTGCCGTCAATCCTAGCTGAACAGCAGGGGAGAAATACTCTAAAATACCTCTCCAGTTCCCCTCGTCATTAGCTCCACCACGATGACACTCGTCAATGATGATAAAATCAAAATAATCAGGCTGATACGCCCCAAAATACGGAGCAGAATTTCCATCGCTATCTCGACCACTCATAAATGTTTGAAAGATGGTGAAAAAGATACTGCCATTGGTTGGAACACTCCCTTTCTTGCTGATCTCTTTGGGGCTGATCCGCACAAGGGCATCTTCGGAAAATTCCGAAAAATTGAGAAATGCCTGATTCGCCAATATGTTTCTATCTGCTAGAAACAATATCCTAGGACGGCGGCTTCCATCACGTTTAAGATTCCACCTCGTTTGAAACAGCTTCCATGCGATTTGAAACGCGATAAACGTCTTACCCGTTCCCGTAGCTAGCGTGAGCAATATCCGCTCTTTATTATTGGCTACCGCTTCGAGTGTATTGTTTACGGCTAGCTCTTGGTAATATCGAGCACCCTTGCTTCCACCGACATCTTGAAACGGAACATTGCTAAACTTTTCCCGCCACTCATTTTGGACGGCAAAGGTTTTATTCCATAACTCTTCAGGTGATAGATACTTTTCTACAATTCCCTCTGCACCCGTTTTCATACAGATACTGTATATCTCTTTACCGTTAGTTGAGTAGGTTGTCTGTAGATTTAGTTTTTGCGCATAGAGCTTAGCTTGCATCACACCTTCGCCGACACTGATATCATTACTCTTGGCTTCGACAACAGCGAGTTTAATCCCTTTATAGACGAGCACATAATCAGCGGTCAGCTTTTTGGCTCTAACGCCACCCGTTTGAATCTTTCCAGCCGTGATGTTGTATTCACGCAAGATACGAGAGCCTTCGACCACTCCCCAGCCACAAGCTTTTAACTGTGGGTCTATCAGTTCTGCTCTCGTTTCTGCTTCATTCATCCCAACTCCCCGTTAAACGCTTTTTGCAAGATACTTTTTTTCAATTCCTCTAAGTTATCTATTTTCTGCTGATAAATCGCTTCGAGGCGTTTGGTTTCGGCGGAGAGGAGATCGAGTTTTTGGACGATGGATTTTTGTTCAGATAAAGATATTTTTGGAATGATAAAATTTCGTAGAGCTGTTAATGATACAGTTTTTTGGGCAGTTCCAGTAGCTGTTTCGTTAGCTTGTTTGAATGCTTGTGGTGACAATACCCAATAAAATAGCCATTTACTACTGACAGTCTCTTTTGGTCTAATTAAGCCAATGTGTCGTTGAAAGCAAAATTCTATATTCTCTTCCACTAAAACAGGGATACCATAAGAGCCAGTAACTGTATATAAGATATCCCCTTTTTTAGGCTTTCGATTCATTTTTAATTTTTGATAATAATCTATAGAAACAGTAAAAGTGTCTGAAAAATCAATTTGATAATTCTTTTTATTAATATTTGAAATTGTAATAAATGGGATGCCCGTTTCTGTTTTTGGTGGAGGCATATGGTCTCCATCGGTAATATCAGTTGCTAATTCTGATAGTTTTACCGATTCCCACCCCTCACCTCTATTTTCAAACACACTTTGCAAATAAGAGTCGAAAAGCTCTTTGGCATTTTTGAGGTTCTGAGCGGCATTGGCTCTTACACGCTCAATCGCGACAAAGGCTTCATCTAAAATGGCGACGATACGTTGTTGTTCGGGGAGTGGGGGGAGTGGGATACTAATTTGTCCTAAATTTTTTCTACTTATTCTTTGTCTTGTTGAACCTGTAATTTGGTCATTAATTTGATCTTGATACTCTTTTGATAGAGAATATAATATGAACCATTTAGGAAGTAAAAATTTTTCTTTAAAGCGCATAATTGTACAATCGACAGCTGTTATCATCTTTGCATCTGTATTTGGCAAAATACAAGCTCTACCAACTGGGTCAGGTAATCTTGATAATAAACAATCACCTTCAAGTATTTCGGTACATCGCAATCTTTTGAATGTATCTTCAGAAATATATCTTGCTTTTTCTCCTCTGTCTTTGAAAAATCCATTTCCTACATTGCCCGTTTGAATCAATCTTATACCTTCTAAAGATTGGTCTTTACTTTCAATCCAATCTCCATCAGCAAAAACTTCACAAATCTCACCCAGCTTTTTGACTTCCCATCCCTGCTTCATCCGCAACTCTTTACTTTTAAATATTTTTGCGTTAAAATACACATCTAATTACCTTCGGGATGCCTCTTGGTTCTGCCAAGAGGAAAAAATCTACACATTTAGTAACTCTCTAATCTTAATCTTTAATTCACTAAAATCATCTTTACCAATCATGCCCAATCTCTTTTCTAGCCGTTTAGAATCAAATAATCTACCTTGAACCAACAAAGCATTGCTCTTTTCTCCATTTAATTCAAATTCAAAAAAGAAATTTCCCTGCTTTAACTGTGTTGATAACGGAATTCCAAAAAACATATTATTTGAAAACTTTTTAAGCACAAGCACAGGTCTTGAAAAAAGTTCACTTTTTCCATTTTGTTCAAAACCAATATTCTCACCAATACTCGCCCAAAAAACATCTCTTTCTTTAAAAATAACAAACTTTTCACGGGTATTAATCCCTTTTTTAACTTCATTCCACTCGTTGAATTTTTTCATAGTAGCTCCAAAACCCTGCCCAAAATCTCCGCACTCTCATCATCGAGTGCTTTCATCTCGCTCAGAATCTCTTGCGGTTTACGCAACGCCGCTTCTTCTTTTTTATTTGGGTTTTTGGCACTGAGCTCAAACGTGTTTTGGTCTATATCTTTAGCCTCGATACTCCACGAGTTCTCAGACTCTCCGAACGACTTTTGAAGCTCCACAAAGTCCGCTAAATCTTTTTCGTTGAGAGGATTGGTTTTCCCTAAATTTCTATCCAAATTGAGCTGATAAAACCACACATTACGTGTCGGAACACCCTTCTCGAAAAAGAGAACCACTGTTTTAACACCAGCACCCGTAAACGTACCGCCCGGTAAATCAAGAACGGTATGAAGATTACAGTTTTCAAGGAGTAGTTTTCTCAAGCTCACAGAAGCATTGTCCGTGTTACTCAAGAAGGTGTTTTTGATAACAATACCCGCTTTACCACCAGCTTTTAATATCTTGACAAAATGTTGCATAAACAGAGAAGCCGTTTCGCCCGTTCTGATAGGAAAATTCTGCTGCACTTCTTCACGTTCTTTTCCACCAAACGGAGGATTGGCTAGGATGACGTCATAACGGTCTTTGTCTTGAATATCAGCAAGGTTTTCAGCGAGAGTATTGGTATGGATGATATTGGGAGCTTCCACCCCGTGCAATATCATGTTCATCGTACCGATGATATACGCTAGAGACTTTTTCTCTTTCCCATAAAACGTTTTCTTCTGCAATATTTCTGTATCGGCCGTGGTGAGATTCTTGCTGTGCTTGAGATATTCAAACGCCTCAACCAAAAATCCAGCAGAACCAACAGCACCATCATAAATTTTATCACCGATTTTAGGAGCCACGACTTTTACAATCGTTTTGATTAGAGCACGAGGCGTATAGTATTCTCCACCATTACGACCTGCATTTCCCATATTCTTTATCTTGTCTTCATAGAGATGGCTCATCTCATGTTTTTCAGCATGAGTGCGGAATCGTAGCTCATCAATGCGATTAATGACTTCACGGAGGTTATAGCCACTTTGTACACGGTTTTTTAATTCACTGAATATCTCACCAATCTTATACTCAATGGTGTCTGCACTCTCCGCATCGACTTTGAACTTTTTGAGATAGGGGAAAAGTTTGTGATCGACGAAATCCTTGAGATCATCACCCGATAATGCCTTATGATGGTCAAGCTTTCCATCTTGATCTTTTGGAGTAGCCCAAACACTCCATTGATATTCAGGAGCAATAATATCCGTATAGGTTTTACCCGTTAATTCAGCAGCAGTTTTTTTATCTTTCTCTAAATCATCCAAATATTTAAGGAACAACACCCATGAAGTCTGTTCTACATAATCAAGCTCACTCCCACAACCAGCGTCTTTGTGGAGGATATCATCTATATTTTTAAAAGTTTGTTGAAACATTCTTATCTTTCTGTTAATTATTTTTCACTAAAAATTTTATTAGTAGTAGATATGATTATATACAATTGGAGATTAAAGGAAGGGGTATGGGGTTTGGGATTGACCCTCCCCTCAATTTAGCAGAAACAATTTCAAACAGGCATATTCATATTATTTAGTATCTCAAGTGTTTTAGTGACATCATAAACGGCACTGTGATACTGATCTTCATCAAAGTCGATACGGTAATGTCGACAAGTCTCAAGCAGTTTCGGGTTTTTTAGACTGCCTCTGACATTGAGAGCCCCGACAATGCTTTTATTGGATTTCATCGTACAAAAATGTTTTTCGAAGTAAACAAGCTCACCGATATGACGTAATTCAAACGCTATATTGTGGGCAACAAGGGTTTTAGCCCCCTGACAAAACTCTACAAACTCCTGATCCTCCGCAAAATACTCTGCGTAATCAACATTCGCTCGCAATCGTTCTATTCGTTGAGGAGAGAGTTTATGAACAGCAAGAGCATAAGGATTAACTTCGTATTCAGAGAAGTAGTAGCGATGAAAGGTATCAGCAATAACATAAACACCCTCTTCTCTTTTAACCCGAAACGCCGCAACTTCGATCACGTCATGAATATTTGCGGAGTTGGTTTCAAAGTCCAGTATGATCAATAGTGCTCCATTCGTATATGAATTAATTTTATTTGATATTTTACCGAGATACTAGTGCTGATTGGTTTATAATGTCAGAATACACTTTCATGAGGTCAATAATGATTCAAACTCCCTTCTTAGCCGTTGACGGTATAGTTGAAATTTACAATGATGCAGGCGGATTCGTTGATATTGGTGAAACAGTAGAAACTGCTGTTGTGCGTGAGATGAAGGAAGAGATATTTGTTATTTGACTTTAAAATGATAGTGATTTCGCAAAAAAGAGGTTAAATCTATACGTTACTATCATTTTAAAATCGTCTTTACAGTAAGGCGGTTAATAAGAGTTTTTTGGACTGGGTTGGATTAGTTTGTGGTACCAGTGGGCGGACTCGAACCGCCACGCATCGCTGCACCGGATTTTGAATCCGGCGTGTCTACCATTTCACCACACTGGCATGTGTTTGAAGATGTGGAATTATAGCACGCTTTTCTTAAGAATACGTAAAAGTAAATTATTCTAATTTTTTTAGAACTTGTGCCGATTTTGCTTATGTGGAACTTTTATTGCTTAATATAGAATAGTTCGCGAAAAAGAAGTTATGATGAGAGTTACGTCTGCATCCTACTATAATAATATTTATGGTGAAAACAATAAGATTAACCAGCAGCTCTTTGATGTTAATAAACAAATTTCATCAGGTCAAAAAATCCAGTATGCCCATGAAGATCCGAGTATTTTTGTTAATACACTTCGTCTTGACGATGAGATCACTACCCTCACCCAAACCAAAAATAGTGCCCAAAGTGCCTATAAAACATCTACTCAAACAGATACTACAATTGGGGATATGGTAAAAAATCTTGACTCTATGAAGATGAAGATGATTAATGCCGCAAATGGTAGCCATTCAGATACAAGTCTTCAAGCAATTGCCAAAGAGCTAAGGGGGATGGAGAGTAATTTATTAGGTTTAGCAAATACTTCAATTGCAGGACAATACATTTTTTCTGGCACAGCTACTACACAAAAGCCTATTGATGCAAATGGAATATATCAAGGAAATGATAAGAGTTTGGAAGCATTTGCAGGCTCTGGGCTCAAACAAAAATATAATATTACAGGTACACAGCTTTTTTTAGGGAATGAGGCTAAAGTCAATCGAACGATAACAACCAATACTCCACAGCTCAATCTTACCGATCTTTATGGTATTAATAAAACCGAAACCTACATTAATTCTTCAAGTACTATCGGGGACTTGATGGGCAATACTGCTGCTAATAATCCAACGGCTGTTTCACATTTTTATATTCAAGGAACAAAGAGTGATGGAACTGCCTTTAAAACAAAGATTGACCTCAATGCTACCGACAGCGTCAATAATTTACTCCAAGGTATTTCTAACGCGTATGGAGCGAATCAAGTTAATGTATCCATTAATCCTAATGGGCAAATCGAAATAGTTGATAAAAAGACAGGTTCTAGTAAACTTGACTTTCATATGGTAGGTGCTACAAATTTTGACCCCGCGACTGGAGATACCGCAGATGTAACCAATATCAGTGATCTTCAGCCCTCCAATAATGGAGGGATTAGTAGTAATAATTTTGACAATGTCATTTCCTCCACAAATATGTTGTATGTTAAAGAATTTACCAAAAGTGGATTTACCCCATCTACGGCAACGGATTCCATTGAAGGTATTAATTATGATCAAACCAATTTTGCACAAAATGGGGCAAAACTTCTCTCAAATGTATCGCAAATTGTAAAATCTGACAATTCGTATGCTAACCCCTCCTCAAAGCTTTTTGATGTGGGTGCGTTTTCTACATCAACAATTCTCAATATAAATGGAACACAACTAGATGGTACTACTCCCTTTGCAGTGAGTATTGATTTTAGTAGTGACCCCGTTACATTAGGGGGATCTGCGTTAGGGGGCAACGTAGGCGATGGATATGGAAATTTAACATCTCCTGCTAATATGACCTATCAACAACTAATGGACATAGTCAATGTAGCAATTACTGGACAAAGCGACATTGCTACCGCCAATCAAATGGGAAAGACCTCTTTGACTAGTGATGGAAAAATAACTTTTGAAGATTTAACTCAAACTGTTACAAAGGGCTCACTTTCCATCTCAGATTCATCGACTGGAACGTACCCCCCCTCTGGGACAAGTGTTACAGGTAGCGCATTAACCTTCAATGCCAATAATGCGCTTAGTATCCGTGATCCTAAAACTGATTTTTTTGCGCAAATCGATCAAATGATTAAATCAGTCGAAGAAGGAAAAACACGAGCAGATGGCACCGACACTACTGATCCGCGGAATATTGGGATTCAAAATTCAATCCAAATGCTTGATGACTTGAGCAATCATATCAGTCGCCTACAAACACAATCAGGCTCTTATTCTCAAGTTCTCCAAGCTTCAAGTGATCGAAGTGACTTACTTATTGTAAGTGCCAAAATGTTGCGATCAGATGTGATTGATACCGATGCTGCAGAAGCAAACCTAAAAATGCAGCAATTAAGTCTTAATTATCAAGCGATGCTATCTAGTATTTCAAAAGTCTCTCAACTATCACTCGTTAAATATTTATAGCAAAATGCAATAAAAAGGGTTAATTTCCCTTTTTTTGTTATAATCCACACTACTTTTTAATCTTAAGGATCTCCTATTTTACGCGATGTATTTTTTATTGGTGGCTTTGGGCTGCTGTTTTATTTGGGGATAGCAACCGTTATTGGTGATGCTTCTATTATAGGAAGTTATGGAGCTGGTTTTGCCACAGCAAATGTCTATGCGTTTGGATATGTTGCTTATATGTATTTACTCCTTCTTATGGTTCCTCTTTTTTACTTTTATAAAGGGCAAAGCGACCTCAAACGGCAATTGGAAATGGGGGGAATATTCACCCTCCTCTTTTTCGCGCTGCTCCTTTTTCAAGCAATGGTCGTAGAGGGAGAATACCGTGGACGTTTTGGGAGTGCTATTGTTGATTTTTTGAGTATCTATATCGGAAGCTTCGGATTATGGATTTCATGGATTATGATTATGGCAGTATCAATGATTATCGTACTTGAACAATCACTGGGAGAACTTTTAAAGCCGTTTAAGGACTATTTATCAAAACCACTGGTCACACTTAAGCAAGCTCCGATCAAACAACCCTCAATCAAAGTGAATACTGCACCTACTCAAATCATTCCAACACCATTTGAACCATCAATATCACTGAAACCTTATATTGAGCCATCATGGGCGGGTGAAGCTCCCTTTGAAGTGAAACCCACTGAAGCTCATTACCCCATTCATCCCCCTGTTCCAGTCGTTGCAGAAGTGGAAACAGAAATTCCATTGGTTAGTGAAACGACGAGAGAAGATCAGGGTCTAATTTATGAAACAAAAGAGATCATACCGAGTATTGAACCCATTATAAAAGTTGAAATGCAACCAAAAGAATCCACTATTTTGAGCATAGCTAAAAAAGTCAAAGAGACGAAACAATCGGCAGTCGTCGTCGAAGAACTTGAAGAGAACAAAATTTTACTCGATCAAATCGACCGTGGAGCAAGTGAAAAACCAAAAAATTTCAAACTTCCGCCTACTAGTTTTTTGCAGTATCCTCCAAAAAAGCAAAACGTAGTGGATGAGGCAGAATTAGACGATAAAATTCGTGATCTGATCGAAAAATTGGCCCATTTTAATATTGATGGAGATGTTGTTCGTACTTATGCGGGTCCTGTCGTCTCTACCTTTGAGTTTAAACCCGCTGCGAATATCAAAGTCTCCAAAATTTTAGGACTCCAAGATGATCTGGCAATGGCACTCAAAGCACAAACTATTCGTATTCAAGCCCCTATTCCTGGAAAAGATGTCGTAGGGATAGAAATTCCCAATAAAAGTGTGGATACGATTTATCTCCGTGATATTTTTGAGAGCAAGCTTTTCCAAGAAGCTTCTTCTCCTCTCACCCTTGTTTTGGGCAAAGATATTGTGGGAAAACCATTTATTACCGATCTCAAAAAACTCCCCCATCTTCTCATCGCTGGAACAACAGGAAGCGGTAAAAGTGTCGGAATCAATGCAATGATTTTGAGTTTGCTCTATAAAAATTCACCCGATCAACTTAGACTTCTGATGATTGATCCAAAAATGCTTGAATTTTCTATTTACAATGACATTCCTCACCTCTTAACCCCTGTTATCACCAAACCCAAAGAAGCGATTGCCGCACTTAATAATATGGTGTATGAGATGGAACGACGCTATCAAAGAATGTCTGAAACTCGTACCAAGAATATTGAAAATTTTAATGAAAAAATGAAGCATGAGGGGGGTGAGCAGCTCCCTTATATCGTCGTTATTATCGATGAGCTTGCCGACTTGATGATGACCAGCGGGAAAGATGTGGAGTATTCGATAGCACGACTGGCTCAAATGGCACGTGCGAGTGGTATTCATCTCATCGTTGCTACCCAACGCCCCAGTGTTGATGTAGTAACGGGTCTTATCAAAGCTAATTTACCTTCTCGTATCAGTTATAAAGTAGGACAAAAAATCGACAGTAAGATCATCCTCGATGCAATGGGAGCGGAATCGTTGCTCGGGCGTGGTGATATGCTTTTCACCCCTCCTGGCATGAGTGGGCTGGTACGTCTTCACGCCCCATGGAGCAGTGAAGAGGAGATTGAAAAAATTGTTGAATTTCTAAAAGCACAACGTGAACCTGAATACGATCGCAGATTTTTACGAGATAAAGCGGAAGTAGTCAAAAATGGTGCCGGTGAAGAAAATGAGAAACCGCTTGATGAACTGTATCAAGAGGCAAAAAATATTATTATTACCGAACAAAAAACTTCTATCAGCTATTTGCAACGACGACTTCAAATTGGCTACAACCGTTCGGCTACATTGATTGAGCAGTTGGAGCAAAATGGTGTTCTCTCTGCCCCAAATGCCAAAGGAAATCGGGAGCTTATGACGCAATAATATCCAATATGTTTCGAAAATACACACTAATATCCAAAGTAATCCAAACAAATGTTTACTTTGGTAACACTACGTAAAATTCATCTCACTCTTTCGCTATAATCTTTATAACTAAATTTTGCAGGAGTCCCCATGGCTTTTATGGACGAATACACAGCACACGTAGCGGAGCGCACAGCGCAAGGAATCCCTCCTCTTCCCCTCACAAAAGAACAAGTGACTGATCTTGTAGCGTTAATCACTGCAGAATCTGCAAAAAATAACGAATTGGTCACGATGTTGGCAGAACGTGTCAATCCAGGTGTCGATGATGGTGCACACGTCAAAGCAGCATTTTTGCACCAAGTGGTTCAAGGTGAAGTAAAAGCATTTCTTGCTGACAATAGTGATATAAATAGCAATGATCACAAAAAAGCAGCTATAAAAATTCTTGGGAAAATGGTCGGTGGTTATAACGTTAAGCCTTTGATTGATGCCCTTGCCATGGATGAGCTAGCTCAAGATGCAGCCAATGAACTCAAACACACCCTTCTTGTCTATGACGCATTTAATGACATCGTTGAACTTTCAAAAACCAATAGTTTTGCAAAAGAAGTGCTCGAATCATGGGCAGATTCAGAATGGTTTACCTCTAAACCTGTTTTAGCAGAAAAATTCAGCGTTGTTGTCTTCAAATTCCCAGGCGAAACCAATACGGATGATCTTTCACCTGCGAGTGCTGCTTTTACCCGTTCCGATATTCCATTGCACGCAACGACTATGCTTGCAGCAAAAATGCCAGAAGGTCTTGCCAAAATTACTGAACTTAAAAAACTCGGAATGCAAATCGCCTATGTTGGTGATGTTGTAGGAACGGGTTCTAGCCGTAAATCAGCGGCGAATTCCGTCCAATGGCACATGGGGGATGATATTCCCGGTATTCCTAACAAGCGTACTGGCGGTGTCGTTATCGGTAGTATCATCGCACCTATTTTCTTTGCAACGTGTGAAGATTCAGGCGCACTTCCTATCGAAGCGGATGTATCTTCTATGGAAACAGGTGATGTTCTTGATATTGATACGCGTGCAGGAACGATCACTAAAGATGGCGCTGTTATCGCAACCTTTAGCCTTCGTCCGAACACTATCGAAGATGAAGTACGTGCAGGGGGGCGTATCCCTCTTATTATTGGTCGTGGTTTAACCGCAAAAGCACGTACTGCACTTGGAATGGAGCCAGCTACTATTTTCGCTCAACCCATCCAACCAGCTGATAGCGGTAAAGGATATACCCTTGCTCAAAAAATGGTTGGACGTGCATGTGGAGTTGAAGGTGTTCGCCCAGGTATGTACTGTGAACCAGCTACCTCTACTGTAGGAAGCCAAGATACAACAGGACCTATGACACGTGATGAGATCAAAGAACTTTCAGCCCTTGGTTTCTCAGCTGATTTCGTTCTTCAATCGTTCTGTCATACAGCAGCCTATCCAAAACCGTCAGATGTGAAGCTACACGCTACACTTCCTGCATTCATCTCAACTCGTAGCGGTGTTGCCCTTCGTCCTGCTGATGGTGTTATCCACTCATGGTTAAATCGTATGGTACTTCCTGATACCGTTGGAACAGGTGGTGATAGCCATACTCGTTTCCCTATTGGTGTGAGTTTTCCTGCAGGTTCTGGGCTTGTTGCGTTTGCAGCGGTTACAGGTGCAATGCCTCTTGAAATGCCTGAATCTGTTTTGGTACGTTTTAAGGGAGAGATGCAAGCGGGAATCACACTTCGTGACCTTGTAAATGCTATCCCTTATTATGCCATCAAAGCGGGTCTTTTGACCGTTGAGAAAAAAGGTAAGAAAAACATTTTCAACGGACGTGTTTTGGAAATCGAAGGGCTACCAACGATGAAAGTTGAACAAGCATTTGAACTCTCTGATGCATCAGCGGAACGTTCAGCAGCGGCATGTACGGTTCACCTTAATGAAGAACCAGTTATCGAATACCTAAAATCAAACGTTGCCCTTATTGAAGCAATGATTGCAGATGGCTATGAAGATGCGCGTACTCTCCAACGCCGTGCTAACAAAATGAAAGAGTGGTTAGCCGCTCCATCATTGATGTCTGCGGATGCAGATGCTGAGTATGCAGCGATCATCGAAATCGATTTAAACGAAATCACAGAGCCGATTTTGGCATGCCCAAATGATCCGGATAACGTTAAACTTCTTAGTGAAGTTGCTGGAACTGAAATTAATGAAGTATTCTTAGGAAGCTGTATGACGAATATCGGTCACTATCGTGCAGCGGGTGAAGTGATGCGCGGTGAGGGCAAAATTGCCGTTGAAAAATTCTGGATTGTACCACCAACACGTATGGATGAGCAACAACTTATCAATGAAGGCTACTATGACGTTTATAACGCTATTGAAGCGCAAACAGAAGTTCCAGGGTGTTCATTGTGTATGGGGAACCAAGCAAGCTCTCGTGAGGGTTCAACGGTATTCTCAACTTCTACCCGTAACTTCGACAACCGTCTTGGTAAAGGGACACAAGTTTATCTTGGATCAGCAGAGCTAGCCTCTGTATGTGCAAAACTTGGACGTATCCCAACCGTAGAAGAGTATATGAGTATCGTTCCTTCAAAACTCGCGGGAAAAGAAGCAGATGTTTATAAATATCTCAATTTTAATGAGATTGCTAGCTATAAACTCCAAGCACGTGATGTTGCTCAAGAGAAATATGGCGTAACTATTAAAGCGGTTTAATCCGTCCCTTCTCTCTTATACCCTTCGGGGTATGCTATAATCACACATCTACTTATTAAAGCAACACCATGTCCTCTTTTACCACTTTACCTCTTCATGCTCCATTGCAAACCGCATTAAAACGGTTAAATTTCAATACTATGACCCCCATACAAGCGCAATCACTGCCTGTTATTTTAAAAGGGTCTGACATTGTCGCCCAAGCCTCTACAGGTAGCGGTAAAACGTTGGCGTTTGCTTTGGGAATTTTACAAAATATAAATCCTCGATATTTTGCTGCTCAAGCACTGGTTTTGTGTCCGACTCGTGAACTGGCTGAACAAGTTGCCAAAGTGATCCGTTCGTGTGCTTCGGATATCGGAAATATCAAACTTCTCACCCTTTGTGGTGGTGTCCCTATGAAAGCGCAACGCCACTCTTTGACCCATGGAGCCCATATTATCGTCGGAACACCAGGGCGTGTTCTTAAGCTTTTAACGATGGAAGATCTTGATCTCAAATCATGCACAATGAGCGTTTTGGACGAAGCGGATCAAATGGTGGATATGGGATTTATCGACGATATTGAAGCTATCTTCGGCTATTTACCCTCCCCCAAACAAACCCTCCTCTTTTCAGCCACCTATCCTGAATCCATCAAAGAGCTCACAGCAAAGCTGACTAAAAGTCCTATTTTTATTAAAACGCATACGACTGAAAAAGCCCCCGCTATTACCGAAATAGCCTATGTTGTTAATGATAAAACATCAGCATTAAATACTGTATTGCGTCATCATTCGGTTACTAATGCCATTGTTTTTTGTAATACAAAAGTTGTAGCATCAGAACTATGTGAAACACTTAACTATGCAGGTATCCACGCGATAGCACTTCATGGAGATATGGAGCAGTTTGACCGCAACGAAGCGATTATCCAGTTTCGAAATGGAAGTGCCCCGTTTCTAGTCGCCACAGATGTTGCTGGACGCGGTATTGATATTGAGGGGCTTGATGCTATTATCAACTATGACGTTCCTCAACAACTGGATCGCTATATCCACCGTATTGGTCGAACAGGACGTGCTGGGATGGATGGAACCGCTATTACCCTTGTAAGCTCCCATCAAATCGACTCATTCCATTCGCTTGATCGTAACATAGAACTGCAAGACCTTCCAAATCTTCGTAATTCTCATACTGTCTCCACCCCGATGCAAACGATCTGTATTGATGCAGGAAAAAAAGAAAAATTACGGGCAGGTGATATTGTGGGGGCATTGATTCACGAGGGAGGATTGACAAGCGATCAAATCGGTAAAATTGACCAACTTGACCATCTTAGCTACGTTGCAATTCCTAGAGAGCTAGCCGAAGCTACTCATAAGAAAATAACAAAACGCCCCATAAAAGGGAAAGTTTTTAGAATTTGGTTACTCGACTAACATTCATTTTAGTGCTGAAAGTAGCTTTGTAATATCTGCTTTCCGAGTTCTACACCCGGTTGGTTATACGTATCCACCTCCAGTAGTGCCCCTGAAGCCGAAGTAAGAAGTTCGTAATAGAAAATCATTTCGCCCACGGATGCTTCGTCTACAGAGTCCCAAATAATCTCATCAACACTCACACCACTTTGCGCAACGCTTTGCATTGTCGCATGACATTGGGCATTAATCAACGTATCAAATGATTTTCCATTCACAAAATCACTTTTTTCCAAGAAAGGAAGATTCATTTCGGGAATCATCAAGGTATCATTCGAGTGTTCAACGCTCATAAAGGTAACTGTTTTATTCAAAGGTCCCTCGATAATGAGCTGAAGAAATGAATGTTGGTCAACTGAACCGATAAGAGAGATAGGCGTTAGCCCTACTCTTTGCCCACTATGATTTAATTTTCCTAATGATTCACCCCACAATTGTACCGTCCATTTTCCAAACTCTTCAAATCGATCCGAATAAGAGAAGAGGACATTAATCGGATGATTCTTGGCATTTGCAACATAAAATGCCGCTTTGTGAAGAAGATGATCTTCTTGTCGATCCCAAAAACGTTCACCAAAAGATTGCGCACCACTTAAAATCCCAGCGACATCAAATCCAGCTAATAGCAAAGGAACAACACCAACAGCACTTAAAACAGAAAAACGCCCCCCTACGTTGGAGGGAATCACAAAACGTCTAATATTATAGTGATCAGCGAATTGACTCAGAATAGAGCCATCATCACTGACTACTATAACTTTTTTTGAATCTTGTAGAGCAATATCAAACGTTGCAATCAGATGCTTGAAGATAGAGAGAGTTTCAACCGTCCCCCCTGATTTGGAAATCACGACAAAAAGGGTTTTTTCATAATCAATTTGAGCTGTCTCTTGGGTAATACTAACGGGATCCGAATTTTCAAAATAGACGATTTTTTTAGCATCCGTTGTTTTGGAACGAAGCAATCGATCAATCGCTTTGATTCCCAATGTTGAACCACCAATACCAACAACAGCAATTGTCTCAATAGAAGTTGACGCTCCTAAAAGTGAAGAAGTGACATCATCACACAGTACTAAGGATGATTTTGGTAAGTCATAATAACCAACCAATCCGCCCTCTTTCTCCGATTTTAGAGCGATATACGCCCCCTCCACGCTTACAAGATCAAGATCCTGGGTGTCAAAGTCCCCTTTATAGCGTAACATTAATGGTTCCCCACAAGAACTGTCATATCTACGAGACGGCTACTGTAACCCCACTCATTGTCATACCATGCCAGAACTTTCACCGTTGTTCCGCCGATAACACTCGTCATATCAGGAACGTATGTCGCACTAAAGGTTGACCCAACGAAATCAGACGACACACGCTTGTCATTATCCACTTCGATTAAGCCTTTAAATGCTCCCTCACTCGCTGCTGTAAAGGCTGCATAAATCTCCTCTTTCGTTACACTTCGAGAGAGATTTGCTGTCAAATCGACGACTGAAACGTCAGGAGTCGGAACACGCATCGCATAACCGTTGAGTTTTCCTTGAAGATGAGGCATAACTTTACCGATTGCTTTTGCCGCACCCGTAGAGGTTGGGATCATATTCAATGCTGCTGCACGTGCGCGACGAGGATCTTTGGCGTGCTTAACGTCCAAAACATTTTGATCGTTAGTATACGAGTGAATCGTTGTCATAAGAGCATTTTCTATCCCAAACGCATCATCTAAAACTTTGGTGATCGGCCCCAAACAGTTGGTCGTACAGCTTGCATTGGAAATGATTGCTTCCCCTTTGTAGCTATCGGAGTTGACCCCAATAACATACATCGGAGAATCATCCGTAGCAGGTGCGGACATAACCACTTTTCGAACACCATTTTTGAGATGTTTTTGACATGTTTCTTGTGTCAAGAAAACACCTGTACATTCGATAACCACTTCAGCGCCTGTACTTCCAAAGTCCACTTTTTCCATATCACGCTCACGAAACATACGAACATTTTGCCCAGCGATAGCAATCGTATTTTCGTCAATAATTTTGGCATCTACTCCGCGATGAACACTATCAAATTTCAAAAGATATTCGAGCATTTCAGGTTTTGCCGTTGTATTGAGTGCTACTAACTCGATGTCGTCCCGTGATGCGATAATTTTTGCTACGATAAGCCCTATTCGACCTGTTCCGTTAATTGCTACTTTAAGTGCCATGAAAACTCCTGATGATGTTTAGTATAGTTAGGAATATGGTAACAAAAAAAGATTACAAAAGAGGTATAAAAAGGAGAAAAACCCTCAAAGAGGGGAAGAAAAAGAAGTAAGTGGCTATAGGTAACAGTTTAGAACGTTAAATCTTCGGATAAAGGAGTTTGTTGATCTTTTCATACAAATCCAATATCTCCCCTTTTTTCTCAAAAAAGCTGTTTTTGTTGGCAATGAGGTGGGTAGTTGATTCCATAATTGTTTCCACCACTTCCAGCCCGTTTTGCTTCATTGTACTGCCTGTCTCAACTACATCGACAATCATATCCGCAAGCCCTACGAGAGGAGCCAACTCAATCGAACCATAAAGTTTGATAATATCCGCAGCAACCGCCCGTTCGGCGAAATAACGCTTGGTAATATTAATCATCTTCGTGGCTACTTTGATCTCACTTTTCGTAAAATCGGGCTTTTCTCCTGCACGCATACCAATAGCAACACGGCATTTCCCTTTTTGAAGATCGAGAAGACGTATAACATCCAACCCCTGCTCTTCAAGTGTATCAAGACCCACGACTCCAATATCGGCAGCTTGATGATAGACATAGGTTGCCACGTCTTGGTTACGTACTAATAAAAATTTAAAATTTTCTGTCTCTAAAATGAGTTTACGATCATCAAATTTGAAACTGCTTCCGAAAATCGTCTCAAAAAGTTCTAACGTATCCTCAGCGATTCGTCCTTTTGGCAGTGCAACACTTAACATTTTGACCCTTTATTGATTAACTTTTGCATACCCTTAAAAACCAGTATCTCATCCACAATAGCATCAGTGAAATAGCGCGCAAAAATCGGTGCATCGCCTCCCGTTAGATAAATTGGCTTGTTAACGCGTTGAATCTCATGAACCAATGGAGCCAAAAAGCCTATCGTAACGGAATCAGGGGTATTTTTCGCCATTTTATCCAAATCTACCTCAAAGTTAAATGACACATCCAATGCAGGTGACAATCGCCCGTACGCTTCATGCGCTGAACGTAACCCAAGGGAAATAAATCCCCCCTCATAGATACCATCGCTCATCACATCCACCGTAATGGCACTCCCCGCATCCACGATCACCCCATCTTCTATGGCTTCACACACCAATATCCGATCAATCCCCATCGTCGGATAGTATTTATCTCTCTCGATCAAGGTGCTGATAGTGTGCCAATGGGGTAAATTTTCCACTTTTTCGTCTAATGCGCGGTTAACATTGGCATACCAAACCTCACACTCAAATGATTCAGGGTCAAATTCGGTAAGGGGTATTTTTCGTCGTAATCCATTTTCAAGAATATCGGCTGTTGTATTGCCTATGTCACAGAGTGTCATCGCAACCCTATCCCCCTATTCCCCTCAATCTGAGGTTCTTGGCGTTTGATGTCTCCCATTTTCAAACTCTCTTCTTTGACGTTGGCGTATATGTCAGCGTAGAGGGTGTCAATGTCGAGGTTTTCTTTGGTGGCTATTGCTTTGGTGAGGTAGTAGCTAAAGAGACGGTTTCCTTTTTCAGCGTACGCATTGGAGAATTGTCTGCTAGTTCCTGCGGTGAGAACTACCATTTTTTCTTTATCAAACTCTACTTTTTTTAGTCGAAATAGTCCTGCTGCGACTCCTTTGACATTGGAGATACCATCGGTGCTTCCACTAAAACAGCTATCCATAAAGGTGACGATTTTGGAGGCTTTGGAATCACTGAGTTGTTTGTAGATATTACGTACCATAAACTCTTTTTCTTTACTCACGAAATCGACGACTTTATCTTTGGGAAGGATATAAGCTTCTTCTTCCAAGGGGATACCGTGACCGCTATAGTAGAAATAGACTTGATCACCCTCTTTGACATTGGAGAGCATTCTCTCTAAGTTATCTTTGATCTTGGCAGAGGTGGCTTTTTCGTCGAGAAAGGCATACGTATGACGTTCATCTATCCCCAACCGTTTTTGCATTACTGAGATAAAGGAGTTAGCGGAATTGGTCGCATAGATGACGGGATCGGCTTCGTCGTATTTTTCAACCGCAATGGCGAAGAGCCATTTTTTGGGGTCGATAGGGGATTGCTTAATTGATTTAACGAGAGGGGCTAAATCATCATTGTATTTTAGCCCTTTGGCACTGGCGGAGTCACTGTAGCCTAATGCCGATACTTGGTATTTATCGACGAGGTTGGGGTTTTGGAGCTCGTTGAAGGCTACTTTTTTGTTTTCAAGGGTTACGGCGACACGTTCGGGTTTGTAGTCGGTGTCGGTCAACGTAGCTATATATGATTGAGAGTTGAAATCTACATCAATATTTTTCAAGACAAAGGCATCGTTTTCGTAGGCGAAAGTTACCGTTGATTTGGCATCGTTTACACTGTTTTTAAATGCTTTGGCTTGATTCCTATCTGCCATTGCAATTCCCACTTTTTTCGACCACTGCGCACTGCTCATACTCACATCCACAAACATCGTAGCTGTTTCAGGGTCATACGTCGCATTCGTAAGCTTGGGTTCCCCCATTACAAGGGCGAAGTTTTGAAACAAAAACTCTTTTTTCTTCGCTTCGATGTTCGCTTTTCGGCTTTCAAGATCAGCATTTCGTCCTTCTACGTCGTGGCGATATTTTTCTTGGAGTCGTGCTATTTCGGCTTCCCTCTCGGCACTTTTGGTTTTTACCCGATCAGTAAATTCGGCTTTGGTTTCAAATTCATCTTTAACGAGATTGAGAGGTGAGGGTAGTGTCGGAGAGGGGATTGTGGCTATGGTTAGGTAGCTATTGAGATTCTCTTGGGTTTGTTTTTGAATATCATTAAATGGCAAATCGGAAAAAGAGGAAGGCTTTAGTCCTAATTGAGTAGAGATGGAATCTTTTGTTCCCATATAGCTTCGTCCGTTATACTGTACTAAAAATTCTGCCGCGCTATGGCGCGAAGAGCGTAACACGACCTTTTCTTTCTCTATTGACGCTGTGTTTACGGCTCCTAAGAACGAAGAGAAAGAGACAAGGGTCAAAGTACTGTCTCGCACACAACGCACATAATAGTTATAGCTCTTATAGCTGGTGTAAACACCGCCATAGTTGAAATTCACAACCAAGCCATAGTTACTATCGTCAACATTGCTAGACGACGACCAATAATAGTCACTCACCAAATTAGTTAAATATTGTTTCTTAGGATAGAGAGCTTTTAAAGTTTCAATATTTGGAAGCTTCCAATCATTGAAACCTGCAAAAGAGAGATTTTCACAATAATCGATTGCCCCTTGCCAGTTTTTATTCACTGTTTTTACGTCGCTGTTGTCCTGCCACACTAGTTTCGTGTCGGTATCGAGGACGACTTCTTTATCATTGAGATGTATCATTTCGGCGTTGGCAAAGGTGGTGATGAGGGTTAGGGTTAGGAGGGCTTTTTTCAATGGGGGTGCCTTTTAAGGATTGATAATTTTCAACATTAATGGTGTGATTATACGGTAGAGGAGCTTTTTTAATAATCAAAGGTTATCTAAAACTTCTGATATATGAAAACATTGACTGCACCTAAATGGCTAAACAACACAAGTCCCAAAACCATCCAAAAAACAATAACTTTCAAGATAAAATGGATTTTTTGAAAAGTTGAGCTCCACCAAACGACGACTTTATCATCCCATAATGAGTAAATCAATCCAATAAAAGTTGCCAAATACCACACCCAATTGTTGCTAATGACCGTTACAATCATGTCCCATCGAAAATCGGTAAAAATCTTGAGCAAACTCAATAGCGCGTCGTCGATAGGGTTAGCAAAAAAGATCCATCCCAAAGAGACCCAATGAAAAGTAAAAAACCATCCCCATACATAATGGATCTTCATCTTTGAGGTGACAAAACGATTGACGACCACGCCTATACCGTGCATCGCTCCCCACAACGCAAAATTAGCACCAACCCCATGCCAAATACCGCTTAGGATGAATGCGATCATAACATTGAAATAGCTACGACCTAAACCTCTACGTGAACCGCCAAGGGGAATATAAAGATAATCACGTATCCATGTTGAAAGGGTAATATGCCATCGTTTCCAAAATTCTATCATCGACGTTGAGCGATACGGTGAGGCGAAATTGTTGGGGAGTTCGATACCAAACACCCTTGAAATTCCTCTTGCCATATCGGTATACGCAGAAAAATCAAGAAAGATATACAATGCGAATCCATACATAGCAAAAAGATGGTCAAAACCATTATATCCAGAGGGATTGGCATAAATCGACAAAGGATAAAGGGCGATATAATCGGCAGCCGCTTTTTTAACTAGCCCGATGATTATCAACCCAATCCCCTCCATAACAAATGATTCAGAAATAGATGGTTTGTCGATTTCATCTTTAAATGCGTTATAGCGGATTAATGGCCCTGTGATAATTTTGGGGAAATAAAGGAGATAACTCATAAAGGTCATGAAAGCAATAGGTTCATTAATGCGGCTACTTTTGATATCAGCGAAAACCGATACGACGTGAAATACGTAAAAAGACAGACCGATGATTTGAATACTCTCGTATATACCTAAAAGATGAAGAGGTTTATCAAGCTGTGAAGTGGGAATATATTTAAAAACAATAAGAACCAAAAGATTAAATGCAATACCACCCCAAAAGATGGCGTTCCTTGGAGAAGTTTGCAAAAGGCGTAATAAGCCAAAATTGATCAGGCTCAAGGCGATAATAACCCCCATCGCGATAAAAGAAAATTGGGACACACTCCATATAAATAAAAGTCCTGAAAAAACTAAAAAGAATCTCTTCCCATCCCACAGTACAACGCTGTAGTAGATAAGAGCTAGCCATGGTAAAAGGGCAAGCATCATTTCTGTTCCAAGCGAAAAGCCTTCAAAAAGAGGTAGTATTAAATTCATTGACCCTTCTTTATATTAAGGGAGGCTAAAATATCACTCGTCCATCGAATATATCCCTGCATCGTTGGATGAATATGATCGCGCCCACGAGGAACGTCTAAAAAACGTGAATCATAGACCCTCTCACCATAAACATCATGCACCATCTCATAAAACTGAGTTGATTTCGCAACAGGAGGGGTAATCCACAGTGTTTTAATCCCCAATTTTTCGAGCCGATTGTGTATCTTTAGAATCCGAAGCTTTGTGGAACTCCCTACCCCATTCCACTCATTTGTCCCCAATACAATCAAAATTATCGTAGGTTTATAGGCTAAAATTTTTTCTTCCAATCCAGAATATCCGAGCCAATAGTGGGTTGTCGTAGAGCATTTAGCAATCGACATAAAATCAATAGGATATTTTTTCTTCATCTCTCCAAGTCCTAAAGTAACACCCTCTCCCATAGAATCACCTAATATAAAAAGACGCATATTGCCCGCTATTATAGGAGTTACCTTCGTTTTATACTTCTTCGTTATAGGTGTTTTAGGTTTAGTATTACTAATATTTTTATCCAAAACTGCTGAAACAGACAGCACTTTCTTAATAGGCTTAGGCTGAGGCGGCAGTTCAAATGTTGACTTTGAGCTTGTAGGGGATAATCGCAGCAATTCAATTTTATCCATTTTTGGAAGCTCCACAGAGGCTATTTGAAACGTTTGAAGCGACCAAGAGTAAATAATCCAAAAGGATATGGGGAGAAATAAAAGAAAAAAGATACGAAAAATTGCACCGTACATAACAAGCTATTGCGTAACAGTAGGTGCATTAATAACAGGGCTAAGATAATAGAAAAGTTCATCGCTCCATCGTTCATTGGAAGCAGGAGTTGGATGAACATGATCGGCTTTTAACTCCAATGCTCTTGATTTTGAAGGGAAAACATAATCGCCAAACGCCAATTGTAATGCTTCATTGAGATTATTATCGTTGGGAATCGGGGGTGCAATAATAATGATTGTATTAGGATTTACACCACTTTGCGAAAGAGCATTTATCAAAATCCGTAAATCTGAAATAATCTTCTCGTTTGATTTTTGAGCAACAATATCATTGGTTCCCAGCGAAATAAGGAGATAGTCAGGATGGCGTTGCTGTACATAAAGATACAATTGGGGATTATGTACCCAATAATCAACCGTCGTCCCCCTCTTAAAAAAAGAGGAATAAGTATGAGCCGTATTCGCAAAACGTCTCTCCAACGGCTTATCAACAGCTTCCGCCATCGAGTCCCCGATCAATAAAAAATCAGCAGCATTGCCCAATGAAGCCAGAAGCATAAAAGAGAGTAATAGTTTCATTAAAATGGCCATATGGCTTGAATAATCTTACTACCCCACCCTTGATTAACCGAGCGATCGACATCACCTTCATTGGCATACAAAATTTTCGAATCCGAAATTTTCGCGGAAGTAATTTGATTATTTAGATCAATATCATAGGGTCGAATCACCCCACTAAGCTGCATAATCTGCTTTTGCCCATCAACCATAATTTCACGTCGCCCTGTGATAAAATAGTTCCCATTTGCCATTACCTTCACAATACGTGCTGATACCGTCGATGTAAACGTAGCATTCTTCGTAGCAGCCCCAACCCCTGCATAACTGGAGGTTGAACCCGCATTGAACCCTATATTTCCAATCCCATTGAGCTTACTCACGGCAGAATTAACCGCAGAATTTCCTCCCGTTGAGGTAAAAGCTCCCCCTCCAAGTCCCATAGTATCGGACTCACTTAACGCCTTAGTCGCTTTATTCGAACTTGTTGCCGCTTCTGAAATAACTACCGTCACAATATCATTGACGTGCATAGCTTTGTGATCTGAAAAGAGAGGACTATCCCCTTGCCCGAACAAACTTCCTTGTGATGTAAAGATGTTTTCCTCTTCTCGTGAGGGCATTTCCTCGACATATTTCGGAGGAGTAAATGCTATTTCTGGATCCATTAGCTTTGCAGTGCACCCAGTTAAAAACAATGATAGTAACGAGATTAAAAGAGGAAGAGAGATGCGCATATTAAATCCCATTGGTTATTTGGCTATAATAAGCAAAAATAGTTCCAAGGATGAAATATGACCCTCAAAGAGACCATAACTAATGATATAAAAACTGCTATGAAAGAGAAAAACAATGCACTTCGTGATGCGTTACGTCTTCTAAGCAGTGCGATGAAACAAATCGAAGTGGATGAACGCAAAGAGCTAAGCGATGAAGATGTTATCAAAATCATTCAAAAACAAGTCAAACAGCGCAACGATGCTATGAGTCAATACCGTGATGCGGGTCGTGAAGATTTGTATGAAAAAGAGGCATCGGAAGCCGCTATTTTTGAAACGTACCTTCCTAAACAACTAAGCGACGAAGAATTAGAAACCGCACTACGTGCGATTATCCTTGAAACAGGGGCAACAAGCATAAAAGAAATCGGCAAAGTCATGGGAGCCGCTTCCAAAACACTCGGCGCATTAGCCGACGGGAAACGGATCAATGAGTGTGCCAAAAAGATTTTAACTTAATAAGCCACACATTTCTACCGATGCAATCCGAAATGCGATTGAATTTTGGAAGATAAGTGGGTGAGAATACTGACATGTAACAATTCCCTCACAAGGGGAAATAATATTTTCACGTCTCTGTCCACTTAAAGCGTCGATGATTTTTCCTAACTTTTCTCCCTTATCCACATGCGTACCACATCGTACTTTAGAGATAAAGATCCCTGCCCGTGATGCTTTTAGTAGTGTCATATTGTTGGGGTCGATAATATTACTCGTACGTCCCTCAAAAACACTATGTTCTAGTAGCCCTCGCTTAGAAAGAAAACGAACCAATGCGGTGTGGACTTCATCACTATCATTTTGGTCAATTGCACCATTTTTTCCAAACACAATCGAAAATGCTTTCGTTTCCCACAGTTGCCAATTATATTGGAGCATTGCGGTCTCTATCGGATCGTAGGGGCGATAATGGATAAAACTGATTCCTAAATCTTTGGCAGACTCCAAATCTTCATAACCACTTTTGATGAGCTTCACGTATGGCAAACACATACCCTGATCACGACGACCCTCTAAAATAATCCCGTAATCATATCCTTTGAGGGTGTCAAAAAGACGTGCTGCAATCCGCTGAGTTGTTTCCCCTTCGTGGTATCCAGGGAACATCATATTCATATCAGTTTTATCCAATGGCCAGTTTTTCTCTCCCATATTGAGCGCGTATGCGTTAACGGCAGGGATAACAAGGATTTTCCCAATTATCTTCCCTTCTTCTTCTTTGATGCGTAAATACTCCACCAATCCCGATGCTACATAAAGCTGATTAACATGGTCACCGCTCATGGCTCCGACTATGGCAAGGGAAGGTCCTTTGGTATTCTCTTCTCCGAACAAAAACCCCTCAATACGCAACGGTGCTCGATTAGGAGATTCTAGTGTTACTATCTCAAAACGCTTCATTGATTCTCCCCGAAAATTCGCCCAACCAATGAGCCTTCATAAACAATAGGATAGGCTCTAAGGGTAAACAAGATACCTCCAATAGGAGCAATCACTTCATCCAAAACTTCACCGCTAAGAGCACTTACAATATGCCCTACTACGTCCCCTATTGAAACCATTTTACAATGCTCGATTGCTGGAACAAAAAGACCCGGAACAGATGCGTTAAGGTACGCCACCTCGCCGACATGCGACTGAATAGGAAAACGAACATTAAGAGGTTCAATATCCAAAATCCCCTCATGCGCCATCAGATTTAAAAGTCCATCTAATAATTGATGTCCATACGCCTTACCCAAACGCATCCCAACACCCATCTCTACTACAAGAGTTTTAGTTCCAATCGTATTCATCGCATGCGCGAAGGTTGATTCCAAAACAGTCACGGCATCATGAACCCATACAAAATCAATATTGAGTAGATTTGCTAATGGTACTAATGTCGCTTCTTGAGACTTTGCGATACGAACTTGGGGGATTTCTCGTAAAAAAACGTTAGAAGAGTGAATATCAATAGCGAAATCAGACCCTCGCATTACATTGACCACTCCATCCGCAATTTGAGCAGGAAGAAAATCATTTTTACTTCCAGGGAAAGCACGATTAAGATCAACATCATAAAAAGGGATAGAGCGAGTAATACTGTCTAGCCCCAACGAATTGATTGCAGGATAAATATCAATGGTTCCTCGAATCTTTTCGGGATTTTGACGTAACCATTCTCCGAGTAAGAAACAGACGTATTGCCCCTCTAACTCATCTCCATGTATACCACTTACAACAGAAATACGCTTAGAACTTTCCCCCTTTGTGGGGACATAGCGACATCTCTGAATCCGAAAAGACTCTCCTACAGGAAGTTCAATGGTGAAAACTTCTTCTATCAACCCCATACTCATCCCTGCGATTGTGATTGAGAGGATGTCTTATCAGCAATAACACGACTAATAACTCCATTCACGCCATCAAGCACTTCAGAAATATCAGTTGCGCTAATAACAAGTGGTTGATATGAGTCATTAAGCCGTCGTGCAATTGCGTTCATTCCTTCAAGTTCAGCATTAACAAGATCAAGATCACTATAAAGTCTCAAAATAAGATCAAATCGTTCTGTATATTGTCCCAATCGGATAAAATTATACGCTTTAGGTCGTCCAAGCTCTGAGGAAAAAATCCCCAGTATAAGGGCAAAATCATCGATCATCTCTTCCAAGGATGTAGGGCTAACAACACTATCACGCCCTGCTACGATATGATTGTGAATTTTATTGAGTGCTGCAAATCCACGTTCATCCAATAAATGTCGTGTTTCAATTGCATTTTCACGCGCCCATCGAATAATGGATTCAATACTTGAACTATGTTCCCCATAAACGCCCTGCTTCAAAAAATCAAGCGCATTACTATAATCAAGCTCAACACCTAGTTTTGCATAGAGTTTCCGACCATCATCGACATCGCGATCAATAACATAATCATAACTATTAACAAGTTCTCGTAAAAGAGTTTCAGCACGCTGAACATACCGTCCGAACCAATAAAGTCTTTGTGCCGTATTGAGCGAAATCGCCACATCATTTGTCATCATAATTCCACCACCCATGTATCTTTGAACCCGCCCCCTTGAGACGAGTTGACGAGGTAATTACCCTCTTCCATCGCATAACGGGTTAAGCCCCCCATACTCACGCTAATCTCTTCACCGTGAATAACATACGCACGTAAATCCGCTTTTCTAGGAAGGATTTCCCCTTCCATCATACATGGCAAGTCGTAAAATTCGATTACCTCTTGCGCAATAAAGCGACGTGGATCCGCCACAATCATAGCAATGATCTCTTCACGCTCCTTCGGAGTGAGACGGTTACCAAACAATACTCCGTATCCACCTGCTTCAGCAACATCTTTGATAACGAGTGTGTCAATATTGGCAAGGACATACTCACGATCTTTTTCATAATACGGCAAATAAGTCGGTGCATTGGACAAAAGTGGCTCTTCATTCAAATAATACTGAATCATCTGAGGGACAAAGTAATAAATTCCTTTATCATCAGCTACACCATTTCCGATACTGTTCATAATGGCAACGTTACCTGCACGATATGCAGCAGCAAGATGTGGAACTCCGATCAAACTTTCTGCATCAAACTCTTGAGGGTCAAGGAAATCATCATCAAGACGACGATAAATTGCCCCTACTCGTCTACGCTCTCCATTATAAACACGTAAGAATACTTCATTATTTTCAACAATCAAATCTTCACCCAAGGCAAGTGTTGCACCTGTGATTTTAGCAAGATAACTGTGCTCATAATAAGCGGAGTTGTATCGTCCTGGAGTGAGGACAACATTGAGTCCTCCTGTATTGACATAATCCATGGCAGCTTTGAGCTGGTCGCCATATTGTTTGATTTTTGAGATTTTCATTGATTCGAAAAATTCAGGATACGTATGACGAAATGCGCGACGAATCGTAAGAGGATAACTAACACCGCTTGGGACACGAAGATTGTCTTCTAAGATAATCCATTTGTTCGTAACAGCATCTTTGACTAAGTCAATTCCACTGATATGAGTACGAATCCCTTTAGGAGAGATGACTCCCATAAACTCAGGCAAAAAACCCTTCGCCGAATCAACATACTCACGAGGAACAATTCCATCATTTAGAATTTTTTGTTCACCGTATACATCATTAAGAAAAGCATTCAAAGCTTTAACACGCTGAATAATTCCAGCCTCCAAGTGATCAAACTCTTCTTTAGGAATGATACGGGGGATCATATCAAAAGGAAAAGAACGCTCAATAAAACTTCCATCCTTGAAGAGATTAAAATTAACAGCATTGGCATCTAAAAAATCTTTAAACTCCGATACTTTAGTCTGATCAACACTTTCAAATATATCGTAAAACTTTTTGTACTCTGGACTGACTGGCTCAATCATTAACAACCCTTTTGAAAAGATAGGAATGCTTAATCATATCCTAAAACAATCTCAAGGATTGCTTAAAAAAAAAACAAATTGGAAAATCAGGGGGGGAAAAGAAGAAAGAGGGAGAAAAAATCTCACTCTTAGGTGAAATTTATTCTGTTTTGAACTGGCGAAGTTGCTCATTAAGGGCTAGAGAGGTTTGTGTCAACTCTTTTATTTCACTATTAATAGTTTCAACTGACCCGATTGCACTATTGAGATTACTATCCATTCGATTGATTTCATGAATAATATGTTCAACATCATTCGTTGTAACGGTCAGAGTACGCAATGTTTTTCCCATAGCATCACTCGTTTGATTCATAGTAGAGACGGTATCACTAATTTGACTCTCTACCTCGGATGAAACACTGTTGAGCTGCTTGATATTTTGCGCGTTTGAATTCATCTTGTCACTGACATCCCCGATAGACTGAACAATAACGCTGATCGTAGAGTTGATCTCCGTAAGACTTTTTTGAGTACGTTCTGCCAACTTGCGTACTTCATCGGCGACCACAGCAAATCCACGTCCATGTTCACCTGCGCGCGCTGCTTCGATAGCGGCATTTAGTGCCAAAAGATTGGTTTGATCTGCAATATCACCGATAACCGTCAAAACACTCTTAATCTGTGACGCATCCGCATTAAGCTGATTAAGATCATTGACCAACGCTGCTTCCATCTCTGACGCATGCCCAATTTTTTCAATCATCTCCATAATACTAGTATTGGAGGAATGCAAATTTTTCTGAGCACTTTCAATCTCTGCTTTCACTTCATTGGCTTCTCGTATCATTAATTGAATTAACTCTTTGATTTCATCACCATTTTGCGATGCCAAACGCATATCTTTTGAATTAGCGCGTAAATTTTGCACCATTGATGAAAAATTTATTTGTAATTTGTCGGCTACATCACTGTTTTGACGTGAAGTCTGTTTCGAATTTTGGAGTACCACTTTGGTAGAAGCAATCATCCTTCCGACACTTTGGAAAATATGTCCTATTTCATCATCCCCTTTTCGACTATTGACAAAGGTAAAATCATGACGCTGGTCTACATCTGCCATCGTATGCTCTAAAGATCGGATTGATTTTTGAATCATTGTTCCAATTATTGAACTTAAAACAATTAATACTAAAATAAACAAAGCACTAATAATGATAAGGGTCAAGCGATAGGAGTCTAATGTTTCATCAAATGAAATAAGATTTGCATCAAGCTTTTCGTTCGAGAAAGTGATAAGCAACGTAAGTTCACTTTTTGTTTTTATTGCTACCGAGTTAAAAGCGCTCACTGCATCAACACGATCTTCAAGAACATTGGTATCATCTGTAAATGTCTCTATCATCGATCCGCCCATGACATTCAAGCTCTTCAAGCGGATACGGATATTGTCAACAATAGGTTTTAACTCACCCATGCCATCATTGGAGGTGAACTTTTCAAGCTCTTTTATATCCTCATCCAGCTTTTGCTGAATACTACCCGTTGATTTTTCATAATCTGATTCGAGTGTCATTTGGGATGCTGAAGCAGTAAGCAAGACATTTTGCATTTGTGCAAGATTACTGGCAATATCATTAGAGATAATAATCAATCGAAGCTCGCGCTCTTTAAAACTATTAAAACTCTCTTTGGATGCCGAAAGTGCACTAACAGTCACGATACTGATAATAACCAACGCAACAACACTCAATGCTACAACGAGCCAAATTTTGGCTCGTATACTCATCTGTTCAAACATACCCATATTCTACTCCTCGTAATTAATAGTTGACGTTGAAAAGTAAGTAATAATTTGTTAATTTATCAAGTACTAAAGCATTATTTGGAGCTGGAATCAATGCCATTGCCGTCGGTGCTCCAATTTGCATTCCACTGCCGCTATAATCATAGTTGATCACCTGTGCCCCTACACGAAGATACGCATAACGGTTAATTGGTTGAATATAGTACGCTTCCACTGCATCACCACGTGTTGCTAGTTTGTTCGTCACATCATTGGAACCTTGCGTAAAGCTAAACCAGTTTTTACTACCATGATTGTATTCAAGACCTACACGAGGATTATTTAATAGTGCATTTTCAAATGTATAGCGTCCACCAACCCAAAATGCGTGACCTGTTTTTTCAGCAGTATCTCCAGTTGTATTAGTTAATAGTCCCATTGGCATACCATAATATGAACTTGTTACACCATTCGGTGAAGAAACTGACATAGCATAGTGCGCAAACAAATCAAGATTAGTATTCGCCAAATTCGTAAATTCAACCATCGCTGTGTAGAGACTTACATCACCTATATTCGCATTTGTAGAACCTTTAGCATCAACTGTATTCGAAACAACATTAGTCGCCTTAACCGCACTAATTTGTACCAATGAGCCTGCAATACCAAGTCCAGCATCTAAAAAGACACCACCAACTTTGGTATCGCTGATTCCTGCGGCTCCCGTATAACTAGCACCTGTATTTTGTTGATAACCCTTACCATATCCTACGCGCAATGCCAACTCTGGGATACCTGTCAATTTTTGAAGTCCAACAGTTGCTACAACACCATCTGCTCCCCCATCAAAACTAAGGGCTGAGTAGGTTGATTTACGGACTGTATTATCTTTGAACTGATGAGAAGGACCATCGGAACTTGGTTGTCGACCAATCGTTAATGCTACAGGAACTTCACCTTTCAACACTGTCCAATCTACGTAGGCACGATCAACCGAAAGTGTACTGTCACTCGGACGGCGACCTTGCATGGGATCCATACCCGCATACGGATAGGCATAACTATCTGCCCAATTCTTATACATTACCACACGACCCGTGAATTTCATATCATCGGTAATAATTGATGACATATTAAGACGAAGACGGTTTGACCAAACATCATCATTGGAACTTTTAATTCCATTAGCAGCTGTTTGCTTGAAAGAATCAACACGAGTTCTGAAATCAACACCCCAATTAATCTTATTAACCATAGAAGCCGTTTCGACTTTATCAACACGATCTTCCATTTCAGTATGAGACGACGTTTGAACTTTTTGTAACGCCTCTATTTTACTTTTCAAATCATCAATTTGTGATTGAACGGAAGGTTCTGCCGCATACGTTGTCACGACTAAAGAAGCCAATGCACTGAGTAAGATTGCTTTTTTCATAGGTTAGTCCTTTTCTTTTTGTATTAAATTTATAAACCAGCAGCTTCAGGATGATCAGAATCCGCCGCATGCGATGTCAAATATTTTTTTAACGCATCTTGATCGCCAGCACTTAACTTATCAATCCCCATCGCTCCCATTTTGCCATCATCTCCAAAAATACGTTCCCACTGTTTAATTGCTTTTGAACTTGCGTCAAGTTTTAGCTTTGCTGCCAAATCTTTACCGCCCGCAGCAAATGCTGATAACGCAACCGTTATCATTAAAAAAGCCACAAAACCTTTTTTCATCTTAACCCCTTTGAATAATCTAAATTTATTATCAATATATAACGACAGTATATAAATTATTACTTTTTATACTGTTTTATGGGAATATACTACACTTGAAAAGATAAAAGGGAAATAAAATAGGATCATTTTCCCGCTAAATGCGGGATATGAAAATTAAAATAGAAGATTAAGACGCATATAAAAACTAGAATTTTTTCGTTTTAACATCCGATAACACATTGTCAGCCATAACAAAAACTTCATTAGCAATAAGATCCGTATTTTTGGCTATTTGTGCATTAATTTGAGTTTCTGTCTCAAATCCTGAAACAATTTGATTGATTTCACGAATACCATTCGCTTGTTCTTCAATTGTTTCCCCGATGTCATTGATTGATTGCACCAGCATACTCACATTGGCATTAATATCTGAGAGTGATTTTTGTGTTCTCTCTGCCAATTTTCGAACTTCATCCGCAACAACAGCAAATCCACGTCCATGCTCACCCGCACGTGCGGCTTCAATAGCAGCATTGAGTGCCAAAAGATTGGTTTGATCTGCAATATCACCAATTACCGTAATAATCATTTTGATATTCTCAGACTGTCGACCTACTTCTTGCGTTCGTTGAAGAACCTCTCCAACGCTTTGCGTCATACGTTCTACTTGCTGAGAGGTTTTTTGAATACCCTCTGCTTGCATTTGTGCGGAGTGAGACAATTGAGCAACATTGTTTTTCAAACGTTGTGCGCTTTCGTCCATAGAGGTTCCATTCGACAAACTCGTTTGCAACATCATGCTAATATCATCCCCTAACTTATTGACCAATTGCTCAATTTTTCCGCTGCTTTGACCAATACGCTTCGTAAAATCAAATTTACCGTACGATTCAACCACACGCGTTATCTCTTGAAGGTCTTTTCCAACCATTTGACGCAACGCAACTAACATACTGTTAAATACTTCACGAAGCTCTCTAAGTTGTATATTAGAAGGGGTAGAAACCAAAGTACGCTCTATCACCCCTTTCGAAATTTCAGCTGCAATACTAACGGCTTCATTCACCATTTGCGCGTCTTCTTTGATTCCTCTTTCAAGTTCTTTGACATTCTCATCGGCTTGAATTTGAAGCTCACTACTTTTAATAAACTGATGCGTTGTTGTCACAATAATATAAACAAGCCCAACCACTTGAATTGCAAACATAATAATGTGGGTTACTAAAATCCAAACATCGCATCCGCTTGAAAATACAATAACATCCACACCAAACATTGACGTATGATTGAGTTGAAGAATAAAGAAAAGAATATGATGAAATGCCACGGCTACTGTCGCAACTAATATAGGGATAATATCCTTATAAATTGCTAGAAATGCCGCCATAAAGAAAAGGGCAAAGTGCATTTCAATCATTCCCAATTGCTGCTGAATCATAATCATCGGGAAAATAGAAAGACCAAGGGCAATAACAATCCGCCCGATTACTGTCCCTTTAAATCCCAAATAAGCGATCACCATAAGTCCAAGCGCTAACGCCCCATTAAGGATTCCAAACTGATAGGTCGAATATCGAATTGAGGTAATAAACGAAACACCCAAAAAAGCCAATACGCCAATAATAAGCATAAACTTATCAGATTTTATAAAATCAGCATCCAACCGCGCACGGATTTGGGGGCTCAACTTCTCGCTATATGCAGGAAAAAGTAGGCTTAAATTCATTGAAGAGCTCCTATATCTTTTAAAATTAATTCACGATTATACGGCGAGGAGGTATAAATATAAACCAACTCGTATTTTGTTCCCACTTTACGGATCAGATACAAATACGGCATGTGCTCTGCTTCTACCCCTAGATCACTGTAAACTAGATTGAGTAATTGTACCATACTGTGAAGTTCATTTTCATGAGGGGCATACGACTTAAAATGTTTATCAAAATGCTCTGCCCAACTTTGAACTGAAAGAGGATCCATTTCAGGTGTCATATTAACAAACCAAATAGAGGGAAGTGTCTTTAGATTCTGTTCACGAAGCCCATGATAGATACTCGTCATGTCATTGAGTGCGGGCGTACAAACCCGTGTACATCCAACATATCCAAAATACACTAATACCAATTCTGACTTCTCTTTTTTTAGAAAAGGAAAATCTAAAACCATATGCTTCTCCGTCCGTCCTGCATGTTGGGCATCCGTAAGCGCAGGAAATGCCAACCCAGCAATCAGTCCAAACCCCAAAACAATCAACAAAATACCACTCAACGTCTTCAGAGGTTTATTCATCCGTTTTTGAGCTTCTTAAGTGCTGATTCAACATCATCTTGACGCATTAACGACTCACCCACCAAGAACGCATCAACACCTGCTTTACTTAAGTCTTCCAGTTGACCGTGTTCATAAATACCACTTTCTGCCACAATAATCTTCCCATTGGGGATCAAGGGGATGAGATCGTAGCTCAGATTCATATTCATCTCAAATGTTTGAAGATTACGATGGTTAATTCCAATAATATCCGCACCTGCATAAATCGCCTTCGTAAGCTCCGATTTATCATGAATCTCAACCAATGCTTCCATCCCGAGATGGCGCGTATAGTTCAATAACTCTTTGAGTTCACTTTTGGAAAGTGCTGCTGCAATAAGGAGAACAAAATCAGCCCCATACACCAATGCTTCGACGAGCTGATATTTAGAAACAATAAAATCTTTACGCAACAGGGGAATCCCAACATAACGACGAATCTCCGCCAAATAATCGAGATTTCCTTGAAAAAAATGCGGCTCGGTTAAAATCGAGATAGCATTCGCCCCTCCCCGCTCATACGCTTGCGCAATCGCAACAGGATCAAAATCCTCACGAATAACACCGCGTGACGGACTTGCTTTTTTTACTTCCGAAATAATACGATACGGCTCTTCGAGAGTCGAGGTTAAAAACGGTCGTACATCCCGTGGAGCACGCGCATTAAATGCCAATGAACGCCCAAGCCAATCCATACTGAACTTGGCTTCCCGCTCTTTTAAGTCTTCTTTTGTTTTTTTGATGATGTCGTCTAGTATCATTGTTTAATCTCCTTTATTTCACACTTCTCAATAGCATCCAAATGCTCTTTTACCTCTTGCTCATCACTTCCAATCATTGACTCCACTTGTTTAATGAGTTTCAACGCTTGGGAACACTCCCCTTTTTTATAATGTCCCCACGCAAGGGAATCAAGATAATAGCCCGAATCAGGCTGTATTTTTAGAGCACGCTGGACATAAACCATCCCCTCAGTAACATTAAGATCATGCTCAATCATTAAATAACCAAGATAATTAAGATACATAGGATCATCTATCTCACTATTAACTTGTTTTAGCCCTTCGACTACTTCATTTAAAAGGGTTGGATCACTTTTATTCTTGGATGCTTCATAGCTAAAAATAGAACTTTGCGCCAAATAAAGGGGATTTTGATCTTCTTTATAGAGTTTCTTAGCCAATAAGGATGCTTTGTCAAACTGCTTATCCCGAATATATAATTCAAGTAACATAGGGTCATTTACCCCTGATTTTTCCAATAAGGGGGTGAGTTTATCAAAATTTTGTTGATAGACATAAATTTTGATTGCCTCTTGTGCGATAAGAGGGTCACTCGTGAGGGTATACGTCTGTTCAAACATCGTGGCTGCTTTATCAAGATCACCACTATCACCGTAAAAACTACCCAATCGTTTCCCCAAAACTTTGCTGTTTCCATATTTTTCAATATGATTTTTCAAGAATTCAATTGCTTCTCTCTTCTCTCCTAAATGGACATATTGAATCAGTGCCAATCGATCCGCCATCTCTTCGTCGTGGCTTAAATCATACCCTTTTTTTAAGGCACTGTACGCACTTTGGAACTCACCCAACTTTAAAAATGCTTCGGCACTCAACGCATAATCCGAAGCGACCTTACTACGCTCACACAAAGCTGACGCTTCTTGTGAAGCGTGTCCGAATTGCCCGTTTTGGAGTAATGCAATAATACTGAAGCGTTGCAATGTTAAATCATCCG
This sequence comes from Sulfuricurvum sp., assembly GCA_041661705.1. Classification (GTDB taxonomy): domain Bacteria; phylum Campylobacterota; class Campylobacteria; order Campylobacterales; family Sulfurimonadaceae; genus Sulfuricurvum. The sequence goes on from JBAZTZ010000001.1 coordinate 173,978, forward strand.
GTGTTTTTGTTAGCTCTTTTTGTGTTACTTCCGAAAGCTTTGAAATTTCCTTAGACTGTTCAAGCATACGCAACGACTGATATAAAAACTCTTTTTTTCCTGTTTGAGAATAAAGTATTTCAAAATAATTCGATGCAACCATATATTTATGGCGTATTTGAGCATCCAACGCCCCCAATAAATAGCTCTCTTCACTCAGTTCAATAGGCGTGATCGTATTGGAAACTTTTAATTTTGATGCGCCGTGAACGCTTAACACAGTTAGGATTATTAGCGTGAAAAACTTTGTCATTCTCGTATCCCCGGACACTCGCTCTTTAGCTCATCAATACGAGTGCGAAAATAATCCCAAAAAGGGAACGTTCGGCACTGTAACGGACGGGCGGTGTAAATACTGCACCCATTTTGGGCACGGTTAAAAAAGACACAATCATGTGAGCCATTAATTATTTTCTCTTTGAGTGAATAACGATACCCCTCTTTTCGTAAATAGTTACGCCGAAATTCCCGTTCATCCATCTCAAGTAGAGCAGCTATCGCTGTAATCTCCGTTACCGAAACGAAAATATTACCGCTTTCCCCCGTACAACAGTTGCCACCGCACGAAGCGCATGCGCTAGAGTCAAACGCATAACTAAAATTTTCATGTGTCATTAAATCGGACATTTGATACTGTGCACCTTTGCTTTTTCATAAATAGCCTCTACGGCATGAGTATATTGACCCTCTTCAAACATTATCAGCGGAGGCAAAATGTTTGCAAGAGACTTACTATTTTTTTTAACATGAATCATCACCAACGTACTGGGACGATCACGTTTAGAATGGACGAATTGTACATTACACACTCTTAATCCTCTACTCTCAAACCCACTGCAAAGAGGAACAAATTGCCGTGCATCGTAACAAACTATCGCTTCACCATTGGATTTCAATAATTTTGAAATTTTACTCACAAACGGTTCTATCGGTAAATGAACATTGTAACGCGCTTGATGAAGCATCTCATTTTCACTTCGTGCCGACCCCTCATGATAGAAAGGGGGATTCGAAATAATCCAGTCATACGTCCCATGACCCCCAAGTTTCAAAAAATTCCCCTCATGCAATGTGTATCCAATACCATTAATAGAGGCATTACGACGGGCAAACTCGGCATAAATTGCTTGTTTTTCAGCCCCCTCTAACTGTACAGTGGGGAAATCACGTCCGACCAACAACCCCACGATTCCACACCCTACCCCGACATCGAGAAGCTTCCCTTTGGGATTAAACTGTGTGATAAATCCATAAAGCAAGATGGAGTCGCTGTTGTAACAGTATCCATTATTAGGTTGATAGAGGAGCATTTTTACCTTCTGAATCATTTTCAATATAGGGGATTATAGGTGCTTAGTGTAAAACTAAACTAAAACTTTACGACTTGAATGCTTTCTACGCTAAAATTAGAGACTTCTACTTAGAGAAAAATAAACAAATATGCGGTGAGATAACAAAAAATGCAGGGATTTATTATCAAACTTAATCGAGTAAAAGACGAAGATTTAATTGTTACCATTATATCTGAGGAAAAATTAACAACCCTTTATCGTTTTTATGGAGCACGTCATAGCCCTATTAATTTGGGGTTTAAAATCGATTACGAGGCTGAAACCTCTCTCAAAAGCACTATTCCTAGAATGCGCGACGTTCTCCATCTTGGATTTCCTTGGTTACGTGAATATGATCGGATTCGAATATGGCAACAATTTATTGCCCTTTTTTACCCCCATTTACAACATTCTGAATCCATTGGAAGTTTTTACTACAATTTGCTGGAGACGATGGCACAAAAATGGAGTGCTCAGAATCCAAAACGTCTCGCTATAGAGGCTTACGTACGATTATTGGAGCATGAGGGGAGATTGCATCGAGAGATGAATTGTTTCTTTTGCGATTCCCCAATCGAGAACGACATTTCTCTTATTCGCTCATTTCTCCCTGCCCACAAAGAGTGTTCACATACTCTTTCTATCAATCAAAAAGGGCTTAGATGGCTTTATGATAACGCATCTACTTTATTTTTGGATGATGTTGAGATTGAACGACTTTGGTATGTTCTCAATGAGGGATTGTGAATGGAACCTTTTTTGCTTTATCTCTTTCAATACTAAAAAAGAAGGGTGTTAACCCATGAATCATTTTACACTGCGTGAAGCTATTCTCGAAGAGTTTGTCAAAATGCCACCTATCAATCTTTTGTCATTACTCAAAACACTCCCCTCTAAACGAAAAGGGGAAATGCTTACTGATTTTTATCAAGAGGTTTTACAAAAAAAAATGATACTAACAGAAGAAAGTTTTGAGAGTAAAAATGCGCATGATATTGAAATCATCATGATGAAAAATCTCAAGCTGATTGAAGCCAAAAAGAGAAAACGTTAAATTTATCGTTTGATCTCATCGAGTAATGCTTGAGAATTTTGGTACTCTGATTTAAAAAAAGTATAAAGTTCATTGAAATAGTGATTCTCTTCGATGATCATCGTGGAATTTTTATCTAATTGCTTTGAATTTATATTGTAACTCGACAATATCTTTATATAATCTTCTCTATTTTCATTATTGATTATCAGAGGCAGGAAGCCATTTTTCAACATTGATATGTTGGACAAAAGCCTTGCCAATCGTCCATTTCCATCAAAAAATGGATGAATAGAGGTAAAACCGATATGAGATCGTGCGTATTTTTTTATACACTCATCTAAACTAATATTTTGGTTTTTTGATATATCTTTAAATTCATCCAACCAAATAGACATTAGATGTTGTACATGGCTTGGATGAGGATATGCTTTGTATTCACTTTTATTATTAAGTAAGATATATCTACCATTTTCAACGACTTTATACGAACCAATTGGGCACTCAATATCCACTATAATATTGGTCTGAACAGCAGTATGGAGTTCAAAAATGTCCTTCTCGCTTAGCAACTCATTGTCTAATAATCGGTAAATAATATCAATAGCTCTGCTATGCCCTAAAACTTCATTATGCTCTCGTACCGATTTACCTTTTACGGTTAAACCATATTCGATGATAAAGGCAGTATCACCTAGAGAAATAGTGTTTCCCTCAATTGCGTTAGAGGTATACGTCCACTCGACTTTCAATCTATCTTGTAGAGTTTTTTGTGCTGTTTTTGTCATTCCCTCATAAATATTAGCCATTATTTACATCCTTAATTATTAGAATTCTAACACCTAAACCTAAAAAATACAAAACATAACCCGTTACAGAAATCTTTGGGGATAAAGTTTTTTTACATAACTGTATATCTTACACGCGATACAATAATCAAATAACAAATCTAAGAGGACACACGTTATGAATATAGCTGCAATCACCCAGATGGCACTATTCCACCCTTCTATGTCTGCTATTAGTGTTCCCACCATAAAAAATAAACCAAAAAATGCGGCAAGTCTCTTCGACCCTGCATCCTCCAATCGAACAGGCAGTTTGAATATTTTTTGCAATTCACTTGCAATCTTGAAAATGGGACTTAGCATTTTATAACCACTTAAACGGATTAAAAAATCCAATACCAAAAAAACTAAAATCCATTTTTGCATTGTTACTAAATAGAAAATCATACTTCCCATGACAAGAAAAGCATTAATTTTAGTGATAGTAGCGTCAATTTGACGAAAAAGAAGTGGGCAAGATTGTGACATAAGAATTCCTTATAAATTTATCACATTTTAAACACTTAGTCTTAAATTATCAAGAGTTTAAGATTTTACTTTGTCCCTTAAATTTATGTTCAGATGGAAAGATTCTAAAATGCCATAGGCAGGGGTTTAAATCATGACTACGCTATAATGGCGTATCTTAATTTAAAGGGCTTCAATGTGCCGCTTACACCTTTTATCCGATTCCGAAAAAATTGCTTTACAAGCTCAATTACTTACACTCGCTAACTCTATCGGTGGGAAAAATGCGTTTTTGAAACTTATCGAAACGATCCGAAAAACAACTCCCAATCCTCTCATCTCTAAAACGTCCCTTTTACGATTTCCAAAAGGGCTTGTCCGTTGGAACAAAACAATTCATCGTGATAATTTAACGCTCCTTAGTACCCAGATGAATAATCGTACCCAAGAGAATCAAAATCTAATGGTTTCTAAAGAACATAAAAATTATAAAGCCATTAGCAATATGCTCCGTGCATTGGGATCATTGACCTTTAGCATTACGATGCACACGGAAGAAGAAGGGGATGGCTTTAATGGCAAGGGGTTCGATATTATTGACAATGAGACAACTAACCTCAACCCCATCTTCGAAATTCTTTTCTTTTGTCCTGTCAATATCACCAAAAAACTTCTTAATTTTACCGTTAAAGAGGGTGTGATTACAGAGAACGACGGCGAAGACGAGATCCAAGAATAAGGTTGCGTGTATGAAGATTGACGGACGCTTTTGGTTTACCAAAGAGGGGCAAAGCTTTTTGGGTTCAGGGAGAGTTGAACTTCTGCAACTCATTGATACGACAGGCTCTATCAATGCCGCTGCCAAAGCAATGAAAATGAGCTACAAAGCGGCGTGGGAGCGAATCAATAGCATGAACGCCCTAGCTGATAAACCTCTCATTGATCGAACCACTGGCGGTAAAGGAGGGGGAGGAACGAAGCTTACCCCCTACGCTCGTGAACTCATTGCGACGTTTCACCGTTTTAATGAACTTCATCGTCAATTTATCGACCGTTTTTCTGAGGCAGGGAATGATCCTGAACGTCTTGCTCGAATCCTCAGTCGTACCTTTCTCACCACCAGCGCACGTAATCAACTCCCCTCCACCCTCACCAACATCGATACCAACGGGCTTCACAGCACCTTAACTCTTACCCTCTCAGGAGGCGATACCCTCCGCTCTACTATTACCGCTAAATCGGTTGAAAACATGGGACTAACACTTGGATGTGACCTCTATGCTATTATCAAATCAAGCGATATTCATATCGTTTCAGCACTGCCCTCCTCCGACACGACCAATAATATCCTATCAGGAACGGTAGAGACACTTGAAACTTCAGGGGATAATATTGAAATCGCACTACGACTAGAGGGAGGAACTATCCTTGTAGCCCTCGAAAAAGAAGATACCCTCCAAAGTCTAAAAATCAATACGACCGCTTACGCGCTTATTTCGCCGTTGCATATTATTATTGGGTTGTGATTTCTCTCGTCATTGCGTGCCATCACACGGAATCTGGCTTTGGGATTTTCGCAAGCCTATATCAATAGAATTGTTACGAAGATGAGAGATAATGAATGAGTTATAGGTATCACCTTACCCATTTTCTCAAAATGCGTATTGATAAGGGGTAAATTATGGAATACGATTCTAATAAAATTGATGAAGCAGTATTGGCGGTACTTTTGCTCACATTGCATGATAACTATTATACATGGAAAAATATTAGTTGGGATGTGATGGATAGACTGCACACGGTTGTTTCATGCTAACATTTTATAAAGCTTCTTAACGTCGAAAGCGATAAGTCGAATAGCTTGCTTAATATTAGTAAATCCATGTCGTCTGAGAAGCGTTAGGGCTATTGTGC
>JBAZTZ010000002.1:0-155755 GCA_041661705.1 Sulfuricurvum sp.
TTTTTGATAGTTATCTTGTTTGTTGTAGCCATATCAAATTAGCCTTTTTTCCAAATAAAAGCAATTTTAGTGCCGATTTAGAGAGGGAAGGATAATTCGAAATTTATGTGCGGAATGACGGATAGAGATAAAAGGGTCAAAATTTATTTCATTTCTTATGCCAATTTCTTTATATAATAAGGAGATGAAGCGGCTTCGTGAAGAACACCCCAAAGCTGTACATTATGTTAGTGCATTTCGAAGTCTCAATGAATATGATCAAATTGCTGAATACAGTGGGGATGATGGTGAGCCCAAGGGGACATCGGGGAAACCGACACTGAGTGTTTTGCAAGGGCATGATCTGATTAATACGGCGATTATTACCGTACGTTATTTCGGTGGGACGAAACTCGGACCTGGGGGGTTGGTTCGGGCGTATGCTCAAGCGGCAAATGCAGCGTACACGCAAGCGGTTTTACTCCCGTATGAAAAGTTGTTTCTGCACTACATCGAATGTGATTATTCCCATATAACTATGGTCGAGTATGAGAATGTTCAACATGGTATTCGAATCGTTTCCAAAGAGTTTGGAGAGAGAGGAGCGGTATTTGAGATTGAAGGGACGAAAGAGAAGCTTGAAGTATTTTATAATCTACTTGGGCGGATGATTCGCCGAGTTTAATTAAACTTTGCTCCACAACTTCTCATTTAACTTCAGCTCTTCAATAATCCCAATTGTATATCGCAAGGTATTGATATATTCCATCGCCTGTTTATAATCGAGTAGCGACGTAAAAATAGCGGCTTCAAAGAGATCTTTTTTTGTTCCAATGCCTACGTGAATATGGTTTTGGACGAATGAGATATAAAGGGGATAGGAAACTTTTTTTTGAAACTCCAAAATCCGTTTCATCATTGAAGAACTTAATATATAATGTGCTTCAATTGGGTCATTTCCGTAGACAACGAACGCTTTTTCAAAGGCAGGGTCATCAAGACGGATAAGATCATCACGCGAAAAATTATGAGATTGTAACCACCCGCCGATGAGGGTACCAAAACTCTTTTCGGCTTGATCGGGGAGAATTACGGTTTTAGCTTTAAAATATTTGTTAAACTCCGCCACAAGAAACAATCCCCGAAAGAGGGTGTGCCACTGCGTGCGTCCTTTGGAATCTTTTGTCTGATACTCGGCATGAATATCGGAAAATTCGAGCGGGACACCGTCTATAGAACCTTTGACGTAATCATTTCCGCTATAACGATCGATGGAATGTGGAAATAGATTGGAGCGCTCAAAAAGGTATTGTGAGATCATGAAATCGGGATTGTAGAGGAGATGGGGATCAATAGCACCAATGAGGGGGTTGATCACCTTGGTTTTAAAATCTTTTGCATAATCTTGTGTCATAGAACGATAGATAAACCCTCCAACTGCGATAAACCCCACGAGAATTGCCATTGAGAGAGGATGAAAAAGCCCAATATTCTTCCCCATCCAAATCGCCGTGAGAAGAAAAACAACAGCTCCCATTCCTCCATACCATTGAAGTTTAGAGACGATTTCTACTCTCGTCTTTTCTAACTTTTCTAACGAGGGGTAGAGTTCTTTGTAATAAAAATCGGTGAGTTCAGAGGTTGATTTCATCGATTAAAGAGAGCCTTGACATCAACATTTTGACGTTCGGCAACGGTAATTTCAAATACGGTGCGTCGCTGTAGATTCATCCATCCTGCTATCATATTGGTTGGAAACATTTCAATGGCGTTATTGAGATCAGTAACCGCTTGGTTATAAGCACGGCGTGCAGCGGATATTTGCTCCTCTATTTCATTGAGAGAGCGTTGAAGGTGCATTACATTCTCATTGGCTTTGAGATCAGGGTATGCCTCCATCGCGATAGTGATTGCGCCAAGCGCCGAAGTGAGCTTTGCATCCAAAGAAATTTTTTGTTCATCACTGAGGTTGGGTCTCATCGCTTGGGCACGAAGTTCTGTCACTTTTTCGAGGGTTGATTTTTCATGCTGCATATACTGTGAAACGGATGCGACAAGATTAGGGATAAGGTCAAACCGCTTTTTGAGAACAGTATCGACACTGGCAAAGATATTTTCTACCTGATTTTTTTTGCCGATAAGGGAGTTGTACATTAAAATAGCGATGAGAGTGATGATACCAAGCGCGATGAGTATGAGAGTCATGAAAGATTCCTTTTAAAATAAATACCCTATTTTAAAAGAAATTATCTAAAGAGAGCATTATAGGTTTAAAATTTAGTGCGATTATTCCTTTAATAAAGGGCAATACCAGACTAAACTTGCAAGAAATGTCCCCAAATATCCGCACGCCATATCTTTTTGTGCATCCCACGGATCTCCTTGAACCCCTAAAAATGCTATTCCAAGATCGGGATGCGCTATTTGTGTTGCAACCCATTCGATGACCTCATAGATACCTGAAGCTGCGATGAGAAAAATAATGGTAAAAAGGAATGTTTGAATAGCTGACTTTTGAAATGAGGTGAAGAACTCATAAAAGGGCAAGAAGAGTAAAAAGCCAAATAAAAAATGGACAACTCGATCATAATGGTTCCGTTCAAAGCCAAAAAAGTGGGTAATGGGGGAAAACCATGGCATCTCACTGTAGGTATAGTGGGCACCAATTGCGTGTAAAACAAAAAAGAGAAAAAGCATTATTGCACTTGTAAGGGAAAAGTCGGTTCTGCGGTCACTCCAGATAAGAATCGGCAGAGCAATAAAGACTAAGATGTTTTCTAAAAGCCAATCATCACGATACCACGGATTAAAAGCAAGGAGAATCCAAATAAAAATATAAAGGGTAAAAAGAAATGTTTTTTGTTTCATCTGTGAATGATAACATAAGTAAAAAATAATAGGGAAATAAAATGAGGGTGGCGCGGCCAACGGGACTCGAACCCGTGACCTCCTGCGTGACAGGCAGGCATTCTAACCAACTGAACTATGGCCGCACAACTATGGTGGGAATTACAAGACTCGAACTTGTGACATCTACCTTGTAAGGGTAGCGCTCTACCAACTGAGCTAAACTCCCGAAAAAAAACTTAAAATCAAATAATATGGCGCGGCCAACGGGACTCGAACCCGTGACCTCCTGCGTGACAGGCAGGCATTCTAACCAACTGAACTATGGCCGCACACTATGGTGGGAATTACAAGACTCGAACTTGTGACATCTACCTTGTAAGGGTAGCGCTCTACCAACTGAGCTAAACTCCCGATGTTGATACTACTTTTGAACAAATGGCGACCCCTAAAGGATTTGAACCTCTGTTCTTACCATGAAGTGATAATGTCCTTGGCCACTAGACGAAAGGGTCAGTTAAAACTGTTTCTCATGGTGTCCCGTGATGGATTCGAACCATCGACCCCTTCATTAAAAGTGAAATGCTCTACCAGCTGAGCTAACGGGACCTCTTCAATCTTCCGAAAATCGTACGATTGGGAGGGCGGAATTATAGGGGAATTTATTCTATTTGTCAAGAGAAAATGAATAATTAACTAAAAAATAGGTCACGATCGATATTAATGAGCATTTTAATTGCCATTAAGACACTTTGTTCTTGAATGTAGTTGCGATCTCCCTCAAAGTGAAAGCGTTCTGTATGAACGACTATTTTGGAGCGTGCACTGATATAAACAGTTCCAACTGGTTTGCTCTCTGTCCCTCCCGTTGGTCCTGCCACACCGCTAATGGCAAGGGCAAAATCAGCGTAGCTAACATTAAGTGCTCCCTCAGACATTTGGTTAACCACTTCGGCACTGACGGCTCCATGTGCTTCAAGTGATGACTCATCGACGGCAAGCCAGTTGGCTTTTAAAACATTGTCATACGTGATGAGTGATCCCTCATAAACACTGGAAGCTCCATTTTGAGAGGTAAAATAAAAGGCAAGCGATCCGCCACTGCAACTTTCTGCAAACGATATTTTTTGGTGATGTCGCGAGAGCTTTTCGATGATATAAGCGGATATATTGGATGCTGCGATGACTTTGTGATGCAATAGTCCTTTGGAAGAAGCGATAAATTGCGCCATATTACCATGACGACGTGCCGTAATTTTGACTTTCACCCACCCCTCTATGAGTTCAGAGGCTTCAAGGCGAACATCGAAATTTTGGGCTAATGGTTCAAGGAGGGTGGAGACACTGGAAAGTTCTTCATTAAAAACATGAATCCAACCGCATTTTTGTTCATCCTCGATGAGAATAGGGGGAAGGGCTTTTCCCTCATGGGCTAAAATGACATTGATTTCAGAACTATTATAGGGGAGCAAATAACTACCGACATCAAAAAGAGTTGCACGAGATGGGATAAGCATGGCATCACGTAATACTTGATTGTCTCCACTTACGGTACTAAGTAGTTTTCCAATAATGGTGAAAGTGCTTTTAGTAGTGATAATGACGAGTTTGGAATCGGTTTTTAAGAGCCCTTCAAGATGAAGGAATAGCCCTTTGTCTGATTCCTCAAAATAGCTAATAGAATCAATGGAGGAAAATTTTTCTTTTATGCTTCGAAGAATATAACGTTCGTATGACTCATTCAAAATTAATTTGTTTCCGACAAAAAGTACGTCCCGTCTCATACACACATCCTTAGATAAGTTGGGATAGTATAACACAGTGACAGCAAATTTTAATCCCTCAAAAGCTATAATGCACAACTTTTACATCGAAAATTTAAGGGATCCCAAATGGATTATAAAGATACCCTCCTCCTACCACAAACACAGTTCCCGATGCGCGGAAATTTGATTAACAATGAACCTCTTCGCTATGCGTCGTGGATTGCTGCAGATGTTTACGGACGTATGAAAACTAATCGCAAAGGGGCGCAAAGCTTTACGCTGCACGATGGTCCTCCGTATGCCAATGGAAATACCCATATTGGGCATGCGCTGAATAAAATTTTGAAAGATATTATTGTCAAATACAATTATTTCAATGGTAAATCTGTCCGCTTTACCCCCGGTTGGGATTGTCACGGGTTGCCTATTGAGCAACAAGTGGAGAAAAAGCTGGGTGGAAAACAGAAGAAAGAGTTACTAAGTAAAGCAGAAATACGCCGTCTCTGTCGTGTTCATGCTTCTGAATTTGTTACTATTCAACGAGAAGAGTTTAAAAAATTGGGAGTCATTGCCGACTGGGATAATCCCTACCTCACCATGGATTACAAATTTGAAGCGAATATCTATCGTACCCTTTGTGCTGTGGCTAAAAAAGGGTTATTGATTGAGCGTTCCAAACCTGTTTTTTGGAGTTGGGCAGAGCGAACGGCGTTGGCTGAAGCGGAAGTTGAATACGAAGATAAAGAAGATTATTCGATTTATGTTGCATTTGAGCTCTCCGATGAGGCAAAAATCCGTGCAGGGATTGAAGGGAAAGCGGCGGTTGTTATTTGGACAACGACACCGTGGACACTTCCTGCTAATACGGGAATTTCTCTTAATCCTGATGAGATTTATATTCGTACAAGTGATGGGTATATTGTCGCTGAGAAACGCTATGAAGCGATGATAGAAGAGGGTGTTCTTAGTGGCACTATTGTTCAAAAAATCGATGCGAAAAAATTTGAAAACCTCTATGCAATTAATCCTCTCAATGGACGTGGGTCTCATCTTGTATTGGGTGAGCACGTTTTGATGGAGAACGGTTCGGGGTGTGTTCACACAGCACCTGGGCATGGGGAAGACGATTACCGTATTGGACTTCGCTATAACCTAGAAGTCGTGATGCCTGTTGATGAAACGGGATGTTATGATGCAACTTTGGTACACGAAAAACTTCTTCCCAATGCTGAAACATTTGTCGGAATGCATATTTTCAAAGCGAATGAGCCGATTTTAGAACTGTTAGGGGAGTCTCTTCTTAAAGTCTCCAAATTTCGTCACTCCTATCCTCACTGCTGGCGTTCTCATACGCCGTTGATTTTTCGTGCAACGAAGCAATGGTTTATCTCTGTGGATGGCATCCCTACGGGTGAAACAAAAACATTGCGTCAAATTGCGCAGGATGAAGTGGCAAAAACAACGTTTTATCCCGAAACAGGACGTAACCGCTTGGGCTCTATGGTCGAAAATCGCCCTGACTGGTGTATCTCACGTCAGCGTGATTGGGGGGTTCCTATTGCATTTTTCCGTATTAAAGCAACGGGTGAAGTCATCTTGGATGAGAAAACATTAAACTTTACGGCGATGATTTTTGAGATGCACGGAAGTGATGCGTGGTACTCGATGGAAATTTCTGAGTTGCTTTATCCTGGATGTCCGTATAAAGCCGATGATTTGGAAAAAGTGACCGATATTCTCGATGTATGGTTTGACAGTGGTTCGACGTGGAATGCCGTTCTTAAATCACGTAACTACGATGCGGGAACGTATCCTGCTGATTTGTATATCGAAGGGTCTGACCAACATCGTGGATGGTTTCAGTCTTCATTATTCTTAAGTACGGCGGTGGAACATATTGCACCGTATAAAGCTCTTTTGACCCACGGATTTACCGTTGATGAGAAGGGTGAGAAGATGTCCAAATCCAAAGGGAATGTTGTAGCACCTGACAAAGTATTAAAAGAGTACGGCTCTGAGATTTTACGTCTATGGGTGGCGATGAGCGATTATCAAGGGGATTTAAAAATTTCGGATGGTATCCTCAAGCAAACAGCAGAACAATATCGTAAACTTCGTAACACCTTCCGTATTATGCTCGCTAACCTCGATGGTTTAGAGATGATTGTCCCTTACAGTGAAATGGGTGAAATTGACAAATGGATTGTTGCAAAAGCGAAAGAGGTTTTTGATGAGACCCATAAACTTTTTGGAGAGTATAACTTCGTTCAAGGGATGAGTGGACTAAACTATTTCATCGTCAATGAACTCAGCGGTATTTACATCGATATTACCAAAGATCGTATGTATTGTGATGCTGCTGACTCTTCTACTCGTCGTTCAACCCAAAGTGCAATGGCGATTATTGCACGCTCGATGTTGGGACTTATTGCCCCTATCTTGACCTATACGGCGGATGAAATTTTTGACAGTGCCCCTGCAGTTATCAAAGGAAGTGCTGGGGATATTTTTGATATTACCTACTCGCCGATTGAAGCGGTTGAGAGTAAGTGGGATGAGATCAATATGAAGCTCGTCCGTGAAAAATTCAATGAAATTGTTGATGGATTGAAAAAAGAGAAAGTGATTAAAAATACCCTTGAACTTGTAATTTCAACAAAATCACCTCTCGTAAAAGCGATGAAAAAAGTGGATATTGAAGAGTTCTTGGTTGTATCCAAATGGTGCGCTTGTGAATTGAGTGATAGTTTGGGAACCTTTGAGATTGAAGGTGAGACATTTACGGTCGCTAAAGCTTCCAAAGCGAAGTGCCCACGTTGTTGGAAATACCATAGCGAAAATGAAGAGAGTCTTTGTGAGCGTTGTGCAACGGTTGTTGCGTAATGGTCGATATGACACAAAGTGTCCCTGCAAGTTTGATCGTTGAAACGGTTGGTGCTGTTTTTGTGGTGATCGCTATTGGTATTATGATGGTTAAAAGTGCAAAACGTAAAAGAGAGGAGAGCATATGATAACACTAAAAGAGGCGTTAAAACTGTCAAAAGAGGAACTTTCTGCCCTTAAAGAAGAGTTGAAAATTAAAATTTCGGCGTATCCTGAGCTAAACGGGTATATTGATGTTGAAAATATTGGTGAAGGTATTCCTATTGCTATCAAGGATAATATCCAAGTCAAAGGGTGGGCGGTAACGTCGGGCTCCAATATCCTTAAAGGGTATGTATCACCATACAATGCAACCGTTATTGAAAAACTGTTAGCAAATGGAATGTCTCCTTTTGGACGCACCAATATGGATGAATTTGCGATGGGTTCGACGACAGAGAGCAGCTGTTATGGCAAAACCCTCAATCCTCTCAATCACAACTGTGTTCCAGGGGGAAGTTCAGGCGGTTCGGCAGCGGTTGTTGCGGCAGGACTTGCAGTTGCGGCCCTTGGAAGTGATACGGGGGGCTCTATCCGTCAACCTGCGGCATTTTGCGGAATTGTCGGAATGAAACCTACCTACGGACGAGTAAGCCGTTACGGATTGGGAGCCTATGCGAGTTCATTAGATCAAATCGGGCCAATGACTCAAAATGTCGAAGATGCAGCGATTTTATATGATATTATTCAAGGCTACGATCCAAGAGATTCAACGAGCAGTGAACGTAATGATGGAAAAGTCAGCGATAAGCTTGATCCATCTAAAAAACTTAAAATTGCGGTTGTCCCTGAGTATGTAAAAGACGCGTCTCTTGATGTGCGTAAAGCGTATACCAAAGCAATTGAAGCGCTCAAAAATGCGGGTCATACGATCATTGAAAAAACATTAATGGATCCAAAATACGATATTTCAGCGTATTACATCACTGCAACAGCGGAAGCTACGACAAACCTTGCCCGTTATGACGGTATCCGTTATGGGAATCGTGTAGAGGGGGAGAATCTCAAAGAGACGTATCTAAAAACTCGCTCTGCTGGATTTGGTGCCGAAGTGCAACGCCGTATTATGCTCGGAAATTTTGTCCTCTCGTCTGGATATTATGATGCCTATTATGTGAAAGCTCAGAAAGTTCGAACGTTAATTCAAGAAGAGTATAATAAAATTTTTGAAGAGGTTGATCTACTTTTGACCCCCGTAGCACCCAGTACTGCGTACGAATTCGGTGCACTTAGTGATCCCTTAGAGATGTATTTGAGTGATATTTATACCATTTCGGTGAATCTTGCTGGTCTTCCTGCAATTTCACTCCCTGTGGATACGGCTGAGAATGGGATGCCTGTCGGATTACAACTTGTTGCTCGTGCCTACGATGAGCAAACTTTATTTAATGGGGCTTTGAGTCTCGAAAATCAATTACAAACAAAGGATAATTCATGAATATTCGTAAACGCGCCCTCACTTTTGAAGATGTCTTGCTGATTCCACACTACTCGGAAGTGCTACCACGGGAGGTGAGCTTAAAAACAATGCTAACTCGTAATATTCCCCTTAATATTCCAATGGCATCGGCTGCTATGGATACGGTAACCGAATATCGCGCGGCAATTGCTATGGCACATTTGGGCGGTATAGGTATTATTCATAAAAATATGGACATCGAAACCCAAGTCAAACAAGTGAAAAAAGTGAAAAAATCGGAGAGTGGTATTATTATCGATCCTATTTATGTTCATCCTACGGCAACCCTCGAAGATGCGGAAACGTTGATGAATGAGTTTAAAATATCCGGTGTTCCCGTTGTGGATGAGCATAATAAGCTCTTGGGAATTTTAACGAACCGCGATATGCGTTTTGAAAAAGATTTGACAAAATTGGCGAGTGAAGCCATGACACCTATGCCACTAGTAACCGCAAAAGCAGGGATTACACTTGCCGAAGCAGAGCAGATGATGCACGTGAATAAAATCGAGAAACTTCCTATTATTGATGAAAATGGATTTCTTAAAGGTCTGGTCACCATCAAAGATATTAAAAAACGAATCGAATATCCTAATGCGAACAAAGATGATTTCGGTCGTCTTCGTGTAGGGGCTGCTATTGGTGTGGGTCAACTTGATCGTGCCAAAGCACTTGTGGATGCAGGGGTTGATGTTCTTGTTCTGGACTCAGCGCACGGTCACTCCAAAGGAATTTTGGATACGGTTAAAGCGATCAAGAGAGAGATGGTGGTGGATGTTATCGCTGGGAATGTGGCGACGGGTGAAGCGACATTGGCATTGATTGAAGCAGGTGCTGATGGGGTAAAAGTGGGTATTGGACCAGGATCTATTTGTACGACACGTATTGTAGCAGGTGTGGGCGTTCCTCAAATTTCTGCTATTGATGAGTGTGCGGCAGTGGGGCGTGCGCATGATGTTCCTATTATTGCCGATGGCGGTATTCGTTATTCGGGTGATATTGCTAAAGCTTTGGCCGTTGGAGCAAGCTGTATTATGGCAGGATCACTTCTTGCAGGAACGGAAGAATCTCCTGGTGATACTATTACCTACCAAGGTCGTCAATACAAAGGATACCGAGGTATGGGCTCTATTGGTGCGATGACCAAAGGATCAACGGATCGTTATTTCCAAGAGGGGACAGCGGCAGATAAGCTCGTTCCAGAAGGAATTGAGGGGCGTGTTCCGTATCGTGGAACCATTGCAGCGGTTGTTCACCAAATGATGGGTGGATTGCGTTCGTCAATGGGATACTGTGGAAGTGAAAGCATCGAAGCTTTTTGGGATAAAGCTGAGTTCGTTGAGATCACAAGTGCAGGACTCAAAGAGTCTCATGTTCATGATGTTATTATCACGCAAGAAGCACCGAACTACCACGTTTAATTGTTCCGTTCGCCCTGAGCTTGTCGAAGGGTTTTTATGGTTCGATAAGCTCACCATGAACGGCTAGAATAGATTTATGAAATAAGGATTTTCATGCAATTACAAACCCAAGCGCTCCACGCAGGATACGATAAAGACACGCAGCGTACGATGGCGGTTCCCATTTATCAAACAACAGCATACGAATTTCGGGATGTTGAACACGCGGCTAATTTATTTGCTCTCAAAGAGCTGGGGAATATCTATACTCGCCTGAACAACCCAACTACCGATGTGTTTGAAAAACGTTTTGCGACGTTAGAAGGTGGTGCGGCTGGTTTGGCAACAGCAAGTGGAATGGCTGCTATTTTTTATGCCATTGCTAATGCGGCGGAAGCAGGCGATAATATAATCTGTGCCCGTCAACTGTACGGCGGAACGGTAACACAAGCATCGTATACATTGAAACGTTTCGGAATTGAAGCACGCTATTTTGATGTTCAAAATCCAGACGAAATCGAAGCATTAGTAGATGATAAAACCAAAGTGATCTTTTTTGAAAGTTTGACCAATCCAAGCGTTGATGTTGCTGATATTGAAGCGATTACAGCTATTGCAAAAAAACACGGTATTCTCACGATTGTTGATAACACGGTAGCAACTTCTGTATTGTGTCGCCCTTTAGAACACGGTGTTGATGTTGTTGTTCACAGTGCGAGCAAGTACACAACAGGTCAAGGATTGGCTATTGGCGGGATACTCGTAGAGCGTCATGATTTGGTAGATTTTATTCGAGGTAATCAACGGTATCCACAGTTTAACGAAGCCGATGAGAGTTATCATGGATTAGTCTACGTTGATGTTCCATTGCCTCTCTTTTGTTTGCGTGCCCGTCTTTCCCTTTTACGTGATTTGGGTGCGGTAGTGTCACCGTTTAACTCATGGCTCTTTATCCAAGGGATTGAAACACTTTCTCTTCGTATGCGCGAGCACTCTCATAATGCACTGGCGGTAGCGGAGTTCTTGGAAACGAATTCTAAGGTGAAAAAGGTCAATTACCCAGGGCTAAAAAGTAACAGTAATTACGCTAATGCGCAACGTTATTTTCAAGATGGTATGGCAAGTGGATTATTGAGTTTTGAAGTGGAGAGTTTCGAAGAGGCAAAACGTATTGTGGATGCAACGAACCTCTTTTCTCTCGTGGTCAATATCGGTGATTCCAAATCGATTATTACCCATCCCGCATCAACGACGCATCAACAGCTCTCGAATGAAGAACTGATAGCGTGTGGTGTCCCATCAGGGCTAATTCGCCTTAGTATTGGTCTTGAAGCATCATCTGATTTGATTGATGATTTGATTCAGGCATTAAGCGCGTAAAGGTTCCAATGTTAAATTTACAAATTCACAGTGAACATTTTACCAATCCTCTCTACTTGGAGAGTGGGCGGATTTTAGAGCCGTACGATATTGTTTACGAAACGTATGGGACTCTCAATGATGCCAAAGATAATGTTATCGTGATTTGTCATGCCCTCACAGGTTCCCATCATGCGGCGGGAACCTACGAAGGGGATAATAAAGCAGGCTGGTGGGATGGTTTCATAGGTCAGGGAAAAGCAGTCGATACCGACAAATTTTTCGTGATCTGCACCAATGTTATCGGAAGTTGTTTTGGTTCAACGGGTCCGATGTCGCCTCATTATCCGTACAGTGAGCCGTATCGGTATAAATTTCCCGTCGTGACGATTCTCGATATGGTCAAAGCCCAGCGGATTTTATTTGACCGTTTGGGGATTCACAATGTTCATGCCGTTATTGGCGGTTCGATGGGGGGGATGCAAGCACTCGCATTTGGAGTCTTTTTCCCGAACTTTGCCAAAAAAATTATCGCTATGGCAACAACGCACGCCACACAACCTTGGGCAATTGCTTTTAATAAAGTTGCTCAAGAAGCGATTTTGAAAGACCCAGAGTTCAAAAATGGCTATTATGATCCCAAGATTGTGCACGAAAATGGGCTGAGTGGTATGGCGATTGGTCGAATGGCAGGGCATATTAGCTTTTTATCCCATCAGTCGATGGAGCGAAAATTTGGACGGGAATACAAGCGTAATGATGGGTTGTACGAACTGTTCGGGAAGTTCCAAGTTGAATCGTATTTGGAGTACAATGGGCATAACTTTACCAAATGGTTTGATCCCCTAAGTTATCTCTATATTACTAAGGCAATCAATATTTATGATCTTTCTCGTGGATTTGATTCATTGGAAGAGGCTTTGGGGAAGATCACAGCAGAGCTTTATATGATTAGTTTTGAGAAAGATCTTCTCTTTTTACCCTCTGAAATGGAAAAAATTGCTACGACAATGAATGCTATAGGTAAGAAAAATATGGATTATCTTGAAGTAAAAAGTGATTATGGGCATGATGCCTTTTTAGTAGAAATTGATAAAATTGAGCAGTATGTAAAGGATGTCTTATGAGTAAAGAAGAAAGTTTTGAGACTAAAATAGTCAATGCAAAAGCCATTTTAGAAAAATTAATGGATCCTACACTACCGATGAACGAGAGTGTCAAAGCGTATGAGATTGGGATGAATGAGCTAAAAATGGCGGAAAAAATGCTAGAAGAGGCTCAGTTACAAATTCAAATCATTAAAAATCAGGATCACTAATGCGTTGCGCTATTTTGCAACTCCCCTCTATCGGTATGGGGAGTAAAACACTTGAAAATTATACCCGTGCCGCCCATCAAAAAGGGGTTCATTTAATGGTCTTGGGGGAGTATCTTCTCAATCCTTTTTTTAAAGAGTTGATTCAAACACCTATTTCAATGATTCGAGAACAAAGTATTCATCAAATTGAGACACTAAAAAATCTTGCCTTGAAATACGAAATGGTTTTTGTTGCCCCTATTGTTATGGTCAAAAAAAATGAGTGTACCAAGATGATTGCCAAAGTAAGCGGGCGCAGTGTGAGTTATTACCCTCAGCAATTTTTGATTAATTATCCTCACTGGAATGAAGAGGAGTTCTTTTCAAATCCTATTGAGCCGATCAAATCACCGATGATTTTTGCGTTGAATGGATTTAAATTTGCTGTTATGGGGGGATTTGAACTCCATTTTGATCCTCTTTGGAGCGCGATAGATGCTAAAAATGTGGATGTCGTGTTGGTTCCGAGTGCATCAACTTTCGAATCACATAATCGCTGGAGAGAGCTGATCAAAACGAGAGCATTTACGCATAACTGCTATATTCTTCGTGCTAATCGTGTCGGGGAGTATTGCGATGAGAAACACGCATGGAAATTTTACGGTGATTCAATGGTGGTCTCCCCAGATGGAGATGTTGAAGCAGACTTAGCTAATACCGAAGAGTTGTTAATCGTTGATTTAGACCGTAAAGCCCTTAATGATTCGAAAAAAGGGTGGGGGTTTAAAGAGGCACTTAAAAAACGTCGCTAATATGCTACTACGATTCTTATGGGTGATTGTATGGTTGAGTACGTTGACGTACGGTGCATCATTACACCTTGAAGGGGAGAAAGATTATCCTCTTCAAGGATACGTTAGCTATTACGAAGATAGTAAAGGGGTTCTTGGCTGGCAAGACGCTAATGCGCATGATTTTCATCTTTATCCCAAAGAGAGTATCAATTTTGGTTTCACCCCTTCGGTCTATTGGTTTAAACTTGATATAGATCGGGATATTTATCTCTCTCCATATCGGTGGTGGCTTACGCTGGCATATCCATTACTTGATCATGTTGATCTCTATGTACTCTCTCCAGATGGGAATCTTATTGAGCATAAAAATTTTGGAATAGGTGTTAAGCACAGTAATTATCCGCTTCGAAATTTTGTTACAGAACTTCCCCTTACTTCATATCTTCATGTTAAACTTTTAATTCGGATTCAAACGCAAAGTTCGATGCAACTCCCACTTTCTATTACTACTACCTCTACTCTTTTTAGTTCCATTGAGACGGTTAGTTTATGGATTGGACTGTATTATGGAATTTTCCTTATTATTTTTCTTTATAATGCGGTTATTTTTCTTTACACGAAAGAGTCGAATTATCTCCGCTATCTCCTTTTTTTAACCTCATTTGTCACGTGGCAACTATCGTTTGATGGAATTGGAAGGGAGTATTTGTGGCCCGATTGGAGTTGGTTCATTCACCATGCCTCAGCGGTATTAATAGCTTTGACAGCCTTCTCGGCCCTTTATTTTGGACGTAATTTTCTGAGTACTGCTCTTTATCTTCCTAAGATTGATAAAGCAATTTGTGTTTTGATGGGTATAAGTTTCTTTCTTGTAATTCTCTCCTTATTTTTACCGTATTCAAGTGTTATTAAATACAATACAGCTCTAGTCTCAATTGTTCCAATTGTATTGTTAATAGCGGGTATTAACGTTATGCGTCAGGGATATCGTTCAGCACGATTTTATGTAGTAGGTTGGAGCTCATTTCTACTGGGGACAAGTCTCCTTGCATTTAATAAATTTGATTTTATTCCAAGCTTTTATGGCATTAATCACGTTCAGCAAATTGGATCAGCAATCGAAATGATTTTTCTCTCATGGGCGTTGGCAGATCGTATCCATTTGTTACAGCATGAATATATTGATAAGCTAAATCATCTGAATGACTCTCTAAGTGAAAAAGTACGTGATGCTCTTGAACGGGCACGTTCCAAAGACCGTTTAATCGCACAGCAGTCACGTCATGCCGCGATGGGAGAAATGATCGAACAAATTGCTCATCAATGGAGACAGCCTCTTAATACCTTGGCTCTTATCAATCAAAATCTTTACTTTAAACGTCAACTTGGTAACTGTGATGAGGCGTGTTATGATACATCACATGCGCAGGTTGAAGAACACCTGCTCTATATGTCTAAAACTATTGATGATTTTAGAAATTATTACAAAATGGATAAGGCTGAAATGCCTGAAGATATTGGAGAGGTTGCTACTATCGCATTACGATTGAGTGAAGTTTTTTTAAACTATACGCGGATTCAGACCCATCTTATTGTCAAAACCTCGAGGAAGGTTATGATTGCTAAAAATGAGATGATTCAAGTGTTTATGAATTTGATTAAGAATGCGCATGATGTGATTAAAGAGCGTCATATAGAAGCAGGTGAGATTACGATTACTATTCAGGAAACACGAGGATGGGTAAAAATTCTAATTGAGGATAATGGGGGAGGTATTGATGAATCACTTACGGATAAAATATTTGATATTTATTTTACTACCAAGTCTGAGGACGAGGGGACAGGATTGGGATTGTATATGTGTCGTTATATTATAGAAGAGAGTTTTAGTGGAAAAATTAGGGTTGAAAATACCTCTCGCGGGGCACGATTTACCATCAGCTTACCTATTGAGCGAACAGTGATGGATATTATGATACAGGGGAAAAATTAATGAATCACTATTTTCATAGACAAATACAATTATGGGGTGAAGAGACGCAACACCTATTGCAAGCAAAGCGGATTGCAATCATTGGAAGCGGGGGATTGGGAAGTTCTCTAGCATTCGCGCTAGGTGCTTCAGGAATTGGAGAAATTCATATTGTTGACTTTGATACGGTAAGTCTTCATAATATTCATCGTCAGATTGCTTTTAAGATGGGAGATGAAGATAAATTTAAAGCAGAGGTCTGTGCTACCGTAGTCGAGGAACGATGCCCCTATGTTAAAGCTGTTGCGCACATAGGTGATTTTGATGAATTTACTCAAAAAAATATTGAAGTCGATCTCATTATTGATGCAACCGATAATCTTGCAACTCGTGGTGAAATCAATACCTACGCTAAATCTAAGCATTTACCATGGATCTATGGTTCAGTTGAAGCATTTCATGGTCAAGTTTGTTTTTTTGAAGAAGCCTCATTTACAGAACTCTTTAAAATCACTTCAAAAACTCCCGCTGGAATTGCAGCACCGATTGTAATGCACATCGCTTCATTGCAAGCAAATTTGGCATTGCGTTATTTGGCGGGCTTAAGTGTACTAAAAGATAAGCTTTATTATCTCTTTTTTAATGATGTGGGGGAATTGATAACGCAAAAGTTTGTATTGCCAAAGTCAGAATAGTTAATAGTGTTTCTTTGGAAGCACGGTTAATGAAATGAATTTTTAAGCGATTTTAATGAGAAGAAATAAAAAAGAAAGAATAAAAATATTTCGCGCCGAAGCACGAAATCAAGTCGCTTGCGCTAAACTTATTTTGCAGCAGGTGCTTCAGCAGCAGGTGCAGTAGCATCAGCAGCAGGTGCTTCAGCAGCAGGTGCAGTAGCGTCAGCAGCAGGTGCAGCAGCGTCAGTAGCAGGTGTAGCTTCAGCAGCAGGTGCTACTTCCTCAGTTGCAGCAGGTGCTGCCTCAGTTTTTGCAGATTCGCTGCACCCGATAAACATAGCAGCTAAAAGCATAGCAGAAACGATTTTCATCATGTAAGACTCCTTAAGAAATATAAGTGGAAGTATACCATTAACTCCCCCATCTTTGTCAAGAGTTTTCATAAAAAAAGAGTAATTTTTTTATGAAAGACCTATATTGCGGAGTTTGCTATGCTCCTAAAATGAAATTTTTTTACTATTTTGGAGTCTTTTGTAACCTTTTGTATCAAAGTAAATACTTTTTTATTCACTTTTTATCCGTTATAATCACTTTTAATTTTGGAATATAGGAGATAATTGTATGATCTCACCATTACGTATTTTTCGTTTAATTCTTCTCTTCGTATTGTTTTTTGGAATTTTCTTATATGCAACACCCTCTATTCCCATCTTATGCTATCACCGTTTTGCACCAAAAATGTATGATTCAATGACAATCAAAACAAAAACATTCGATTCACAGCTCCAATGGTTACACGCAAATGGTTATACGGTGATCTCATTGGAAACCGCAGTTGAGTATATTCAAGGTGGGATCAAATCCATTCCCCCTAAATCCATTGTCATTACAGTGGACGATGGGCATGAAAGTGTTTATACGGATATGGCACCACTTATTTTAAAGTATAAAGTACCTGTAACACTTTTTATTTATCCAAGTGCAATCTCGAATGCTACGTATGCGATGACGTGGGATCAGTTGCGTCAACTTGAAGCGACAAAACTGTTTCAAGTAGAGTCTCATACCTATTGGCACCCTAATTTTAAGCGTGAGAGAAAAAGACTTTCTTCGCAGGAGTATGAAAAATTTGTAACGATTCAGCTGATTAAGTCAAAGTCGGTATTAGAGAAAAAAATGGGACACCCTATTAAGTATTTGGCATGGTCGTTTGGTATTTATGATAGTGATCTTCTCTTAAAAGCAAAAGATGCCGGATATCTAATGGCATTTTCGATTGATAATCACAATGCAAAGGCAGGCATTAATACTATGGCACAACCACGTTATATGATTATTGATGGGTATGATTTGAAACGTTTTGAATCGATTGTTAGCGGGAAAGAGGATAAGTAAAAAAAATTGCTATAATATAAGTATTAAATCCCATTACAAAGGGTGTCTTTTGCACTTTGAACCTTATCCATTTGAAAAATTAACTATGTTATTAGAGGGGATTATCCCAAATTCAGTTTATTCGCCTATTGCTCTTACGATCGGTGAACCACAGTTCGAGACCCCAGCATTTATACAAAAATCAATATGTAAGCACTCCGAAGAGTTGCGCCGTTACCCGAAAACTGCGGGCGAAGTTACTCTTAATGACTCCATGCGAGGATTCGTTAAGAGTCGTTTTGGGGTGGAGCTTAAAACGAATGAATTAATCAGCTCATTTGGAACGCGTGAGGTGCTCTTTAATTTTCCGCAATATTATCTATTTGATAAAAAAGAGGCGGTTATGGCGTATACCAATCCGTTTTATCAGATTTACGAGGGGGCGGCGATTGCGTCACGCTCAAAAGTGATTCACCTCAATTTGACGGAACAAAACGGTTTCAAACCTTTGGTCAATGAAGAGGAGCTTGCGGTTTGCGATTTGGTGATTCTGAATTTTCCGAACAATCCTACGGCTTCGGTATTGTCGGTTGAAGAGTTGGGTGAATGGGTGAAGCTCGCTCTCAAGCATGATTTTCTCCTCATTAACGATGAATGTTACAGTGAGATTTACACGGCGCAAAAAGTTCCTTCACTTTTGGAAGCATCAATTTATGTGGGTAATACGGCGTTTAAAAATGTCCTTGTTATCAATTCCATCTCCAAACGCTCTTCTGCTCCTGGATTACGAAGCGGATTTATTGCTGGGGATGCGGAGATTTTAAAAGGGTATGCGCAATATCGCACGTATATCGGTTGTGCATCGCCTTTGCCTCTTCAAGCAGCGGCAGCAATGGCGTGGGCGGATGATGAGCACGTGCAAGTGGCGAGGAATGTCTATGCCAAAAACTTCCAAGCTGCACAAGAGATTTTGGGCATTGATACCTCAAACGCAACGTTTTATGTGTGGCTCAAAGTAGGGGATGCGTTGGAATTTACGAAGCGCCTCTATCGTGATTATAATCTAAAGGTACTTCCTGGAGAATTCTTGGCACGTGAGGACAATACAGGTGAAAATCCTGGAATCGGCTATATTCGGATCGCATTGGTTGAAGAAACTGTTAAAACTATAGAAGCACTTACACGCCTTAAGGAGGCACTAAATGGATGAATTAAAAGCAAAAATACACAAAGCACAAAGTGAGGGGGATATTGCCTCATTGTATGTTCTCGAAGCGCAGGCGCATGAGTTATTTGATGATGAAACATTGATGGCGTATTATGCCAATATTTTGGATTTGGCATTGGAACGTTTGACGAATGCGTTGGAAAACTTGGATCGTCTTGATATGAATGAGGTTCAAGATTTTGCAACATTACGTGCGTTGTATGAATATGCGATTGAGCATTACAGTGCTGGGTCTGCCACCGATGCGAGTGCATTGTTTGAAGTCATTGGCGGATTGAGTGAAGATGAAGTGTTTAATGAAGCTATGAAGATTCACAGAAGTGCGTGTGATGCAAAAATACCTTTTGATACATTTATTGAAGAGTATGTAGATATGGATGCGGTGCAAGAGGGTGGAAAGTTTTATATTGGGGTTTTTGTAAAAAGCATAGGGAATTGAGATGACTGTTAAAGAGGCAATTCTAAAAGCGCTAGATGAATCAAGTCAGCCATTGCCGTATCAGGATGTTACAAAATACATTGTAGATAATAATTTATATGAAGGTAATGGTTTAACTCTCAATGCAACTGTCTCTGCACAACTTGGTGATTTTATCCGAAAAAATGATACACGGGTTGGGAGAATAAAAGAGGGGCGCTCTTATTTTTATTACTTGACAAAACATGAAGTATTGAATGAAGTAATTGAGATAAAAGAAAAAAGTGAAGTTAAAAAAAGTAGTAAAGCAGATTTTACTGAGAGGGATTTGCATCCACTCTTTGTTAGTTATCTCAAAAGTAAAGGGATTTACGCCAAAACTATTCTTCATGAAGAGTCCAAAAATAGTAAAGATGATACTCAAAAATGGGCACATCCTGATATTGTTGGGGTGAAATTTACAAAATTCAAAAGTGAAGCGAGTATTAGACTACTAAAAACTTTTGAAAAAAAAGATTCATGTGAGATTATTTCGTATGAACTTAAAAAAGAGATAAATTCCGATACCGAACTAAAAAAATGTTATTTTCAAGCGGTATCCAATTCCAGTTGGGCAAATCGTGGCTACTTGGTTGCATTTGAAATAGGGGATCATCTAAAAGAGGAGATGGAGCGGCTCAATAAAGCTTTTGGTATAGGTGTTATCAAGCTACACGCAAATCCATTTGAAAGTCAAATCCTTTTTCAATCTTCGTACAGAGATTTAGATTATCAAACAATAGATAAGCTTTGTCATATAAATACGAAATACAAAGAGTTTATTGAGCAAATTATAACTTTGAATACGGATGAAAAACATTTGGATTTACTATTTAGTGAATTTAATAAAAAATGTGATTTATTTTATGAAAAAGATGAAGAGATAATTAGATATTGTACGGATAAAGATATTCCATTTGAGCAAGAATAAGGAACAAAAATAATGAATGATTTTTTTATTCAAAAACTGGTTATAAAAGATGTCAGAGAGATTAAAAACTTTGCAATACCTTTGGATGACGGTGAGCGAAAACATCTGATTATTACGGGTAAAAACGGGTGTGGAAAAACGAGTACTCTTGTCGAAATAGATAACTTACTAAATAAGCTAATTAATAACCAGTTTGCTCAAATGACACAAATAAAAAAGAATATTGAGCAGTATGAAAATGTAATTGAACAAACACATAAAAATATTGAGAGTTATCAAAAACAAATTGAAATTCAAATCGAGCAAAAAAATAATTTATTTCAAAATCAAGAAGTTAATGGACAGCAGATTGAACAAGTTGAAAATAATATTAAAAGCTATTCATCCAATATTCTAAATGAAAAAACAAATATTCAAAATTATGAAAATCAGATAGTTCAGTGGCAAAAAGACGTTGATGATTTTTCCAAAGTTGAGCTGATATTTTCGAATCAATCAGCAATTTATGAAGATATTGTAAATGGGAAATTTATTTTGGCATTTTTTGAAGCAAAACGACACAATGAACCAACGATGCCACAAACGCCGACAAAGCAAATATTTCAACCAAAATATCAGACGAAAGATAAACTAAATAAAACATTTCTACAATATTTGTTAAATCTTAAAACAGAACAAGCCTTTGCACAAATTCGTCATGATACTGGAACTGTTATTGGTATAAATATATGGTTTGATAATTTTGAAGCAAGACTCAAAGAGCTATTTGAGCAAGAAGAACTAAAACTTTTTTTTGATGATAAGGAATTTAATTTCAAAATTGAATACGACAGTAAAAGCTTTGGATTAAATGAACTATCCGATGGGTATTCTTCATTATTGGCTATTTTAACAGAGTTAATTTTACGTATGGAAGCACAACAAGCGCAAGCGTATGATATGCAAGGTGTTGTTCTAATTGATGAAATCGAAACGCATCTTCATGTTGAATTACAAAAAAAAGTATTGCCATTTTTGGTAAGTTTTTTCCCAAAAATTCAGTTTATTGTCACAACCCATAGCCCCTTTGTCCTATCATCATTATCGAATGCAGTGATTTGTGATTTAGAACGACGAGAAATCGTTAGTAGTGAACGATTTATTAATGCTTCCTATTCGCAAATTGTTAAAAACTATTTTCAAGTGGATAGTGAATTTTCGAGAGTTTTGGTCAATGAGATAAAACAGTATGAAAATATGGTATTGCTTTTTGAAAATGGTAGGCTGGATGAAAAGAGTCAAAAAGAGTTACTAGATTTAGATTTGAAGCTTGATAAACTTTCTTCCATGTTGTCCGATGAGATTTACCTACGATTCAAAGAAGCTCAGGGTAAAATTCAAAATAATGATTAAGATAGAGAGAAATGAAAACCCTAAGGTTGACCATTATTCAAGTTCGCTTGTCCAAGAGTCATTAAAAAAAGATTTTTTCAAAAAGTGTTATATTTGTGAAGAGGTGACGCGCCATTTTGAAGTGGATCATTTTTATCCAAAAAGCCATTATCCCCATCTTTTAAATGAGTATAAAAACCTTTTTTATTGTTGTCAAAAATGCAATAAAATAAAGCCAAAAGTGATTAATACTCACTCTGATAATGAAATTTTAAATTGCTGTGACGTTGACCCCTCGGAGTATATTAAGCTTAAATTGAATATCAGTGAGTGTAAAGTTGAAGTGAGCCAAATTAAAATGAATGATACTCTTGAACATCAGATTAAAGAGACTATCGCCCTTTTGAATCGCGTGTATAATGGTGAAAATTCTCAAAGTACCTCTTGCGAAGATTTGAAAGAAGAAATCAAAATAAAGCTGGTAGAATTTGGACAAAAATTGGATAAATACCAAAAAACAAAATTAAAAAATGCTATATCAGAGGCTATTAGAGAAGAACTTTCTCTTACAGCATCGTATACAACTTTTAAACGATGGATTATTAGAGATAATCTGGCTTTAAACGAGACATTCGGAAACTATTTTGAAAAATAGATTACTAACAATAATTTAATATTAGGGAGAAAAACATGAAAATTCACTTCATCGGTATCGGCGGAATTGGTATTTCGGGGTTGGCAAAGTATATGCGTTTTAGCGGTCATAATGTGAGCGGTTCGGATATGAAAGATACACATATCACGGAGCTGTTGCGTAAGCGTGGGATTACGGTGTTTATTGGGCATGATGCTCATAATATTCCTCAAGATTGCGAGCTGGTGATCCATTCGGCGATTATTAAGCCGACGAATTCAGAAGTCGTTGAGGCGAAGCGTCGCGGGATTGAAGTGTTGCATCGTCGTGATGCTTTATTGCGTATCTTGAATGAGAAAAAAGTGTATGCGGTATGCGGTGCGCACGGTAAAAGTACAACGACGGCAATTTTGGCGGCGATTATGGATGGGAGTGCGATTATTGGTGCGGAGTCTAAGGGATTTGGTTCAAATGTCCGTTACGATGGAAGTACGGATGTGTTGTTGTTTGAAGCCGATGAGAGCGATGGAAGTTTTCTCAACTCCAATCCGTATTGTTCGATTGTGACCAATGCCGAACCTGAGCATATGGAGTATTACAACTATAATATTGATGATTTTCACAATGCGTATCGCCGTTTTATCGAGATGGGAAGTGTTCGGGTGCTCAATGCGGAAGATCCGTTTATGGCGACATTGACGTGTGATGCGTTGCGTCTGTATCCAAGCAAAGATATTACGAATATTACCTATACATTGATCGATGATGAGCCGTATACCCGTTTTCATCTCAAAGGGTTTGGTGAGTTTGAAGTATGGGGCTTTGGGGAGCATATCGCAATGGATGCCTCGTTAGCGATTATGGCAGCGGCTCAGAGTATGAGTATTGCCTCGATTCGTGTCCATTTGCTCAATTTCCGTGGGATTAAGAAGCGTTTTGATGTAATCTTCAAAGGATCGGATCGGGTTATTATCGATGATTACGCTCACCATCCAACCGAGATTAAAGCAACGATGGAATCACTTACAACGTATGCAGAACTCAAAGGGTTTGAGAAAGTTGTCGCGATTTGGCAGCCTCATAAATACTCTCGAACGATTGATAATTTGAAAGCGTTTATAGAATGTTTTGAAGGGGTTGATGAACTCGTCATACTTCCCGTTTGGCGTGCTGGAGAGAGCCTCGGGAAATTGATTTTGCAGGGGAGTTCGGACGTTATAATCTTATCCTTGCCGATACGCTTCACCGTGAGGGGGATACGATCCAAGTCATACTTGGTGATGAGGTGCTTAAAACCTACGATAAAAATCTTATTGTCGGTTTCGGAGCAGGGGATTTGACCTATCAGCTTCGTGGGATTAAGTGAGCGTGATCCATTGAAAACCACACTTTCCGCTAGTCTTACCGAACTTTTCGGCAAGCTTGATCTTTTACCTCACGTAGCAAAATTGGAATCTTTTTTTGCCCGTCCCCAAAATATTGCTATAGGGGGCGATCAAGAGCGTCATTTTCGTTTTATTGAGGCCCTTGATGCGCTGGAGTTCAAAGCACCACCCAAGAGCATACCGTTTGAGGGGAGTATTAACCATCTCAAGAAGCAGGGTGTTTTACGTTTTGAGGATATTTTCGAGCTTCTTAAAGTGGTGCGCTATTTTCGGACTATGCGCAACAGTGGATTTACAGGACTTATCGGTGAGTGGATGGGGACGATTGTTATTCCTGAACCTTTCAATGAAATAGATGATTTTTTTGATGCTTCAGGTGTGTTTATCGAATCAAAAGATGAAGAACTTTATCGAATTTCACAACGGATAAAAGCGATTAAAACTGATATTGCTGATTCTATCAAACGACTTTTTCATACCCAAAAACTATCCCCATATCTCGTCGATACGCAAGTTCACTATATCAATGATGAAGAGTGTCTCCTTGTACGGGGCGGATTTAACCATGTCCTCAAAGGTGCGGTTATCGGACGGACAGGGGCGGGATTTTTTTATGTTGCACCTGATAGTATTTTGCGCTCCAAAGAGCAGTTACGAAACGTCAATCAAGATAGAGATAGCAAGCTCTACGAATACGCCAAAAAGTTTTCATCCAAACTCTCACCGCTGACACCATTTATCGGATTTATTGACCGTGAATTTGAGCGGTTTGACCATTATCAAGCGCGTGTCCTTTTTGCCCGTGCCCATAATTATGCGATACTAAAACCCCAAAATAACAGCACTATTGTCCTCGATGAATTTTCCCATCCCGCTCTTCATAAACCCAAGCCTATCAGTGTCGAATTTCGGGGTAATCTTTTGATGATTACAGGGGTGAATGCAGGGGGAAAAACGATGCTTCTCAAATCTATCCTCAGTGCGTGTGCAATGGCGAAATACCTAATCCCGATGAAACTCAATGCGCATAAATCGCGTATCGGAAGTTTCAAGCGAATCGAAGCGGTGATCGATGACCCGCAAAGTGTCAGCAATGATATTTCGACGTTTGCAGGGCGGATGGTGCAATTTAGCCATCTGTTTGACCATAAAAACGCCCTTGTGGGGGTCGATGAGATTGAGTTGGGAACCGACAGTGATGAAGCAGCGGCATTGTTTGCCGTTGTATTGGATGAGCTGATTAAGCGAGGACAAAAGATCATTGTCACGACGCACCACAAACGCCTTGCCGCATTGATGGCAGATCGTGATGATGTGGAGCTATTAGCTGCGATTTATGATGAAGAGCGACGTTTACCTACGTATGAATTTTTAAGCGGAACCATCGGAAAAAGTTATGCCTTTGAAACGGCATCTCGATATGGAATTAACGCGGCAATTATCGCAAAAGCCAAAACCGTCTATGGGGACAATCACGAAAAACTCAATATTCTCATTGAGCGCGGTAGTGAGATGGAGCGAAATCTCAAACAAAAAAACAAAGAAGTGGATGAGCGACTAGAATCACTTAAAATGCAAGAATTGACCCTCAAAGAAGCGCGTGAGAATCTTCGCAGTGAACTAGAACGTGAGAAAAACCGTCTCCGAAGTGAATACGATATAGCGATAGGTGAAGCAAAAGAGGCAGCACGTGGGTTGGATATGGCGGCAATCCACCGTCAGCTCAACCGTGCCGCTGCTAAAATTCCTAAACCTGAAGTGCCGAAGATTGCAGAGCTTGAACCCATCATCTACGAAGTAGGGCAGGCGGTGAAATACCGTCATCAGCGTGGCACTATTGTGACTTTAGGAAGTAAAGATGCAATGATCGAAGTGGAGGGGATGCGACTACGTGTGAAGCTTACGGAACTCAAACCTAGTGGGAAAAACCTCCCTACAAAAAAAATCAAACCAACTCATACAGCGCAAATCGACCAGAAAAGTGGTTTGAAACTCGACCTACACGGGATGCGTGGTGAAGAGGCGTGTGAGAAGATGGATAAATTTCTCTCTGATGCACTGTTACAAGGTTTTGATGAGGTGATTATCTATCACGGTATCGGAACGGGGAAACTCTCTTATGCGGTCAAAGAGTTTTTGAAAGTTCATCCGAGTGTTAAAAGTTTTACGGATGCCCCGCAACATTTGGGGGGATTTGGGGCGAAGATTGTGCGGTTGTAAGTATATCTTTAAAAATATAGGTGTCACCCGAGTACCTAATCTCTTAATGATGACAAAAGTATACTATAATATCTCTTGTGCTATATTGTTGCCAATTAAAGATATATAGATATACTTAGGAATTAACATGCTAGAACTCTCTACCCCTTTAGAGATCATCGAAAAACTCTCTGAGCTTATAGAAACCGAAAGAAAAATGCAGCGGCTTCAGCAAAAGGAGCTCTCAGCAAAAGCAGATATTCCATTACCGACGTATAAGCGATTTATCTACGATAAAAAAGTCTCTTTCGAAAATGTTATCAAGCTGTTGGTGGCGCTTCGTTTGTTTGAAAATATCAGTGGCTTGCTCAAACAAAGGGAGTACAAAACCCTTGATGAGATCAGAAAAGAAGACGCATTGCCTAAAAGGATCGATAAATGAAGACGTACGAGGTCGAAGCATTTATTTACGGTCACAAGGTAGGGACGTTGCTTCTTAAAAACGGCGTTGTCTATTTTGAGTATGAATCGGAGTTTAGAGCATCAAGACTGGAGATATCGCCGCTCAAACTGCCGCTTAGCCTAAATGGAGTTTACACCAACAATGACGACCGATATTTTGAAGGGCTTGCAGGGGTGTTTCATGATACCCTGCCCGATAAGTTCGGAACCAAAGTGATTGAGCGCTATTTTGAATCGAAAAACATCGTTTCTCATGAGCTTAATGTCATTCAAAAGCTTATGTTTGTGGGAGACAAAAGCATCGGTGCCATCACTTACAAACCCATTATTCATAAACTCGAAGCAAAAACTGCAGACACACTCATAGCGCTGGGGTCGTTTTATGAAAACGCCAAAAAAATCGTTAGTGGCGATGCCATAGACGTGGTGGATGAAATGCTCACCTTTATGGACAGTGCCGCAAGCGCAGGAGGGGCAAGAGCCAAAGCCATTATCGGCTATAACACCCACTCAAAAGAGATGATAAACGGTATAAAAAAAGAGCTTAAAACAGGGTTTGAGCACTATATGATTAAATTCGATATGGCGCAAGATGACGGAAGTAGTAGCGACTATACTAAACTGGAGTACCTCTATATGTCGATGGCAAAAGAGGTCGGTATTTCGGTGCCCAATGTAGAGCTACTGCATCATGGCAACCTGTCGCACTATCTTATCAAAAGGTTTGACAGAGTAGATGGCGAACCACTGCATCTGCACTCGGTCGCGGGACTGACCCATACCAACTTTAACATCCCTATGCACTACTCGTATGATAATCTTTTCAAGCTCACACGCTATCTCACCGGTAGCCAAAGCGCGGTGAATGAGCAGTTTAAAAGAATGGTCTTTAACATCGTGGGAAGAAACCAAGACGACCATGCAAAAAACTTTTCATTTTTGATGGATAAAACTGGATCATGGAGCCTCT
This sequence comes from Sulfuricurvum sp., assembly GCA_041661705.1. Classification (GTDB taxonomy): domain Bacteria; phylum Campylobacterota; class Campylobacteria; order Campylobacterales; family Sulfurimonadaceae; genus Sulfuricurvum. The sequence goes on from JBAZTZ010000002.1 coordinate 27,484, forward strand.
CTCCGGCGTATGACATCACCTACGCCAATGGCACAGGCTACACCAAAAATCATCAACTCTCTTTAAAAGGGAAAACCAACGATTTTGAGAAAAGTGATCTGCTAGACATTGCCAAACGTCACTCTATCAAAGAGAAAACTGCCAAAGAAGCCATAGAACAGATCACTCAGAAGTTCAGCGAGTTTGAAACACGTGCCAAAGCGCTTGAGATTGATGAACGTTCGGTACAAAAGATGCAGAAAGATTTAAGGATGCAACTGATGTAATGCATGGAGACATTTTTGATAGACTTTTTGGTCTGACTAAAAGCAACATATATACTAGAAATAAGTTAGTCCTGCTTTTGGGATTTTCTCAGCCATATATCAATAAAATCGTTAGGAAGATGAGAGGTAATGAGTTATAGGTATCACCTGACCCATATTTTGGCAAAAATTGTAAACATCATATTTTTACAATCCCAATAATAATCTTAAGGAAAGAAACAATGAACACTCAAGAAATTGATGCGCTAAGTAAGCAAAAAGCCTATGACCTTTATGATTCGGGTGCGATTCATTGCATTGAAATCGGCACAACGGCAGGATTGCAAGCCATTCACCGTTATTTGTTTAGTGGTTTGTATGACTTTTCTGGAGAGATTCGAGAATTAAATATCTCAAAAAGCAATTTTCGATTTGCCAACGCACTCTATTTAAAAGCTGCTTTACAAGCGATTGAGCAAATGAGCGAAAACACCTTTGAAGAGATTATCGACAAATATGTTGAAATGAATGTGGCACATCCTTTTTTAGAGGGAAATGGTCGCACTGCACGTATTTGGTTGGATTTAATCTTTAAAAAACGATTAGAAAAAGTGGTGGATTGGGAGCAGGTGGATAAAAAATTGTATTTACAAGCGATGGAGCGCAGCCCTGTCAATGATTTGGAGATTAGTTTTTTACTGCAAAATGCTTTGACCGATAAAATCCATGACCGTGAACTGTTTATGAAAGGGATTGAGCAGTCGTATTATTACGAGCAACCTGAGGACAATCGAGGGTGAAGCATTTATCCAAAAAGGCTGATTTTCCTCTTCTTGACAATCAATAGTTTAATGATTATAATAATTCTAAAAAGTACAGGATATTGGACATGCAAGTGGTAAACTATACCGAAGCTCGTAATAATTTTAAATCTATCCTTGATCATGTATGTGATGACTTTGAACCGATGATTATCACCCGAAAAAGCGGTTCGGCAGCGGTTTTGATCTCTATTGATGAGTATAACAGTTTCAAAGAGACCGCCTATCTTCTCTCAACTCCTGCAAATAGTTCACGACTTGCTGAGTCGCTGAAACAATCAGGTCGCAGAGAAATCGAGACGCATGCGCTGATTGACGCATGACATTAGGATGGACGCCTAATGGATGGGAAGATTATTTGTGGTGGCAAGAAAATGACCGTAAAATTCTCAAACGGATCAACCGTCTGATTCAAGACGTACTTAGAAATCCAAGCTCTTTGGAGGGGATAGGAAAACCCGAACGGCTCAAAGAGAACTTATCGGGGTTGATGTCACGGCGTATTGATGAAGAGCATCGTCTCGTGTATGAACCTCGTAACGAAATGCTTATCATCCATCAGTGTCGATTTCATTATGGGTGAAGCGATGATAAACGATTCATTGACAGTTAGTTCATTGTGATGAAAAACAACCGCCCCGAAGTAGTCATTCTCAGTGTTGAAGAATACGAGCGTATCAAAGAACTTGCAGACATGGCGGAACACATCGGTTTGGCAGAAGTAATCCGTGAACGTAAGATTACGCCAGAAGAGTCATATATCCCTTTTGAGGATGTTATGGCAAAATCGGGAATCGCCCTCAATCTTGCTGAGGCGTTCATCCGTTTTCAAAACAAAGAAAAATTACTAGCCAGTGCGAAAAAAATAGCATCTTCCGCAAAAGAGGAGTATGAATTTTTAGATGTGACTATTGGTGATGGTCTATGAATGTGCGTAGTTGCCCTTGGTTTAACATCATTTTTGGTAAAATATTCCAAATAATTAGGCTATATTAAGGGCAATAAAATGAGTAAGTTAAATAAAATATTTTACGGTCCAGCAGGAACAGGAAAAACAAGAAAAGCGATAGAAGAAGCTGTAGAAATTGTCAGAAGAAGTGAGAATCAAGATAATTTAAATGTCTCTGATTTGAGTACAACGAGTTATACGAATAAACTTGAATTTTTTAAAACGATTTCTACGTTACCTGATAAGTTGAAAATAACTGATGATGAACTACTTAAAGACATTCATAATCCTAGTATGAAATATGAACAAATTGAAAAAAAGCAATATAAGGGGTACTCAAAAGCTGATTTAATAAATATGAAAAATGATGTTTTAGAATATCGTTTATACCCGCTTATTGAAACCGTCACTTTTCACCCAAGTTACTCTTATCAAGATTTTGTTGAAGGAATCACTGTTGGAACAGCGGATAAAAATCAAATAATTTATAAAGTACAAGATGGAATTTTTAAAAAAATATGCGATAGAGCTATCGCAAACGAATCATATAATTATGTACTTATTATTGATGAAATAAATAGAGGAGATATTTCTTCTATCTTTGGTGAGCTTTTTACACTGCTTGAGGATAGTAAGCGAGCAGGTGAAAAAGAGGTAATGTCTATCAATTTGCCTTATTCTAAAGATGACAAAGGTAACCCAAAAAGATTAACTGTCCCTAATGATTTATATATAGTAGCTACAATGAACACTGTAGATAAATCCATTGCTCTTATTGATGTTGCCTTAAGAAGACGATTTGATTTTATTGAGTGTATGCCTGACTACAATCTTGAAGAATTCAAAAAATGTAAAGAGATTGATTTAGAAAAATTATTACGAACGATTAATGAGCGAATCACGATACTTAAAAATGAACATTATCAGATTGGACACTCTTATTTTTTGAATATAAATAATATTGAAGATTTTATAGAGGTCATGAAAAAAAGTATCATTCCCCTCCTTCAAGAATATTTTTATGATGATTGGAAATCTATCTGTGCGGTTTTAAATCAATCCTATAATACATCTACTGACAATAGACTTTTTACTGTCAATCAAAAAAATACAAAACTTTTTAAAAGTGAATTTAATGATTTACTTGAATACCAAAATAAAAAGATATTCATATTAAAAGAAACTTTCACAATTGAAGATATAAAATCAATCTATGAATGATATTTTAACCATTAGCGAACATCAAGAGATTTTGGTTTCGTCAAAAAGAGATGTTAAAAACAATACTATTTCGGATGCAGATAAAAATCTTTTATTTGAAATTGTACATCAGGATAGACACGATAAGGAGCGTTATGTTTTTTCCAGAAAAGGAAAAGACAAGATAAAATCAAATTCTATTGTGGGTTCAATTTCTCTAAAAACTGGTTTAACTGTAGAAATATTACCAAAGTTTGCAAAAAATAATTTGGATGAAGAAGCTATAAAAAAACATCGTAAAATGTTGCTCAATATCTTACGTGTTTCTAATGAGAAAAATTTCATTAGTTCATCTTCACAAAGCTCTAAAGTTTTGGCAGATGAAATGCCACTTCTTCATTATGTTATAGAGCTTTTTAGTGCTGAATTATTGCATACGCTTAGAACTGGAGTCTATGCAACTTATAATAAAAATGTGGAAAATAGTTCGCACGTAAGAGGAAATATTTTAATCTCAAAGAGCATTCAAAATAATATTATTGATAAATCAAAAGTTTATATCTCTTATAATAAACACTCTTCCAATAATCTGCTAATGCAAGTTTTTAGAACACTTGTCAAAATACTCTTGAACGATAATAATCTCTCTTATAAAGCGAAGCAAACGTTACACGAAGTTTATTTATTGCTTGATGGTGTAGATATTATTCCATTGAAACAACAAGATTTTAAATCCATCACTTTTAATCGGTTAAATGATAAGTTTGAGATACTTTTTAGACAAGCAGAGTTTATTTTTAATCGATATATGCCCTTTAGTAGTCATATTAATTCCACTCCTTTTTGGGCGATACTTTTTGATATGAATTATCTTTTTGAAAAGTTTTGTGCTTACCTTTTTAGAAGATCAGGGCTAGAAGTAGAAGAGCAAAATATGACGAAATGTTTTGATAATCACAAATCAATTGTGAGTGCTAAACCTGATTTTGTTATAAAAGGGAATAGAAATTTATTTGATACAGAAATTATTAGCGTAGTTGATGCTAAATGGAAATTATTGAGTAATGACAAAAGTTTATATGGGTTAGATGCTCAAAATTTTTGGCAACTTTTTAGCTATATGAATTTACTTAATCATAATAAAGCACTTCATGGATATTTTATCGTCCCTAAAAATAGTAAAGATTTTGAAGATGAAATCATTTTTACCCCTCTCAAAGAAGGAAATAAGTCTATTACTATTTTGAGCATTGATTTTTCTTTGAGTTTTGAAGAGTTGATCGAGAAATATCGATTTAAAATTATTGATTATCAACTGAAGCTTGATGTTAGACTTATTGAAAATAAGATAGAAGAAATTATTATAGTTGAGGAAGGGCAAATTCGCCAAGAAATAGAAAACGAGCTTAAAATTATAGAGCTTGAAGAAGAATATAAATTCAATTTTGAAAAGTTTATTGATGAACTAGAAATTTTACACAATAATAAAAATATAGTTAAACTTAAACTATTATCTCCAACAAAAAAAGATGAACGATTTAGAAATATTTTTTATTTAAAAGATAAGGAAGAAGTGAATAGTAGTCTTTTTAAAAGAGTTATTAAAGAAAATTTAACTAGAGAAAATTGGAACTTAGGAAGTTTAGAAATAACTGCTATTCCAAATAATATTATCAAACTTAAAAAGCTTATTATATTAAGTTTAAAAGATAACGAACTTCAACTATTGCCAATGGTATTATTCAAATTAAAGCATTTGGAAAAGTTGAATTTATCTAAAAATTACCTTTCAATATTACCAAATGAAATAAAAAATTTAAAAAAATTAAAACAATTATCAATAGATAAAGAGATTGTGGAAGAAAACATAGCACTTATAGCTGAATTACGAAAAAATAATGTATTTATTGCAGATGAAGAAGATAATGATTTATCAGAATACATTAATTCATTTATAGCTGTTAATGAAAGTAAAAATACAGAAATTGGATTCAAGCAAGATGAAGTTATAGATCCTGAAAATATCAAAGAGCATATTGATGAAACAATAAAGCCAATAATTACGACGCCTAAAGTAACTTTTGAAAAAACTACCATAGATGATTATAAAAATATGGACGATGATAAAAAAATGCGCTTTTTAGAAAGTGTTGATTTTAACATGATTGATACTGATTTTATAGAATTTATTGTAAAAAATGAAAGTAATATAGATAGATTAGAAGACTTTACCTACAATAAAACATTACCCTTAAAATATTTAGTATTAACCCACACACATCATAGTGAATCAAGTCAGATAAAAGAGAATATTAAAAAAAGAGATAAAGTACTTTATGACATGATAGGGCTTAATATATTTGGTCTAACTAATTATATTGATAAAAATTTCGCTATTTTAGATAAAGAGATAGTTCTTGGTTATGCGATGAGTCAAGGAGAAAAACTTCATAGAGTCAGAGAAATAATATCTGTTCTGACAAATGATTTGGATGTTTTAAATGAACTTTCAAAACATAAAGGTGACCAAAAAGTTTTAGAAAATATTGTATTTAAAACAAAAGATAATGATTACTTTAAACAGTTAGTTAAGAATAAAGATACCATTTATTCTCTTGAAATACTTGATAAAATCGCTCGTTATGAAGAGTATTATGAAGTTGAGAATAATTTTTGTCTCATAGCCAAACTTGCTCGTAATTTTTCTTTACTAGAAGAAACAAAAGAATATTTATTTGAACAATATAAAAACGATAGAGTTTTTTTGGAAGCACTTTCTAAAAATAAATCTTCTTGGGAATTACAAAATAAAGTTAAAAGTGCTTTATATGGCTCGTATAGTGAAACTATAAATGATGAAGTATTTAATGGAATCGATTTCAAGTGAGCAATAGGGTAGAAAGCTGTTTGGATTGTAATCTACAAATCAAATAAACTGATGAATTCAATCAATGTAGCTAAAAACTTAGGAGCAGTTATTTCCAATTTGGAAACAACTGCTTCTAACTAAAGATAAACGTGATGAAATGGCAACTTGTAAGCATTTCTTACAAGTTCAAAAAAAGAATGAAAGCAAAATAAAAGAGAAAAAATGACCCAAACCAACTACCAAACCGCCGTAGAGCAACTAAAAAAGTACTCCTACTCCTACTACGTCCTTGATGACCCCATAACCACGGATGAAGAGTATGACATTCTCTATCATAAAGTCGTAGCCTACGAGCTAGAGCACCCAACTGAAATTCTCTCCGACTCTCCAACCCAACGAGTAGGCGATCAGCCTCAGGACAAGTTTGATAAAGCACCGCATTTGAGTCGAATGTGGAGCCTTGAAGACCTTTTTAATCGTGAAGAGTTGGAGACATGGGTGAATCGTATTACCAAGAGCTATGGTGATGTGCAGTTTTATTGTGAGCCGAAATTTGATGGGGCGAGTTTGAATTTGATTTATGATAACGGTGTGCTGACTCAGGCGATTACACGCGGTGATGGGAGTATTGGTGAAGACGTTACCCAAAATGCCAAAACAATTCAGAGTATTCCTCTCACTATCGACTACCAAGAACGGATTGAAATTCGGGGTGAAGTGGTGATTTTCAAAGAAGATTTTGAGAAGATCAACGAAGAGCGTCTCAAAAGTGGTGAAAATCTTTTTGCCAATCCTCGTAATGCAGCGGCAGGGAGTCTTCGTCAACTGGATACTCGTATTACGGCTTCTCGTCGTCTGGTCTTTATGCCGTATGGGATAGGGGTCAATTCGTTAGAGATCAAAAATCTCTCGCAGCGGATGGAGTGGGTGTATGCCCTTGGATTTCGTAATCCTCATATGACCCATTTATGTGAAAAAGCAGATGAGATAGAGACTTTTTATCATGAGATGCGCATTGAACGGGATAATTTTGCGATGCTCTTGGATGGAATGGTGATCAAAGTTGATTCGATTACCGTGCAAGATGAGTTGGGATACACGGTCAAAAATCCACGTTGGGCGGCGGCGTATAAATTTCCTGCTATCGAGAAGCTAACAACCCTTAAAGCGGTGATCTTGCAAGTGGGGCGTAGCGGTGTTGTTACCCCTGTGGCGATTGTTGAGCCTGTCGATATTGAAGGGGTAACGGTTGAACGCTCAACGCTTCATAATTTCGATGAGATAGAGCGTAAAGATATTCGCCTTGGGGACAAAGTAATCATTCTCCGTAGCGGTGACGTTATCCCTAAAATCGTGAAAGTGATTACGGCAGAGCGTGACGGAAGTGAACAAGTAATCCCTCGTCCGAAACAGTGTCCTATCTGTGATTCTGAGCTTCTCGATGAGGGGGCACTTATCAAATGTCAAAATATGGCGTGTGAAGCGCGGGTGGTCAACTCGATCATCTATTTCGCTTCCAAACAGTGTCTCAATATCGACGGACTTGGGGATAAAATCGTCGAAGCATTACATCAATCGGGGCTGGTTCGAGAGGTAAGTGATCTTTTTAGTCTCACGATGGAACAGCTTCTTGCGTTGGAAGGGTTCAAAGAGAAAAAGAGCCGTAATCTCATTGATGCTATTTCTGCGGTTAAGGGGTGCGATTGTTGGCGTTTTATCAATGCACTTGGGATTGAGCATATCGGTGAAGTGGCATCGAAAAGTTTGTGTATCGCTTTTGGAACCGCTTTTGATACGGCAACACGGGAAGAAATTTTGGCACTGGATGGGTTCGGGGGAGAAATGGTTGAATCACTTCTCGAATTTGTTCGTGTCAATAGTGAGAAAATCGAGAAGTTGCGTGAACTTTTAGCCCCTGTTGCACCGATCAAAAGAGTAGCGATAGAGAATCCCTTTAAAGATAAAACCGTTGTTGTGACGGGAGCGATGTCTGTGCCTCGGGATGCGATAAAAGCGATATTGGAAGAGCTTGGGGCAAAAGTTGCTTCCTCGGTTTCCAAAAAGACCCATTTTGTCATTTACGGTGAAGATGCAGGGAGCAAGTACGATAAAGCGGTAGAGCTTGGAGTACCTCTCCTTACGGAAAGTGAGTTTAGAGCAAACTTATCGTCTTTTTCCGATAGTACTTCGACGGCGCAGGGGAGCGGTGTACATCCAAAAAATAGCCTTTTTGATTAAATAGGCGAGATACCCTTTCACTTTGATTCCTCCCGGTAATACACCTGCCCCGTATTCACCTCCAAGGGCGATCATTACCCCTTGGTTTTTAAAATGAAAGGGCTGTTTCTCTTCTCCCTTGAGGGAAGCGATAATATTTCGGGCAACGTGTTCACCACCTCGTTCTGCCAGTTGAGCCGTTGGGGGGATAAATTTACCGTTTACGTCAAGTGCCTGCGTAATATCACCGATGGCATAAATATTTTGATGCGTTGGGATGTTGAGGTTTTCATCGACGATCAGATGCCCTTTATTGTTGGTGTCGAATCCTAAATATTGGGTGAGCGTAGATGCCGCAACCCCACCTGTAAAGATCATAAATTCAAAACTCAAGAGTTTGCCGTTGTCGAGGAGAATCTCTTTCTCACGTACTTGGCTGATACGGTTATTGTGCCAAACGTGAACCCCTAGTTTAATAAGTCTCTCGTAGGCACTGTCGATTAAAAATTGATCCATTCCAAATAAAATTGTGGGGTATGCGTCGATGAGGTAAACGTCGATCCCACGACATCCAAAATTACCATTTTGATAAAAACGGTTGGCATACGCCGCCATCTCCGCCACAATCTCTACCCCTGAAAGTCCCGCTCCTCCGATAACGATATTAAAAGGCTCTACATCACAACCGTGAGTCTGAGTTTCGATTCGGTTGAGAAGGGCACGCTCAAACTGCTGTTTAAAATTCAAGGCAGCAGGGATGCTTTTAACTCCGTGCGTATATTCACGAAGCCCGGGAATAAAATCGGGAAAATAAGTTCGGCTTCCCGTGGCAATAATGAGATAATCATACGGGATATTTCCAGTTGAAGTGGAGACCATTGCGGATTGTTTATCAATACCAATCACTTCATCGCACAAAAAATTGACTAAACCAAAACTTTTGCACAAGGAAGGGAGGTCGATCATAACGTGAGACATATCGACTTTATTCGCAATAAAGTCATAAACTTCAGGCTGCATATAATGATAGGAATTTTTATCAATGAGTGTTATTCTAATATTTGAATTTTTACTAAGGTGTTCTATCGCGCGAATACCGCCATATCCTCCGCCAATAATGACTACGTGAGCTGTTTGCATCTGATTCCTTACCCTAAAGCTTTCGCGCAATGGTATCCTAAACAAAGTTATGTCACGATAACGCATTGCATTAGCATTTTGGAATATTACGCTCATGCAAAAAAAGAGTTGAAAAGTTGGGATATGACCCGAAACTTTTACGAGGATAGTATATGCCTATAAATATGTTAACCAGAGTACATGTCAAAAATTTTAAATCTTTGTTAGATACCGAAATTCTATTGAGTAAAAATAGTTTTTTGATTGGCATAAATGGCACAGGGAAAACCAGTATTTTACAAGTAATTGATTTTTTATCAGTTATCTCACGTGGAGAAGGTTCGTTTGAACGGTGGCTTGGAGAGAGAAGTTGGGATCGAAAAGATTTAACTTTTTATGGAACTAAGAAAACATTGATTGAGCTTGAGATTGATTTTAATTTAGAAGGGCAATCCTATCAGTGGAATATGGCTTTTAATAGTCAATCTTTAAAATGTAGTACAGAAAAAATTGTTGTTTTGGATGAAGAGAAAAAAAAAGAAGAACTTTTAACGGTTGATAGTGGCTCTTATAGCATAGGAAAAGGGAAAAAAGAAAAGATAAATTTTAAATATACAGGCTCTATTGTCTCTGGGCTTAAAAAAGAGATATTGGGTGAAGTGTTAATAAAAATACACACTTTTTTCGCTGAGATTCGTTCTGCTGAACTTCTCAGTCCAATTCTTATGAAAAAAAAAGCAAGAGAATCCCATGATGGTATTGGGCTTGGTGGTGAAAAGTTGTCTGCATTTTTAAATGGACTTAATCGTGACAAACAGGAGATCCTTAAAGAAAAGCTCATTAAGTTCTTTCCTCAAATTGAAACCTTTGAAACCTCGTCTTTGCGGTCTGGATGGAAAAAGCTTTCTTTGATTGAGAATTATAGTGGTAATACAATTATCACAGAGAGTACCCATCTCAGCGATGGAGTTTTACGTATTTTGGCTATTTTGGCTCAACTTGAGACGACTGAATCGGTGCTTGTGTTTGATGAGATAGAAGATGGGATCAATCAAGAATTTGTCGAAAAACTTGTTGATGTACTGGTAGATTCTCCACATCAAACCATTATAGCTACCCACAGCCCCCTTTTATTGAACTATTTAGAGGATGATACTGCTAAAAAATCTATGTTATTTGTCTATAAAACAAAAGAGGGCGTGACAAAAGTCAAAAATTTCTTTGAAGTTTTAAAAAGTCATCAAGATATTAGTAATCATGAATATGATCTTTTTGGTCCAGGTGAATTGATGCAACGAGTGAATTTGATAGAGTTGACTGAAAAGATCAGAGTAGATGGCTGATGATGAAAATCGCCGTTAGAGGAGAAGGTTCAACAGATATTGGTAGTTTACATAATGGTTGCCTTGATAAAGGTCCAATGATTATTTTAATTGAAAAATTGGAGTGTTTCAACCGAATGCTTTCAAATATTGGTTTTGAGGATGGTTTAGATATAAATGATTTTGTAGAATGGATTTATATCCATAAAACTGAAATTGCAGATGCAGAACAAAGTAGAAGATCAATCGTTCTAAGAGGGAAAAAAGAACATCGAGATTCTTATTCGGATTTGTCTGTACTTAAAGGTTTTTATGATAACAGTGAAGCATTCGCTCACATAGCAAAAAATGCAGAAGCTGATTTGGCTGTATTTTTTGTGGATACTGATAGAGATTGGTGTGAAGATCGTTATAATCAAGTGAAGGCAGGACTTATAAAACATGGCTTTGAGCAAACAGGCATTCCGATGATTCCAGTAAAAATCAGTGAATCTTGGCTTATGTGTTGCTTGTCAGATTATCAAAATTGTCCAAAGCATGAAAATGCTACAACCGGTAAAACTAGTCCCCATTATCCAAAAAATATGTGTGAAAATTCAGGACATACACGAGATGAAATAGCTGAAAGTTGTGATCCTAACCGTATCGATATGCCAAGTTTTAACCGCTTTCGGGATGATTTTAAAATCGCTATTAATAGCTTAATGCGATATAAGATTTGTTGATCATGAAAATACAATTTATTTAAAAAATCAGGAGAGTGTTAAATGCGTTTAGATAGCTACATGGTAGAAATAGGGTTAGTAGAGAGCCGAAATAAAGCACAGCAGTTGATAAAAGATCATGCCGTGAGTGTGGATGGAAAGATTATTGACAAAGTCTCTTTTGAGACGGATGAATCCATGAAAGTAGAGATTGCCGATGTGGCTCTCTATGTCAGTCGTGCCGCGATCAAGCTCAAAGGATTTCTTCCGTTCACCGAATGGGATTTGAAAGATTTAAACGCCCTTGATATTGGTTCCAGTACGGGAGGATTTACCCAAGTGCTTCTCGAAGAGGGGGTGAAAAATGTCACGTGTGTCGATGTGGGAAGCGATCAGCTTCACCCAACGTTGCGAAGTGATCCTCGTGTAAGTGTTCAAGAAAATACCGATATTCGAGTCTTTACGAGCGAAACTCCTTTTGATATTGTGACGTGCGATGTTGCTTTTATCCCGTTGGAACTTATCCTCGAATCGATTGACGCTCTAGCCTCCAACTACATAGTCGTTCTTTTTAAGCCTCAGTTTCAAGTAGGGCGCGAAGTGAAACGGGATAAAAACGGTGTTGTTAAAGACAACAGCGCAATAGGCAAAGCGATGATCCGTTTTGAGGATGCGTGTTCCTTAATCGGATGGAAATTAGTTGCCAAAGAGATAGCGCACATAGCGGGAAAAGAGGGAAATCAGGAGACGTGTTATGGGTTTATCAAGGGTTGAGAGATATACCCATCATATAATAACGATAGATTTTCTCCCCTTGCAGAACAAGGGGCATCCCGAAGGACAATTGTGGAAGCATTATAGTGAAATTTTATAAAATTATCAAGAGGATTATAAAAGATGGAAAAAAAATGATGACATCATGTCCATTATGTAAAGGTTTTATTGTTGAGAGGATCAGTACCTTCACGACTGATTTAGGTTCGGGCGTGGTTGTTGTACGCGATGTTCCTGCATTCGTTTGTTCTCAATGCGGTGAAGAGTGGCTATCCGATACTACAGCAATGAAATTAGAAAATATTGTCGAATCGGCACGCCAAAAACATGTTACCGTCGAAGTGGCACGGTGGAGTGAAGCGGTAGCGTAATTACAAATCATAATGAGGAATAGAGAATAAATGCAAAAAAAGAACATGAGCTATGATGAGATATTTGATATAGAACAAATTGTTGTAGAAGACAAAAAAACAGGCAAAGAAAAAACAGTAATTATTTATAAACCTAAATATGAAAAAGGTAAAATATTTGCTCCTCTTCAAAATAAATATCTTGAAGCAAAACCAGAAGAAAAGGTTAGACAAGAGTTTATTTGTAGGCTTATAAATGATTATGGATATACACTGGAGCAAATGGCTCAAGAAGTACAATTAACATCTTCAAGTAGAGGCACTGGACGAGCAAGTGCAGATGTTGTTGTATGGAGAACAAAAGAGGAAAAAGAGCAAAATAAAACAGCATTTTTAGTTGTAGAACTCAAAGCCGAAGCTTTAAAACTAAAACCAGAAGATTTTTATCAAGGGTACAATTATGCTACTTGGAGCAGAGCAAAACTATTTGTAATCAGTAATGGAAAAATAGTCAAAATTTACAAAACAATAGAAGAAGAATTACCATTAAGCTTACAGCCAGTTGGAGAAATACCGCAAGCAAAAGATGTTTTAGACAACCAAAAACTTGAAGATATTCTCTCAAAAACAAAAGAGTTCACAGGTGATGAGTTTGCAAAATTACTTCACAAATGCCATAACATTATCAGAAACAATGACAAACTTTCTCCAGAAGCTTCATTTGATGAGATTAGTAAGATTTTATTTTTAAAGATAATGTATGAACGAAGCCCAGATGATGATACTCTCATTTTTTCAAAACAAAAAGTTAAAAAAGAGATGGAAATTCATAAAAAGAAAATTGAGCGAGGAGCTACAAGTATAAGTTTCCTAGAAGAACAATTTAATAGTGTGAAATATGCTTTTAGAAATGATGGTATTTTTGAAGATAATGAAAAGATAAAAATAAGAGAAAATAGCTTTATTGACATTATTTCTGAACTAGAAATTTATAATCTTACAGCAACGAGTGAAGATGTAAAAGGTATTGCATTTGAAACCTTTCTTGGAAGAACTTTTAGAGGAGAACTCGGACAGTTTTTTACCCCTCGTGCAATTGTAAATTTTATGGTTGAATTATTAAATCCACAAGAAAAAGAGCTTATTTGTGACCCTTGTGCTGGAAGTGGTGGATTTCTTATCAAAGCTTTTGAAAGTGTAAAAGAGACTATTGACAATAAATACATTGAAATCAAAAAAGCAAAATACAAAGAGATATTTAAAGAGGGTAAAAAATTAACGCAAAAAGAAGAAGTAGCAAAAATAGAAGAGTATGAAATCTATCTTGAAGAGATAAATAAAAAACAAGATGAGCAAATAGAGTATTTATCAAAAAAATCCATTTTTGGAACAGATGCTAACCCTAGAATGGCGAGAGTTTCTAAAATGAACATGATAATGCATGGTGACGGACATAATGGCATACATCACAATGATGGACTTTTAAATGTAAATGGTATTTTTAGAGGTAGATTTGATGTGATTTTTACCAATCCACCATTTGGAACTACTTTATCCCAAACATCGCCAACAGTTGAGCTAGATGATAAATATACAAATACTGAAAAAATAGAATTTTATAAATCAATTTATCCGAACTATGAACAAGAGATGAAGCAAGTTACAGATAACTTTGGAAAACCAATCAGAGGACTTTTTGAAGTTGGTAAAAGTGCAGGACAAACAGAAGTTTTATTTATAGAGAGATGTTTGGATTTACTACGAGATGGCGGAAGAATGGGGATTGTTCTTCCTGAGGGGGTATTAAACAGTTCAAATCTGCAAAATGCAAGAGAGTTTTTCGAGAGCCGTGCAAAAATACTTCTTATCGTGTCGCTTCCACAAGAGATATTTATAAGTTCGGGGGCAACTGTAAAAACAAGCCTTGTGTTTTTAAAGAAATTCACAGCTGATGAAAAAGTACAATACAAAAGTATAAAAGAAGAAGCCCTACAAGAAATCACAGCTAAATACCAAAAAGAGTTAGATGAAATAGAAGACAGACTTGCCGTTGAGGGAAAAGAAGCTCCAAAAAGAGATGAAAGAAAAGCAATATTATTAAGGAAAATGGAGATAAGTACTCAAATTAACACAGAAGTAAAAGAGCAAATCAAACAAAAATTTGACTATGAAATCCCTATTGCGGACATCAAAAAAGCTGGAATAAATTCAACTGGTGGGAAAGATGAAAATCAGCTTCCAGAGCTTCTAAAAGCATATACAGAGTATAGAACTGCCAGTAATCTTTGGGAAGTTGTTCAATGAGCCAAATGATTATCTATCAAAATGATAAAGGTGATATAAAAGTAGATGTGAGGTTTGAAGACAACTCTATTTGGTTGTCTCAATCTCAACTTTGTGAACTTTTTGGCAAAGCAAAATCAACCATCAGTGAACATATTGCAAATGTTTTTGAAGAGGGTGAGTTGGATCAAAATGCAACTGTTCGGAATTTCCGAACAGTTCAAATTGAGGGAACGAGAGAAGTATCAAGAGGGGTTGAATATTACAATCTTGACATGATTATTGCTGTTGGGTTTCGTATCAAATCAGCTCAAGGGACAAAATTTAGGATTTGGGCTACACAAAAACTAAATGACTATATCACTAAGGGTTTTGTGCTAGATGATGAGAGGTTTAAAAGTGGTTCAAGTATGAACTATTTTGATGAGCTTCAAAAACGACTTAGAGAGATACGACTAAGTGAGCGATTTTTTTATCAAAAAATCAAAGATATTTACATGACAAGTATAGACTATGACCCAAAAGATGAAAAGACGATAGAGTTTTTTAAAATCGTGCAAAACAAACTTCTTTGGGCGGTCTCACAGCAAACAGCAGCGGAATTGGTACACAATCGTGTGGATATGAGTTTACCACTATTAGGAATGACCTCTTTTGACAAAAACAATAAAAACATCACCAAAAAAGATATAAGCATTGCTAAAAATTTTTTAAATGAAGATGAGATAAAACTTTTGGGGCTTTTAGTAGAGCAGTATTTAGCGTTCGCCGAAACGATGGTAATGCAACAAAAAGCGATGACGATGAAAGAGTGGGGTGAAAGACTTGATGTTATCATCTCACTCAACGGCAGAGAGATACTTACTCATGCAGGGAAAATCAGCCACCAAGTGGCACTAGATAAATCAAATCAAGAATATGAAAAATACAAAATAACTCAAAAAGAAAATCAAAAACTAGAAAGTCTTAAAGAGCTTGAAGAAGATATAAAGAGGCTCAAATGAGTGCATTACTGGATTTTGTAGCGTTTAATGAGTTAACAAATTGGAGCGTTGCTCATCTGCTACAAAACCATTTTAATTATAATAAAGACTTTCAACTTGTCAAAATTGGTTCATTCCTAAAGCGTAATAAAACTCAGATTATTATAGATGATAATATAGTTTACAAGAGAGTAAAAATCAAACTTTATAATAATGGGGTATTTTTACGAGATACGGAAATTGGTAAAAATATTGGAACCAAAAAACAGTTTAGAATTAACGAGGGTCAATTTTTACTTTCTAAAATTGATGCACGTAATGGAGCTTTTGGATTGGCTACTTCTGAAGTTGATGGAGCGATAATTACTGCCGATTTTTTAGCTTTTGACATTGATATAACAAGAATAGAACCTTCTTATTTAGTGCTTATGACAACGACAAAGCATTTTCAAAAATTTGCACAAAGTGCAAGCAGTGGGACAACTGGACGTCAACGGATAGACGAAAAGAAATTTTTAAATGTACAAATTCCTTTACCAACACTTGAAAAACAAAAAAAGATAGTACATCAAATCTTAGATAATGAGCAATCGCTAAAAAGTTTAAAATCAGAATTTAATGAGCTGTTAAAACAATTTAAGAGCACTATGTTTAATGAACAAAAAAGTACTAGTGAGAATGTATTGAAAATTTTGAATTATAAAAATTTACACAATTGGAGTGTTCAAAATCTATTGGATAATCAATTTGACTATGATCTTACATACTCACTAGTAAATATAAAAGATTTTATTAAAAGAAGTAAAAGTCAAATAACAGTCAGTGATGACATAGAATATAAGCGAGTCAAGATACGACTATATCATAAAGGCGTTTCAGTAAGAGATACAATATTAGGCAAAGAGATAGGTACAAAAAAGCAGTTTGTAATCAAAGAGGGACAATTCTTGCTCTCGAAAATTGATGCACGAAATGGTGCTTTTGGTATTGCAACTAAAGAAGTAGATGGTGCGATAATTACAGCGGATTTCTTTGCTTATGATATTGATGACACAATAATTGATCCGTATTTTTTGAGCTTAATCACAACAACAGAACAGTTTTTATCATTTGCGCAGAATTCAAGCACGGGGACAACAAATCGACAACGTCTCAATGAAGAACTATTTTTGAACGTCGAAATACCACTGCCTTCATTACTTGAACAAAAAGCATTGATTGAACCTCTAAAAAAGAATCTATTTGGGCAACAAATAGCTGAAAAAAATCGAATCCTTGCGATAGAAGAATTTGAAAAAGAGGTATTTAGTGAAGCTTAAACATTTGAAAATTAAAGATTTTAAAAACTTAACTGGTATAGATGGATGGTTTACGTTAGATTTTACCAATAAAGAGGGTGTTACTGTTTTAATAGGGAATAATGGCAGCGGTAAAAGCAATGTTTTAGAAGCAATTAGTTCTATATTTATTGGGCTATATAAAATTGGAACTCCTCAAAGAAAACCTACTTTTAGTTATGCTATTGAATATTCTATAGGAACTGATACGGTAACAGATGTCAAGATTGAGCTTATTAATGGTACGTATGGTTTTTACATTAATGACGTAAAAGTATTAAAAAAGGATTTTATTGAGTGGGCAGACAAATGGTTGCCTTCAAAAATTATTGCTTCATATAGTGGTGAAGAAATAAGATTATGGAATACATATTATAAACATTCATATAGTGATTTTATAACATCTTTGAAAAATAATGAGCTTAGACATTTGCCGGAACAAAAGCTTTTTTATATAGATGGTACGTATTGGAATGAAGCTCTTTTGGTTTTTTTATGCTCAGAACTTCAAAGTAACACAAGATTTGTGTTGAATAACTTGGGTATTTTATCTGTTGAGAATATTGAATTTCAATTTAATAAAACTAATATAGCAAGATATCCATCAAATATTATTACAGAATTTGTAAAAAGATTAAATCCAGATAATACTGAGTCAATAAGTATTTCCTTAGATGCCTTAAAAAATTTATCAGAGGGTTATGAGTATGAATTATTTATCAAGTTAATATCATCTAGTCAATCAGAATTAATTACATCAATAAAGATAAATTTTAATGATAGCTTAACTACAGAAGATTTGAGCGAAGGACAAAAAAAACAAATTTTAATTCGAGCCATTCTGGAATTTATAGCTGATAGAAGTACTCTTGTATTATTGGATGAGCCAGATTCACATATTCATGTAGCGAATAAAGTACAGTTTAAAAATTTATTAGAAGAGTATGAATATAAAAATTTAATATTAACATCTCATTCACCAACCTTAATGAATGTATTTGAAAGTCATTTGGTATATTTAGAAAATGGACAAGTTAAAGGAAGTGAAAAGGCTGAAATTCTGAAAGAAATTTCAGGCGATACAATGAGTGATGCTCAGAGGCAAATTTTATTAAACTCTAATACTGACATACTAATAGTAGAGGGTAAAACAGATGAAAAATATATCACAACTGCTTTAGAAAAGTTAAAAACTATTGAAGATAGATATAATAATCTAGATTTTAATTTTCTCTATATGGGTGGATCCGATTCAGAAAATTTAAAAAAATTAATTGAACAATTTCCACCAAAAGGGAATCAGACAATTATTGCTTTTTTTGATAATGATGGGGCAGGATATGGGTGTATTCAAAAAGCTTTTGAGTATACATCTCAAAAACAAGATTTTACAAGAAGTATTGAAAATGGGATTCACATATGTATCTATCCTAAAAAAGATGGTTTTACAAAAAGTGATTTTGAAATTGAAGATTACTTCAAAATAGACACATGTAGAGATTTCATGTTTGACAATTTCGAAACCTTTCAAGATACTAAAAAGAAATTTAAAAAAAATGATTTTGCTGAGTTTTGCCCAAGTCTTGATGTCGAAGAGTTTAAAGGATTTAAAAAAATATTTGATTTGATTTTAGATATAAAAGGCTTATAGATGGGTGCATTCGATACAAAAGTAACTTTTAAAACTATTAAAAATGATATAAAAAAGTCTGATTCTGCGATCAGGGAAGCAGTTGCAAATGCAATAGATGCTAAGAGTAAACATGTTTATATCTACGTTTATACCGAACAGGATAAAGGAACTTTATTAATTCATAACTATTTTTGTCTTGATATTGCTGATGATGGTGAAGGTATCCCAGTAGATAAAGATGAGTTTGAAAAAGTTTTTTGTCAATATAAAGTTTCCACAAAGCAAGAAAAAACAAACTATGGTAGAAGAGGAAAAGGAAGATACACATATCTAACTTTGACAAAATCACCTGATAATGTGGCGATCTTTATTAAAAAGAACAAGCAAACAAATAAAATTTCTTTTCAATGTAAAGATTATGAAAATATCAGAATTTTTAATGAAAGTACAAGCGAACCTATTACGACCAAGATCAAGCAAGCATATACCACATTGATTCAATTTAAAGATTTATCAAGAGAACAGTTAAACATAGATGAAGAAAATATTGAAAACTATTTAGAAGATATTAAAAATGAAATTATCTCCTTTTTTGCAGATAGGATAGCTTCTAAAAGTATAAATATCTATGTAAATGATCAACAAATAAAAATAGAACAATTTACAGAAAAAGTTATCAAAGATTATAAGATAACTGTTGAAAATGAAGATTTAAAATACACATTTAGTGTTGATTTTTACATATGGAACGATCAAGTTAGATTAAAGTCTGATAGACAAAAACATGTCCTTTTCTTTGATGATAAAAATGTATTAAAAGCAATTGCGCCATCTGGAAAAAACAAACTTGCCTTTTCTAGTTTTAAACAAAACCATTCGATTATTGTCAAGTCGAAATATTTTGACAACATTGATTATATTGAGGACAGTGACGATTATAGCAATGTATTAACAGATAAGATTATCAAAAAGTTAAGAGCAGAGATAACATTTTATTTAGAGAGCGTTTTGTTAAATATATACAAAAGTAAAATTGACAAAGTATCAGACGAATATCTTAAATTTTTAAAGTTAAGTAAGGATGAAATAACAACAAGAGCTTATCATGCCGTTATGTTGCCTTTTATAGAAAAATTTGGTGGTAAAAATCTATCAGATGATATTAAGTCAATAATTGCAAATCTTATTGATACATTGTTGAGAGAGTCACCAGATAGCTACTTAAGTAACATCAGTACTATTTTGAAGTTAAAGCAAGACGATAGCGACAAGATAAGATATGTAGAAGAAAACTATGGAATTATAAGAGCTATTTCAGAAAAAGAAAAATATATCAAAAGAATTGATTTTTTAAATACTTTTTCTAAGTTAGTAAATGGCGAAAAAAGAGGTTCTGTAAAAGAAAGAACTATGCTCCATCATGTCGTAGATAAAAACTTATGGATATTCGGAGAAGATTTTGAGAATATAGCTTATAAAGATATAGCAAGTGATGTGTCTTTAAAAACAATTTTAGCAAAATATGAAATTTATCAATTTGATTCCGATGAATTAGAAGAAATCACTAAAGAGTACAAAATCAATAAAGTTCCTGATATTTTTATACCTATTGAAAAAAATAATATTATCCACATCATTGAACTTAAAAAGCCAAAGGTTAAAATTAATCCTAAAATTATTAATGAAATAATGGACAAGTATGTAAAAACTCTAGCTGAAATTAATAAAAAATATCATGTTGGAGAAAAAAAGAAAATTTATGCAATCGCCATTTCAGATACTAAGACAGAAAATGTTTTTACAATGGGCAACTTGGAAACTGATGGATTAGAAATAGTTCCAAAAAGTTGGGATGAAATAATCACTGCTACAAGAGAAAGATATGCAAAAAAAATTAATGATTTAGATCATAAATTAAAACAAAGTAAATGGATAGATTTAGAGAGTTTTGTGTTAGAACATATAAAAAAAGATAAGGATTAAACATGTCTATTCCAAAACATGATGAAATTTACTTTCCTGTGCTTAGCCGATTAAAAAAAAATATAGTTTTAAATACCAAAAACTTGAAGAGTTACCATGAAAAATAAAATAAATGCCATCGCCATCGGTGGATTTGATGGGATGCACGTGGGGCATCAGTCTCTTTTTGATCAATTGGGTGAGAATGGTGCTGTTGTTGTCATCGAAACAGGTTATGCGAATTTAACCCCTGCACGAGAGCGAGAGCACTATAGCCATTATCCGATCTTTTACTATCAGTTAGAAGATATTCGCCATTTGGAGGGGGAAGAGTTTGTTGCACTTTTGGTTAAGAAATTTCCAAAATTATCTAAAATCGTTGTGGGCTATGATTTTCATTTCGGAAAAAATCGTCGTTATTCTCATCAGGATTTAAAAACTTTTTTTGAGGGTGAGATTATTGTTATTGATGAAGTGACATTTTACGGAGATTCTATCCACTCTCACAAAATTCGTGCGAAGCTTCAAATCGGTGACATAGATGGTGCAAATCACTTTTTGGGACATAACTATACGATTAAAGGGTCTATTATCAAAGGGCAGGGGATTGGTTCAACTGATTTAGTTCCGACCATGAATCTGGAGTGTGTGGGCTATTTGCTCCCATCAGAGGGGGTATACGCAGCATTGACACGCTTAGGAGATGAGGAGCACTACCGCTGTAGCGTTGTTTTTCTGGGGCATCGTGTATCAACGGATGGGAATTACGCGATTGAGTCTCATATTTTAGATGAAGTGAAAGAGAATTATACGTACGCTTCGATTAGTTTTGTCAAATTTTTACGCAAAAATTGTAAGTTTGATTCCCTTGAATCTCTCAAGCTTGCCATCAGTGATGATATATTAAACGCCAAACGTTCATTACGTATCTTGAGTTTATAGGAATTTAATCTCAAAAGAGGTAAAATTCCGTTAATTATTCACACAAAAGGAACACACCAAATGGGCGAGTTGTTTACTTTCTTCGGGCTTGTTAGTCACGAACATACCTTTATCTATCTAACGCACATGCTTCTTGCAGCTGCAATCGTGTTATTGATCGCGAAAATGGCGACAAGCAATATGCGTCTTGTCCCTACGGGTTGTCAAAACGTTATGGAAGCATACCTTGGTGGCGTACTTGCTATGGGTGCTGATGTTATGGGAAAAGCGGAAGCACGTCGTTACCTTCCACTGGTTGCTACTATCGGTCTTTTTGTTGGTATTGCTAACGTTATTGGAGTTATTCCAGGATTTGAAGCACCAAGCGCATTTTTGGATTTCACCCTTGCTTTAGCTTTGGTAGTTTTCACTTATTATAACTTCGAGGGAATTCGTCGTAATGGTATTATTACCTATTTCAAGCACTTTATGGGTCCTGTATGGTGGTTGGCGTGGTTGATGTTCCCAATCGAAATCGTTTCTCATATCTCTCGTATTATCTCTTTGAGCTTCCGATTATTCGGTAACGTCAAAGGGGATGATATGTTCTTGATGGTCATCTTGATGTTGGCTCCTTGGTTGTTACCAATGATTCCTTTTGCATTGTTGACCTTTATGGCATTCTTACAAGCGTTTATCTTTATGATGTTGACATACGTTTACCTTGGTGGCGCAGTACTTCTTAGCGACGATCACTAAGAACTGATGAAGCGTTCCACCCATAATCTACTTTTGAGTTTTCTTAGCGGTGCTTCTTGGGCATTTGCTGTTATTGGGGTATGGGTAACATTTCAATCTTTCCTCTTTTTGGGGTTTGTTACTGCCATTCTTTTTACCTTCCTCTTTTTATTTCTAGCATTGTTGATTATTGTCGTGCTTGAAAATCTTTCCCTCTCTCGTGATCGTTATGAAGAGTCGTTGAAGCAAACGGCACTTCTTGAAGAGATACGGGATAGTATAAAAGTATCTGACTCTTCTCCAAAAGAATAAAGCACATTATTGACAGCGAAAGGGCATGTTTTAGTTGCACTCCCTTTTGCCCTGATTGGTGCTAAACAGCTAGAACTCACACCCACTGGTACGGCATTTTTTATTTTTCTCGTTCTCCTTGGATCGCTCTTTCCTGATATTGATGAACCTAAATCATATATTGGACGGAGATTCTGGTTTATGTCCTTGCCGATAAAGCTATTAAGCCACATTCTCCCACTCCTCAAACATCGGGGATTAACCCATCTTTTTTTGGTGCCACTTTTCCTTAGCATTGTTGCTATTTATTGGAAAAATATTTGGTTTGCTGGATTTGCCCTTGGATGGTTCGTTCATACATTGGGAGATCTGATTACTGTTGGGGGAATACAAGGCTATTTTTATCCATTCTTCGCGAATCGAAAAATTGCTCTTTTGCCGTATGCGTTGCGTTTTTATACGGGAGGTAGTGCGGAAAAAATAGTTATTATTTCCCTCGCTCTTGTGAACATATACTTGGTGTACGCTTGGGTGCAGGTGTAAACTAAAGCCCCCATCCGATATAATCACGAGAAACAGGGTTCTTGAAATATGGCACTAGTCGATCTCCTAAATGTTAGTAAACACTACGAAGCTCAAAAAATTTTAGAAAATATTAGCTTTCATATTGATGAGGGGGAGAGGGTCGTTATTGTCGGTAAAAACGGCAGCGGTAAATCTACCTTGATGAAAATGGTTCATGGTTCCCTCGATGCCGATGCAGGGGAGCGTATCACTCGTCAAAATGTTGAGATCAAGATGCTCTCTCAAGTTCCGAAATTTGATCCAAGCCATACCGTTCGTGAAGCGGTTGAAGCTGGTTTGGGTGAAATACGAACGGCTAAAATCCGTTTTGATGAAATTTCTCTTCTTTTGGCGGAAGAGTTTGAAAACGGTGCTTTGTTAGACGAACAGGCACGTTTGAGTAATTTCCTCGATCATCATAATGCGTGGAATTTGGACGATAAAATAGAGCGTATAATGCACCATTTTATGCTCAAAGAGTACGAAAATAAAAATGTTGATCTCTTAAGTGGTGGAGAACAGCGCCGCGTCGCCCTTGCTTCCTTACTACTTCTCAAGCCTGATATACTTCTTCTTGATGAACCGACCAATCATCTCGATGTCTATATGGTTGAGTTTCTCGAAGAACTGATCCTTAAAGAGCGTTTTACCCTCCTTTTTATCTCCCATGACCGTTATTTTATTGACCAAATCGCCACCAAAACGATTGAGGTTGAAGATTGTGGCTTACGTGAATTTACAGGTGGTTACAGCAATTATCTGACCCAAAAGCAAGAGCTATTACGGACAATGGCGCAGCAGCATGATAATCTGCTCAAACTCCTAAAAAGTGAAAATGAATGGCTCTCACGAGGGGTAAAAGCACGGCTCAAACGTAACGAAGGGCGAAAACAACGGGTGTTAACCTTGCGTGAAGATGCGAAGAATAATCCGAGTAAAATTCATAAAATGCGCATTGAACTCGAACGTGAAGCCAAACACTTCAACCGTTCAGAGGGGATTAACCGTCAAAAGATGCTTTTTGAGATTGACCATTTGGGGCTTACTCTCGGTGATAAAGTTCTTATCAAAGATTTTACCACCCGAATTTTGCAAAAAGATGTTATCGCCGTCGTAGGTCCTAACGGAAGCGGAAAATCTACCCTTTTAAAAGCTCTATTAGGACGGCTCAAACCAACCAGTGGGATTATCAAAATAGGGGAACTTACTATCGGTTATTTCGATCAGCACCGTGAGATGCTGGATGACAATCTCAATCTCATTGAAACCTTTTGTCCTCATGGAGGGGATCGTGTTGATGCGCAGGGGACCGATTATCACGTTTATGGCTATCTAAAGAACTTCCTCTTCCCAAGAGAATTTTTGGATAAGAAAATAGGTTCTCTCAGCGGTGGGGAGAAAAATCGTGTTGCGTTGGCACTGCTGTTTACGAAAAAAGTGGATTGTCTGATCTTGGATGAACCGACCAATGACCTCGACATTCCCACTATCAATATCCTCGAAGAGAAGCTTCAAAACTTCACGGGTGCGGTTATCCTTGTTAGTCACGACCGTTATTTTGTCGATAAAATTGCGAAAAAACTTTTCATTTTCAAAGGTGATGGAACGATTGAAGAGAGCTTCAAGCCGTACAGTGAATATCTCGAAGATGAAAAAGAGTCTCAAGAGATGGATGCTATCGAAGCAGAGTTTTCCAAACCTGTTGTCGTGCAAGCTGTTATCGAAAAGCCAAAAGTGTTCAAGCTTAGCTACAATGAAGTTCGTGCGCTAGAGTCTCTCCCTAAAGAGATTGATGCTCTCGAAACTAAAATAGACGAACTCAACGGCTGTCTTGCTAATCCGAAATGTTATGAAGAAAAAGGGATTAGTAATCTTGCAAATGAACTCGAAAAAACAAAAGCCCTTTATGAAGAAAAAGTAGAAGCATTATTGACGATTGAAGAGAAGGCGGAGGAGATCGAAAAAATAAAAAACTAATCCTATTTTATGTTAGTCGATACCCAAGCTTTGGGGCTTCTTTTATCTCGATAGTGGCGTAATAAAACCAGACATAAAGATGTCGTATGGTGTAGTTATAATTATTTTATCTTTTAAACTGAAGGTAAATTAACTTTGAAGTACACACATAAACAACTGAAGATCAAGAGCATTAAAAGCCAACACTATTCGAAGATGATGTTGGCTGTTTCTTATGCAGATGTTATTATTGTCAGTCAACTTCGTAGCGCTATTGCATTACGATACGATGCAACCAAACATGATACACCTATTGTTATAGCAAAAGGAGTGGCTAGTGTAGCGTTGCAAATAAGAAAAATTGCTATTCATAATAAAATCCCTATTATTCAACATTCTGCACTGGTTATATCATTGTATAACTGTCGTTCCCCTATACCAGAAGTATTGTATGAAATAGTTGCAGAGGTCTTAACGTATGCTTACACAATAAAAAATCAAGGTATGAAAGTTTCGCAATTAATGTCTCCTCAACAGTTAAATAAATATCATTTATTTGTAGCTAACAATGTTTAATAATGACAGCGATTGTATGCACTTTTATTTTGCAAAATATGACCATGAGATTGCGATTGTGGTAATCGATCTAGTAGCGGAGTATATACAAAAATTAGCACGAAATATTCCTGTTTATGCTACATTCGAGGATGTTCCCAAAAATGTAACCTCTATAGCAGTCGTCGCACAATATCCTATAGATGAAGAGTTATTGCCACATGATAAATCTATATCTTATATTTTTATCGGCTACAAAATATTTATTATTCCACCAAGTAAATCGGCTGTTTCGCTGTGTGTTGAAGATGATGAATCACTGCAAAGCGTCTTTGAGGCGTTATGTGCTTCCGAAGAAAATACACAAGTTATGAATATTGATCCGCTTCATCCTGATTTAAATGGTAAAAGATTCCGTCATATCGCTGATATACCGCTAGAAGAATTAGAGAGATTTAATTTTAGGGACTTGGAAGAAATTGAGGATCTTTGGTTCCATGAACGGGCTATTGTTGCTTTTGAATCAGGTGGTCGTGTAGGCGAGTTGCCGAACTTTTTTTGCTATTCACAAATAATTATCGATGAAAAGCAATTACGCATTATAGGTGTAATGAAACCTGACGAGCGTCTTCATGCACAATTTCCATTGGAAGGAAAATTTGCAGGGGTTACCATTTGCATTCGTGTTGGAGATATTACTAAAGAATCATGTGACGCTATAGTCAATTCATCAAACGTATATCTGCAAAAAGGAAGCGGAGTTTGTGGGGCTATATTTGATGGCGCAGGACCACAGTTAAAAGTAGCTTGCAAAGCTCAAGCGCATAAATATGGAGGAAAGCTCGGCGTTGGTGAAGCGGTAGTGACTGAGGGCTTCAACCTTAAAGCAAAATACATAATTCACAGTGTTTCGCCAAGATGTATGTTTCAGTGGAACGATACGATTCAAAAAGCACTTTTCAATGCGTACAGTGAGATTTTTGAAATCGCCCAACGAGAAGGGTTTGAATCGATTGCTATTCCTGCCATGGGAATTGGCAAGCATTATTGTGATCTTGATCGATGTGCAATAATTGCAATGTCGGTACTAGATGAGTATTTATATCGTCCAGATAAAAAGCTAAAACGAATTATCTTTGTTTTATCGGATGAAGCTATAGCTAACAAGTATTTGAGTAGAATTGACAAAATAAAAAGGACAAGTCAAATGAGCATATTCCCCGAACGATCAGATGTTGAAGAAGCAGTTATAAAAGGTATTGAAAATGCCCATAAGACAAATTTAAAGTGGACTAATGATTTTGCATGGCTAAGTTTGGCTCCTGAATATATGATCAATATTTTTATTGGGCAAAGTTTGGAGAAATTAGAACCTATGCCTCAAATTCGGTTTGAAGTCAGCATAACCGATCTTATTGATTCTATTGCTCTCAAAAGAAATCTAGAGAAGAAATTTATTAAAGATATCAAGAGGAAGGATCATCGAAAAGAAAAAATTGATATTCTTCTTGGCGACCAAGAAAATGCAAAAGTAATAATTGAGGTAAAAAATGCTGTTTCTAAATATGGTAATGGTATTGACAAAGATATACAACGTATTTGCAATGCTTTAAATCATGAATCATCTTTAGAATATGGTATTTTTGCATTTTTTGCAAATGATGATAAACGAAATATTTTAGATGTTATCGATGATATAGGAATTCAAGCAAAAGAAGTTTCAGATCAGTATTCCGTTGCTCTAAAAGTAAAGTCATACGTTATACCTTCCACTTTAAAAGATTGGTCTTGTGCTGCAGTTTGCTTTATATTAGAAAGAAAATAATTTTATTAATAATAGTTTTTGATATTCCCTATAATCTTTTCATGAATCCATTCGGGTTCAATCACCCTCATACTAGGCATCCAATATTGCACAATGGGGATAATCTCCATCTCATGGGTGATTTTGATGGTGATTTCCATGCTCCCATCGGTTCCGACACTGCTGATAACTTGCGTCTTTGAAAGTGGTTTACGTCGAAAGAATTTTGCGATTTCAGGAGTGACCGACAAACGCACTTCGAATGGTTCGGCTTTATACCGAAACCAAATTCCCATAGCATTTTCAAGAACATCATCGAGTTTTGGACTTCGCTCAAATGTTCGATCCAACAGAGTGACTCCAGAGAGGCTTTTGAAATGGTATTTTTTAACGTACTCATTTTCCTTATCAAGGGTAATCAAATACCAAAATCCCTCAAAATTGGCTAATTTCAGCGGATTAAGCTCAACCTCTTTAGCTTCATTATCCGTTTTGTAGAGTGCTCTGAGCGATTGTTTTTTACGAATCGCTTCTTCGACTATGGCGATGCTTTGGAGATGACCACTCAAGTCTTCCATATCGATGCGGGTATAGATGGGATTGAACCCATTATTTTGGATACGGGAGAGGAGATTTTTGGTTTTGGTGTAAAACTCTCCACCGATATCTTGAGACATTTTTTCGATAATCTGTGAGACGACAAGCTCATCGATGGGAAGTGTTTTTTCAATCGTACATCCGTCTCTAAGTTTCCATTTTTTCTTCACTTGTTCAATGGGAAAATTATTGAGACGATCATTAAAATCGCGTTGGATCGTTCTTGGGCTGACGGAAAAATCTTGTGCGAGTTCGGTCACAGATAATAATTCTCCCTGATATAAGCGAGTGATGATCGTACTTAGTCTGAACATCGCTTTGTCGTAGTCGTGTTTGTAGCCCATATTTACCCTTGTTGCTAGTTCAATCCGTTGATATGATAGCGTGTTCATCTTTATAATCAATCAGAATATGTTTTTTAATTAATGCAATTACATGATTTGTGATCACATCGGTTGCATCCTGTCGGTCAGGATCAATCAGCCCTTCTCCGACGCTAATTCCTTTGATTAGTAGTTGATAAGCATTAGAGGACATAATAGGATTCCTTTCTATCCAAATATTAGGGATATTTAGCACACATTCTTTGGCTATTTCTTGGCGTATTAATTGAGTTGCATTTATATGATGCCGACTTTTTTTTGGCATTGCCATCGAAGATAGTCCATTTCCAACTTGGAGGAATAAATGGTCAATATCAAATTTACAAAGTTCATCAAATGCTGTATCAAGATTAATATTAGGGTAAAGGGCAGAATAATAATGTGAGCGAAATGATTTTTTATTTTCTGTTATCGAAGAAATTTTATTATCGGGTTTTTGAATAGGGGAGCAAAGAAGTCTATAGGGGTTCCGTCGTTGAATAACCTGAATAATAAAACTCGGATCACGCCGTATCGTTTCGCCTATAAAGATACTTCCTTTATAATAATCAATCGTTTTTAATGCTACTTTCATATCATTTTTTATGGAATCATTGGCATATTGTAAAATGAATCCACAACCTTGTTCTATTGCAAATATTACAAGATCACGATCATCTTTGAATGTTTCAGCTTTATTGGTGAGCGCATCCGCTTTGTGTTTGAGTGCATAAATAATTTCTTCTCTGTTGACGTATTTTTGATTCTTCATATAGTACTCTTTTTTTAGGAGAGTATAGAAGCGTTCTATGACATCATTATGTCTGCTTTTACATTTGATTATCGAAGATAATCAACAACCTTTGAGAGGCTCGTCACCTCTTTGATAACACTCACAACTGCCAAATGTTCTGGATGAATCGCATACGTATTCAACCCTTCTTGATCGTCAAATGTAGAAGTTAATACCAGATCAAATGATCGTTCACTACGACTCATATCAATCCCTACTTCCATACTTTTGAGTGCACCTATTTTCGATGGTAATGCTTCAAGCATTGTTTTTACCTGAGCTAAATTAGCCTCTTTATTCTCATCTTTAAATTGAAACATTACGATATGTACTACCATTTTTTTACCTTTGTATTAAATCTTTTAAACTTTGTTGTGGGGATTTCCCCTCCAATATTGCATACACTTCTGCGGCAATGGGGAGGTAGATATTTTTGTGGTTTGCAATCTCATGAAGAGCGTATGCTGTTCCAATCCCCTCGCTTACCTCCCCGATCTCATCACACACAGCCTCTTTGGTTTTTCCGCTTGCCAATCCAAGCCCCACACGATAGTTACGTGACATAGAGGAACTAGCGGTCAAAAAGAGATCACCTGCACCACTAAGACCCAAAAAGGTCTCATCCTGTGCTCCATACGCTTTGCCAAAACGTTGCATCTCTACGAGTCCTCTGGAGATGAGAGAGGCTGCTGCGTTATGCCCCAAGCCTAATCCTTCACAAATCCCTGCGGCAATGGCGATAACGTTTTTATACGCCCCTGCAATCTCCGCTCCGATCACATCATTACTAATATAGGTACGGATAAAGCTTGGAAATAAAGATGCAAACTCATTGGCGGTTTGGGATGATTGTGAATTAATCACCAATGCGGTGGGCAATGAACGAATGACTTCACTTGCGAAGGAAGGTCCTGATAAAAAAGCCAAATTTTCTTCAGGAATAGAGTGGGCGTAAATTTCATTTAAAAATTTCCCAGAGGAGGCTTCTATCCCCTTGGCAGCTACCAGTACTTTTTGCCCTGAAAAAACAAAATTATCTTTTAGCCATTGTGACACTTGCTGAGCAGGGACGGTAATTATGAGATACTTACATTCCAATACTTCATTAAGGCTTTTAAAATTGACCCAATCACGCGGTGTACGAGAAGTAATTATTA
Organism: Sulfuricurvum sp.; assembly: GCA_041661705.1. Classification (GTDB taxonomy): domain Bacteria; phylum Campylobacterota; class Campylobacteria; order Campylobacterales; family Sulfurimonadaceae; genus Sulfuricurvum. Next base: position 57,990 of record JBAZTZ010000002.1, read on the forward strand.
CCTCATTTTTTTCACTTAGAGCAAAGGCTAACGCTTCACCCCATTTACCCGCGCCAATAATTCCTACTTTCATACGCTCACTCCAGCATTCCATTCTTTTAATCGTTGCAGTTTATCTTTATATCCCATAAGAACCAAAATATCCCCCTCATCAATGTGGTGATTTTGCCCTTTAGAGGCGAAACTAAAGGTTGTCCCCTGTTCTTGATCGACAATTGCTAATAAGATAAGGTCAAAATCTCGTTTGAAATGAATATCATGTAAATATTGACCGTTAATTGGAGAGTTTTCCCCGATCTCCATTTCCATAATGGTCAGATCACTATCCTCATACAACACATCATGCAATACTTGCGTCATAATAGGCTTCCCTAGAATATCGGCAATAACATTCGCAGCGATTTGAAGAATCGGCATCACTTTGTCTGCTCCGGCACTTTTCATCTTCATCATACTCTCATTGTCTTGCGCTAGGGTAATAATAAAAAGTTTCTCGAATGTTGCACGAAGCGATAGGGTCAAAAAAACATTTTCTGCATCATCATTAAGTGCGCAAAAGACAATCAATGAGTTAACATCAAAACGCATCTCAATATCTTCCCAATTGTCACTTAAATCGAATTTCTCAACACTGTATCCATCGTTCTGAGCTTCAAGAAACTCAGCATCATTAATTACAAATATCCCAATATTATGATAGGATCCTTTTACCTGCTCAACAATTTGTTTAGAGTATTCATTGTATCCGAAGATGGCGGCGCAACGATGTTTCATATTTTTCCTCTTCGGTGCAGTTTGGCTCGGAACTCTTCAATTAGATTTCGATTAGCAATAACAATCGCAACATCCCCAGGCTGAATCCCTCTCTCAGGGTTTGGGTTAAAATGAAATAGCTGTGTCGAGGTACTAAAAATTCCCAAAACACTAAAACGTTGATAAAAGAGTGGATCATTCAAAAGTTTGTAAAAGCGATCACTCACCGTTGAATCCAAAATAATTTCATCAATAATTGTCGATGTTTGTTCCGAACGCAACGCATGAATCACTTCAAATGCTACGGGTTGATGGGCAATAATTCGGCTCATACTCCCCACTAATTCATGAGTATTTACAATATGATTAATTCCCGCAAGAGAGAATTTTTTACGATTGCCAAGATGGTGTAATACGGAATACAACGGAATTATTTTCGTCAATTCCCGTATCGTCAGCCCTGCATAAATATTCGCTACATCGCTCTCATGCAACAATATTACCGCCTCCACTTGGTGCTCAAAATTGATCTTTAATAGACTATAGGTATGTAAAGATGCCGAATCGTAAGCTAACGCCAATAGCCCCTCTCTCCTTGCAAGGGCTACTTTTTGAGGATCTTTTTCAAGAACAAGAATAGGGAGATGCCGCTTATGGAGTTTTCGTATCACTTCATGTGCCAGTGGCGAAAATCCGCACACAAGATACATACGTTTCAGTGCATTAACGCTATCAATTAGTTTTTCTTCTTTTATTTCATCAAGCTTTTCCGTAAATGCTGAGACGACGATGGAGGTTGCGAAGGAGATAACCGCAATACCTGAAACGATAATCATCATCGCAACAATACGCCCCCCATGAGTAACGGGGACAAAATCGCCATATCCAACGGTAAAAATGGTCACAACCGCCCAATAAACGGCATCAAATAATGTATTGATACGTGAATCAGGATTATTGGCTTCCATCATGTAGATCAACACCGATGAAACAGTAATCATAATCAAGGTAAAAACAATCAGCGTAAAAATTTCAAACTTTTTAGAGGCAAGAATCGAGATGAGACGACGAAGACTTTTGGCATAGCGGAACAGTTTTAAAACACGAAAAAGGATAAAAATCCGTAATAGCCTAAATTCATGGAAAAACGGCATAATAGCGAGTAAGTCAATAATAGCCGTAGGGGAGAGAACGTATTCCATTTTTTGTTTAAAAATAGATTTCATCGCTTCTAAAAAAGAGAAAGGGCGATGGAGAAAAAGATCCCGCTCATATTGCTCAATAATCGTTTTTGAATTATTGCTATAAACCCAAAAACGGAGAGTATATTCAAGTACAAATAACAATGAAATAACATAATTATTAAAAACAAGCCAGCTGTAAGGAAGCTCATGCTTAACAGAACTAACCAAAATATAGACACTCAAAAAAATGAGCCCTATCATAAAAAGGTCGAAATATTTTTTATACCGATAATGTTGATTTTCTAAAAGATTATAAAAAAAGATTTTAGTACGCTGATAAGGGTGGCAGGTATGGAGAAAAAACGCTGTATCAACCACCCACCTAGCGAACATAGGAAACCTTATTTACGCTAATTTAGCAAGTAAAAGTTCATTAAGCGTTTGAGGATTTGCTGAACCTTTCGATGCTTTCATTGCTTGACCGACGAAGAAACCGAATAATTTATCTTTGCCTGATTTGTACTCTGCCACTTTTTCAGGATTTGCTTCTAAGATTTCATCGATCAACGCTTCAATAGCTCCCGTGTCACTTACTTGTTTAAGCCCCAATTTTTCGATAATTTCATCAACATCTCCGCCATTATTGGCTAAAAGATAATCCAAAATTTCTTTCCCCGCTTTTCCACTAATGGTATTATCTTCAATACGCTTGACCAACTGTGCTAGCATAAGGGCACTCACACACGACTCGGCTGCACCCATACCACCACTCAGGCGACCTTGTAGCTCTCCTGTCAGCCAGGAAACAGCATTTTTTGCCGTTGCTCCATGGGCTATCATTGCTTCAAAATAGTGTGCCGTCTGTAAATCAGCCGTCAATACACCCGCATTGTATTCATTTATCCCATGTTCACGGACAAAACGCTCTTTTTTCGCATCTGGGAGTTCAGGGATTTTGATAACATCGGCGTACATCGCATCATCTACAACGACTTTGAGCAAATCGGGTTCAGGGAAATAGCGATAATCAGCTGCCTCTTCTTTACCGCGCATTGAACGTGTTTCTTGTTTGGTCTGGTCAAAGAGTCGCGTTTCTTGGCATATTTCAGTCTCGTACATTCCATCTTCCCACGCTTCACGTTGACGTGCTACTTCAAGTTCAATCGCTTTTTGGATAAAACGGAAGCTGTTGATATTTTTGATCTCTACGCGGGTATAAAGTTTTTCATCCCCTTTGGGACGAATGGAGACGTTAACATCAACTCGAAACGATCCCTCTTGCATATTGGCATCGGAAATATCGAGATAACGGACGATGGAGTGCAATTTTTTGAGGTACAAAATCGCTTCATCACCTGAACGCATATCGGGCTCAGAGACGATCTCAAGTAATGGTGTCCCTGCACGGTTTAGATCTACTTTGGAGATAGCTCCATCATGAATGTTTTTCCCTGCATCGGCTTCAATATGGGCACGGTTGATACGGATATTTTTGTGGCTGCCGTCTTCAAAATCGATCACTAAATTCCCGTGTTCCACAATCGGGGTATACAGTTGTGTGATTTGGTACGCACTGGGGCTATCAGGATAAAAATAGCTTTTACGGTCAAAAAAACTGGTACGGTTGATGATGGCACCTACCGCTGTTCCAAACATTCCTGCTTTACGTACTGCCTCTTTGTTCAAAACGGGTAATGCTCCCGGTAATGCAAGACACGTAGGGCACGTATTGGTATTTTGTTCGTGATTAAAACTTGTTGGACATGAGCAAAAAAGTTTAGACTGGGTGTTGAGTTGGACGTGAACTTCCAAACCGATAACTGTTTCAAACATAGGTAAAATTCCTTAAGAGATAAAATATCGTATTGATGCAAATCCGTACGCACCCGTTGTGCTTACGGCATTTATATGCTCTTGGGTCGTAATTCCACCCAATGCAAAAATAGGTACTCTTATTTTAGCCACTATTTCTTTTAAATCCTCTAAACCCTTGGGTTCTCCCTTGTTGGGTGAGGCGAAAATTGGGCTATACGTGATTGCATCGGCACCCAATTCTTGCGCTTTTAACGCTTCTAGGGGAGTATGGGTACTGATGATAACATACAACCCTAACCCTTTTGCCTCAACGATTGCGTCAAATTGGGTTGAGGTTAGATGCACCCCATCGGCTTTTAAAGTGTTTGCACGTGTATAGTCACCGTGCAATACTATCTTTGGAATGGAATACGTACGGCATACCTCAATAAACGTCTGTGCCAGTTCATCATAACTGTGGGTTTGTTTGTCTCTGAAAACGGCAAAATCGGGAATATGTTTCGAAAATACGGTTGCTAATGAGGATTTGAGGGTATCGGGGGTATTGCCGTAGAAGGTGGGGTCGGTGATAAGGTAAGACTTCATAGCGTATTCTCTTCCCCTTTAGTGAAAGTAAAGCAGTGATTGCGTGACATATACCATGTGGCAATAGCGGCATCATCATAGGGATATTCACGTTGGGCTAGGGGGATAGAGTCGTTGTGGAGTTTGGATCGGAGGATTCCGAAAACGATAAATCCGAGCAATAAGGCTCCAATGGCGATAAACCAGTCGCTCACCCACCATACGAGTAGGGCAACGGCGTAATTGCCATAGCTTAAAGCCCATCCGAAGAGACGTGCGATAAAGCGACATTGACGTGTCGGTAGAGTTGGTGTAGGGTCGATGTGAAAGGTGAAAGGTTCCGTGTTCATCCTCGAATAACACTTAATCCTTCATGTTGCCATAACCCGATTCCCCCTTTAAGATTGAGAGGGATAAAGCCGTTTTTTGCAAGGATACGTGAGGCACTAACGCTTCTATTCCCACTGCGGCAATAGACGATCACCTTTTTATCTTTCACTTTATTAAGCTTCGAAAGACTTTGGGATAAATCGTGTAGGGGGATGAGAGTAGCCCCTTTAATTCGTTCTTGAGAAAACTCTATCGACGTTCGAACATCTAAGAGAAAAACCTCTTTGCTGTTTTTTAAAAGCTCCGATGCTTGTGCGGGAGTGATCGATTTGAAGTTTGCGAATATCAACCCTTTGGAATAAGCAACTAAAAGAACCAATATAATGGGAATACCCAAATAAAGAATACCAGTAAACATATAACAAGCTCCAATTTTTTTGTTATTTTAGCAAGTTATACCATACAAGATGGGCATTGTTCTTTGATAATCAATAATAGTCGTATTTACCTGCGGCTATATCGACTTTGCTTTCATCCAGTGCCTCTTGCATGATAACAACGAGCTGTTTTGCTGCTTCATTATCGTCCCCTTTTTAATGTTGTTAGACGCAATTATTATAGTATAAAAAAACTATAAAGCATTTTCTTTCTCAATAATTTCACGTTAACTTTACCAAAAGAGAGCTATACTGCTTTTCAAAGGCTATGTATGCAAAAAATACGAACAAAAGATTGCAATGTCTAAATCATTGAGCACCTCTTCCGATAAAGCAGGCTTTCCTCCGGGCGCTATTGTTCACGTCGGTGATGTTCATCAAACGGACACCCTGATTACTTTGATCCATTACGATAAAGAGGGGATGCGTGAGTGTGAAATAACCTCCGTGGAATCTATCGGTAATTATATAAAAAAAGATACTGTTACGTGGGTTATCATTGAAGGGCTCAGCGATGCGGATTTGATTGGGAGAATAGGGGAGCTGTTTAATATTCACCCTCTCGTGCTTGAAGATATTTTAACAACGCATCAAAGACCGAAATTTGAAGAGTATGACCATTATCTCTACGTTGTTGTCAAAAGTCTTATGGCTTCGAGTGAAGCATTTACCATTAATAATGAGCAAATTAGTATTTTGGTTTTGGAAAATCTTGTGCTTAGTTTCAAAGAAAAATCGGATGATCTTTTTTCCCCTGTAAAACAGCGTATCCAAACAAGTAAAGGGCATTTTAGAAGTATGGGGAGCGATTACCTCACATACTCGATATTGGATGTTATCGTTGATAATCTTTTTATTTTGATCGATTCGTTGGATGAGACAACACTTACCCTTGAAGATCATTTAATTTCAGAAGAACCAACACGCCTAACGCTCATTACAATCCAAAAACTAAAACGTGAGCTGATTCATATACGAAAGTACGTTTCACCGCTACGAGAGTTGCTGGCAGGGATGTTGCGCAGTGACTCCGAGCTGATTCAAACGCATACACAGCTTTATCTTCGTGATGTCTCCGATCATGCTATTCGGATTATCGAATCCATCGAGTCCTATCAGAATATTTTGGCAGGATTATTGGATATTTATATCTCCAGTATCAGCAATAAGATGAATGAGGTGATGAAAGTTCTGACGGTATTTGCTTCGATTTTTATCCCATTGACATTTATCGCTGGCATCTATGGGATGAATTTTACGGATATGCCTGAGTTGCACTGGAAGTGGGGATATCCTGCCATTTGGGGAGTGTTTATCCTCATTACCGTAGTGCTTCTTATCTATTTTAGAAAGAAAAAATGGTTATAGTTTGCAACAATAAATATAACTGAATAAGGCAGCTTTCTTTATGAAAACAATGACATTATCTGAATTATTTTTAGCATTTGCAACCTCAGAAGAGGGGTTAAGTGATGAGGTGGTGCAACGACGGCATCAACAATACGGGCTTAATACCCTTCCTCATATTCCGGTAAAACCGTGGTATCAAAAACTAGCCGCTCAATTTACCCATTTTTTTGCCATTTTATTATGGGTTGCTGCAGTAATCAGCTTTGTGACTGGGTGGTTGGATCCCGCTTCCAATATGCTGCCAATCGGATGGGCTATTGTTATTGTCATTCTCCTCAACGGAGCATTCGGATTTTATCAGGAGATTCGTACCGAAAAAAGTTTGGAAGCGCTACGTAATATGCTCCCCTTAAAAGTAAGAGTAGTACGTGCAGGAGAAGAGAGTGTCGTCTCTGCTGAACAACTTGTTCCAGGGGATATTGTCATACTCAATGAGGGGGATAAAGTACCTTCGGATATGTATATCATCCGTGCATTTGATTTGTGGGTCAATGAGAGTACGTTGACGGGTGAGAGTGAATCTGTTTCGTGCGATGCCGTAGGCTCTGCTCATCATAAAACCCTCTTGTACTCGGGGACGTATGTTGTCAAGGGGGAAGGGCGGGGATTGGTGTATGCGACAGGCAAAGAGAGCCGATACGGAACGATTGCGGCATTGACCCAGAGTGTTGATTCGGGGGAGAGCCATCTCCAAAAAGAGATTGCCCATATCTCCAAGGTGATTGCCTTGACATCTTTTGTTATTGCAGGGGGTTTGATTGTCATTGCTACCATAGCGGGAGGTTTTGAGCTGTGGAAAACTTTTTTGTTTGCGTTGGGGGTTTTGGTTGCGTTGATTCCAGAGGGGTTATTACCTACGGTAACACTGGCGTTAGCATTTGGGGCGCAACGGATGGCATCCAAAGGATTTCTCGTCAACGGTCTCAGTGTTATTGAGAATCTAGGAGCCATCACGGTGATTGCGACCGATAAGACGGGGACGATTACCCAAAACAAGATGGAAGTAGCAGCATGGGAAGAGGAGAAAAAAGAAAAAATTCCGTCATTGCTACTTTTGGATGCCGCATTGTTATGCAATCGTGCGGAGATTCAAAGCGGTGATCCTGTAGAGCAAGCATTGGTCATATTCGCCAATCAGTATACCGACGTGACACATCGACGGGGTGAGACACCGATAGTGGCTGATTATGCGTTTGACTACCATCTCAAACGGATGTCTACGGTACATTCAGAAAAAGATGGATACGTCATCTTTTGCAAAGGGGCACCTGAAATTATCCTCGCGTTGTGTCATACACTCGTATCACGAGAGGGGACAAAAGAATTTACCGAAGATGAACATCAAAAATTGATCGCCCAACATGATGCACTAGCAGCGTTAGGGTATCGGGTTATTGCTTTTGCTACACGAAAGTGTTTGACATTACCTATATCACGTCAAGAGACCGAGAGTGGTTTGAGTTTTATCGGATTTATTGCGATGGTTGATCCATTGAGAAGTGATATTAAAGAGGCGGTTGGTCTGTGTCACAAAGCTGGGATTCGAGTATTGATGATTACCGGAGATCATCCGATTACGGCGGCGGCAATTGGGATCAAAGCAGGTATTATTACTGCGAATTCAGAAGTGACGACAGGGGAACATCTGGAGAAACTTCCCCCCTCAGCGATCAAACGGCTATTACGGCGTAATCATGTTTTCGCCCGTGTTTCCCCAGAGCAAAAACTCTTTCTCGTAGGACAGCTCAAAGAGATGGGAGAGACAGTCGCCGTAACGGGGGATGGGGTAAACGATGCTCCTGCTTTAAAAAAAGCCGATGTGGGTATTGCGATGGGGTCGGGAACCGATGTCGCAAAACAATCCGCGGATGCGGTGTTGATGGATGACCATTTTGCGACGATTGTTAAGGGGATAGAAGAGGGGCGCGCCGTACATGAAAACATACGCCGTTTTATCACCTATATGCTTTCCAATAATCTTCCTGAAGCTGTCCCTTATATTTTCTTCTTTTCGATGGGGCTTCCTTTGGCACTTCCCGTCCCGCTTGTACTCGCCATTGATTTGGGGACGAATATTTTGCCGGGGATGGCGTTGGGGGCAGAATTACCGCACGCTGGATTGATGAATCAGCCACCTCATAGCCGTAAAGAACGAATATTGACTCGCAATGTCTATTTTCGCTCATTTGGATTTTTGGGATTGATTACGGCAGTATTATCGATGGGTCTTTTTTGGGTGTATCTAAAAGCGCATGGGTGGAACGGTGGAGCGTTATTATTGAATGATCCATTATACTTACAAGCAACAACGCTAACTTTTAGTGCGATAGTCTTTGCGCAGATTGCCAACGGTCTCTCGTGCCGTAGTACCAAAGACTCGTTGTGGAAAATTGGGGTATGGAGCAATCGCTATTATGTGGCAGGTGTCGGAGTGCAATTGGGTGTTTTGTTCACGTTGATCTTTTTCGCTCCTTTGAGCACTGTTTTCGGTACCGCTATGTTTGATCCGATCTATTGGTGGGCTGTCATTGCAGTTATGGTGATTGTTTTAGCAGCAGAAGAAGTTCGCAAAGGGTGGAACAGAGGCTACTCACATACGAAGATTCATATTGTCGCTTAAAACCATGTCATCAAATTTGTGCAATACCGTATTCACGGGTTTGATATTCATAGGTATCTTATAGCTCGAAATATTCGTAATATCAGTAAACTTTGCTTTAAATCCTACCGTTACTGCATACGTATTTTGTGAAATGTTATTGGTGTATTCCGTTGAAAAATAGCCATAATTGAGTACATATCCATTGGAAACATTATTTTGCATATTCATATAGGAATACCCTAGCTTAATGTTTTTGTTAGGGTAATAGTTGAAACTGCTACCGTAATTTTGTTCTTTAGCCGCCAGATTTTGATAAAGTTGATTTCCATTTAAGCGTACATCAATTGTTCCTATAGGTATTTCTGCACGTTTGGCAAGTTGACAATAAGTATCTTTTAGGATTTGATTGCTTATTGGGTTATCTGGATTGGTTTTATTGGCGATTATTTCCGTCATACTGCTGCCAACTTCCAAATCTAAATTATTATAAAACTTATACCCAACACCCAATGCCGTTGAATATTGGCTCACATTCTCTTTGATAAAATTAGTGTTGGATACATTTTGAGTGAGATAGTTAGCACCAAATTTTAGATAAAGTGCATTTTGAAAAGGGTTTATTTTCACAATAGCCCCTGTTTTAACAAAGTCAGCAGATGTTTCAACTTTAAATTTCACATCGCTCGAGTTATAAGAAAGTCCACCACCGCCATTACTGTTAATAAGTGCTTTTTCAGGGGATGGAGCAATGCGATAGATAGAAAGTGAATTGCTATTTGAGGTATTTGTGTCATCGAATGAAAAAGATTTAATCGGGATTATTGCTAAAAAAACCGCAGCTACAATAAAAACTTTTTGACCTATCACACAGTACCTCTAGTTCATTTTAAAATATTTTTTGAACTATACAGAGTTATAGCTTTACCCTCTGTGAATCTATTCAGATACCATCGTGGCTTGAGGCTCTCCGAAATAGTATCCTTGGAAATGGCTGATGGGAAGATGTTTGATATAGTTGTAGACATTTTCGTCACACACAAACTCCGCAATACTTTGGATTCCCAACTGGGAGGCAAAATCAATAATTGTTTTGGTGATGATTTGAGAAGTAACATCATTATGGATATTGCGAATAATGGAACCGTCGATTTTGATGTGGTCAATATCAAGTTTGGTGATATAAACAAAATTAGAATACCCCGCACCGAAATCATCAATAGCGATTTTAACGCCGTATTTTTTAACTTCGGTAACGAATTGATTGATGGTCTCATAGTTTTCAATCCCCTCTGATTCGAGTATCTCGAAAATAATCCGATTGGCATAAGGATAATTTCTGATTTTATCCACAAGGTAGCTGTACATAAGATTATTATGTATGTCTTCAATAGAGAGGTTAATAGAGCATTGAACCTTGTCGTGATGCGCTAATTCTTCAAAGACTTTATCGATCATAATCGTCGTAATTTGATGATAAAGTTTCACTTTTTTGGAAATTTCCAAAAATTTAAAAGGGGAAATAATGGTTCCATCCTCCTCAACAATACGAACTAATGCTTCATACTTCTCAATTTTTAGAGTTTGTGCATTGACGATAGGTTGGTAGAAGGGGACAACTCTATCTTCATCAATAGCATTGCGCAATCGCTTAATCCAGGAGAGATTGTTTTCATAATCCTCTTTTATGTGAAGGGATTCGTCATAGTAGAGATAATTCTTACGTGTTTTTTTTGCCAATTTCAGAGCCATATCCGCGTGTAACATAATATCTTGGATTTGAGTATTATCAATAGTAGACCCAGCAACGCCAATAGTGATATTTAGACTGATTTCTTGATCTGCTACGGTGAAAACTTTGGTATTAAAGGTGGTGGATAAAGCGGTAATACATTGATCGACATCTTCTTTGCTACAGGCGCATTTGATGAGGATAGCGTATTCGTCAACTGGGAGTTTATAAACAGCGGATGAAAGAGGAATTGTTTGTGAATAGTTCACAATCTCAGAGCCTAAAGTGATGAGAAGTTGATCAGCTATTGTAGGACCATAAAAGGTATTGACCTCTTTAAAACTGTCAATATTGATTAAAATGATGGTAAAAGCGGAATCAATACCAGTAATATCGCTCAAAAGTTTTCTTCGATTTGGAAGTTTAGTAAGGGTATCGTATTTCGACTCTAAGAGCTCAGTATTGAGTTGATGTAACGCCGTCATATCACGAATACTGACCAGAATACTATGAATATTTTCATTTTGATCGTACAGTGCTTGAACATTTTTAGAGATATGGACAACCGATCCATCTTTTCGTTTAAAGATAGTCTCTTGATCGTTACAATGCCCATGCTCTTGTACGTTTGCCATACAATTGGTTAAAATACTTAAATCCCCGAGATAGTTGGTAATGGGTGTGCCGTAAAGTTCCGTGGCTTCGTATCCCACTATTTTACAAAACGCAGGATTTGTGTATTGAATATTCATATTGGTATCAATCGTAAACATCCCGTCGGGAGAGTGTTCAAGAATCTCTTCTAATCGAACACTCTCCAATAGATGTTTTTGCATTAGAAACCCTTATATAACATAATTTTATCACATTATAAAGTGTAAGGGTTTAAAGCAACGTAAAAATTAATTATTCCTTTTCGGTTTTACGGATAATATAGACAAATATCGCAAAAACAAGAAGTAAAAACGCCAAGGCAGCGATAAGAGTGGAGGCATACGGTAAATCTTTGTAGTTATGAATAGAGATTTTAAAGACGACTAGCAATGCTTCGATTAAGAGAGCGATAATAATGGATACCGAAAAATTCAGTAATGTTTTGGGGTTAAACGCATCGCTTACGTGTTGGGTTCGTGGTAAAACTTCTTGTTCAACAATGGTTTTTCCCAAATCATAAACTGCTAGTCCTAGGGTTAACGCAATAATCGGTTTAAAAACAATATCAATAGTGAGCGGTTCGATTCCAAAAAAGTATTCTCCAAACGTATAAAATCCATAAAGAACGACAAAAATAGCAAAAAAGAGGAGCCCTCCACCAATTAGAGCGTAGGAGATACGGGTAATTCCTTTGAAAATATCATTTTTTTCGATGAGATCGAATCGTTCGAGAAGTTTTCGTAGACGAAAATCCAAAAACAAATAACCGTCTCCTACCGCATAGACTACAGTAATACATAAAAAACCTGTAGCCGTTGAGATATAAGGGTCAGATATATAGAACCCTTTTTGAATTTCCGCTTCATTGACCAAATAGAGCCTGTCCGCACCGATGTGGTACATTTCCTCTTTATCAGCATAAATATTCGGAGAGTTTTGGACGAATCCCTCATCACATTTGTACAGTAGCTCTAAACTTGGAAATGTTTTATAAAGTCGTTCTGTGAGTCGGACATCAAGCGTTTTAAGACTGACATTTCCCAAGGTGGAGAGGATAAATTTTTGGATCAACGAAGCATTCGCTTCATAGCTTTTTACTAAATCTTGCATGGTTTCTCTCCTCTATACGGTATATATGGAAAAAATTATAGTCTAAATCGTGGTTTTTACCTGATTATAAAATAAGCAATTATTCTTGAAGTGACCTCTAAGATTCAAACGCTAAAATTCGCCCATGCAAAAAATAATTATCAATCAAAAATATTATGGTTCTATTGAACTTCCTGAAAATGGAGAGGCTACACGTATTTTTTCGAAAGTGAAGAGTGCTTTTGGAGCAGGAAAAGCGATGGAAATTGGACTTCTTTTTCCCCACTATAAGCTAAAAGAACTTAGTAGTTATCAAAAGGGGGGCGCACGACAAGAGTTGGAGGATATTGAGCTTTATATTGAACTTGGGAAAGTGTTAAATTTTAATACCGATGATGCGGTAAAACTGAAAAATTCCATCGAACTTACCAACGATATTGCCCATAACCATTACAATATTTCCAAGCGTCTCACCCTCATCAACAAACCAAAAGCGACCCAAAACCGTGACCATTATCTCTTTTGGGATATAGAGAATTTTTCGAATATTGGTTCAATGTTTAATGATGTTATCGAAAAATTTAATATTGCCGACAACCGTATCTATGTAGCAGCCAATCCCGACTCTCTCTATCTCTTTAAAAGCGAATGGGAAGCCGATTTATACGACTATAAAAAAACGTTAAAATCGTTTAATTTTACGAAATGCGATCACGGTAAAAACGTCGCAGATGATGTATTGTTGGCAAATTTTAACGCGCTTCATCTCCACAATGCGAACGTCTATCTAATGACATTTGATCGAGAGCTTAAAGAGCGGTTTAGTGCGGATATGCACCACACTAACAATCTTTATATTCTTGCCCCTTAACTACACGATACGCTTTTCCACTCCGATATAACGCTGTCGAGGGCGGGCTATTTTCATTTCGGGGTCATTTTGGAGTTCTATCCACTGTGTGATCCATCCCACTGATCTGCCGATGACAAAGATAATAGTAAAGAGAGGCTTCGGAATTTTCAAAGCGGTCAAAATAAGTCCTGAGTAAAAATCAATATTGGGATAGAGACGGCGCTGGATAAAATAGTCATCGCTTAGGGCAATTTGTTCGATTTTTTCGGCGATTTTCAAGAGCTCATTATCGACTCCTAATTCATCTTTGAGCTGATCAAGGAGACTCTTGAGAATTTTTGCGCGGGGATCAAAATTTTTATAGACACGGTGTCCGAACCCCATTAGTTTGAATTCATCTTTGGGATCTTTGGCACGGGCAATAAATGTATCAATATTATCGACGCTTCCAATAAACTCAAGTTGTGCAATCACCGATTCATTCGCTCCCCCGTGCGCTCTTCCCCATAGTGCATTTATACCTGCCGAGAGAGCGGCGTAGGGATGTGCTCCCGTAGAGGCTACGGCGCGTACAGTTGAGGTCGAGGCATTTTGTTCGTGATCGGCGTGAAGCGTAAAAATCGTATCGAGTGCTTTGATCTCTACTTCACGGATTTTAAGATTCTGTCCCGGATACGCACGCATCATATAGAGGAAATTTTCGGTAAATGAACGATTAAGATCGGGGTAAATATACGGGATACCAAACATTCGTCGATGGGTAAATGCCGCCAATGTTGGAATTTTGGCAATAATTCGGCGTGCCATTATTTGCGCCTCTTCTTGGGTAGTAACGGTAAGATGTTCAAAATAAAAAGTGGAGAGAGCTGATACAGCGGATGCCATCATCGCCATAGGATGAGCACGGTCGGGGAACGCATTAAAAAGCTCTTTTAGCCCCTCATGGACAAAGGAACGTTTTCGCAATTCGATGTCAAAAGCGAGTAACTCTTCCTCATTTGGAAGTTTTTCATTCAACAAAAGATAACAAACATCAAGATAGCTTTTTTGGGTGGCTAAATAGCTTATATCGTATCCGCGATAGAGAAGTTCCCCTTTTTCCCCATCAATATAGGTAATAGCAGAACTACAGCTTGCCGTTGAAGTAAATCCCGGATCGTAGGTAAACATCCCTGTTTCTTTGTAGAAATTTCGTACATCAACGACGCTAGAGCCGATTGTTGAGGACAAAATTGAGAATTCATAGCTTTTACCTGTTCGATTATCTGTTAGGGTTACGGTATCCATTGTATCTCCTTGACTAGTATGATCGGTTATACTATAACTTAAAAGTGTGGAAATAGTCTTTATACTTTTGCACAATACTCAAAAAGGATTTGGATGTCACATCATTATGATGTTGTTATTGTCGGTGCTGGAATATCAGGTGCAGCACTTGCCTACGAATTGGCACGTTATACCACTATTGAATCAATCGGAATTATTGAAAAATATGAGGATATTGCAACCCTTAATTCTAAAGGAACCAGTAACTCTCAAACTATCCACGTGGGTGATATTGAGACAAACTATACCCTTCCTAAAGCGGCTATTACAAAACGCACCGCGAAGATGGTCGAAAAATATTGTTTGGCACACTCTTATGAAAACGAGATCATTTTTTCGCATCAAAAAATGGCACTGGGAGTAGGGGATGATGAGGTGGAGTTTTTGCTTCAACGTTATGAAGAGTTTTCAGAACTTTTCCCCTATTTGGAAGTGTGGGACAAAGAGACGCTCAAAATACTCGAACCGCGTGTTGTCTATGATGCCAATGGTAATGAACGTCCCGAAAACATTGTTGCTCTTGGAACACGCGATCAATGGACAACCGTAGATTATGGAAAAATGGCGAAGTCCCTCATTGATAATGCCCAAAAAGAGCCCAATACAACGGTCGAACTTTTTGTGAATGAGCAAGTCTTAACGATTGAAAAAAATACAACACGAGGTTACACGCTCCACACGAAGGGGCAAACGTTTAGTGCCGATTTTATCGTGGTCAATGCGGGCGCGCATAGTCTCTTTTTGGCACATGCTATGGGGTATGGGCAAGAGTATGCGTGTCTTCCTATGGCAGGAAGTTTTTATCTCACAACCCAAAAACTGCTCAATGGCAAAGTCTATATGATTCAAAATCCAAAACTCCCTTTTGCAGCACTCCACGGTGATCCTGATATTTTGGCGGAGGGGAATACGAGGTTTGGACCAACGGCGCTAATGCTACCGAAATTGGAACGGTACAAAAATGGTACTTATCTTGATTTTTGGAAAACGTTGCGATTGGATAGTAATGTGGTTTCGGCACTGTGGAAACTACTCAAAGATTCGGAAATCCGTAACTATATTTTGCGAAATTTTATCTTTGAAGTCCCATTTTTCGGGAAACGACTTTTTCTTCACGATGCCCGAAAAATTGTCCCCTCTCTTCAACTTCATGAATATGAATACGCGCAAGGGTTCGGCGGAGTACGCCCACAAGTGATTGACAAAAAACAGCGTAAACTGATCCTCGGAGAAGCATCGATTAATACAGGAGAGGGGATTATTTTCAATATGACCCCATCCCCCGGAGCAACAAGCTGTTTGGGAAATGCACAACGTGATCTTCAGTCTATAGTGAACTATTTGGGGAAAACCTTTGATGAACAACGGTTTAATGATGAGTTAACGGATGGAGAATATTGCGCTTTGAAAGAGCCAATTGAGCTGCAAAAAAAGAGAGTCAACAAGATTCGTGAAGCAATGCACGCTCATGAGAGGGAGTATTATTAGGAGGTTGAAATTTTAATGACACCTTGCCATATTATCACAGCCTCTTAGGCTCATTTGGGTAAAATTCCCCTTTGACTAAAAAGGGAGTGAGCCGATGCGAACACAAATACTTAGCGACAATACCGATACCACAGCCAATAGTACACAATTAGCCATTTTAAAAAAGAATTTCCCCAATTGTTTCGATAAAAACGGTGCTTTTGTTCCGCATAAAATGATGGAGATTGTGGGTAAAAGCGACCTTGATCTCTCCCGTGAAAGCTATTCTCTTAATTGGCTTGGTAAATCGTATGCACGCCTCCTCGCCAACGAAAATCCCCAAACACTTTTAAAAGAAGATAAAGAATACAACGCAAAAGAAGCCAACAAAAACAGCCAAAATATTTTGATAAAAGGGGATAATCTCGAAGTCCTCAAGCACCTCAAAAATGCGTACAGTGAAAAAATAAAAATGATTTATATCGACCCACCGTACAACACGGGAAATGACGGGTTTGTTTATAACGATGATCGTAAATTTACCGCTGGACAACTTTCAAAGTTGGCAGGAATCGAACTCGATGAAGCGAAGCGGATTTTGGAGTTTACCGCCAGTAAATCCAACTCTCACAGCGCATGGCTCACCTTTATGTATCCTCGACTCTATATTGCACGAGAGCTTTTACGTGAAGATGGGGTGATTTTTATCTCGATTGATGAAAATGAGATAGCACAACTCAAAATGTTGTGTGATGAGGTGTTTGGGGAAGAAAATTTCATAGAAACAATCAGTTGGAACAAGAGAATACCGAAAAATGATAAGGGTATTGGTAATATTCATGAGTACATTTTACTTTATGTTAACAATTCAAAAATAAAACATGAATTTATGATGAGAAAAGAGGGATTAAGTGATGTATATGATCTAACGGAACAGCTAAAAAAGAAAAAAATTTCTTTAGAAGATGCAGAAAAACAAGTCAAAATGTTATATAAAAAAAATGCTTACGATAGAGGGATAACCCTTTACAACTCTCTTGATGACACTTATCGTTTATGGGGTAAAATCAATATGAGTTGGCCTAATGCTGAAACATTTGGTTCACGATATGAAATACTTCATCCTATGACGAAAAAGCCTGTAAAAATACCTGATAGAGGCTGGAGATGGACAGAAGATACATTCGATAAAGCCGCTAAAAGAAATAATGGTAAATATGAAAAGATTATTACCTTGCATGATGGAAGTTTTAGATGTGGGAAAATTTGGTTTGCTCAAGATGAAAAGACACAGCCAAGTTCGATTACCTATTTAGATGATGTTAATGATTTTCTTTTAAGGTCAATTCTTTCAACAAAAAGCGATGGTGGCGTTGAAGTTGAAAATTTATTCGAAGGAAAAAGCTATTTTTCGTATCCTAAACCTACTAAGCTTATTCAAACTCTTCTTAATTCAATAAATTCAACTCAAAATGATCTTATTCTTGACTTCTTCGCAGGAAGCGGAACCACCGCCCACGCCGTAATGGCGCTCAATGCCCAAGACGGAGGAAGCCGCCGTTTTATCACCGTCCAAATCGACGAACCCACCGACCCCAAAAGCGAAGCCCGCAAAGCAGGGTATGAAACTATTTTTGATATTACTAAAGCTCGTATCGAAAAAGCTGCCGCCAAAATAAAAAAAGATGAGACTTTAGTCTCGCTCGAAACAGACACGGGTTTCAAAATCTTCCAAACTACTCCTCTCTTTGAGGGTTATCTTGAAGAAATCGACGATCTCGAAGAGGGGCAAATCCTTTTTAATGGAAGCGATTTGAGTGATGAACAGCTGGGAACTCTCCTAACAACATGGAAAACCTACGACGGTATTGCCCTCACAGAGGAGTTGTCCCCACTAAAATTCGGAAGCTATACCGCCTACACGTATGGAAAAAACGTCTATTGCATGGATAAAGATTTTAGCAGCGAGGCGCTGAGAGCATTGATAAAAGCACTCGATGAAGATCCAACCTTTCAACCCTCCAAACTTGTCCTCTTCGGTTACAACTTCGACAGCCGATTTTTACGTGAAATTGCCGAAGGCTTGAAAAGCTACAAAAACAAAAAATCCATTGAGCTTGATGTTGTGGTGAGGTATTGAGATGAAAAGCTTTGATGAGTGGAATGAAATAAAAAAACAAACACATGAAGAAGAGAGAAAATTAGATATCAAGCCAAGGGAAATATTTTGGGCTAAAATTGGTCAAAATATAGGAGATGAAGAATATGGTAAAGGTAAAAACTTTACAAGACCCGTTATTGTTGTTAAACAATTGAGTAGAGATTTATTTCTTGGTATCCCAACGACTACTATTTTAAAGCACGACGATTATTTTCATACTTTTGAATATGCAAACAAACAAAGAGGGAACATACAAAATAGTGCGATGATTTTACAGCTAAAAGTGTTTAGTAAAAAAAGAGTAATGAATAAAATTGGAACTATAAATAAAAATGACTTTGAAGATATTCTGATAAAAGCAAGAAGATTACTGATTAGCCCCATCTAAAAGATGGGTGTTCCCGAAGGATAATTGTAATGGTATTCTACACTAAAGAAAGTAATAAATCAAGAGGTTGAGTAGAGATGAAACAACAAAATGCAATTCAAATTTTTGACAATAAAAAAGTACGAACGGTTTGGGATGAAGATCAAGAGAGATTGGCAAAAGAGGGAAGTCAGTCGTACGAAAATATCGTACAACTGAAAATGAAAGCAGCAAATGAAAAGAAGATCAAATAATGGCAGGATTAAATTTCGAAAAGAATCTCGAACATCAAGTGCGGGCGGTGGAATCGGTGCTGGGTGTTTTTAATAATTTGGAAATGCACAAAGTTTCGGATGTTGTACTCTCTCACGTTGCTAATCCCAAAGTGGTGCTTCAACGAGACCGATTTAGTAGTAACATCCGAAAAATGCAACAAGAAAACGGTATTGAACCCAATCTTTCTAACAAATCGGAGATTCTGGATATTTCGATGGAGACAGGGACAGGGAAAACCTACACCTACGCCAAGATGATGTTTGAACTGCATAAGAATCTCAATTTTTCAAAATTTATCGTCGTTGTCCCCACCCTCTCCATCAAAGCAGGGACGATGAATTTTCTCAAAAGCACCTCTGCCAAAGAGCATTTTAGAGATACGTACGACAGTGAGATCAAAACCTATCTTGTGGAGAGCAAGAAGGGGGCTAAGAAAAATAAGAAAAGTAGTATTCCCAAAGCCATCAAGCAGTTTGTAGAGGCGCAAAACAGCTCTAAAATTATCCACGTTTTGGTCATCAATGCAGGGATGATAAATTCTGATACTATGAGTAAAGCGGTAGATACGACACTTTTTGATAAATATAACAATCCATTTGATGCTATCGCCTCTATTTCACCTTTTGTCATTATTGATGAACCTCATAAGTTTGCGCAAGGAAATAAAACATGGGACAATATTCAAAAATTTAATGCCCAAATGATTTTTCGATACGGGGCGACTTTTGATGAAAAATTTGAAAATCTCATTTATCGGCTCACTGCGGTCGAAGCGTTTAACAAAGATCTCGTCAAAGGGGTCGTGACGTATGTAGAGCAGTTTGAAAACAGCGATGAAAGCATTGTTGTTCTCAAAGAGCTTGATGGAACAGAGGCAATATTTATTCTCACGAAAGATGGGAAAGAGAGACGCTTTGCCTTAGCCAAAAAAGAGAGTCTCAGTATTCTGCACAGTGAAATGTCTGGTCTAATCATTGAAAACATGAACAAAAGCGTGCTCTTACTCTCCAATGGTCTGGAGTTACGTAAAGGGGATAAAATCAACCCCTATTCTTATTCCCAAAGTCTCCAAGATGCAATGATCCAAAAAGCACTGACCAAACATTTTGAACTTGAGAAAAAATATCTCACGAGAGAAGTAAAAATCAAACCGTTAAGTCTCTTTTTTATTGATGATATTGAGGGGTATCGTGAGGGGCATAACATCAGCGGTTCACTCAAAACCAAATTTGAAACTCTCTTGAAAGCCCATATCGAAAAGCTTCTAAAAGTCGAAGAGCATCCGTTTTACAAAAGCTATCTCGAAAAAAGTCTCCGTGATATTTCTCTCACCCATGGGGGATATTTTTCAAAAGACAACTCCGAAAGCGATGAAAAAATTGAAAAAGAGATCGAAGAGATTTTGCACGATAAAGAAGCCCTTTTGAGTCTGAATAATGTTCGACGATTTATTTTCTCTAAATGGACATTACGTGAAGGGTGGGATAATCCCAACGTTTTTCAAATATGCAAACTCCGAAGCAGCGGAAGCGTCACCTCGAAACTCCAAGAGGTAGGACGCGGATTACGTCTTCCTGTTAATGAATATATGAGCCGAGCAAATGGTGATGAAAAGTTTGATTTGCACTATTACGTCGATTTTACGGAACGGGATTTCGTGACGCAATTGGTGAGTGAGATCAACGATAAATCAGGGATGAGTGAAATCGTAGCACCTGCGAAACTAAACGAGTTGCTTATCGAAAAGATACTGGAAAAATATCCTCTCGAAAATAGTAAAAAAGAACTCTTGCGTCGCCTTGATAAATTAGAACTGATTGATCGTGACAATGAGTTTGAAGAAGGTGGATTTGAACAGCTCAAAATACTCTTCCCTCTTGTTTTTGTGGATGCTCTTAAAGGGGATAAAATTCGAAGTGGCGACAACGTACCGCGACCAAAAGCCACCATGCGAACGGGAAAATACGATGAACTTAAACAACTGTGGGAGATGATTAACCAAAAAGTAGTTTTGGAATACCGTATAGAGAATGAGACTGCATTTACTGAACTTTTAAAAGGATATTTTTTAGAGAACGCAAACACGTTTAAACCCTCAGGTATGGTCACCCATTCGAGTAAACTGATGTTTGAGAATAGCATGGTATATAGTAAAAATAGGGACAGCATTGATAATACCATTATGCCAATCGTTACAATGAGCTATTCTGAGTTTCTTTTCAATCTTGCAAGTGAAATTAGTGTAAATGCTACGACATTGCATACTGTCTTTTGTGAGATACGAGGGAATATTGATATTAATCTCTACAAAAACCGAGGGACGATACGCACTATCAAAAGCGGTTTTGGGAAATATTTGCTTGATAACTCAATCAACAAATTTTCCATAGGCTACAACAAAGTATCCAACGCTCTTCACCCGACCAAATTTACCGATGAAAATGGCAAAGTGTTAGAAGAGATTAATGCGCACGATTTAGGCGTTCACTTTTCAAAGGATAAAGTGGCTGATAATTACCTTTTTGATGCCCTTTTTTACGATTCCGATTTGGAAAAAGAGAACATTGAAAATGAGATTAAAGAAGTCGTGGTGTTTACTAAAATACCTAAAAATTCGATAAGAATACCTGTCTCAGGGGGTGGAACCTATTCTCCTGATTTCGCCTACGTGGTTAAAAGTAGCGATGGAAAACAAACTCTAAATCTTGTTGTTGAGACCAAAGATAAAACATCACGTTCCCTCTACACCGAAGAAGCGCAAAAAATCAAACACGCCGAAACGTTATTTGGTACACTCAATGGAACACTATGTGTAAAATTTAAAACACAATTTGAAAAAGAAACCGTGAGTGAGATACTACGGCAAGCACTAAAGGAACAAAACAATGACACCGCTTATTAACCTCCTCACCCAAAAAACGGGCATTACACAAAACCACGTTGAGGCTATCCTCAAACTTCTCGAAGAGGGTTCCACTATCCCTTTTATTGCTCGTTATCGCAAGGAGATGACGGGGGGAGCGTCGGATGAACAGTTGAGAGAGTTTGAGACTGTTTATGCCTACTCGAAAAAACTGCTGGAGCGAAAAGAGGAAGTGCGCCGACTCATCGAAGAGAGGGGGCATTTGACGCAAGAACTGACGACACAGATCAATAGTGCCCAAACGCTTCAAGTGTTAGAGGATATTTATCGTCCCTTTAAAGAGAAGAAAAATACCCGTGCGGCATCGGCGATTGCGGCAGGATTGGAGCCGTTGGCGGAGTTGTTGCAAAGCGGACGGTTGGAACTCGAAGCATTTAAAAGAAAAGCAGGGGAGTTTCTCAAAGGTTCCATACAAACAGTAGATGAAGCAGTGCAGGGGGCGAAAGATATTGTGGCGGAGCGGTATAGCGATGACCCGAGAGAACGGGAACATTGGAGAAAACAGCTTTTTGATTATTCTTCGTTTGAGATTAAAGGGACAAAAAGTCTCAAAGAGGAGGGGCTGTTTGCGAAACTAGCCGGTAAATCGGAGAAGATTTCCTCTATCCCCTCTCACCGTTATCTCGCTCTAATGCGCGGTGTCTGCGAAAAAGAGCTGGGTGTCAAAATATCCATTGATATGGAGAGGGTTGAAGAGAGTTTAAAGCGCAACCTTCTTCCTCGTAATAGCAATACTTCTTCAAGCATACTTCTCGAAGCCTATCTCGATGGGTTTAAGCGTCTGTTGTTCCCCTCACTGGAGCGTGAAATTCACGGTATGATCAAAGAGAGAGCTGATATTCAAGCGATCAATACCTTCGGGAAAAATCTGACACAGCTTCTCAATACTCCTCCCGTAACGAAACGTGTACTATTGGGAGCCGATCCTGCTTATCGTACGGGGTGCAAGCTTGCGGTTGTGGATGAGCACGGAACCTATCTTACCCACGCCGTTATCTATCCCACTCCTCCGCAAAGTGATTATAGTACGTCGGCAAAGGTCATCAAAGAGCTGACGCAAAAATATAACATTACAGGCGTTGCCATCGGAAACGGTACGGGTTCACGAGAGACGCAGGAGTTTTTCGCACGGGTGAATAAGGAAGAGGGGTTGACTCTCTCGTATACCGTCGTTTCAGAAGCTGGGGCATCGGTTTATTCCGCTTCTAAAATCGCCCAAGAGGAGTATCCACAGCTGGATGTAACGATCAGAGGAGCCATCTCCATTGCCCAACGGTTACGTGATCCTATGGCGGCGTTGGTGAAGATTGATCCTAAATCGTTGGGGATAGGGCAATATCAGCACGATGTTGATCAAAAGCTACTGGAAAAACAGCTTGGAAGTGTGACAGAGGATTTGGTCAACCGTATTGGCGTTGATGTCAACAGCGCCTCGGTATCATTGCTTTCCTACGTGGCAGGAGTAGGATCTAAAGTTGCGAAGGGTATCGTAGAGTATCGTGAAAAAAGTGGTTCTTTTAAGAGTAAACAAGAGCTATTAAAAGTCAAAGGGCTAGGGGCAAAAGCGTATGAGCAGTGTGCAGGATTTTTTCGCATACGTGAGGGGAAAAGCATCTTGGATAATACAGGCGTTCATCCCGAAAGCTACGGTGCGGCGCAAAAATTATTAAAAGAATACGATATTACGACGATTAGCAAAGAGCAAATTCCATTGATTGCAAAAGAGTTAAACGTAGGAGAAGTGACGCTTGGTGACATACTTATTGAACTCAAAAAACCAGGATTTGACCCTCGTGAAACGCTTCCTCCTATCATTTTTCGCTCTGATTTGACCAATATAAAAGAGTTAAAAGAGGGTTCTATTGTTTCAGGAGTCGTAAGAAATATTGCTGATTTCGGTGCGTTTGTCGATATAGGTCTCAAAAATGATGGATTGATTCATATCTCTCAAATGTCTGAAAAACGGATAGCCCATCCGTTGGAAGTGTTGAGTGTCAATCAGCAACTTGGGCAAATTCGTGTTATCGAGATAGATGTTGAAAAAGGGAAAGTTGGATTGAGTCTAAAATTGCTATAATAATAAATTAAGTATTTTGGAGAAGATAGTGCATAAATTTAATCCTAAATTTATTTTGTCAATAGCAGCATTTTCGATAATTGTTTCGACCCTTCATGCGCAAATTAAAACCGTAGCATTTGCCCAAGATACTATGGGGAATGACTTTCGTAAGGCGCAAGTGTACGAAGTACGTGATGCGGTAGCAAAACATGCTGATTTGAAGTTTGTTACCTCTGATGCCAAAGGGCAAACTTCTCTGCTAATCCATCATATCAGCGGTTTCATTGACACTAAAGCGGATGTCATTATTGTTGGAACGAATGATGAAAAAGCCGTTATCCCTATTATTGCAAAAGCGTATGAAAGCAATATACCCGTGATTATTTTGGATCGTGGTATTTTAGGGGATAAGTACACGACCTTTATTAACTCGGATAACATTAAAATCGGAAGTTTGGGTGCGGAGTATATTGCAAAGCGGCTGGGGGGGAAGGGAACAGTTCTGCTTTTTGAAGGGTTGCAAAAAGCCGATGTCACGAAACTCCGTTCCAAAGGGTTTATGCAGGAGATACGTAAATATAAAGGGATTCGTGTTATCAAACGAACGGGAAATTATCTCCGTAAAGATGCTATTTTGGAGATGGAAAAATTGATTAGTTCGGGTGAGACGATTGATGCTATTTTTTCTGAAAGTGACAGTATGCTCAGTGGCGCACGTTCGGCAATGATTCATCACAATATGGATCCCTCTAAGATTATCAGTGTAGGATGTGACTATACGTCCGAAGCGCGTGAAGCCATTCGTAAAGGGACGCAAAGTGGCTCAGTCCTGTTCCCTCTTGGTGGTAAGAAATCCGTTGACGTTGCATTGAAAATTTTCAAAGGAGAAAAAATTCCCAAACATATCATCATACCGGTGAAGCTTATCACTCGCGAAAATGTTGATAAGGAAGCGGCAATTTTTTAATGTTAAATTTCTTTTATCGATCCTTAAATCTTAAGTCAAAATTATCGCTGATTCTTGTTCTATCGAGCATTATGATGTCTCTTGTTGTGGGAATCTATTTTGATCATTTTCTTCGTCAAAGTTTTAGTAAAACAGCAGAACAAAGGATTGATTATGCGTTTCAACGAATTAATCTTTATCTAACTGTCGTTGAAAATGATTTAAAAACAGGAATATCTTTTATCCAAAATGATGAGTCGCTTTTGGCCTCCGTTGAATTAGTTAACAAGTATCAGGACAAGCTTCATTATGACTCAATTTTGATTGATGAAGAAAAAAAGAGAATTGCCGAAGAACTTTTGAATCGCGTTAAACTTTCTCTTAATAACGATATTGCCTTGTATGATGCGCATGAAGAGCTTATTGCTAACGTTTACAAAACTCGAAAGGGATATTATCTGACTTATATTTCGTTCGAAGAGGGAAAGCCTGTTTTTTACAGTCGTTATGAAGATGAATACGATTATATCAAACGCCCTTTCAAGTTTGAGCGATTAACTCCCTATAAACATATTCCCTATTACACGGCAAAAAATATTGCATTAGGCGGACTTGTTACCTATCATAGACTTCGTAACGATTTGGTCATAAAATCCCATCAGAGCCTTTTTGAAAAGGGGAATAAACATATTATTGCCCATATCGAAATGTCTCGAAATATTTCAGAACCCTTTTTCAAAGGAATTTCAAATGATTTAGGGATGAAAATTTGGAGTAAAGCAACCTCAAATCGTTCGGTAGACTTAGCCGCTTTAGGTAAAATAAATCCTGCTATAAATGAGGAAGAGAAACATTTTGTAAGTTCTATGGTGATAGGAACACGTGATGGTAATTTAACCGTGTACGCTGCATTTGAAAAAGCATCGCTTGAATCCATCCTTCAAGAAAATCGAAAAACCTTTTTTATTCTTATTGTTACCCTCACACTGTTATCTATTTTATTTCTTCAAATTCTTTTTAAACGGGGTATTTCACAGGCGCTCACTTCCTTGATGAATCAAATTCAAAAGATAGAGAAGCAAGATTATTCCGATACAAATATTGTTCATACGGGCGATGAACTGGAGACGATTTCCAAAAATGTAAACCGCCTTGCTTTGAGTGTACAAGAGCGAGAAGTTGCTCTTATTGCTTCACAAAAACAGCTTGAAGCGCTTTCCAATACCGATCCGCTCACCGATCTTCCCAATCGTCGTCTATTTAATGTTTTAGTGCAGCATGGCATTGATTTGGCATTGCGCAATAAAGATCATTTAGCGGTTATCTTTTTGGATCTTGATCAGTTTAAACAGGTCAATGATACACTAGGTCATAATGTCGGAGATACACTCTTGCAAATGGTTGCGCAGCGGTTACGTAAGACGCTTCGCCAATCTGATACCCTCGCACGTATCGGTGGAGATGAGTTTAATATGCTTATTGAAGGATTCCAAAATCGCACTTCGATGGAACCAATTTTGCAAAAAATTATTGAAAGCTTCAATCTTCCGTTCATTTGTGCAGATAATGAAATCCGAATCACGGCAAGTATGGGAATCGCTCTCTTTCCAGATGATGGAGAGTCTATTTTAAAATTAACAAAGAATGCTGATTTAGCGATGTATCGCGCAAAAGACACAGGTCGTAACCGTTACAGCTTTTTTTCACAGGAACTTGCTGACGTGGTTGAAGAGAGAGGTCAAAAAATCCATGCGTTAAAAAAAGCTCTTGAACGAGGAGGTGAATTCAAGCTTCTTTATCAGCCTAAAGTATTAGCGTCAACGGGAATGATTGAGGCAGTCGAAGCATTGATCCGATGGAATAGTTCGGAGCTTGGCTGGGTAACACCCGATCGATTTATTCAGCTTTCTGAAGAGACGGGATTGATCGTTCCTATCGGTGCGTGGATTTTGAGACAAGCGTGCGAAGATTTTATGCGATTGCGTCAGGAAGGGTATGTTTTTGCCTACATTGCCGTCAACGTCTCTGCCGTACAGTTGCAAAGGGATGACTTTTTTGAAATTCTTTCATCCATTATCGCTCAAACACAAATTGATCCCTCATGGCTTGAAATAGAGATCACCGAGAGCTATCTTGCAACCAATGCGCATCAAGCACTCTCAACGTTGAGTAAAATTCGTGCAATGAATATCAAAATAGCCATTGATGATTTTGGAACAGGCTATTCTTCGTTGAGTTACCTCCAAAAACTTCCGGTTGACCGTCTCAAAATTGATAAATCATTTGTGGACGAAATCCCCCATTCTCCTGAGGGTGTTGCGGTGACTCGTGCGATTATCGCTCTAGCAAAAACATTTGCACTAGCCATTACGGCAGAGGGAGTTGAGACGAAAGAGCAACTTGAATTTTTGCGAGATGAGGAGTGTGATGAAATTCAAGGCTATTATTATGCCAAGCCTTTGGGGATTGATGAGCTCAAAATATTTATAGAAAATCAAACAAAAGCGTAAAAAAAAAGGGTAAAGTGAAAATGTGAACACTTTTTGCTTATGCTTTAAAGATATATGTTAAAAGGTTTATTTTGTTCGATTTTTTAAAAAAGAAACCCGAAATCATTCCTGTCAGTGAACCGGTTATTGAAATTCCTAGAACCTTTGTTAATTCTATCGGTATGGAATTTTTATATATCGATGCAGGAGAGTTTACGATGGGACGTAATCCGCAATATGGTGAGGGGGGCGAGGTAGAATCTCCGCCGCATACCGTGAAGCTCAGTGGATTTTGGATCTCGAAATATCCAGTAACCCAAGAACAATATTTTAAACTCACACGGGTAAACCCTTCCTATTTTAAAAATGACAAGGTTGAAGAGAAAAGTTCTCGCCAACACCCTGTTGAGCAGGTGAGTTGGTTTGATGCGACAGCATACGTCGAACTCATGAACCGATATGAGGGGAAAAGACACTTTTATGCCCTTCCTAGTGAAGCGCAATGGGAGTATGTTACCAAAGCAGGGGGAAATACTCGTTTTACATTTGGCGACTCGGAAGCACAGCTAGATGAATATGCCGTCTATGAGTACAGCACCAATGCTAAAACAGCGGTAGTGGGGGCGAAGCTTCCTAACCGTTTGGGAATACACGATCTTTTGGGTAATGTATGGGAATGGTGCGAGGACGATTTTTTCGCCAATTATATGGGTGCACCCTTAGATGGTTCCGCCCGCATAGGCGGTGCTGAAGCAGAATCATTCAAAGTACGTCGAGGTGGAAGTTATAAAACGAGCTACTTATGTCTACGAAGCTCGTATCGGGGGTATTCACGTCCCGATTATGCGTCAAATGAGACAGGGTTAAGGCTTGTTATTAATGGAGATCCGTTTCAGTAAACGTTCCACACGGACTCTTCATACCGCTAATTAACGGTTGATAGTGTAAAATTTAAATTAAGAAAATACAAGGTGTGTCTATGGCATTCAAAATGACCAAAAACGGTAAAGTGGTTAAAACATACTTTCGTGGCAAACTTCCTAAAGCTGTTATAACGGCAGTAGAAAACAATCCCAAAGGCGATCAAGCCGTCCAAAGAGCGATAAATATTATTAAAAACGCTAAGGTGGTGTGGGATTTTTAAGCCTAAAAAGTTTGTGACTACTAAGCTTCCGATTAGTTACCTCTCAAAAACCTCCACAGAACAAGAGCGTCAATTTATCAAGCAACTCTCTTCATCCGCTGAAAAGGGTTCTATTGTCGTCTATGCGCTTGAACTTGAAGGGACTTTGGCAGGACTCATTGGCTTGTCAGCATCACGAGTTGATTCTATCTCTACGGTTCAAATTGATTATCTTTATGTCTCTAGTGAACATCGTGGAAATATTTTTGAAGAACTCTCCAATACCAAAATATCTACCTATTTAATCGATTTGGCTATTGTATTGGCAAAGAGAATCAGCTCCGAAGTTGGAGTGCGATGGCTTGCGCTCGTACCTGATAATGATAAACTTGAAGCGTTTTATACTAAAGAGTTTGCTTTTAAACCTCACAATGATAGGGATAAACAACGATATTTATTTTTGAAGATTTAAAAAGAGTTGCTGACTCGACAAAGTATCATAAAAGTGAAGTTTATTTATAAAGGTGTGAATTGAAATAGGCTACGCATTTTTCAGTGGAGACTTGATTTTTTTGCTATAGATTTTTTAGCTTTTTTAAACTCAAATTTAATTTCTTTCCATGATTCAGAATATGGGCTAAATCCTTCTATTTGTTTTATTATAGTGAACTAAGACTTAATACACAAAATCATGCTGTTGCATATAAATCTTCACTGTTTACAACTTTTCTTACTCAATGATTTTAATGGAGATCCGTTTCAGTAAACGTTCCACTCTCATAAAGCCATTTCCCAGCTACCTTTAAAAATCGGCTTTTTTCGCGCATCATTCCCTCGGATAGTTTTGCCTCAAACGTTACAAAAGCTTCTTCTTTTTCTTCTGTAAATTCGAAAATTTTAAGCCCAATAAATTGGGTTGTATGACAAAATTCCCAAATAGAGTCTCTCCATACTAAGGTATTATCGGTAAAATCGGGGTTATTGGAATGGGTGGTGTGGATGATGTAATCGGCAAGATGCAATGCGTAGGCACTGTAACGCGAACGCATCAGTTTTTGAGCGGTGGAGGGGAAACTACCACGATGGTAGGGTTGACAACATTTTTTATATTTTTCACCGCTGTGACAGGGGCAGGGGGCGTTGGGGGAGTGTTTCATGGGAAAATCTTACACTATGCCATATTTTATCTCCCTTAGAAGGGGGTGAGCTATAATCTCATCATGATATATGAAATAACAACTTTAATCGCCACTGTTGCTTCTGGAACCCTTCTCTGGCTACTCCAACAATCTCGTACACACTACGCACTGCTGGAATCGCAAGCCATTCAGCTCCAAGAGATGTTTAATCAAGAACAGAGTTTACGTCTCGATGTTCAATCAAAACTTGAGACTAAAAAGAGTGATTATCATCTCCTTGAGCGTGATTTTGCCGTATTGCATACTCGTCATGAGGAGTCGGCTAGAGGATATGAAGAGAAATTGCGTCTCCTTGATGAAGCAAAACGAGAGATGAAAGGGCAGTTTGAACATTTGGCAACGCAAATTTTCGATCAAAAAGCCAAAACATTTGATGAAGCGCATACGAAGGGACTTGATCTTCTCCTTCAACCGTTTCGCGAACAGATTACCCAATTTTCGATTCAAAGCAAAGATCAATTTATCCACGATGCGAAAGAGCGTCAAAGTATCAAAGATGAAATACTTCGTCTTAGATCTCTCAATGAACGGCTCAGTGAAGATGCGATCAATCTCACCAATGCCCTCAAAGGGGAAAACAAAACCCAAGGAAACTGGGGGGAAATAATTCTTGAACGTGTACTGGAAGATTCAGGTTTGCGAGAGGGGCATGAATACGATATTCAAACGACCCTCAGTGATGAAGAGGGGAAGAAATTTCGTCCCGATGTCATCGTCCATCTCCCCCAAAACAAAGATATTATTATTGACTCCAAAGTCTCTCTCGTCGCCTACGAAGCATTTATCCGTGCAAGTAATGACGAAGAGCGCGCTCATGCTCTCAAGCAACATCTCATCTCGATTCATGGACATATCAAAGGTCTCAGTGGGAAGCGATATGAACAGCTTAACGGTGTTAAAACACTTGATTTTGTGTTGCTGTTTATGCCGATTGAAGGGGCATTTTTACTGGCATTGGAGGAGGACAATACGTTCTTCAAAACAGCCTACGAGCAAAATATTGTCGTTGTCTCCCCCTCTACGCTCCTCGTAACGCTCCGTACCATTGAGCACATTTGGAGAAGTGAATATCAGGAACGCAACGCCAAAGAGATTGCTACATCGGCGGAAGCGTTGTATGAAAAGCTGGTGGCATTTGTGGAAGATATGGAAAAAATAGGAGAGCAGATCGGACGAACGCAAAAGAGTTATGAGGGGGCGATGAATAAACTCTCAACGGGTCGAGGGAATTTGATACGGCGTGCGGAGGGGATGCGAAAATTGGGGCTGAAGCCGAAGAGAGAGTTGCCACTTTCTTTGAGAGAGAGTATGGAAGATGAATAGATAATTGGTTCGGATCTTAATTGCTCATTATTTATGTGTGTGCTACAATGTAGCTCAAATAATAGAAGGAGTTTATTATGGCTGCAAATGCTGTCGTTCGTGCCCGTATCGATGAACAAACCAAAGCCGAAGCAAGTGCCGTATTGGCTTCAATCGGTTTGAGTGTATCGGACGCATTTCGTCTTATGCTTACCCGTGTTGCACGAGAAAAAGCCCTCCCTTTTGATCCATTGATCCCTAATGATGAGACGATTGCCGCAATGCGTGAAGCACGAGAGGGTAATCTCAAATCATTTGATTCTATTGATGCCCTAATGGCTGATTTACATGCGAAAAATTGAGTAATGACGTTTTGCAACTGGTTCGGATTGGTTCACATAGTGAGTTGGGGTTGTAAATTCCGATAAAGTTAATGAAATGCTTTTAGTGAAAGCTAGACTCCCGCTTGCGCGAGAATTTTAGTAAAAGTTTTTATTCACCAGTATGGTGGAGTGACGAAACCATCAAGAAAAATTAGAATTTGTAATTTGCACCAATGAACCAGTTTTTAATTGTATCAAGTTCAAATGTCAAATTTCTGCCTGAAACAACTATAGTATCATCCATATTTGCTTTCATGTATCGATATCCAGCCTCAGCAGAAAAATTATCAGTAATGGAGTAGTTAAGTCCAGCTTGTGCTCCGAAAAAACTTCCTTTAATAGCTACGTCTACACTGTCTACATTTACACTACCATATCCAGCAATAGCTCCAATAAATGGCTTGAACGCATTGTCTCCAATCAAATAGTCATAGCCTATACCATAAAAGCTTCCACTTCCATCTTCAACATTAAGATGTTGATAAAAAGCCGAAGTTCGGCTATTTTTATCAAAATAATAACCAACTTTTAAAGTCTGTGATCCTCCATCATCAGTAATGGAACTGCTGTAACCAATAGATGGTGCGGTTGCTTTAAAATCAGCAGCAGTATTCCCAACATCCGCACCCACATACATTCCACTCTCTGCCGCCATTAATCCACTTGTAAGCAACGCAGCCAACATAATTTTCTTCATTTTTACCGTCCTACAGTAGTCTAACTAACTATAGTTAGTTGATGTGTGATTGTATTCCTATTAAACTTCACACTATATTAACCATAGGTAGTTTATGCACGAAGTTTCTCAATCGGATATTGATACGTTTTATCGGATGATCGGTCAAAATGTGATGCGGTTGAGAAAAGAGAAAGGGATGACGCAACTTGATTTAGCACTTGCTATGGGACTGAAATCTGTGGGGCTAATCTCAGTTGCTGAAATTTATCATAACAAAAAGCATTTTAATTTGGAGCATCTTTATAAAATTGCTGCGGTATTTGGTGTGGAAATTACCGATTTTTTTGGAGGGGTAGATATTTCCTCTCAGAAAAATATGATGAAGAAACCTACGGAAAAAAGCGATAAATATCTTTTCGATGTAAAAAGTGAAGAAGTATAATGGTGTCATTTTCAAAAGCAAACCCAAGTCGATAGTCACCGATACGTATTCGATAAAAATGTTTATGACCTTTTAGTTTTTTCACATTTTTGAGTTCTGCTAGTGTGTTGACTGCCTTGAACTCGTGAAAAACTTCTTCTATTTTTTGCTTATTTTCTCGGGTGGTTTTTTTGATGTCTTTGATGAATGAGTCACGAATTTCAACTCTCACGCAACGCCTCAAAAAGCATCTCTTCACTAACGGGTTTAGAGTCTGCGTAGGTATGTTCTAATATATCACCAAAACGTTTTTCTTCATCTTCGTCGTCATGTACCACGATTTCGATATTTTTGTTTTTAAAAAGATTTTTGATTGATTCGATAAAGCTTCCATCTAAATCAGCACTGTGCAGTTGAAATGCTACTTGCATGAGCGTTTCCTTTTTTTATTTTCATAATTTAGCAATTATACTCTTATTCAATAGCTATGAAGAGCTTACGGATGTCGAATCTTAACATTAGAATTCAGCAACGCTCCGATCACAACCATACATGCCAAAACCCCAATCCACGTAATAAAGGGAGCGGAGAGATAGGTAAGCCAGAGTAAAATCGCCCCAAGCGGTGTAGGGACTCCCGTGAAATATTTAGCAACTTCCCCTGCATCGGCGTTGATATTAAACTGAATAAGGCGACGAAGTCCGCTGATGACGTAGTAGATGGAGCCAATCGCTACGGTGATAAGTGCGATCCCCTCCAACGACGAATAAACGGCTTGAAAAATCAAAAATGTGGGGACGAGGACAAAGGAGAGAAAATCAGCGAAGGAATCAAGCTGAACGCCAAATTCGTTGGAAAGGTGGTATTTGCGGGCGATTTTACCGTCCATAATGTCGAAGGCTCCCCCCATCCATGCGAGGATGATGGCATAGTCAAAATGGCTTTGTGTAATGAAATAAGTGGCGAGTAATCCGCACGTGATATTTGTCATGGTGACGAGATTAGCGAGGTTGAAGTGATTGGTTGAATTCCATAAGAACGGCATAAATTTCCTAATTGAGTGGTTTTTGAGTCCGCTATTATAGCAAACTCTCGCCTGCTTTTAAAAATGTTAAAATTATTTAAACGTACAATTTTGGGTAAGTATTTGAGAATGATTGTCAATTAATAAGGTATAATTTTCCCCTAAAGATATTTTGTCAATTATGGAAACAATAATGAATAAGAATTCAATGACACTTTTAAGCGCATGCAGTAAGGGCGGAAGCTGTACTGTTGTCAAAAATAATGCAATCGGACCACTCAAACAGCGTCTCATTGCATTTGGACTCCTCAAAGGTTCTGAGGTAAAAATGCTCGAATGCGCACCGGGGAAAAGCACTTTTGAGATCAAAGTGGGAAATGTAAGTTTGGCATTGCGCAAAGAAGAAGCTGAACTAATCGAGGTTTCTGATGTCCGATAATATCGCAGTGTGTCAAATCGACGGGAAGAATCTGAAAATTGCCCTTGTAGGTCAACCTAATGTCGGTAAAAGTATGCTTATCAATTCCGTCAGTAATGCGCGTCTTCATGTCGGCAATTTTACTGGGGTAACGGTTGAAAAAACGGAAGTTTTGTTTGAATATGACGGGTATCATTTTACCGTTGTTGATCTACCGGGAACCTACGCTTTTACCGATTACTCGATCGAAGAGAGGGTAACTCACGAGTTTTTAACGAACGAAAAATATGATCTGATTATCAACGTCCTTGACTCTACCAATATGATCAAAAATCTTCAACTCACAGCAGAACTGATGACGATGAGTAAAAAACTCGTTGTGGCGCTCAATATGTCCGATGAAGCGGACAAAGAGGGGATAGAGATCAATGCCCCTTATCTATCACAACTGTTAGGTATACCGTGCATACGTGTCTCAGCCGCGGCAAAAACAGGTTTGGATGAGCTTATGAGCGCCGTCATAAAAGTGCATGAAGCAGCGTATCAGGAACAAAAATTAATCTTTAGTGAAGCAGTGGAAGAGGAGATAGGGCTAATCAAAAGTTATCTTGATCGGCATCGTTTTAAAGCAACTATTTCCAACCGTAATATCGCAATCAATTTGCTTCAACAAGAGAAAAAAACATATCGACTCCTTCATGATGATCCGATATGGACAGAGCTTCAGCCTCTTTTGATCGAAGCAGATCATCATATTGCCCTTCATCATGACAGTGAGGATGTCAAAGAGATTTTTGCTGAAGAGTATTTTTCGTTCAATCGTGGGGTTATTGCGGAAGCAGTCAAAGTAAAATCTAAAGCACCCGAGCAAAAAACAACGACAGAAAAAATTGACAGTGTTCTTATTCACCCCATCTTTGGAATCCCTATCTTCCTCTTTTTTATGTGGTCACTTTTTCAGCTTACCTTTGAGATTGGTTCTATCCCTATGGAGTGGATCAACGCTTTTTTCGGCTGGTTTGGAGGTTTGATTGGTTCGACGATTGGCAATGATGAGATACGTTCGTTGGTTGTGGATGGGGTGATTACGGGAGTGGGAGCCGTTGTCCTTTTTGTCCCTAATATTGTGATTCTTTTTGTGGGAATTGCACTGCTTGAATCGACGGGGTATATGTCGCGCGTTGCCTTTTTATTGGACGGTTTCTTTCACAAGTTTGGGCTTCATGGGCAATCGTTTATCCCCCTTGTTACAGGGTTTGGGTGTTCCATTCCTGCCTATATGTCAGCGCGAATCTTGAAAAATGACCGTGACCGATTGCTTACCCTTTTTATTATTGGGTTTATGAGTTGCGGTGCACGTTTACCCGTTTATGTCCTCTTTACGGGGGCATTTTTCGGCTCAGAGATGGCAGGAAATGCCCTTTTTGGCATCTATATTTTGGGTGCAATGATCGGCTTAACGGCAGCAAAAGTATTAAAAATGACAGCATTCAAAGGTTCGGATGAGCCATTTGTTATGGAGATGCCCAAATACCGTCTCCCCTCACTGAAACTGATTTGGCATACGGTAGTGACCAAAACAATACTGTATCTTAAAAAAGCGGGAACATTTATCGCCGCCGCGTCACTGTTGGTCTGGTTTTTGAGCACCTATCCCAAAGATGCCCATCTCACGCAAAGTTATACCGCAAAAATAGAGAGTTCAACGTCACCCAAAGAAGTAAAAAGTTTGGAAAATAAACTCGCCGAAGAACAACTCTCTCAAAGCTTCATCGGGATGATCGGTCATAGTATTGAACCCGCTTTCCAACCCCTTGGATTTGATTGGAAAATGGCGGTAGCATTGCAAGCAGGATTAGCGGCGAAAGAGGTTGTTGTTTCGACTTTAGGGGTTCTTTATTCCCTCGGAAGTGACGCAAATGCGCAGGATAGTTCATTGGCACATGTCATTCATGACCAAATCCCTCTCCCTTCAGCCGTTGCCTTTATCGTGGTTATTATGACCTATTTACCGTGTTTGGCGGCATCGGTCGTCTTTACCCGTGAAGCAGGTGGGATCAAATATTTCGGCTATTTGTTTGTATTGACAACGATTGTGGCGTATTCGTTGGCGTATGTAGCGTATCATTTTACGGTGTGGATAAGTTAGTTAAGTGTTTACCCTCTGTCGGTTACAATACCAGTATGAATAAAATATTAATGATAGAAGATGATCTCGAGCTCGCCGAGATACTCACCGAATTTTTAGAGCAGTTTGATTTTCAAGTGACGACGGAAGATGATCCGTTCAAGGCGTTGAGTATTTTGAAATTGGAAAAATTTGATGCCGTGATTTTGGATTTGACTTTACCAGGGATGGATGGATTAGAGGTGTGTGCCGCAATACGTACCCGTCAAAATATCCCTATTATTATCTCTTCCGCCCGTTCAGATGTGACCGACAAGGTAAAAGCTCTTGAGCTAGGTGCGGATGATTATCTTCCAAAACCCTATGACCCCAGAGAGCTTGAAGCACGTATTCACTCCGTATTGCGTCGTTATGATGCAGTATCCCAAGCAGCGGCAGAGTCGATGAGTGATTTTAAGCTCAACGAATCGGCAATGCAGATCAGTTACAAGGGGAGAGCTTTGGAGTTTACCAATGCGGAATACGGCATCTTGGCGCATATGATCAAAAAACAAGGGTTGGTCGTATCCCGTGAAGATCTGATTCATAATGTCGCTGCTATTAACGAAGATTCTTCTAACAAAAGTATTGACGTAATGATGGGACGTATTCGTAACAAGCTGGGTGATAAAACATTGATTGAATCTATCCGTGGTATTGGATATAAACTTTTAAAATAATGATAAAACGAAACGGTGTTTTTTTAACGGTACTTTTTGCTTTTATCGTTACCGTTTCGAGTGTGAGTTATACGTTTTATAAGCTTTATCAAAGTAACAGTGCCAAGC
This sequence comes from Sulfuricurvum sp., assembly GCA_041661705.1. Classification (GTDB taxonomy): domain Bacteria; phylum Campylobacterota; class Campylobacteria; order Campylobacterales; family Sulfurimonadaceae; genus Sulfuricurvum. The sequence continues at coordinate 94,928 of JBAZTZ010000002.1, forward strand.
ATGTTGATGACCTTTTTAATAAATATTCCCTTATTTCCCAAATCTATCACACTTTTTTGCTCAAACAAATTTCGATTACTATTTTAGAAGCCAATTTAGCCGTTTATGATCTCTATGTTATCAATAATGAATCCCAATTTAAGTCGATTACTCAGAATGCAACGCTATTAAAAGAAGAGGGTTCTCCTGCGATAAGAATGGCAGAATATATCTCTTTCGAGGCACCGTATCAAAATTTTATTGACAGCCAAATTGATGCAAGAATGCTTGAATACAAGGGTAAAATTTATTTTTGGATTGAATCCGATCATAATTCACTCCTCTTGGAGGATCGGAAGATACGACCCTATACCCCTGTAATGCTGATTTATTCTTACACAACCGTCTTGAGTATTTTAGTATTTTCCTTTGGTCTTATTGTCTATAGATTGGCTCCATTACGTCGTCTCCGTCGTCAAATTGCCCGTTTTGGTGAAGGGGATATGAGCGTAAATTTTTGTATCAGTGGAACCGATGAAATTGCCTTGATCGGTAATGAAATGGAGACCGCACAGCGTAAAATTCGCTCATTGATCGAATCGCGAACACTCTTTTTACGTAATATTATGCACGAGCTTAAAACCCCCATTGTTAAAGGGCGAATTGTTACAACGATGATTGACGATGAAAAGCAACGAAGACGGTTTGAGGGAATTTTTATACGGCTAGAAAATCTCATCGGAGAGTTCGCTTTAATCGAGGAAATTAGTTCAGGTAATCAGTATTTAGAGAAAAAAGAGTACCGTCTTATTGATATTATCGACGGAGCGATTGACAGTGCTATGGTTGAATACGATTGGGTAGAAAATCATATCGATGCGTCAATAAAAATTGAGGTTGATTATAGACTTTTTGTAACAGCGGTCAAAAATATGATCGATAATGCAATCAAATATTCTCCTGAGAAAAAGATGTCCATTAGTATGGAAAAGAATGAAATTATTTTTAGTAATCTAGGGGAACCACTCAAAAAACCTCTCCACTATTACATCGAACCTTTCACGAAAGATCAGCCGACGAAAGACAGTTTTGGATTGGGGCTTTACATCGTCGATGCCATTTTGCGAGAGCACGATTATGTGTTGGCATACGAACGACGTGATGAGGTGAATTGTTTTATATTTGTACCGATAAAATCGAAATGGAAGTGATTTTGTAAATTCTTTTGGTGTGGTATAATTTAAACTATTAAAAGGATATTTCTTGCCAATTTTTCAAAAATCCGTACTCAACTCCATCAAATACGATGAAGCTTTAATCGCCTCACGTTGGAATAACTTTCAAAACTATCTTTCAAAAGTTCAAGCTATTCGTGGGTTCAAAGAGGAAGTCTATCAAGACGGCTTTTTCAAAGACGTTTTCGAATCCTGCTTGGGCTATACCCTCAAAACTACCAACCCCGCCGATTACAATTTAGAACGCGAAAAGAAAAACGAAACCGACGGTAAAAAAGCCGATGGAGTCATTTATGTTAATGGTGAGATTATCGGAATCGTGGAACTCAAAGATCAAAAAACCAAAAATCTCGATGCGGTAGAGTCTCAGGCATTCAACTATCACAACTCACATAGTAATTCCAAATACATCATTATTTCCAACTTTGACGAATTACGTTTTTATATCGACAAAAAAACCGCATACGAGAAATTTAATCTCTTTAGTCTCTCCTATGAAGATTTCAAAACGCTTCATCTGCTCTTGAGTTATGAGAGTATCCGAGATGATATTCCCCTCAAACTCAAAGAGAAATCAGCAAACTTTGAAGCAACGATTTCCAAACAACTGTACAAAGATTTTAGTGCGTTTCGGACTCATTTGTTTGAAAATATTGTTAAGAATAACTATCTTCAAGACCCTCCTGTTCGTGGTGAGCTTGTCGAACCACAACACCCTTCGACAAGCTCAGGGCGAACGGAACTGGACAAACAAACCCTCCTGCGCCTAACCCAAAAACTTTGTGACCGTGTTATCTTCATCCTCTTTGCGGAAGATCGAAATTTACTAAAAGCCAATACTATCAAAGAGATACGAGAATATTTTAAAAATCAAGCATTTACGACATACGCACTCTATGATATTTACAAATTTTATTTTGATGCAATTAACAGAGGTAATGAGAAGCTATCCATTCCCAAATACAATGGTGGGCTTTTCGCCAAAGACGAATTATTAGACTCGCTTATCATTGATGATAGTGCTCTTGATGTGGAAGCCCAAAAGCTTTCCGATTATGATTTTGAGAGCGATATTAGCGTCAATATTTTGGGGCATATCTTTGAGCAGAGTTTGACCGATTTGGAAGAGCTAAATGCTTCTATTGAAAACACTAATTTTGATAAGAAGAAATCCAAACGAAAAAAAGACGGTGTATTTTACACCCCTGAATATATTACACATTACATTGTTGAAAACACTCTTGGGAAACTTTGCACCGATAAAAAAGAAGAACTAAAAATCGAGTCCGAAACGGTGGTCGTCAATCCTCGGAAACTCACGAAGCAAGAGCAGAGTTACAAAGAAATATTACTAAACTACAGAGAGTGGCTAACCCATCTAAAAATCCTCGACCCTGCGTGTGGAAGCGGTGCATTTCTCAATCAAGCGTTAGAGTTTCTAATAAGTGAGCATACTTTTATACGGGATTTGCTACTTCCATTCCAAGATTTGACATTGAGATACGAGATCGAAAAAGATATTCTTGAACACAATCTCTATGGTGTAGATATAAATGAAGATGCAGTGGAGATTGCAAAACTTAGTTTGTGGCTAAGGACTGCTCATAAGGGGCGAGAGCTTACGAGTTTGAATGATAAAATCATCTGTGCTAATTCGCTTTTGGCGATGCCGTTTGAAGAAAATAGTTTTGATGTGGTGATTGGGAATCCACCGTATGGAGCAAGTTTCGACGCAAAAGATAAAAAAATAATTGCTCAAATGTATAGCGAAATTTATAAAGGTAAGTTTGATAGCTATCACTTTTTTACCTATCTAGGAATCAAGCTCTTAAAAGAAAATGGTTTATTGGGTTATATTATTCCTGATACTTGGACAATACTCCAACAAACTGAAAAATTACGAGAATTTATTTTAAAATACTTCATAGAGTCGATAGAAAAGTACAATTTTAATGTTTTTGAAGATGCCAATATTGACACATTGTCGATAATTATCAAAAATTTAGCTCAAGTCAATGAGATGGTACAAATTAATCTAGTGGATAAAAATTATAACAAGACAAGTCAATTTGTTTCTCAAATAAGATTTTTAAACAGTGATGGTTTTGTGTTTAATTATGGTTCTGATGAAGCAACAGTTAATCTTATAGAAAAAATTAGAAAAGAGAAGTTACAAATCAAGGATTACTGTGAAGTAAGTGCTGGAATACAAGCTTATTCAGCAAGGGAAATGATACCGATTTATGGTATTGAAAAAACCAAACAAATAATGGACGAGAGAGCTTGGCATTCAGATTACAAAAAAGATGAAACTTATAAAATGGAACTTGAAGGCAAGGATATTTCAAAATATGAGTTAGAATGGAATGGAAAGAATTGGATAAGTTATGGTGATTGGTTGGTATTTCCACGACCTCAAAAATATTTTACAATGCCTAGGTTATTGGTTCAACGAATAAGAAATCCAAAACTAAAAATCAGGATAGTTGCTACTTACACCGACGAGGAATATTATAATAATCCTGCATTGAGTAATTTTATTTCAAAAACTAATGATATTAATGAGCTCAAATATATTTTAAGTATTTTAAATTCAAAAATGATAAATTGGGTCTATGCAAATAGCTTTAATGATGTAAATATAAAACCAACTGATTTGGAATTATTACCTATACCTGAAATCTCTACCATATCCCACTACCAAACAAACATCACTACCCTTATGGCGATGCCCAAAAAAACCAGATACGATAAAGAGACAAAGATAGCCGTTGCTTCATACGATGGCAAAGATATTTATTTGACTGAATTTTTGTTTGCGAAAAATCGTGGTTATATCGAAGAGTTGAGAGGACACAGTGAGTTTGCTATGAACTATTTTAAGTTGTTGCCGTATATTTTTATGAATATTGAAGAGGTTTATCTCAATCTTCAAACTGGACGAGATTGTCATATTTTTACAGACAATACAGGTAAAAAAATAATCCATGTAATAGACACAGACGGCTCTTTGGTATCGATACATGCAAATAGGGAAAAAGAGTTTGAGAGATTTAAGAAAAAAGCGGAGCTTAAAAAATCAAACTTGCAAGGGAGTAATTGCGCCCATTTCTCCATCCTGAGTCCAGCGGGGGCGACTTTCTGGCGTCAAGCAAGTCTGATAGAAGAATTATACACCCATTTTTCTAAAAATACATTAACGCAAGATGATTTTATTATTGTAGTTGATGAAATCCTAACCGCCAAAGAAACACTCAAAAAATACAAAAAACACTTCGATAGCCTAAATGCGATTGATAAAATCGAGATAAAAGAGGCGACAGAAAAGCTAGAGGCTAGAGTGGTTGAGTGCGAAAAAGAGATTGACAAAATGGTGTATGTGCTTTATGCTTTGAGTGCGGATGAGATTGGGATTGTGGAGGGGAAGAAATGATCCCCTCGTTCCCAACGTCCTCGTTGGGAATGCAGACTGATGGTATACACTCCCAAGCTGGAGCTTGGGAGCGAGAGAAAAGTAAAATGAACAATAGACATGTTGTAGTTCAAGATGGAAAAAAAACGGTAGGTGTTGTCCATATGAAAGAGGATAAATACTATTTTGCGCTCAAAGCAACGGCATCAGGGGAGACAGTTTTTTTAACATCGTTTAGAAAAACAAGTGATTCGGATTTGAAACGGTTGAAGAAAAAAGTGGAACAGAAAAAAGCTATTCTGATTTTCGGAAGTTTTTGAAGCTAAAAGGCGAAGGACTCTCATCCCCTTCTAAGACCCGTTCCTAATTAAAGGCGGTACGGCCGAGAGATTCACCGCGTCTTCCTTTTGGTATCGGTAAAATTATAACACAAGATAAACTAAAAGTGTATAAAATCAGGGATAGGTTGAATTAAAATAAAAAAAAGGAAATAGAAAATGAAAGAAATACTAATCACAAACGACGATGGATACGAATCGGAAGGGTTGCTTGCCCTGATTGATGCGTTGAAAGATTTCGGACATATCACGGTAGTTGCCCCCTCTACGGAGAAATCAGCGTGCGGGCATTCTCTGACTCTTACACGACCCCTTAGCTTTATTAGTGTTGGAGATGATTTTTACAAATTGGATGATGGGACACCGAGTGATTGTGTCTATTTGGCTCTTAATTCGTTGTTTGAGTTGAAAAAACCTGATCTCATTGTGAGTGGAATTAACAAAGGTTCCAATATGGGGGAAGATATTACCTACTCAGGGACGGCGGCAGCAGCGATGGAGGGGGTTCTTCAAGGTATCCCTTCCATCGCCATTTCCCAAGTGATGGATTTTACTCAGCCTGTGGGGGATTTTGCTCTTGCCAAAAAAGCGATTCACACCCTTGTCGAAAAAATCTTTGCGGGGGAGTTTCCATTGGGTGAGCGAGAATTTTTAAATGTTAATATCCCTTATGACGTAGAAGAGTTGCATTTTGAAGTGACCTACGCAGGGTATCGCTATTATGCGAACGATGCCCATTTGCACCATAATCCACGTGGATTAGAATACTATTGGTTGGGACTGCATCCACTTGAGTATAAACCGCGTGCTAATCGTGAAGGATTATGTGATTTTGAGGCGATCGAAGCAGGAAAAGTATCGGTGAGTCCGATCAAATTGGATTTAACAGCGTATAAATCAATGAAAAAATTAAAAGAGTGGCTGTGAAACATTCTCGTACGAAATTAGTTTTTGGTGAAGAAACGTTTGAGAAACTTCAAAACGGCAAAATTCTCCTCTTAGGAGTCGGAGGTGTTGGAAGTTTTTGTCTTGATTGTCTTTATCGTTCGGGGGTACGGGATATTACTATCGTCGATTTTGACCGTTATGACCTCTCCAACCAAAACCGCCAAATGCACTCGGAGATGCACGAGGGGGAGCTAAAGGTTGAGGCATTAAAAAGTCATTATCCTGAAGTGATTGGCATTAGTGAAAAAATTACCCCCGAATGGGTTGAAGCGTTTGATTTTGAGCCGTATGATTTGGTGCTTGATGCGATTGATGATCTGCGCGCCAAAATTGCGGTTATCGAAAAATGTTATCCGAAACTTATTAGTGCTGTAGGTTCGGCAAAACGGCTTGATCCGACCAAAGTGGAAATACGCCCACTGAAAAAGACGGAGGGGGATCCTTTTGCTTCCAAGCTTCGGTATGAGCTGCGAAAACGAAATTTTAAAGGGGATTTCCCGTGTATTTGCAGCAGTGAACTCCCCTGTATCAAAGAGAAGGGGAGTTTTGTAGGGGTAACAGGGACATTTGGTTTGGCGATGTGCTCATTGGCGTTGCGACGGCTAGGAGATTAGCCAAACACCCTTTTAAGATCAATGAGGTAATGTTTGAGATTTTCCAAATGCGCTTCAATAATTTGACTATCATTTCCTGTTTTGACGTAGGTATTGAAATCGATAAGAACATCGGACACGCCCCCTGTACCTAAACTGGTAGAGGATCCTTTGAGGCTATGAGAAATAGTTTCGATTCTTGCATGATTTTTTTGCTGAACAGCTTCCTCGAGTGCTGGCAGTTCAGAATTAAACTGTTCAATTAACTCACCGATAAACATATCCGCTTCTTCTTGCGAAAGACCCAAAAGGTCAACAGCCCGAGCATTGCTAAAAGGTTTGTATATTTTTGAAGGCAACTCAATAGGGGGTATTTTTATTTCTGCTGGTGTAATTATGGGTTGAATGTGCAACGAGGAAGGCTCTTGCTGTTTGCCAGAGACCGTTTCACGGGGATGTTTTTTTCTAACTAAGAGATATATAAACGACACAGTCACTAATAAAAGGACGATAATAATAAGATAAATTGAGAGTGTCACGTCAATTTCCCCTTTGATTTCCAAGAGCGCGTATAATTTTATTCAATATTTTTATTGAATCACCTTAAGAGGGTTTGCATACGGGTGCAAATTTAATTATAACTATAACTCCACCCACTCAATCCATCCTTCGCCTCTTTAAACCCTGACGAATCCCCTAAGAAATCAATAATATGCATTAATCTCCACGGAATCGTATTTGCCTCTGCCTCATCGAGAATATGACGGGGCATTGGGGTCTCTTGAGAGGTGAGAGCAAATGCAATACGTTCCAAATTACTCAGAACATGAGACGTTTGGGTGATACCATGTTCTTGACAAAATTTCGCCAATAGTTGGGATTTGATCGCTTCAGGAATGACATTGGAAGTGTTCAAAAAAATACTAAAATGAAGCGGAAGTTCAGGAGCTGCCATCATCGAGGGAGCTGCCATAATAATATAGTCGACGTTTTCGAGATGCTTCTCTATTTCATTGGGGGAGAGGTAGGTGTGAATATTGAGAGGTTTGGCTTCAAACATTGGTAGTGTTCCCGTTTAGTATTTTTTCGATCAAAGAGGTAATCCCAATATGAAGATTATAATTAGGGATTGGAAAATCGAGATTTTCGTCGATGAGATTTACGGTGTAACCGCTCAAATAGGTTCCGAGTTTTTCCAAATCAATTGGTTGATAGGTATCGGATTTGATTTTGGTACGGACGAGAGTGAGGGCATCATTGCTTTTGGCAAGGGTAAACGCAAGGGTTTTAAGGCTCATAAGATCACACCAACGTAAGAACAAAGCAGGGGTTAATTCAGCTACAGCTTTCCCCTCAGGATCAAAAAGGAGATGCTGATCGCGCAGAGGAATAAGGACGCTCAAAATTGCTTCACAATAGGGGAGCGTTTTTTTTGCCCAAAAAGGAGCTTCATCAAGACGCTCAAGTGTTACCGTGATCGCACCTATAATAGCGTGTGGTTCACCCGATTTGAGTAGAGTGGACATGGAGTTTAAAATCATTATTTCCCCCTAAGTTTTTGGAACTGTAACGTTTTTTGTATAATACCTCTATTAATACAAAAGGGTGGACAAATGGACAAAGGTTGGATGACAAACGCAATTTCAGCAGGATTAGTAGGGGGCTCGTATGCGTTTGACGGAATTGGCTCTGAAATGTTACGAAGTGCAGGGTTATTTGCCCTCTCAGGAGCAGTGACCAATCAGCTTGCTATTCACATGCTTTTTGAAAAAGTCCCTTTCTTATACGGCTCAGGGATTATTTTGGATCGTTTTGAATCAATTCGTGAAGCGTTAAAAGTGCTTATTATGGAACAATTCTTTACCCCTGAGAAAATCGAGTCTTTCGTCGCCTCTCAAGAGCGTACGATTGATTTGGCTCCTATTATTGAAGTGACCGATTTTACCCCTGCGTACAATGCGCTAGTGAAGAGTGTAATGGAGTCAAGTTTGGGGGGGATGTTAGGGATGTTCGGAGGAGAAGCAGTTATCGGCAAGCTCAAAGAACCATTTTTGGAAAAAATCAAAGCTTCCACGATAGAAATTTCTCAAAGTGAATCGTTTATCAATGCTCTTAATGAGCACTTACATCACGGGAGTAGTCATTTAGCCGATACGATAGAGCAGATTGTCAAATCACGTCTTGCAGAACTTACCCCCGTGATGATAAAAGAGATGCTTTATGGCTTGATGAAAGAGCATTTAGGATGGCTTGTTGTGTGGGGCGGTGTGTTTGGGGGAGCGATAGGTGTTGTGTCGGCATTCTTGATTTAAAAAATACACTCAAAAGACTTGACAACAAGTGACTCAATGTACTATAATAATCATAAATAAACGAAAAGGATTTAATTATGGATAAAATTTTTGAAAAACTAACACACCAAATGAGTGAGATGATCGAGTCTTCGGTCTCTTTAGCCTTGCACAACAAGAACAGTGAAGCGGATCCTATCCATTTTTTATGGGCGTTACTTGCCAATAGTAATTCACCGCTGAATCAAGCCTTGAAACAAATGAATATTGATAAAACGGCGATTGAGCTGGATGTTAGAAGTATTTCTAGTAAGCTTCCCACGGCATCAAGTGTGACGAAAGAGAGTATCCGTTTGTCACGCGATTTTGTTCATTCTCTTGAGCGAGCAGTATCTGAAATGGCAGTGAATGGAGATCAATATGTCGCCATTGATACCTTCGTGATTGGAAATCTTAATCATAGCCCATTTAAAGGGATATTGGAAAAATACGTTAATCTCTTTGAATTGCGCAAAACGTTGGAATCAATGCGTGCAGGGCAGAAAATTGAATCACAAAGTGCCGATGAAAATTTAGAGGCTCTTTCAAAATATGGGATTGATTTAACGAAAATGGCGGTTGAGGGGATCCTTTCCCCCGTTATTGGACGAGATGAAGAGATAGGTCGTATGATGCAAATCTTGATTCGTAAAACGAAAAACAATCCGATCCTTTTGGGCGAACCAGGGGTGGGTAAAACCGCTTTGGTAGAGGGGTTGGCTCAACGGATTATCAATAAAGAGGTTCCTCTTAGTTTACAGAATAAGAAAGTTATTGCCTTGGATATGAGCGCATTGATCGCAGGGGCAAAATATCGCGGTGAGTTCGAAGATCGTCTCAAATCCGTCATTGATGAGGTGAAAAAAAGTGCTAATATCATCCTCTTTATTGATGAGATTCATACTATTGTCGGAGCTGGAGCATCGGAGGGATCGATGGATGCAGCCAATATCCTCAAACCTGCTCTTGCGCGGGGAGAGTTGCACACGATAGGGGCAACGACGCTCAAAGAGTACCGCAAATATTTTGAAAAAGATACGGCGTTACAACGTCGTTTTCAACCTGTCAGTGTTGATGAACCAAGTGTCAATCAGACGTTACAGATTTTACGGGGACTCAAAGAACGTTTAGAAGCGCATCATAGTATTACGATTACCGATTCAGCACTTGTTTCGGCGGCAAAACTCTCTGATAGATACATTAGTGATCGTTTTCTTCCCGATAAAGCAATTGATTTGATCGATGAAGCAGCCGCTGAGTTACGAATGCAAAAAGAGTCAGAGCCAAACGCATTGGCAAGCGTCAAACGTATTCAAACCAATTTACAGGTAGAAAAAGAAGCCCTGAAAATGGAAGAGTCGGTGGGCAATACCAAGCGACTTGGAGAAATTGAACGTGAGCTTGCGGACGCAGGAGAAGAACGTCGAACATTAGAATCACAATTTGCCCACGAGAAAGCGGTATTTGACAAAGTATCTCAAATCAAATCGGAGATTGAGTCCAAACGGCGTGAAGCAGAAAGTGCGAAACAAACGGCAGACTTTAATAAAGCTGCTGAGATTGAGTATGGTCAAATCCCGAAACTCTTTGAAGAAGAAAAAACATTGCAAGAGAAATGGAAAGTGATGCAATCCGAGGGGACTCTTCTCAAAAACAGTGTAGATGAAGCCTCTATCGCAGGAATCGTTAGCCGTTGGACGAAAATTCCTGTCAACAAAATGCTCCAAGGAGAGAAAGAGAAAATTTTGCATATTGAAGACGAGCTGAATCATGATGTTGTAGGGCAAGAAAAAGCAACCCATGCCGTAGCACGTGCGATCAAGCGTAACAAAGCAGGGCTCTCCGATAAAAGCCGTCCCATCGGCTCATTTTTGTTCCTAGGCCCCACGGGGGTTGGAAAAACACAAACAGCAAAAACGTTGGCAAAATTTTTGTTTGACAGCAGTGAATCGATGATCCGTATCGATATGTCGGAGTATATGGAAAAACATGCCGTCTCACGTCTAGTAGGTGCTCCTCCGGGGTATGTAGGGTTTGATGAGGGAGGACAGCTAACTGAAGCGGTACGCCGTAAACCATATAGCGTTATCTTGTTTGATGAAATTGAAAAAGCGCACCCTGATGTCTTTAATATTTTACTTCAGGTTCTTGATGATGGGCGTTTGACCGATAACAAAGGGGTGGTCGTTGATTTTACCAATACGATTATTATTTTGACCTCCAACATCGCCAGCGATAAGATTATGACCCATCATGGTGAAGCGGGGATGGAGGGGATGGTATTGGATGAGCTTAAACGTCATTTCAAACCGGAGTTCTTGAACCGTTTGGATGAAGTTGTCGTCTTTAATCCACTGGGAGAAGCGCAAATTCTTAGTATCGTTGATCTCTTCTTTAGAGATATCGCCGCAAAAGTGGTAGAGCGTGATATTAGCCTAACCCTCACAGAGAGTGCGAAACAGTTCATTGCCAAAGCGGGCTTTGACCCTGTCTATGGAGCACGTCCACTGAAGCGTGCATTGTATGAAATCGTCGAAGATCGTCTTGCGGATTTGATTCTTGGCGGTGAAGTGATAGAGGGGTCATCGGTGATTTTTGATACACAAGGTGAGGAAATTACCGTTAGCGTGGCATAATAGCACGATGAAAACACTATTTATTTTTTTACTCTTTTTCTTACCATTGTTTGGATGCACAGGTGATTGTATGACCTGTCATCCTGCATTATTAAAAACGATTGATACGGATTCACGACACAAACCAATGTTGACATGTATCAAATGTCACAGTGCAGACCCCGCTAAAATGGGTGATTGTGGTAGCGATTGTTTCGCATGTCACCCAATCGCGAAGATTGAAGGGGCTCATGTTGCAGAGCATACAGTGATACGGGAGTGTCGTGATTGTCACATGAAGCTCAAAACACAGTTGGGAATTGACACCCTCCCAAGAGGGCAATCGACGCTCCCAACACTAAGAGATTTTTTGAAACCTTAGGCATAAATGGGTTTAAAAAGCGTATCAAAGCCATCGATAATTTTTTGTAGCAGTTTTTGAGATTCTTTCAGTAAATCTTCATTTGTTTTGATAGGTTTGATTGCATTATCGAAGAGGTCTACCACACCTTTTTTTGCTAAATTCTTGACAGTGTCGTCACTGTTTTTCAAATTCCCAATAAGTTTTGTAACATCTGAAGCAACTTTATTGATTGGAGACGTTTGATTTTGATCTTCAAGTTCTTTCATAAATTTATCGATGAAAGGTTGAGCCTTTTTCATGAAGCCATCAATTTCTTTTTGATCTTGTGCACTAATGCCATTACTGTCAATATTAAATGAAAATGCTTGGAGAGAAGAGAAAGAGAATGATTGCTCTTTTCCATCGGTCGATGTTTTTTCATTCATCGAAAGTCCTTGTGAATTTTCAAAATTTAGGGAGAGAGTATCTCCCGAACTTGTTTTCATCTGAATATCGAGTTCGTGTGAACGGTAAGCATTAAGTGAAGTTGTTGTCATCTAGTGTACCTTTTTAGGAGAAAGTTAAAACGACATATCGGATATTTTGAGGATTCTTTTAACAAGCTTATTTTAAACCTAATAGCACTTTAAGTAAGGTTTTGCTATTATTGCAAGCTAAAAATATATAAGGGGAATGGCTATGAAAAGAACATACCAACCGCATAATACGCCACGTAAACGTACACATGGTTTCCGTGCACGTATGGCTACAAAAAATGGTCGCCGAGTATTGAACGCTCGTCGTGCTAAAGGCAGAAGCAGATTGGCTGTCTAAACAGTCACTCGATGTTGAAGCTCAATTCTGAGTTTCAGCGAGTTTATAAGCGAGGGAAAAGTGCTCACAGTACTTCTATTGCGCTGTTTTACCTCCCTTTAGAGGGAGAGCTAAAAATTGGATATACTGCTAGTAAAAAAGTAGGAAATGCCGTCGTCCGTAATCACTGTAAACGACGATTAAGAGCTCTTGTACGAGAGCTGTCTGATCAGCTTTGCAGTGGTTGGTATGTGTGGGTAGCAAAATTACCGTTGCATGTCAACGAATTTGAAGATATACGGCGAGATTTTAAATATATTTTAAAACGCTCAAATGCCTTGATAGTGAATGGTGATGATAAGAAAACTCTTTCTTAAGCTTTTATGGCTCTATCGCCATTCTTTCTCTTTGGTGACGCGCGGTTCGTGCCGTCACTACCCCTCATGCTCCGAATATGCTCTTTGGCAATTTGAATGCAACTCCCTCCCCATGGCTTTTGGCACTACTTTTTTACGTATTTGTAGATGCAATCAACTTTTTCGTGGCGGTATTGATTATCCGCTTATTGGAAAACCTTCATTAAAACCATCTAAACTGACGATAATTACGGTAAAATATTGGTTCGTTCCTTACAAGCAGAAATATTTTCTGATTAAAAATTTTAACTACAAAGGGTTCAAGTGTTAGAAAAATTCTCTCCCAACCAACGTTTGTTGCTTGCCGTGGCGCTTTCATTCGCTTTTTTTATCGGCTATACAACACTCTTTCCTCCTAAGGCAGCTGTGAATACAGATGTCAATAAATCAATTCCAGTAGCAACTAAAATACCTTTAGCGGTAACAGCAAGTGCAACAGAGGCGAATGCAAGTAGTTACACGAGTGTTAAAACAATTACAACCGATACCCTTACAACCGTAAATGCAAAAGAATTTACGCTCAAAGTAGATACTCTTGGGCGTATTTCTTCGGTTGTGTTAAAAAATGCTAAACATAACGGAAAAGACGGAAAGCTTTCAGAACTTGTCTCAGCCACTGGTGCTAAGACTTTGTTTATCCGCTTTGAGAATGAGCAGCTTAACGATATGGCATCTAAAACACCATACTCAAGCAGTGTAGATAACGTTATGTTGGGTGACAATGGAAAAGCATTGGTCACATTAACGCAAAATATGCCTAATTTAACCGTGGTAAAAACATTAACATTTTATGCTGATGGTCATTATGATGCAAAAATTACCCTTTCGAATGAGAATCGCTATTTCGTCTATTTAGGACAACATCCTCAAATTATAGAACAAATGATGACAGTAGTTGGGGGAATGGTTTATGCTGGTGATAACTTAACGACAATTTTTGCAGACGGAGATGTAGAGGGACGATCTATTTTTACCGATGTTCATCTTGCTTCCGCTTTTGATCAGTATTATGCGTCGATTATGTATGGTTTTGGAAAAGATACTCAAGTCATTGTAGAACGTGATAAAGATAATAATCCTGTTACGTATCTTGAAGGGAAAAATAATTTTACTTTTAACGGATACATTGGACCAAAAGAGTATAAAATTCTTGAGTCGATCAATCCTGTGCTTGTTAATGCGATCGAATTTGGATTTTTCACCTTTGTTGCTGCCCCTATCTTTAAGGTCTTGATGTGGTTGCACGGGTTGTTGGGCAACTGGGGATGGTCTATTGTTGCTCTTACGGCACTTATTCGTATCTTCCTTTATCCTTTGACTCAAAAAGGGATGGTCTCGATGCAAAAAATCAAAGAGATTGCTCCTCGTATCAAAGAAGTACAGGAAAAATATAAGGGTGACCCACAGCGTATGAATGCAGCGGTGATGGAGATGTACAAAAAGCACGGTGCGAATCCACTTGGTGGATGTTTGCCGTTGTTACTCCAAATTCCTGTATTTTTTGCTATTTATCGTGTATTGCTGAATGCTGTTGAGCTTCAAGGGGTTCCATGGATATTATGGGTAACCGATTTGTCCCGTATGGATCCGTATTACATTTTGCCAATCTTGATGGGCGCTACGATGTTTTTACAACAACGTATTACTCCGAGTAATTTTACTGATCCCTTACAAGAGAAGATTTTTAAATATTTACCACTTGTCTTTACGTTCTTTTTCTTCACGTTCCCAGCAGGACTCGTATTGTATTGGTTTGTGAATAACCTTTTCTCAATTGCTCAACAGTATTTGGTTAACAAACAATTTGAAGCGGCTCGTATTACTCGTCACGAAGCGCATCTTGCGGAGAAACATCATGAAAAAAATTGAAGCCCCATCATTAGAGCTTGCATACGCACAAGCAGCCCGTGAATTTGGATGTTCGGTCACACAGCTTCAAGTTGAAATTATTCAGTTCCCTTCCAAAGGGATTATGGGTCTTTTTAAAAAACCAGCTATTATTGTCGCCAATCTACCTGTCGTTAACGCACCTGTGACGGAAGTTCCTTCCCCTGTGGTTGTTGAAATTCCCGTCGTCAAGGAAACTGTTGTCATGGAAGCACCTATGGTTCAGCCTCCGATTCCTACTCCTGTAGTTGAAGAAGTGGTTGCCCCTGTTGTCGTTGCTGCTGTCATAGAGCCTCTTGAGATTATAGCTCACAGTCAAGATGATGAAGTCGATGATATGAAGAATGAAGAACTTTTTGCCCTTCCTGAAGAAGAGGATGAAGAAGAACTTTATGATGATTATGCGATGGAAGTGGCATACGATGAAATGCCAATCGAAGAGTGTGCCGTTGATGTCAAAGCCAAAATAAATAACTTATTCAAATCAACGTGTTTTGATCTCAATGAAATTGATGTCCGCGTTTACGATGATCATACCTTACTCGTTGAGTTGGGTGGTGCGGATTCGGCGTTGATGATTGGAAAAGAAGGATACCGTTATAAAGCGCTTTCTTATATGCTTTTTAACTGGATTAATGCGACCTACGGATTGCAATTGCGCCTTGAAATTGCGGAATTTTTGAAGAATCAAGAAGAGTCGATTAGCCGTTATTTGATAGGTATCTATGAAACCGTCGATAAAGAAGGGCGTGCTCAAACCAAACCACTTGATGGCGTTTTGGTTCAAATCGCTTTAACACAACTTCGTAGCCGTTACCCTGATCGTTATGTTGCAATTCGTTCAACCCGTGATGGTGGTAAGTTTATTATTATTAATAGTTACCACGAGTATTGATTCTTTATGACCTCTACTATCGCAGCCATCGCTACGGCGCATGGCGTTGGTTCGGTCTCTATTGTTCGTCTTAGTGGGTCAAATGCACTCTCTATAGCTCTTCAACTTTCTCAAAGAAGAGAATTAACTCCTCGTTATGCTACTTTAACTCCTCTCTACACCTATGATAAAACCCTTATAGATGAAGCTATTGTTATTTATTTTCAGAATCCTAAAAGTTTTACAGGTGAAGATGTCGTTGAATTTCAGTGTCACGGTGGGATGATTGTTGCCCAATTAGTTTTATCGGCAACACGTGACTTGGGCGCACGTTTGGCACAACCGGGAGAATTTAGTAAACGGGCATTTCTGAACGGACGGATGGATTTGACGCAGGCCGAAGCGATTGCATCCCTCATTGAGGCACGTAGTGACGATGCTGCTCGTATTTTGGCCCGTCAAATGAAGGGGGAGTTACGGGAATACGTTGAAGTCATTCGTGATTCATTGCTGGAAATTTTAGCCTATTCAGAAGTCGTTATTGATTATGCTGAAGAAGATTTACCTAGTGATGTCGTCGATCAGATTTTTCATAAACTTGAGAAAATCAAAAAAGAGCTCTCCCGTACCCTCGAATCAAGCCGTCGTCGTAGCGGGCTGATGCAAGGATACCGCGTTGCGATCATCGGTAAACCTAATGTGGGTAAAAGTTCACTTCTTAATGCACTTCTTGATTATGAACGGGCGATTGTGAGTGAGATTGCAGGGACGACTCGTGATACTATTGAGGAACAAGTGCGTATTGGAACCCATTTATTGCGTCTTGTTGATACAGCAGGTATCCGAAATGCTCATGATGAAATTGAGCGTATCGGGATCGAACGCTCTATCGCCGCTATTGAGAATGCAGATGTTGTTATTGCCCTTTTTGATTCAAGCCGAAAGATGGATGAAGAAGATTGTGTTATTGTGGATTTAATGGAACGTTATCGTAAAGAGAAGCCTTTTATCTGTGTGTTAAATAAGTCCGATTTACCTATCGTCTTTGAGATGAATGTGATCGAAAAGTATCAACCAATAGCTTTGAGTTGCAAGTATGAAATGCAGGTTCTTATCGAATCATTAAGTGTTTTGATGGATCAGGATAATGATAGTGAAGAGATGATGCTCATATCCCAGCGTCAGATCAGTGCAACTTCCGATACCGTGAGCGCCATTGATGAAGCGTATGAGCCGTTATATGATGGTGAGTTGGAACTCTTCTCTTTTCATATCAACCAAGCTATCCGCTCCCTCTCTTCCATCAGCCGACCGTATCAACTCGATGAGATGTTTGATAAGATGTTCGGTCAATTTTGTTTGGGGAAATAATGAGTATTATCGCAATAGATTTAGGATTAAAACGGATTGGTTTGGCGTTAAATGCAGGGGCTGGAATCGTTACGCCATTACCATCAGTGGAACGTAAAAATCGTGATCAAGCTGCTAATGATGTTAAAAAAGTGTTAAATGAGTACGAAGCAACCACCGTTGTCGTCGGTATCCCGATGGGAAGCACCACAGAAGATGAGATGCGTCGACGAGTTGCGCATTTTATGAACCTTGTGGATTTCAAAGGGGAAATAGCCTATCAAGATGAATCATATAGTTCCCAAGAAGCCGAAGCACTAATGAAGGGAGAAATCCGTTACAAGCGCGACGGACGGATTGACTCTCTCTCGGCGAAGATTATTTTGGAACGGTATCTCAAATCGCTTTAAAAAACTTCGCCGCTTCCTCTTCGTCATCGCTTAGTGTGGCGAATTCTTCATCATTCGCTATTTTATCCTTGATAATGTTGGCACAATACTCAAACCCCAATTTTTGCGCTGCTTCCAACTCAAAGATAAATCCAAGACCGCTAAACTGATACGGTTCCTCTTGCTCGATACACAATAAAATTCCTTTACTATGTGTTTCAAATTGATCGACGATGTCACGATATTGGATATTAAACTCCGTCGCATGCCATCCAATAGTTTCGAGTTCTTTATCGGAAAATTCAGCAATACCATCACCTGTAGTATCATCATACATAGCGCGATGTTGATTAAATCCTATAATAGACTGCCACGCAGCTGTGGCTTTTATGAGTATGCGATCTTCATCTTCAACGATACGGTAATTTTTGCCAAGGATGTCACTGATAGGACGTGCCAAATTAGTCGCAAGAGGGGAGACAGGAGTGACACTCCCCTCATAAATAGAGATGAGATCGGGTGCAAAAGGTTCAAAGACAACGTCACCTGCATAGCCGATGGCAAAACGTTTGTTAGAGTTGAGTCCAAGCATAAAATCACTGCGATTGACAACAATAATCTCTTTAAATAAATTAAATTTTTTCATACGAACCCTTACTTTTTGAGTGAATTGTAGCGTATGGTTTATCGAAAAGGCTAAAGAGAAAATTTAAACGATGAGACTAAGGGGATACTTATCTTATTTTTTAGTAAATTGGGGTATAATCCGCAAAATTTTAAGCCTATAGTGCTTACTCTAAGGATATTCTCATGGCATTAAACGTCTATTACGATAACGATTGCAATATTGAACTCATCAAAGGTAAAATCGTCGCAATGATCGGTTTTGGTTCACAAGGTCACGCACACGCAGAAAACCTACGTGATAGCGGTGTTGAAGTAGTAGTCGGTCTTCGCAAAAGCGGTAGCTCATGGGCAAAAGCGGAAGCTAAAGGCTTTAAAGTTATGACAGTTGCAGAAGCATCTGCATTTGCTGATTTTGTTATGATCCTTCTTCCGGACGAAAACCAAGCAGAAATCTACGCGAATGAAATCGCGCCTAACCTCAAATCAGGTGCAACTATTGCATTTGGTCACGGGTTCAGTATCCATTACGGACGTGTTAAACCTGCAGCGGACATCAATGTTACTATGATCGCTCCAAAAGCACCAGGTCACACGGTTCGTTCTGAGTTCGTTCGTGGGGGCGGGATTCCTGACCTTATCGCGGTTGGTCAAAATCCAAGTGGTACAACAAAAGAATTGGCTCTATCTTACGCATCAGCAATCGGTGGCGGACGTACGGCTATCATCGAAACAACTTTCAAAGATGAAACAGAAACAGACCTTTTCGGAGAACAAGCAGTTCTTTGTGGTGGTGCCGTTTCTTTGGTACAAGCAGGATTTGAAACATTGACAGAAGCGGGTTATGCTCCTGAATTGGCGTATTTTGAGTGTCTTCACGAATTGAAACTTATTGTTGACTTGATGTTCGAGGGTGGAATCGCAGATATGCGTTATTCTATCTCTAATACAGCAGAATACGGTGACTACGTAAGTGGTAAACGTGTTATCAATGAGCAATCAAAAATTGCTATGAAAGAGATCCTCAAAGAGATCCAAGACGGACGTTTTGCAAAAGACTTCATCCTTGAAGGACAAGCTGGATACCCACGTATGAACGCTGAGCGTACCAACGCAAAAGCATCATTGATCGAGCAAACAGGCGTAAAATTACGCACTATGATGCCGTGGATTTCTAAAAACAAAATCGTTAACCAATCTACGAACTAAGTCTACTCTAAAAGCACCTTTCGAGGTGTTTATTCCACTATAAGTTCTCTTCAATGCACAAACCAACTTTTACATTTCAGCGTCTTTTTTCCCTTAAAAATTTAGCTCTTTTTTTGTCTTTTTTTACCCTTTTGGTAACGGTTGGACTTATTGGATATACGATTGGTTTGAATCAAACGCAAACAAAATTTGATGATGAACATCAAGAAAATCTTTTGTTGAGAGAAAAAATCAAAAAAAGCGCTACTACTGAGACGCAAGCTAACTTACTTCAAGAGGGTGAAGTTAAAAAACATGAAGATGAGATTCATCATTTAAAAGAGAAATTAAAGAAAATATGCTTTGACAAAAAAATGGTGGAAGCCAACCACGAATATGCCCCTAAAGATAAAAATGCAATACCTCCCCAAGCGGAGATAAGAGCACTTCCTAAAACCAAACCTTCCACCGCAAAATTAGTGATTATTATGGATGATATTTCGTATGAGCGGGATGTTAAAGCTATTCATTCTCTTGGTTTACATCTTGTCATGTCCTTTTTGCCGCCAAGTACGTGTCACCCTGAATCGGCAAAATTGGCAGCTAAAGAGAGTGGCTATATGGTGCACTTTCCCATGGAAGCGGTAAACTTTCACGATGAGGAACCTGATACATTGCATGTTGGGGACAGTGAAGAGAAGATTGCCAGTCGGATTGCTCAGTTAAAACGTCTTTATCCACGAGCGTGCTATATGAATAATCACACGGGATCGAAATTTACTTCGGATACTGCGTCAATGAAAAAATTGTTACCACTTTTGAAAAAAGAGGGGATTGTTTTTGTGGATAGTCGTACGATAGGAACCACTAAGATACCGCAAGTTTCCAAGGAAAATGGTTTGCGCTATTTAGGGCGTGATGTCTTTTTGGATGACCAAGATGGAGTGGCTAATATCAAAAAACAAATACGCGAAGTTGTTGCATTGGCGAAGCGTCATGGGAGCGCCATCGCAATAGGGCATCCGCGCCCCGATACCCTTGAGGCACTAAGGCAGTGTAAGGGACTCTTAGGGGAAATTCAGCTGGTCGGTATTGATAAAATCTGATTTTTCTGTATAATATAATATCATCGATGAAAAGGAAAAAAATGGGCGCAAAAAATTCTATGGTAAAAGATGAAGTGGTTGAAGTTGCTAATGTTGAAGAAATAGCGCATGATGATCGACGTAAAACGGCTGAAGAGAATGCGCTGGAGCGACGTAGAAATGCTGAAAAAGAGGAGCGAGTTCCTGTTTGGGTCAAAAAATCGGTATTAGAGTACGAAAAAGAGCTAAAAGACCTTCAAATTGAATTGCTAAAACTTCAAAATCATGTCAAAGATGAAGGGCTGAAAATTCTAATGATTTTTGAAGGGCGTGATGCAGCAGGGAAGGGGGGGACGATCAAAAGGATTACTGAGCATCTCAATCCGCGCGGTGCACGTATTGTAGCACTCGACAAACCCTCTGATATTGAAAAAACGCAATGGTATTTTCAGCGTTACGCCAACCATTTACCCAGTGCAGGCGAGATGGTGTTTTTTGATCGTAGTTGGTATAATCGTGCTGGAGTTGAGCCTGTCATGGGATTTTGTACTGAAGCGCAACATCAGGAGTTTTTGGATCATGTAGCTGAATTTGAAAAAATGTTGGTTCGATCAGGAATCGTGCTATTTAAATTTTATTTTTCAGTCTCTAAAAAAATACAAGCTGAACGATTCAAAGGGCGAAAAACGGATCCTCTAAAACAATTCAAACTTTCACCAGTGGATGCTGCTTCTCAGGATCTATGGGAGAAATATACGGAGGCAAAGCTCTCTATGCTCAAAGCTTCTCATACGGGAACAGCTCCGTGGATCATTATTCGTTCCGATATCAAGAAAAAAGCGCGTGTTAACTGCATTAAGCACGTTTTGTCCAGTATTCAATATCCTACTAAAAATCAACCTGACCTAAAAACATCGAAAAAGATTCTGATTTGGGGTGATGAAGAAATTAAGCTAATGGAAACAAAAGCAGATAGTCGCGCTCGTGCTTAAATCTCAAAATATTCTTGCTGACTTTTGGGGTGGTACGGCTGCTATGTTGGTGGCACTCCCTTCTGCTATCGCCTTTGGGGTGACTATTTATGCTACTATTGGAGGGCACTATGGAGCGTATGGAGCAATTGCTGGTATCTTAGGTGTTGCTACTATTGGAATAGTTGCATCTGCTTTTGGGGGGACGAATCGTCTTATTTCAGCACCTAGTGCTCCAGCAGTAGCGGTTCTTTCTGCTTTTGCACTGAGTTGTGTTGCTCAAGATTTTGGGGCTGATTTGATTTTTGTAATGTTGATGATTGTCGCATTACTAGCAGGTATTTTTCAGCTCCTTTTTGGTCTTATTGGATTGGGAAAATTAATCAAATATATGCCATTTCCCGTTGTAAGCGGCTATCTCAGTGGAGTAGGACTCTATATTTTTGCTTCCCAAACACCGAAGTTTTTAGGACTCCCCCAAGGTGCAAAATTTTGGGATGCGTTGTGCACCTATACATCTTGGCAATGGGAGAGTATTGTTGTCGGGTTAGTCACCATCGTAGTAATGATGTATGCGGATAGATTATTCCGTGTTATACCGGCGGTTGTCGTCGCTTTGATAGCAGGGATAGGAGCCTATGCGCTATTAGGTATCGTTGAACCTGCATTATTTGTCGCTAACAATCCATTGGTGATTGGTGAACTTGGTGGCTCTGGTGGAATAGATTTTGTTCAAATGTTTTTAGGACGTTTTGACATTCTGAAAAATTTTACTCTTGATGATATGGAGCTTCTCTTTTTCCCTGCATTGACATTAGCGGCACTTCTCTCGATTGATACCCTTAAAACGTGTGTGATACTTGATTCAATGACACATTCCTTTCACGATTCAAACAAAGAACTGATTGCTCAAGGTTCCGCTAATATCGTTTCCTCATTAATAGGGGGAACGGCTGGATCAGGGTCGATGGGACCTACCATGGTCAATCTCTCTAGTGGTGCTAGAACCTCTTTATCGGGGGTTATCGAAGGGGCTATGGCAATTATTGCTTTTGTAGTTTTAGGTGCATTTATCGGATGGATTCCTGTTGCAACATTGGCAGGTATTTTGATGGTAATTGGGCTACGGATGATTGATCGTCACAGCGTACAGTTACTCAAAACTTCCAAAACAGCACTTGATTTTTTGATTATCGTTATCGTTGCGATAACTGCACTCACGGTAAGTCTTATTGCAGCGGCAGGGGTTGGATTGTTGTTGGCGATTGTCCTTTATATCGCGCAACAAATTGGAGCGTCCGTTGTCTATCGCCAGCTCGATGGTACGGAAGCCAAAAGTAAAACTATCCGCTCGAATGATGAAGATACATTTTTACGCGAAAGAGGTGGAGAATATTCGCTCTATGAGTTACACGGTAGTCTATTTTTTGGAACTGCGAATCAGCTTTATACGATGTTACAAGAGGATTTGCAATACAAAAAATACATTATATTGGATATGAAGCGGGTACAAACGGTTGATTTGACCGCTGCTCATATCCTTCTCCAAATCAAAGATATTCTCCATGATCGAGATGGATATTTGATCCTCTCTCGTTTGCCTCATAAGCTCCCAAGCGGGGATGATATGGAAAATTATTTCAATCATGTTGGACTTCTAAAGCACCTTAGCCCTATCAAGGTATTTGATGATTTAGATGATGCTATTGAGTGGGTAGAGAGTAAGATTTTACGTGAAAACACGCTTGAAATGCAAAAAGAAGAACTTTTTGAACTGAATGAGTTTGATTTATTTAAGGGACGTAATTTAGATACTTTAACCGAGATAGAAACACTTTTGGAAGCTAAGTCATTTAAAAAAGGGGAAGTAATTTATTCCCAAGGGGATTCGACTGGGGAAATATTTTTGATTCGGGGAGGTTCCGTACGTCTTATGCTCCCTTTTAATGAGCAAAAAAATGTTCATCTCAGTACACTGACACAAGGGAGCTTTTTTGGAGAATTTTCATTTTTAGAGGGGAGTCCTCATTATACTGATACGATTGCTGCAAGCGATACCACTCTTTATATGATTTCACGTGAAGCCTTTGATCGTTTTTCAGAGCATCACAAAAAAGCTGCTTTACACTTCATGCAAAGTCTCGCTACTGTTCTTGCCCAAAGGCTTAAAGTAACACGGACAGAACTAGCAGAGGAGTATGATGTATGACAAATTGCCATATTTTCGCCCTTTTTTTCGTATAGCGATAAGATGACAAAAAAAGAGGAGAGACGATGGCAAACTCCATTTCTTTTTCTATCAGTGAACTTCAATCGGTCAAAAAATATCCTGAAACACTTTATTATAAAGGGTCGTTGGATCTTCTCGTGCGTCCTAAAATCTCCATTGTCGGAACTCGTAGACCTAACCCCTATACGCGTGCATTGACCCTCGAACTCTCCAAAAAGCTTGCATACGCTGGGATGGTCATCGTAAGTGGAGCTGCGGCAGGAGTGGATGCTCTTGCTCATGAGGGGGCAGGTGTCGCCAATACTATTGCTGTTCTCCCCTGTGGTATTGACATTCGCTATCCTGTGCGTAATGCGTCACTGATCGAAGCTATTGAAAATCATGGACTAACCCTTTCTCAGTTTGAACCCGATTTTACAGCGCGTGAGTGGAGCTTTGTTGTACGTAATGAGATTGTTGTTGCCTTGGGGGAATGCCTCATCGTTACCGAAGCGGATATTGGAAGTGGAAGTATGCGTTCAGTGGCGTATGCGCTAGAAATGGGGAAGCAAATTTATGTATTACCCCATCGGATACGAGAGAGCGAAGGGACGCATCGTCTTTTAGCCGATGGAAAAGCGATTGCGATAGAAGATATTGATTCATTTGTGGCGCATATTACAAAATCGGCACTCAATACGATGAATGACACCCCATTTTTAGCATTTTGTCGAACTATGCCGACGTATGAAGAGGTGATAGGACGATTCGCTTCTGAAATTTTTGAGGCAGAACTAGGGGGTATAATCGAGGTGCGAAATGGGAGGGTGATTGTAGTGTAATCAGGACAGCTTAATGCCCTGATGTTCCCTCATATCCATAGTGTTTCACGAGATAGTTAACAATCGTTTGTTGATCTTCTTTTGGAATGGGAGCTTTGAATTCATTGACCATTTTGGAAACGGTTCCTGTCCAGTAAGGACGACTTTTTTGCCCTTGGTTGAGGACATATCCAAAGGAGTGACAGATGAGACAGTATTGCTGTGTCACTTCATCATGATCCCCTTTTGCGATGGGATAATCAACATAAGGCATTTCAATCGGTTTGGCAACTTGTGCGAAAACGGCAGAAGCGCTGAATAATAAACTTATCAATAATAATTTTGTTTTCATACTCTCACCCTTACACAATTTTTACATTAACAGCATCAACGCCGTTGTATTGGTATCCGCCTGCATTCCAGCCAATCTCATCAGGCATCGGTTGAATATTTCCGATACGGTTGATAGCACGTACCATAATGGTATACTCACCCTTGGTTTTTGGCTCCCAACTGTAGCTCCATTGACGATAGGCGTATTTACCATTGTCTTTTTGCAGTGTGGTAGCACCCCAGCTTTTACCGTTATCAAGCGAGATCATTACTTCTTTAATCCCTTTTCCTTGGTCAAAAGCAACGCCCGTGACATTAATACGAGACCCTTTTTTGATGATAGTATTGGGAGTAGGGTAGCCGATAACTGATTTGACTTTCATAATGGCAATTGGCTTGCGTTTATACTCGAAATCACCTCCTGATATAACACATTCACAGTCATTGTCAGGGACAGTATAGGCAACATCCATAAAGAAAGTTTTACGATATTCATCCATGACGGTGATTTCAGAGAGCATTTTAACCCAGCTGTCGGAGAAATGTCCCGGAATAATCAGCTTGAGTGGAAACCCATTGAGATAAGGGATGTCTTCACCATTCATAGAATAAGCAACGATGATGTCACCACTAAGTGCTTCGTCAATCTCCATTTCACGGAAAAAATGAGGAGTTTCATCCACAGCGGGTTTTTCAAGCCCATTAAGCCCCACGAATTTGGCGGATCCTTGAACTCCTGCCATGTTAAGGACATCTTTGAGACGAGCCCCTTTCCATACAGCACATCCCATAGCACCATGACCCCATTGAACACCGTGCGTGGCTTGCCCAGATTTGGCGTAAAATTTACGGCTGTTCCCACCGCATTGGAGTACGCTTGTGATCTCTACAGGTTCAAATTTGGATTTCAAATCATCAACACTCAGTGAGAGAGTTTTTTCAACAGAGCCTTTGACTTCGAGACGAAATGTTTCGAGATCAATATACGTTGGAATATCAGGCATATGCCATCGAACGAAAAACTGATCGTTAGGAGTGATGGTTTGGGTGAAAATATTACGAGAGGATTCGAGTAGCGGAGGACGATCCGAAATCGTTTTCATTGGTTTTTTTTCTGGGAATGCGATGATAGGAGGGACAAACTCCACAGGTGATTCGGTAATGATCTTCTTGGCGGTTTCTTTACCTAAAAGAGTCGATGCGCCGAGAATAAGTCCAGCACCTAAAAAATTTCGTCGATTAATTTTATCCATAAAAATGCCTTAAAAGTTAATGGTGTATTTTATCATAGTTTGAAGGGTTTTAGAGTAGCAGCATCGCATCACCATACGAGAAAAAGCGATATTTTTGATCGATTGCCTCTTGATAAATACGATGAGTTTCTTCCAGTCCGACGAATGAAGCGACGAGCATCAAGAGGGTGGATTGTGGTAAATGGAAGTTGGTAAGGAGATGATTGACACGCAATGGAATGTTATTGGGGTGCAAGAACAAGTTGGCTTCACCATGAAGCTCTCCTGTTCGGGCATGGTATTCAATGGTTCTCGTTGAGGTTGTTCCAACACAGAGGATGGGAATATCACTTTGGATAAGTGTGTGTGCTTGAGTGCTGATATTAAAATACTCTGAGTGCATCGGATGATCGGTGATGATTGCAGCTTCAACGGGTTTGAAGGTTCCTGAACCAACATGAAGGGTGACGAAAGCATTGGGACGAGAGGTGCAAACACGTTCAAAAAGTTCATCAGTAAAATGAAGCGATGCGGTAGGGGCGGCAACAGCCCCCTCGTGATGGGCAAAAACACTCTGATATTCCCGTTCATCTTCACTGTTGTCTTCACGCCCGAGATAGGGGGGCAATGGAATATGTCCGATACGCTCCAAGATAGGAAGAAGCTCTTCAAAACGGATAAGGGCATTAGAGAGATAAAAATTAACCTCGCGTGAACCGTCATCGTTGAGTGCCGTTATAATGGCGGTAAGGTTTTCGTCAAAAAGGAGGGTAAATCCTTCTTTAACCCGTCCTTTGATATAGACATTAAGGGTATGTGCATCAAGAGGGCGATTGATCAGAAGTTCGATAGCTCCGCCACTCTCCTTTTTTCCATAAAGTCGTGCTTTTATAACCTTGGTATCGTTAAAGATAAGGGCGCACTCTTGGGGTAAAAATTGCTCCAGTTGATCGAATCGTGCATGGGTAATGGTTTTGTCATTTCGGTTATAAACGAGTAGGCGCGCATGATCCCTTGGATGAACAGGATGGGTTGCTATAAGCTCATGAGGAAGGGTGTACTCATAGCTTGAGGTGAGAAGAGGATCTTTAGTCAATCGTCTCTTCTTCATCTTCAGCGTTCGCACTAGGATCTTCCTTGGGTGCTGGATTGACGGCACGTACGATCAAAATAGAAATACCGTATAAAAGTATCAACGGTGCTGCCATTAACAGTTGACTGATGACATCGGGAGGGGTTAAAATTGCAGCAATAATGAAGATCAAGACAATAGCATAACGGAAAAAATTGGTCATCATTTTGTCATCGATAATTCCGAGTAGAGCAAGGAAATAACAAACAACGGGAAGTTCAAAGGCAAGTCCAAAGCCAAATAAAATTTTGGTGAAAAACTCAACGTACTCTCCAATATTATACATTGGGACAAAAGATGCACTTCCGAATTCGATGAAAAATGCAAATCCAAGCGGCGTAACAAGATAATACGCGAATGCCGCTCCCATCAAGAACATACCCGTTCCACCGACGACGATAGGAATCATCATTTTTTTCTCGTTAGAGTAAAGACCCGGAGCAATAAAAAGCCATATTTGAGATAATAAGACAGGAAGTGCTGCAAGAAGTCCTGCAAAAAGGGAAACTTTCATAGCAACAAAAAAAGCTTCCGATAATTCTCTAGTGACAATCATCCCAAGAGCCGCTTTATGAGAAATCTTAGCAGTAGCGACCAATGCATCAACAAGTGGTTTTGTAATCCATGCAAGTATTGCATCGTGAAAATTCCACATGATTATAGACATAATAATGATAGCGGCAACGCTAATACCTAAGCGTTTGCGCAGTTCAAGTAAATGGGGACGTATATCATCAAACATTAAACAGTCTCTTCAGGTGGATTTATTGGTTTTGCTTTGGGGATAAAGGTGACTACTTCAGGTTCTTTTGGTGCTACAGGAGCAATAACAGACTTCTCAAGGCTAAAATCTTTTTTAACATTTGCTATCTCAGAATTAATGTCTGTCAAGTCGGTAAGGCGTTCTAATTCGCTACTTGCATTCAATAAATCATTTTTATAACTGAGTGCCTCTTGTTTCATCTCGGAGAATTTCATCTCTTCTTCAATAGTAGCGCGGGCAGTGTTCACCGTCCCCTTGACGCTACGAAAAAATTTGGCAATACTAACCATTGTTTCAGGAAGTTTGTCTGGACCTAAAAAGAGGACTGCAACAACTGCAATCAATAAAATTTCGCCGATACCCATACCAAACATATTTATTCACTTCGTTTTAAGATAGTGCTATTTTAGCGAAACTTTTTTAATATCCCTCAACACGCAGTGCGATTTCATCGGCTAACAAAAAATTTGGGTTGAAAAAGCGACCATTATGCTGCTCTAATATCCCCTCTTGCGTTAGTAGGTCGGCTTCTTTTTTTTGGGTTGGTGTGAGATTTTTTTCGTCTACTCCTACGCAACTGCGAAATCCTAAAAAGAGTTTTTCACCTAAAAGTGCATCAGAGGTTAAGTTCTCTTCAGTGATTTCCAAAGGATTTTCAATGTAGTGTTCAATATTGGTTGAGGGATAAAAGCGAGTATCATTTAAAAATCCAACGGCTCCCGCACCCAAACCAATATAATTTTTCCCTTCCCAATAGCCAAGGTTATGCGCAGATCGAGTTTTCCCAAAGTTGGAAATTTCGTATTGTACAAATCCACGTGATGCAATTTGCTCAAACAACCATTCCGTCATTTCTAGTTCTTCACGGGCAAGTTCAGGCGTTTTTTCAAAGGCGGTGTGTTCTTCTATAGTGAGCGAATAGAGGCTGATGTGATCGATTTGGAGTGAAAAAGCGTGTTCTATATCATTTAACAATAGCTCTTTCGTATCTCCTGCAACCCCATAAATGAGATCAAGTGAGAGACGTTTGAAACCTATTTTTTGGGCATTCTTAATTGCTTCGAGTGCGTGTGCTGTGTTGTGGGCACGTCCCAAAATTTTTAGTTTTTCATCGTTGAAACTTTGTACTCCAAAGCTAATTCGATTAACACCCAGTGCAAACATCCCCTTTAGCCATTCGTAGGTGGCGCTGTTGGGATTGGCTTCGGAGGTGATTTCAGCATTGGGGGCTAAAAATGGGGAAATGGTTTCAAAAATATTGGCATAGAGGGTCGGATCAACAGTGGAGGGGGTTCCACCTCCGATAAAGACAGTTTCGATGAGATTGGTTTCACTCACCTCAAAACGTTCCAACTCGTATGCGAGCTGTGAAGACAAGGCGTGCATGTATTTTTCGCGCTGAGAAAACTTATCAACGTAGGAGTTGAAGGCACAATAGGAGCACTTGCTATCGCAAAAAGGGATATGAATGTATAAAAGCATAGAGTATTATACCATTCTCTATCCTTGAACGACTTGGTTACGTCCTTTTGCCTTGGCTTCGTACAATAAATCATCTACGCGTTTTAGCAATTCTTCAGAAGAGTCACTTTCTTTTAATGTAGCTACACCGAATGAACAGGTTATTTTTTCGATACCATGAAACGGTTCATCCTCAATAGCAGCTCTTAGACTCTCAGCAACTTGGACGGCTTCTTCGAGATCAGTATTGGGGAGTAAGAGGATAAATTCTTCTCCCCCCCAACGAGCGATAGTATCACTTTTACGAATTCTTCCTTTCGCTAAAGTAACAACTTGCTTTAAAACAATATCCCCTGTTAAATGACCATGATTGTCATTTACTCTTTTGAAATGATCAATATCAAAAAAGACAATTCCTAGAGGTTTATTTTCACGGTGTGCTACGTTGATAGCATGTTCATAGATCATCGAAAAATGGAGACGGTTTGCGATACCCGTTAGCTGATCGGTTATAGAGAGTGCCTGCATTAATGAAATATCGGTAAAAATAACGACGTATCGAGATTGCTGTTGATAATGCAAAACGGAAAGTTTAACGTCGAATACAGTTGTTATGCCGTTGATCGTAATTTTTGCTTTGTGATGTATATCGGGGTGGGTACTGACATATTGCGTCCAACGCTGATCATTGTTCATCGGCATTAGGAAATCTTTCGTATCTCCTGCTTCAAAATACTCGCATATACATTTATGATGACGCTGAAACTCTTCAATGTTTTCGTACAAAAAATAGCGCAAAAAAGTTTGATTTGCCGCAATCAACTGATTTCCGTCGGTAACAATAATGGGGGAGGGAACCGCATCGAGGATAGCTTGGCTGTACAATTCTTGAAAATTCATGGCAGTGGCAATGGTATTGTACGCTCGATTAATCATTAGCCCAAGTATAATCATCAATGTTAAGGCTATGAAGAGTGTTGCTAAAATCATATTTACGGCATGCGTCCAAAAATCGGGTATTTCGCGGATAAACACGATCGCTCCGATTGACTGATTGAGATAATTCATGATTGGCACGCTGCTAATTGCATAGGACTGATTGCCGTATTTGAGTGTGTTATTATCGAAAATGTGATGATTGTTTTTATATTGGTTCAGCAATCTTGAGAATTTTGGAGGGACATTGATAGCCATATAGTCACCCATTGGCGAATAATAGTTAATATGTTTAAATGTCCCTAAAATATCCTTTCGGAGAAGAAAGAAAGAGTCATACTTCGTATATTGATGAATTTTCTCGGTTAAATAAGCGGTTGAAATTCCAAATTCAACCGCACCTAAATAGTCTCCCTTATCAATAATTGGAACAAGAATTCTAAATGCAAGTCCTTGTACTCCCTCTTCAAACCCTGAAATTATTTTATGATGTTTGTGAATATGGGCAACCATAGAGCGTTTTAGGGCGATTAAATCGCCGTATTCGTTTGGTTGATGCATTCGTAGTAATGAGGTTCCATCTGCTTTATGAAATTGCATAATAATTAAAGAAGGATTTTCATGTTTCAACACTTCCCATCGAGGCTGAATTAGTCGATAAAGAGCGTCATGATCTTCTGAGCGAATTGCATTGAGTACGTCAGGAGAACGAATATTTGAATTGGCTCTAGCGGTATAAAAATGAATAGTATCGCTAATGATCTGATTGTAATTAAGCGTGACACTTTTGCGCACTTCCACCATACGACGATCATTTTCTTGTTTAGCATGAATAATATCGTAGGTTGTCACCGCTGTTGCAACACCTAAGATAATAAGAATAAGTATTGATAAAATCTTTGTCTTCAGATGTTTCATTTTTCTCTCAGAAATAATTTTTATAACTAGAAATTAATTGTACTACTTTTGAGTTCAATTCGTCAACAATTTGGATTTTATATGAAATTTTAATCGCAAATACTTTACAATGTCACCAAAAAAGACACTACAATGAATTCACAAAAATTTTATCGTCCTAATGTTGCGGCGGTTATTGTTTCTCATGAGTATCCTGATAAAAAAGAGATTTTTATTGCGGAACGCAATGATATGCATGATGTTTGGCAATTTCCTCAAGGGGGAATCGATGAGGGGGAATCGCCCGAAGAGGCACTTTTCCGTGAGCTCAAAGAGGAAATAGGAACCAAAAAAGTGGAAATTATCGCCGAGTATCCTGATTGGATCGCATACGATTTTCCCTCTCATGTTGCAGCGAAAATGACACCGTTTTCTGGGCAAAAGCAGCGGTATTATCTTGTGCGTCTCAAAAAAGGTGCAAAGATTGATTTGGATACTAAGCATCCAGAATTTATTCAATATCGTTTTGTGGAGATAGATTCATTATTGGGTCAAATTGCCCATTTCAAAAAACCAATTTATGAGCAAGTAATTTCACATTTTAAAGCGGAGGGATATTTGTAATGGTAATTGTACAAAAGTTCGGAGGGACAAGCGTTGGGGATTTGGATCGTATCCAAAATGTTGCCAACCGCGTCTCTAAAACACTCAAAGAGGGACACCAAATCGTAGTTGTTGTGTCGGCAATGAGCGGTGAAACGAATAAATTAATTGCGTATGCAGAGCATTATACGCCCACGCCTGAGCGTAGTGAGCTCGATATGCTTCTTAGTTCAGGTGAGCGTGTTACGGCAGCGTTGCTTTCTATTGCTCTTAATGCGATGGGACATCCTTCTATTTCGATGAGCGGTCGCCGTGCGGGTATTGTGACAGATAATGTTCATACCAAAGCACGAATTGAGAGTATCGACCCCAGTGTTATGAGAGCGGAGCTTGCTAAGGGAAAAGTGGTGGTTGTAGCTGGATTTCAAGGGGTTAGTGAAGAGGGTCAGGTAACAACGCTTGGTCGCGGTGGTTCGGATCTCTCTGCGGTTGCCCTTGCAGGTGCTCTCGAAGCTGATCTATGCGAAATTTATACCGATGTTGACGGTATCTATACGACTGATCCTCGTATTGAGCCAAAAGCGCGAAAGATGGACAAAATTAGTTATGACGAAATGCTAGAACTGGCTTCATTGGGGGCAAAAGTTCTCCAAAACCGTTCGGTCGAATTGGCAAAAAAACTTAATGTTAACCTTGTTACCCGCTCTAGTTTCAGTGACGCTGAGGGGACACTTATCACAAAGGAAGAGTATATTATGGAAAAACCACTTGTTAGCGGCATAGCGCTGGATAAAAATCAAGCACGAGTATCTCTAAGTGGCGTGATTGATCGTCCGGGAATTGCATCGGATCTTTTCACCCGTTTGGCGGATAATAGTGTTAATATTGATATGATTATCCAAACATTGGGTCATGATGGAAAAACGAATCTCGATTTTACCGTACCTAAAACAGAACTTATTGATGCGCAAGCTATCGTAGAACAGTTTGTGACCGAGGGTGAAATCAATGAAGCGAGTTACGATGAAAATATTTGTAAAGTTTCTATTGTCGGTGTCGGAATGAAATCCCATACGGGAGTTGCTGCTAAAGCCTTTCAAACAATGGCACGTGAAAATATTAATATTATGATGATCTCAACATCCGAAATAAAAGTTTCAATGGTTATTGACGAAAAGTATGCAGAGCTTGCAGTGCGATCACTGCATAGTGCGTATGAATTGGATAAATAGGTGCGAAAATTTGATCAGTGGACGTTAGACGCAATTCGTACCGAGGGTGCCTCCATGAGTTGGTTTGAAGAGCAACGATACGAGTGGGAACCACAGATTATCAATGCTATGGATCAAATTATGCAGGGTCATACGATTGTTTTGGTCACCGA
Organism: Sulfuricurvum sp.; assembly: GCA_041661705.1. Lineage (GTDB taxonomy): Bacteria > Campylobacterota > Campylobacteria > Campylobacterales > Sulfurimonadaceae > Sulfuricurvum. The sequence goes on from JBAZTZ010000002.1 coordinate 128,089, forward strand.
TCAAGAGCGACAATGGTTCTCCCATTATATTATGGATACGATTAACAAACGAACCAAAGATCGTCCAATGATTCCTATTATTAAGCTGAGTTCTTTTTATGCGCGGCTTGATCAGTCGATGGATACGGATGCTATGGATATGCTTAGCGATATGCTGGAGCTCTCGTTCAAGGGGGAATACTTCTTTTGGTATATCGGGAAGGGTGGAGATGAGCGACGTGCTGATTTTGTGAAACGAAGTAACAATGCGTTGATGTGGATGATGGATGAAAGTTATTCCAATGCCCTCTCGCTTCGTTCCTACGAATCGAATATTGATATTAAATTATTGCAACTTTATCGTTTATTTGATCGCACGTTAGCCGCCGTCTTGTTCGGGGAGATTGATGTTCACGCGTGAGCGAGGGGGAATACTCATTACGGAGCATTTTGAAGAGAGATCATTAGAAATTGTACAGGAGTTATTACCATTACGGAGCGTCCGTTTTGTGTGTGATGATTTTAAAATCGAAGATGCCAAAGAGGTTATCGCCGAAGCGTACAAAAGTGAAGAAAAAACAAAAACCTTGATTTTAGGGGCAAAAAGTTTTACGATCCCTGCCCAAAATGCTCTCCTTAAGATTCTCGAAGAGCCTCCTCGAAATATTGTCTTTATCTTGATAGCTCCCACTAAAAGTACTTTTTTACCGACCGTCCGCTCCCGTTTGAGTCTGAGTGTGGAGAGTGCTCATAAAGAGCGCATGGCGTTGAATATTCACCTCGCTTCCTTAGAACTTAATGAACTCTTTTCTTTTGTCAAGGAGTACGACCGTCTCAAAAAGCATGAAGCGAAAGAATTGATTGAGGCGTTGATGTATCATGCGAGCTGTGTTGAAAAATTGGCGTTAACGACGCAACAGCTAGAGGGCTTTGAGAAAGCGTTTCGTTTGATTGAACTCAATGGACGGATGCAAAGTGTTCTTGTTATGGTATTGATGAATTTTCTAAAAGAGGTCAAACGTGGTCGTTGAACATCTTTCCTCGACGATACCTCTCAAAAATTTCCTAAAAGAGTTGGGAGTTGATGGCGGTGGTCTCTCTATTTTGGAAGCGAAAGGGAAGCTTCATTTGATCAGTATCCAAGATTTACACGTCGGTGCTGCCAATATTCTTAAACAAGATGCCCTTAGTGTTGGGGCTGATTTAGCCGTACCCAAAGGGACGGTGATTGCCGCTGAACCTAGGGTCAATGTCTTACTGATTGCCAATGAACGACAATTACGTGAATTGGCTCAAAAAGAGAAAGCTCAACCGTTTGGACTGAAACAACTTTCGGTTGAACTGGAACGTTTTTGTACGCTTCATCTTCCTCAAAAAATCGAAGTGATGGGTATTATTAACGCCAATGAGGATAGTTTTTACACCCATAGCCGTTTTCAAGAGAACGAGGCTGTTGATAAAATTATTGAAATGATTCACGATGGGGCGAATATTATCGACATTGGCGGCGTTTCAAGCCGTCCGGGAAGTATCGGTGTGAGTGAAGCTGAAGAGCTAACGCGTGTTCGCCCTATCATTGATGCTCTTTATCATGAAAAAATATATGAAAAAGTGCGCTTAAGCTTGGATAGTTATTCCCCTAGCGTAGTGGCGTATGCGTTGGAGAGAGGTTTTCATATTATTAATGATATAACAGGGTTGGCGAATGATGAAGTAGCGCGGTTATGTGGGGAGTATAACGCAACGGCGGTGATTATGCACGCGCAAGGTAGCCCTGAATCAATGCAATGCAATCCCTCTTATTTTTCGGTACTTCATGAAGTGGAACTCTTTTTTAACGAACGTTTAGAAAAAGCGGAAAAATTTGGTATTTCAAAGGTGATTTTGGATTGTGGGATTGGTTTTGGAAAGCGTTTGGAAGATAATTTAGCCTTGATTACGCATCAAAAACACTTTTTAGCGTTTGGAAAGCCTTTATTGGTGGGTGCGAGTCGTAAATCGATGATTAATACGGTATCCCCCTCTCTAAGTGAAGATCGCTTGGGAGGGACGCTGGCAATTCATCTCAAAGCAATCGAAGAAGGTGCTAGTATCGTTCGCGTTCATGATGTAAAAGAGCATGTGCAGGCTATTGCATTGTGGAAAGCGTTGAAAGGTTAGTATGAGCAGTACTGTGATTGTCATTATTACGTTATCGTTATTAGTTATGTTCTCGCCATTTTTATCGCGAGTAAGTAAGCTTCCTGTTGTAGTCGTTGAAATATTATTGGGAAGTTTAGCTGCCTATTTTGGATTTTTGGTTGAGACAGAACTGTTTAAAATTATTGCTAAAGTAGGATTTCTTTATCTGATGTTTTTGGCAGGAATGGAGGTCAATCTCAAAGAGTTTGGATTTGCAAAATCTTCCCTATTGCGTCGTACAATTATTTATTTCGTCATGTTGTATGGTGGAGCCTTAACCCTGTTTTTATACTTTGACCTAAGTGCCGTTTATTTGGTTACTTTCCCCATCTTCTCATTGGGAATGTTAATGGCATTGGTCAAAGAGTATGGTAAAAATCAACCATGGCTGGCTTTGGCTTTGAATATTGGGATTATTGGTGAGCTGACGAGTATCATGGCTTTGACTATCCTTAGTGGTGGGCTGGAATATGGGTATAACCGTGAATTTGTCTTTACTTTGGGAGGATTATTCGCTTTTATGATTGGATTTGTCCTCTTCTTCAAAGGGATTCGGATTCTTTTTTGGTGGTATCCTGGGTTGAAAACTTTGATAATGCCTCATGAAGATGGCAAAGATCAAGATATTCGCTTTTCGATGGCACTGATGTTTTTGATGATTGCTGTAATGCTTTATCTTAAGATAGATGTTGTCTTAGGAGCTTTTTTAGCAGGGGTTTTTATTGCAACGTATTTTAAACACAAAACAGAACTTCCTGAAAAACTTTCTTCTTTTGGATTTGGATTTTTAGTTCCTATCTTTTTCATCCATGTTGGGTCAACTTTAGCCTTGGAAGCATTTACCGAATCTAAAATTTTGATGGCAGCATTTTTTATTGCAAGTGCTATTATTGGGATACGTCTTATCAGTTCTTTTGTAGCATACAGCAGTTATTTGGGGTGGAAAAATACAATTCTTTTTTCATTAAGTGATTCAATGCCATTAACATTTACTGTAGCAATTGCAACGTTGGGATATGAAGCTCATGCTATTAGTCACGATGAATATTATTCGTTTATTGTGGCAAGTATGGGAAGTGGTATATTCTTGATGATATTAATTAAAATATTGTATGGCTTTTTTTATCCAAGTGGTAAGAAAAAATCATAATATTCAGCGAAAAAAAGGTACAATCAGCCCTTATTAAGCAAAAAAATTTAAATTCATACTTAAAAGAGGGGCTCAGGTGGACTTAACAACGATTTTAGGGATATTAGGGGCGATAACTACTATTTCTATTGGAGATTTAATGGAGGGGGGTAACCCTGTTCACATTGTCCACCTCACCTCGATTATTATTATTATGCCTACCACTCTTTTAGCTGCTATGGTAAGTACGGATGGCGAGTACGTTAAAGGTGCATTAAAAAACGTTGGAATGAATTTTAAAAAATCACCCGTTAATTTGGAAGCACGGATCAAAGAGATTGTTGATCTGGCGTTGATGGCACGTCGTGATGGATTGCTTTCGCTTGAAAAAAAGGTTGCTGAAATTGATAATGCTTTTTTGAAGCAAGGGTTAAGTATGGCAGTTGATGGAAATGAGATCGACACCATTGCAGAAACGCTTGAAGCCGTTATCGAAGAGACAGAACACTATTGGCATGGATGCGCTCACTATTGGATTTTAGCGGGGGAAACTTCTCCCGTTTTGGGGCTTGTTGGGGCGGTTTTGGGACTTATTTTGGCACTTCAAAAGTTGGACTCTCCTGTTGAGATGGCTGAGGGGATTGCAGGGGCGTTTACGGCAACTGTTACGGGGATTTTCAGTGCGTACGTTTTGATTGGGCCTATGGGAGCTAAAATGAAAGCAAAAGCACACCATATTGTTAAAGAGCAAAAGGTGATGCTAGAAGGGATTATAGGGATCGTTCATGGGGACAATCCACGTACTCTTGAGGCAAAACTGCTTAACTTCCTTTCTCCTGCTGAAGAAAAGCACAGCCAATTTACGTAAGTAGGCGATTAGATGGCAAGAAAGAAAAAATGCAAAAAGTGTGAGGAGTGTCCAGCAGGTGAGAAATGGGCAGTTCCTACAGCGGACTTTTTTAGTCTTCTCTTAGCCCTTTTTATTGCCTTATACGCTATTGCGTCGGTCAATAAGGAAAAAGTACAAGCGCTTAAAGAAGAGTTTGTAAAAATTTACGATTACGCGCCTGCACCTGAAGAGATTAGCCCTGTTACTCCTATGACGCCTGAATCGTCTGAAGATTCATCTAAAAAAAGCAGTGGTGAAGCTCCAACGAGTACGGGTGGTGCTGCATTAGATGCTACTCCAACCTCAACTGCTCAGATTGAATCCAGTAGTAGCACGGAAGAGGAGGAGATGCAAAACGTATCCGTGGGTGCAGGTGCACTTGATGAGAGTATGGATGGTACCCTCTTCAAGCTCCCTGCTACAATTCCATTTCGGGGTTCTAATGCTACCATTGATGATCAAGAGATGCAACTTTTTATTAAGCGTGTAGCAGATATTATTAAAACACTTCCCCCTACGGTTGATATTTCGGTACGTGGTTACACGGATAATCAAAATCTTCCTGTCGGATCGGCATATAGAGATAATCTGGATCTTTCTAGCGCTCGTGCAGCTACAGTAGTAAGAGCCCTGATACAAAATGGGGTAAGTGCTGAACGGCTTTCAAGTGCTGGGTTTGGTGCAGGGAAACCATTAGCGGTTAATACAACGGAAGCTAATCGTGCAAAAAATAGACGGGTTGAATTTTATATGTTCGTTGCAAATAACAATAAACTCAATCCAGAAGCTCAAAAGAGCGTATTGGATTCAGTCGCTAAGCTTCCAAAAAAGTAATTTATGGAAGTAGTGTTGCTTTGATGATTTTTTGTGTTTGAAGCGGTTTGTCACCATTTTGTTGACCGTTTGTTTGAACATTGTTAAGCTTACTAAGGGCATCGCTCCCTTTAACTACTTTACCAAAAATCGTATGATACCCATTGAGCCATGGAGTCGGTGCTGTTGTAAGAAAGAACTGGCTTCCATTGGTGCGAGGTCCCGCATTTGCCATGGCTAAAATACCAGCTTGATTAAAAACAACGCCTGATTTAAATTCATCTTTAAATGGTTTTTTCCAAATAGATTCTCCTCCTGCACCTGTTCCTGTCGGATCGCCTCCTTGAACCATAAAATTCTTAATAATACGATGAAAGGTGAGTCCATTGTAGTAGCCATTTTTGACAAGCGTGGTAAAGTTCTCAACCGCTAGAGGAGCAACATCTTCATAGAGCTCAAGTTCAATATCTCCTTGTGTCGTTTGGAGAGAGACGTGTGGATGAGCGGCATAAGCAAAGCTACCGCAGAGTAATAGGGCTAAAAGTGGTCGCATTAAAATTCCTTCTTTCGTGGTTTAAAATTGAGGCAGACAGAGTTGATACAATAGCGTAAACCGGTTGTTGCAGGTCCATCAGGAAAAACGTGTCCTAGATGGGCATTGCAGGTGGCACACAGTACTTCAACACGAACCATTCCATGACTACTGTCACGATTTTCGGTGAGTGCTTCAGGGCTGAGAGGTTGATCGTAGCTAGGCCACCCTGAACCTGAGTCATATTTTGCAAGTGAATCAAAAAGGGGGGTACCGCAACAAATGCAGGTGTAAATCCCATCTCCTTTGAAAGAAGCGTATTCACCGCTAAATGCCCTCTCCGTCCCATGCCCTCGTGCGACGCTATAAGCTTCTGGCGAAAGTTGTGTTCGCCACTCTTCATCTGTTTTAACAATTGTTTTCATTTTATATCCCCTATTTGTGGATGAATTATGTCGGAAATTATAGTAATGCTCTCTGATGCACGGCTTAATGCAAGAGAGTAGAGGGAATCATCGGGACTCACATTTAGTAGATAGGTATGGTTAACTTCAAGGGCACTGATATAAGATAGCGTTGAGAGGATAATGGAATTAAAGTTTTTGTATTGCAGGCTAAAATTGGCAGTAAGAACTTGAGATTTAAAATTGAGATGCTCATTGATGGCTTCTTGATAGATAGGGATTAACAGTTCATCGGCAAAGAGAAGGAGAATAGAACTTTCAAGGGATACTTCTCGAAGCTCTTTTAATTCTGAAAGAAGGATACTCATAAGCTCATTTTCATGTGAACATTGAATTTGCTTAGTAGAAGGTGTTCGATAGCAATTTTTTAATGAAAATTTATTCTCTTTTTCAAGAGCATCTGTGGTGCTTACTAAAAAAATACGATCACCTTGATTCGCAAACAGTGTCTTTAAAACACTGTTTTTAAAAAGGTGAGCATCATCGCATACGATAATAGAGGAGTTTTGAAATAAAGTATTTGTTTCGATTGGCTCCACTAGGTGAGTAAGAGGGAAAAAACTTAAAGAGGAAAAATTGAGTGTGACGGCGGAAAATTCTATAATTGCGATAAGCTCTTTGCGCAGTATTTCAGAATGTAATAGCGTTGGAGTGATAATCATAATGATGCGTTGAGGCTCTTCTAGTAGTAACTGGAGGACTTTACGGATTAATGTGGTGCTTTTTCCACTAGCATATCCACCACTTAAAGTAATAGTAGACGTACCAAGTGGGGCAGTTAAAAAAAGCTCTTGTTCGGAAGAGATAAAAGTACCAAAGAGTTCAGAGTGTGTTGGTAGGAGTAGTGTATGTGCCCTTAGTGATCCAAATGATTTTAGTTTTGAATAAGGGATTTCACAATAGGTTCCGATGGTTTGCAATTTAGTTCGAATAGTTTTTGGATCTTCATCTTTAAAAATTAGTCTATTCTTAGGTAAGAGCTTTTGAAAAGAGGGGTCTAGGTGATCAAATTCCGTTTCGCTAAGATTTTCCATCCAAAAGAAGCGTTCAATAGGGGTAAAATTAAAGGATAAAACATCCTCAAGCTTGCGCTGAATTAAGCTTTCTGTGGATTCAAGTCGGGTAGTGGAAACCTTTTTATTTCTTCTGCTAGCGCGTTCAATTTGAGCCGTTTGGAGCTCTTCCGCCTTCCACATAATTTTTTCCCCTAAATAAAGCCCATAGTGCGGTAAAAAAATAAGGATATCCAAAAGCAAAGTTCTATCTCGATGGAATAGGGTGAAATCATTTAATAATTCACCATCAGCACTGCGCACTGCTTTTTCCAATTTCTTAGAATAATTTTTGGAGATAATTTTGCATTCTTCATCGTTTTTTTTCTGTTTAAAGGGGGAGAGACGTGATAGGTAGGAAAAAAGCACACGATCCCTTTTATTTCAAGTAATTAAGTTTGAAATTATAGCCTAATTAGAAGAGAAAAAAAGGAGAGAATAGAAAAATCCGAGGAGATTCCTCAGATTAAGAAAGAGATTATTCTGCGCCAGCAACGCTGTCTTTTAGACCTTTGCCTGGTTTGAATTTTGGAACCATTTTGTCTTCGGTTGTATACGTTTTGTTGGTACCTGGTACTGTACCGCTTTTACCTTTTTGCAATGTTGCAGCAAAATTACCAAAACCTACCAAAGAGACTTCTTTTCGAGCAACAAGAGCCGCAGTAACTGCCTCTGTAAATGCTTTAATTGCAGTCTCAGCCTCTATTTTAGTTTTGTAACTACCACTTTTTTGTACCAATTCAACGAATTGTGCTTTGTTCATATAGGTTCCTTGGATAAAGATTTGTTAAACTCATCAATACTTTAATATCTCTTAGCTTAATTTTTTCTTGTTTTAGCTATTTTTTGGATCAAAATGCCCTTTTTTGCATTTTTGACCCTCTATAAAAGATCAGTATAGTCGTATTTAGAGAGATCGACATAGAACTCCCCCTCTTTTTGGATAATACGAATATCACTACCATACCCTTGAGAAAAGCGATTTCGGATGATTTTACGATCTTCGCTTCCTATCCCGATAAATTTAAGATAGCGTTTAAGCTCTATAATTCCAGTGGAGCTAAGAGGTGTTAGTTGGGGTTCCGTAGCAATAACATCATGGACAGTATTATCATTGTGTGAGAGCATTAGTTTGGTACTTAAAACTTCTAAAATACTTTTAAGTTGCTCATCTTTAGCAGTGTAAATTTCTTCGATACGGTTGCGATCGGCAATAAGCATTTGCTCTTTATCGTGGACAAGGGAATCGACTTTTGCTTCGAGTTCTTTAATTTTGAGCTTGAGATGGTGGTTCTCTTTTTGATAGAGTGAAATCACCATTCCTATACTCGTTTTAGTGCGAGCGGGTGAGGTTGTAGTGGAAGTGCTTTTCTCTAAACTAGCTGGTTCTTGATTTCCATCTATTGAGTTGCTGGGGACAATAATATAGGGGATACCTCCCTCAACAATATAATTAAGTTTTTTGGTTCGAATTTTATTATGAATCATCTCTTTGGACATTTTAAATGTTTTGGCGTAATCTTCAATACTAAAACGCATTATTTCTCCTTTTGGATTCAAGTAATAATTCTACTTTTGGGGGAGGGATGATCCCTCCTTGACGCATCCAAATAAGGTAGCCGTGATGTTCTATGTTATGTTTATCGGCAAACGTATGGCGTGAACTGTATTTGAATTCACGCTCGTGTAACAGCTCATCAAAATCAGGATAACTTTTTAAAAAATCCTGCAATGATACGAAAGCAGTATCGGAGACAAAAACAGTGCTAACCACAAGATTTTTGATTTCAGAATATCGGGCACACTCATTGAGTCCGTCTCCTACAAAATTATCATGACCTAAAATATCTTCAAATTTATAAATTTTTCCGGTATGTACTGCTACTCGTATCCCTTGAAAATAAGGATATTCTCGAGCAATATAATCGGAAAAATGGATAAAAGAGAGACCTAGAATGGATCCAAACCCTTTTAGGCTAGGGTGTAAAATACAATAAAAACCGTCCCCAGTGGGGATAATTCCTTGGAGCATTTTTTCCAAAGGGATTCCTGAGCTTTTGAGCATTTTATGGATCACTTTTTTGTAGCTCTGCGAAAGATAGGTGATAAGTTCGAGTTGATGAGGCATACTAAGACGTGAAAAATCAATAATGTCTACTAAAACGATGTCAGTCTCAATGGGTTTTGTCTGCATAATTCGTACAACCGTTTCTAAAATGAATCTGGCTCTTATTCTATACTACGCCACCTCTAAATACGCTGAGATTGATTTTATGGGAATAAAAATGTGCTATTATCGTGAAAAAATTACAGAGCATAATTGGAGATAACAGTATGATGAAACGAACAAAAATATTGGCGACAGTCGGTCCAGCCTCACAAAGTGTAGAAGTACTTATTGCCATGATTCGTGCAGGTGTGAATGTTTTTCGTTTGAACTTTTCACATGGGACGCACGATTATCATCTAGGTGTTCTCAATAATATCCGTATTGCAATGGAGGAGACAGGCTTAATTGTGGGTATTTTACAAGATATTAGCGGGCCAAAAATACGAATAGGGATGTTAAAAGAGGAGTTCGTACTTCAAGCAGGGGATCGTATTGATTTTTATAAAGATGAAATAGTGGGTGAACAAGTAGAAGAACACCATTATACGAGCTGTCTTAATCGAAGTGAAATTTTAGAACAATTGTGTATAGGAGATGCTATTACTCTTCATGATGGGGCTATTCGGGCAAGAATTGTGGAGTGTGAAGCAAAATATCTTCAAGCGATTATCGAGAATAATGGAAGTCTAAGTTCAAAACAAGGGGTGAATTTCCCTAACACCTCTCTTGGTATTGATGTTTTAACCCCAAAAGATAAAAAGGATATGGCGTGGGGTGTCGCCAATGAGGTTGATTTTATGGCAATCTCTTTTGTCCAAAGTGCTGAGGATATGATTCAAGCGCGTGAGATTATCATGGCTCATGGTGGGCGTGTGGAGCTGATTGCTAAGATCGAAAAATTTGATGCTGTTGAAAATATTGATGCCATATTGGAACACTCCGATGGAATAATGGTGGCACGTGGGGATTTAGGTATTGAAGTCCCTTATCATGAAGTACCGATGATTCAGAAAATGTTGATCCGAAAAGCGAATGAAGTTTCCAAGCCTGTTATCACCGCCACTCAGATGCTATTGTCTATGACGGAAAACGAGACGGCAACCCGGGCTGAGATTAGTGATGTGGCAAACGCAGTGTTGGACGGTACTGATGCGGTGATGCTCTCTGAGGAGTCGGCTGTGGGGCATAATCCTGTATTGGTTGTAGAGACGATGGTCAAGACGATTGAGTCGATTGAGAAAATCTATCCGTTTGATAAATTCTCAGAATTTAAACATTATGATAAAATGGATATTGTCAATGAATCGGTAGTACGCTTAGGCGATGCTCTTCATGTTCAGGCTATTATCGCAATGACTACTTCAGGTCAATCGGTCAAAAAACTCTCTCGCTATCGCCCTGAAATGACTATCTATGCTGCTACACATAATGAGCGTATTGCACGTACTTTAACATTGGTTTGGGGTGTTGCTCCTACTTTTTTAACCACGACACGACATGTTGATGAAGCACTCGAAGAGATTATTGAACAAGGTTTTGCAAATACTATTATTGACAAATATCAAACCTATATTTTTACAGCAGGTGATCCAGTTGGAATTCATGGTGCGACGAATTTAATCCGTATTTTAGGGGAAAATGAGCTTAAATTTTTTGGAAAAGATCAAAAAGTTTAAGTTTTGGACTACTTTTTGCTTTACTCTTCGTGTTGAGGGGGGAGCAAAAGTGTTGTTTCGTCGCGACCCCTCCCTCAAAAAGCTCTCTTTACGCTACAATTTCGTTATGAAAACCGATACCCTTTTTACAAAACCTATTTCTAAACAGTTTGAATTTGATGCCGATGTGGCTGCCGTCTTTGATGATATGCTGGGGCGTTCTGTCCCCTTTTATAAAGAGTCTCAGCAATTGACGAAACGTTTTGCTCTTAATGCCCTTGAAAATGGGGGGCGGGTGATTGATTTGGGATGTTCAACGGCATCACTTCTTCTTGAGATTGAGCGTGGGATTACATCAGCCCAACCTGTAGAGTTGATCGGGATAGATAACTCTAGCGCGATGATTGAGCATGCTCATAAGAAAATCGAAGCGTATCGATCGAATATTGCCTTGGTTGAGGGGGATATTTTGGAATACCCTTTCGGAAACACCCGTGTTATTATTTGCAATTACACCTTACAATTTATCCGCCCCATGATACGAGAGACGCTGATACGGAAGATTTATGACTCCCTAGAGGAGGGGGGGATTTTTATTTTCAGTGAGAAAGTTTTGAGCGAAAATAGTAAGCTTAACAAACAGCTTATCGATTGCTATTATGATTACAAAAAAGAGCAAGGGTACAGCGAATACGAAATCGTCCAAAAACGAGAAGCATTAGAAAATGTCCTCATCCCCTATACGATTGCTGAAAACAGTGATATGACGAAGAAGAATGGTTTTGAGAGTTGTGATGTACTATTCCAGTGGGCAAATTTCGCGACGTTTATTGCGTGTAAATAGTCCCGTATCACCACACCTTAGGTTTCGTACCTGAGGATACGGGGGTTAATGCCCCTTTGAGATCCTTATAATCCACGATATTTTTATCGCAATCCTTGTGATAATATCCTTGCAAATCATAATACTCTTTACAACCATTGTAATAGTTCAGACTAATCCCGCGTTCGTTCATACACCCTGTAAAAGCGATAAGAATGATCAAATAAATTATTTTTGGTACCATTTTTGAATTTTAGCCTATCTCGGTTTAAAGCTACTTTTTTTTAATAGCTATTTTGTGATGTCACCAAATTAATTTATTTTCGCCTCTATTTATGGTAAGCTCCTTGTATTAACCTTGAACCGACACAAGCGTTGTATTTAAACTCAAGTGGAGCTACCTACAACACGGGCGCATACACGGCTTGAACCGACACAAGCGTTGTATTTAAACAATCACATAATCAGGCTCATTCTCGTTCTTCTTGTTCTTGAACCGACACAAGCGTTGTATTTAAACAAGGCTTCAATGTGGCTTCATAAACCAAATGTTGACGCTATGCTATTGTTTGGATTATTTGATAAATATAAATCTAATGTTCCAATAGACGTAAAAGTATATAGAGGAATGTCGCTATCTGAGGAAGATTTTAATCGTTTTGGATTTAATGATATTGCAAAAGGAGATTTACATACCCCCGATGAGGCGGCAATTGTTTCATTTAGTATGGACAAAAGAATCGCCTATGGGTTTGCAGAATCTGAGGGTAAAACTCATAATATTGGCTATATTATGGATGGAAATAATGGAAATTTATTTGATATTAGAGATATTTCAGCAAAAGCTTATGAGAAAGAAACCATACTTATTTGGTATAAAGTCGATTTTGTTAAAGAATTTAAAGCAAAGGATTCATTATGGAAAATAATAAAAATAAGCCCCGCAGAATAGCTCCAAATTATGGGCAAATGACAGAAAAAGAAATGAATAGTTTTTTAGATAATGAGCATAACGCCCGTGAAAAAGTCCGTGCCAAGCTTGCAAGCGGTGAGCCTATTATCATCCCAAAAGAGATTAACGACGCGTTTTTAGAGGCAGAAAAAGCCTCCTAACGCACCCCCTCCACACTAAGCCGACTCACTAGGATTTTTTTATACCCTTGGAATCGGTCTTCATTGCTTACGGTACTCTTCCACTTCACTAATCCACTACTCGAAGTTTGAGTCATATCAAGGCGTGATTTAATAATCGTTTCCCATTCGTAAAGCCTTTTATAAATCTCGTCAATCCTGATACTCTCGTGTAGGTTATCCCCAAAGTAAATGTCAAACCCCATATCTTCATTTAGATAATCGGCACGGTGGTTGGTAGTAGACACCAAACGAATAGCAGGGTAATCGCTTGCTGTCATTGAAGACTCCAAACCAAATAGCTACGGCATTGATCCCCTCAACTCCTTGTATTTCATAAACATTCATTAACTTCTCCCTATCTCAGCAGACCACGACGAAGTAACAACCCCCGTATCAACAGTAACCTTCTTGAACCGACACAAGCGTTGTATTTAAACATTTAGTGGGTACGGGAGAACCAATGCTCTTGATTTTAGCAACAATTACTCTGAAAGTTCTTCCATTTTTTGTTTTTATTTCAAACATTTTCATAATAAGCCTTTTTAAAATTAGTGTATAATTTGAAATACACACAGAAAAGAGAACACCTATGATGATGGAGATATTCACACCTCAGGCGATAGCTGCAACTATTACCGTTTTAGCTTTTTTTGTAATTGCAACACGGAATAGGGAATCTAATTTTTAATCTTCCCCATGATCCTCTTTGGTTTTTTGAAAAATTGCCTTTGTGTTTTTGTAAGCTTTTAAACTCCATAATACGACCAATAGGGCGCATGGTGGGGATTATCATTTGCGGAGGGTGGGGGATATTCTAAAGAGTCAAGATGGTATGATTGCGGTGATGAAATACGATTATAAAAAAGATTTAAATACCTTTATTGACAATATAGAAAATAAAAACATCAAGAATAATAGTGTGATTGTTGGAAAAATAAATAGTAATATCCAATCATTTTTAAAACAAGAGGGAATAAAACTGCATACTCGGGATGTAGTGCTAGAAGTTGGAAGTTTTTTTCATATTCTTAATAAAGTAAAACAAGATACCCAACTCCCAAAAGAGTTAATACGAAGTTTTGACGAAACAATACAAACCCCTAAAAGAGTATTTTTTGATACCGTGCAAAAGCATATCAATCTTATTTATGTGGATTCACATGATGGACGACTGTATAAAGTTGTAGTTCAACCAAACTATTATGTTAAAAAAGATATTTATACGAATGAAATTGTAAGTGCGGGATATATTGAAGAGAGAAATTTAAGAGACTTAAATTATATAGAGATTGCTGACCCAAGTAGCGAGTAACTCGAAACTCGCACCACGCTAGGCTTTCGCCGAACCGCTCTTCCACTTGAGACTTATACTTGAGTTAGCTATAAAACTATAAGCTAAATATGCTTAATTAAGTATAAAGCCTCCTAACGCACCCCATCCACACTAAACCGATTCACTAGGATTTTTATACCCTTGAGTTCAGTCATGATCGCTATCTCGGTTTAAAGCTTTCCTTCGTTTTACAATAGTCTTGCAAAAAACATTCCGTATCACATTTGGGATTTTTAGCGGTGCAGATGTAACGACCGAAGAGAACCATCCCCTGATGAAGTTGATGGAGATTGGTTTTGAACTTTTTGACCAATGTTGCCTCGGTGGTGGCTGGTGTGAGATCATCGCTGAGTCCCAGTCTGTGACTTACTCGAAATACATGGGTATCGACTGCCATTAGATTGGCTTGTGTGTATTCGATGAGGACGACATGCGCCGTTTTTTGTCCCACTCCTGCAAGTGTTATGAGCTCTTTTTCATCCAAAGGAATCTCACCGCCATAGACATCAACGACCCGCTTTGCCATGGCAATGATATTGATGGCTTTGTTATTGAAAAATGAACACGTTTGAAGGAATCGTTTCACGTCATTAATATCAGCACTTGCAAGAGATTCAGGGGTAGGATAGGCTTCGAATAAAGAGGGGGTGATGAGGTTAACTCGTTTGTCGGTGCACTGAGCTGAGAGGGCTACTGCGATGACGAGTTCATAAGCATTTGTATAGGTTAGTTCCGTAACAGCATCTTTGTATCGTTCTACAAGAGCTTCTTTGATGACTTCAATCTCTTTTTTGGTCGCTTTTTTCATTCAAACTCAAATCATTTTTTTCGTATTGTACCATCAAGTTCACCATAATAATGTGTTACAATATCTGATAAATCGTATAAACTTTATGATTAGGGGACTCTATTGAAATTTAAAGAATGGATTATAAATTTACTCAAAGGTCACAGTGTTGAATACAGTGAAGAGGGGACGGTTGATAAAGATTTTTTTTACAAAGTTTTAGATACAGATCCCAGTGCACTTTTATTTTTCACGAAAGAATCAGGATGGATAGGTGCGAACAAAGCTTTTTTCAAATTAGTACCCATTAAAACCATTGAAGAACTTCGCACGAAACATGATTCCATTCGAGAACTTTTTAGTGATGAAGATGAAGAGATTTTTACCGAGTATGATAAAAGCTGGCTGGATTATATTCGTACCCATTGTCCGAGTGGGTATGGATTGGGAATTATTGATACAAATGGAAATCGTCATTCTATGGTTGCAACTTCGACATTGTTGCGTCAAGGTTTTAGTGATTTGTATCTACTCCGATTGGAAGACAAGACCAATATTGTCACACTAAAAGATGAAGTAGTACAGATTGAAGCGCTTAAAACAAAATTTTTAGCGAATATCGGGCATGAATTTCGAACACCGATGAACGGTATATTGGGATTTGTTGATCTTTTGTCCAAAACTCATCCCGATGATACACAGCTTGAGTATATTCACTCTGTCCAAGATTCAGCGCGACATTTGATGTCTAATATTGAAAACTTACTGGATTTGGCGCAGATGCAAACAGGTCGCCTTACGGTTAGTCAGATTGATTTTAATATTATTACTGAGATGGAAGAGCTTGCGCGTGGATGTGTTTCGCTAGGCGATGATAAGGGGGTTTGTGTCCTTGTCTTTATTGATCCCAAACTCCCCACTCGGCTTGTCGGTGATATTCGAAAAATCAAGCAAACAATTACTAATTTGTATGATAATGCTTTAAAGTTTACGCCACCGAATGGAAAAATAACGATAGAAGTAAAGCTCCTTAAGCGTAATACAACAGGGAGTTGCACTATTGGTTTTAGTATTAAAGATTCGGGCAAGGGGATTAGTAAGCAACAATTAGGTCTTATTACGCGTCCATTTGTATCGGGAGATCATGCCGATAACCGACTGGGTGTTGGGTTGAGCCTTTCCCATGGACTGATTAATTTAATGGGCGGGGAGCTTAAAATCACCAGTGAAGAAGGGCGTGGATCATCCTTTAGTTTTGCGTTAACACTAGAGGGTTCATCGGATCAAGCTATGAATATGATTAATACTCACAGTGCGAAAGTTGTTCTATTAGAGGATAAACGTCTTGATGATGCCAATCATTTGACCAACTACTTACGTAGTTTCGGTATGAGCGTTACAAAAGCCAATATGATTGATGAAACGCTTTTTAAGGATGTGGATGTCGTTTATTTTATTGCTTCTCAAGATAAAGCCGATTGGATACTTCAACTTTCATCATTAAAACGCTCTTGCAAGACCGTTCTTTTAGTGGAACATAATGAAAAAATATTGGCAAGAACCTTGCATATCATTGATTACACTCTCCATAAGCCGTTGTTGCCGACAAGTTTACGAATTCATTTAGGTGAGATTTTGCACCTTTCCAAAGATTCAGACTCCGTAGCGGTACAATTACAGCAGGGGATACATGCCTTGGTGGTTGAGGATAATTTGATTAATCAGCGGTTGATTAAATTGTTATTGAAAGAGTATGGTTTGAATGTTGTCACTGCGTCCAACGGAGATGAAGCGGTAGAGGCATGTCAAAATCAAAAATTTGACATTATTTTTATGGATATTGATATGCCCATCAAAGATGGTATTTTAGCAACGCAAGAGATAAAAGCGAACAAGGGTGCTATGAGTCAGGGTAAAATGCCGATCATTGCCTTGACTGCTTTGGCGATGGAGGGGGATAGAGAGTATATCTTGGGAAAAGGGCTTGATGACTATCTTTCCAAGCCTTTGACCCGAGAGAAGCTTGAATATATTCTTCAAAAATATTTACACGTCACAAAATAGGATTTCCCATGGTGTTCACGAATACATTTCAGCAAAAATTCGTCTCCTCATTGGGGATGTTGACCTCATGTGCTAATACTCACAGTGATCCTTTCCTCTATACTTATCTCTCTGGTGAGATTGTTGGAGCTAATTCATTTTTTCTGACCCTATTGGGTATTGAATCAATAAATGAGGGTACACTCATCGAGCAATGGCTACAGCTTCAAGGGGTTGATCTCTCCTTGTTATTATCAAAATCGGGTGATTATCGTGGCAAGATAGTTGTTAAGGCGCAAGGCTATCATGTAGCTGTCCGTTCGGAAATTATTGTCGTGGAAAATGAATTTTTGGTTGCCATTGCGTTGAGAGACAGGTCGATGATCGAGAGGGCACGGGCGGCTGAGCATTATTTTGAGCAGTTTAAGAAGAAGCTTTTAACCAATATTTCCCATGAATTTAGAACGCCTATGAATGCGGTTATTGGTTTTATTGATTTATTGCAATCGAGTCCACTGAGCTCGTGGCAAAAAGAGTATGCGGCAATAGCAAACTCCAGCGCCTCATCTATGATGGCTAAAATCGAAAATCTTTTAGAGCTTATGCAAGTAGAAAGCGGTGGTATTGAGACTAAGTCGCACTCCTTTAATCCGTTGGAAGTGTATGAAAGTTTTTCGATACAGTTTGATGAGATGCTACGTTCTAAAGAAATCCGATTGAGTGTTTTCATTGATCCTAATTTCCCTTTGTTAATAGCAGGAGATCACGATAAGATTTTGACTATTTTGCGTAATTTAATGCAAAACGCCATTAAATTTACCCCTCAATCGGGGGAAGTGTTTTTAGAGATTTCTATCGTGAGAGCGGATAAAGAAGAAATTGAAGTTGAGTATGCTATTAGTGATACAGGAATCGGTATTGAAAGTGAGCGATTAAAAACATTGCTACGACCGTTTTCATCTGCATGGGACAATCAGCGACGTGGTCAAGATGGAATGGGTGTTGGATTGAGTTTGAGTTATAAATACATAACAATGATGCAATCACATTTAATGTTAGCTTCGGAAGTAGGGAAGGGTTCCCGTTTTTCATTTCGTCTTAAACACCCAATAGTAGAAGCGGCTATTCATGTTCCTATTGATAAATCTGTTTTGCGTTCTACCCAAAGACCGAAGTTAGGTCAAGGTAAGATTCTAGTGGCAGAAGACAATCTGATCAATCTTCGCTTGTTGGAAACGATTTTAAAACAGCATCACTATGAGGTAGTCGCTGTCGATAATGGACAAAAGGCAGTGGATGCCTATATCAAAGAGCCATTTGATTTGGTACTGATGGATATTGATATGCCTGTCATGGATGGTTTGATGGCAAATCGACTGATAAAAGAGATTGATAAACGGGACAATCGAGGCTTTACCCCTGTCATTGCCTTGACAGCACATGCCCTTCTTGGGGATCGTGAGCGAATTATTAGAGCAGGATTGGATGCCCATTTGGCAAAACCGATTGATAAAAACTTTCTGTTACAAACAATCGAACAGTATCTAAAACAATCGCATGGGAAAAGAAAAAGCACGGACGTTTAATATCGATTAATTTGTATACGATATGCTAACAAATGTATTATAATTCGACCAATCGAAAACGAAACAAGGATAACAATGAGACGAGAGTTTACTATTTGGGCGTTGGGAGTTCTGTTATGTGCTTCGGCACTGAATGCAGCCGTATTGGCTACTGTGAATGGGAATACTATTACTTCGGATGAGGTTAATAGAGTTCTCTTGGAGGGGACACAGGGGCGTTTTGACTCACTTCCTGCCGATAAACAAAATGAATTGCGTCAACGTATTATCGAAGGAATGGTTGCACAGCAATTGGTATTTGAGGACGCGAAGAAAGCGGGGATTTTAGAATCCAAAGAATTCAAATCAGAATACCAAATTCTCTCTGAACGGATGAAGGCGCAACTCGCTGCCAAAGTATGGGAGCAACAACAGTTTGAAGCGATCAAGGTAGATTCAAAAGAGGTAAAAGCCTATTTTGATGCGAATGGGGATGAATTTATTGACAAAGAAAAAGTACATGCGCGTCATATTTTGGTCAAAACAGAATCTGAAGCCGATGCTGTTATCAAAAGCCTTAAGGGTCTCAGTGGAGATAAATTAAAATCAGAATTTATCGCTCAAGCAAAATCAAAATCAATGGGGCCCAGTGCTGCCAAAGGGGGAGACCTCGGTTATTTCCCACGCGGACAGATGGTACCATCGTTTAATGATGCTGCTTTTTCTATGAAAGAGGGAAGTATCTCTTCTGAGCCTGTACAAAGCCAGTTCGGTTATCACGTTATTTATCTCGAAGATAAACAACCAGCAAAAAAATTGGGATTTGATGAAGTGAAGACTTTTATCGAACAACGTTTGAAAATGGATAAGTTTAAAGCATCTATGGACAAAAAAATGTCTGGACTTAAAGCAAAAGCAAAAATCACTTACGCAAAATAATCTCTTTTCTTTATTCTCTTCCGCTTTTTGAGCGGGAGAGGAGACTTTTTTATCTCAATTTTTCTATTTCCTCAAGACTCAAGCCTGTTTTTAATGAGATGGTTTTATTATCAAGGAGATCCAAAAGATTTTTGGCGATTTCATAGGCTTTATTTATCCCTCCTTTCTCTAGACCTTGTTCTAGACCTTGTTCTAGACCTTGTTCTAGACCTTGTTCTAGACCTTGTTCCATTCCTTTCCTCTCCGCTGTTTTTAGAGCATTAATCTCATCCCACGCTTTTAGGGTCATATAGTCATAAATCTCCAACTCTTTGATATCCCAATCGTATTGCGTTGCTATTTTAAACGCCTCTTCGAACTCTTTTGAATTTTCAAACTCTTTGGGTATCATGGTTAGATTATTGGCATTTTTGATAAAATAAACCCATTTTTCCAA
Source organism: Sulfuricurvum sp. (assembly GCA_041661705.1). Classification (GTDB taxonomy): domain Bacteria; phylum Campylobacterota; class Campylobacteria; order Campylobacterales; family Sulfurimonadaceae; genus Sulfuricurvum. The sequence goes on from JBAZTZ010000002.1 coordinate 147,953, forward strand.
TACTGTTGAGAGCTCACCAAGTTCTTTATTGAATTTTCCCAGTTCTACAAAGGTAAATTCAAAATCTTGAAGCTCTTGTTTTAAGGTCTCCTTGTTGAGAATGAGATGTCTGCTGATGAAATTCTCCCCCTCAAACATCGTAAAATCAACGATACCGATAAAATAAACTTTACTGAGATTGCTATAATCTTTACCCTTGGCAAGTTGTGAGACATACGCTTTGCTCGTATAGTAGAGGCTTCGTTTGGAAAAATCTCCCAAATCCTTTTTTTGCATCTCTACGATAAACTCTTCCCCCTCTTCATTCTTGGCTTTGATGTCGAGTATCGTCTCTTTGAGATCGGCTATTTTTGGGACTTGATAGGGATTAACCAAATGAACGTCTACGATAATTTTTGATCCCGTAAAATCCAATACGGCATTGAGTAACGAGATTAAGATTTCTTTTTTATGTTCATCACCAAATATCTTTTTAAACGCTAAATCATTTTTGGGGTCTACGAATTGCATTGGGGTTCCTCTTGGTGTTGTTATTGTAGTGATTATAGCGAAAGATATTTTAGAACGAGAAAGATGACTATTCCCACTCGGGAGAGTGGGAAGGTGAGAAAAGAAAATATTATTGGAAGTTTGCAGCAGTGAGAGTACTCATAGTGACCAATGTCAAGGTAACTTTTTCACCATCTGTAAATGTAACATCTACTCCTGTAGTATCATCATACGTTGCAACTGCTTCATTATTGATAGTAACTGTAACGGTTGTACCAGTAGTTGAGATGGCAACAGTACCACTTTTTCCGATAATGTCGATAATGTCACCACCTGCACCTACTGTAAAACTTGCGATAGTATCGTTCCCATCACCTGTAGCGATTGCATCATACTGGAAGATATCTATTCCACCAGCTGCTGTAAGAACATCAACACTTCCTTGACCATAGAACGTTCCACCACCTACTGCCATGGTGACGGTATCCACCCCTGCATTTCCGATAATCGTTTCGATACCTACGGTAGCTGCAGCACCGATAGTATTGGCTCCACTGAAAAGGTAGAGTGTATCACCGCTACCTGTACCCAAGTCGATTGTCATACCAGCTCCAAATACTGCACTGAGAGTGACGACATCATCGCCAGCTCCACCTATGAGGCTTTCAACTCCACCGATAGTAACTGCATTACCACCTGCTCCGAGGGTGATGGTATCCGTTCCACCAGCTCCTCCTACGAGGGTTTCAACATTCGTGATCGTTAATGTATTCGTTCCTGTTGCAAGGGTAATGCTATCAGTCCCCCCTGCAAGATCGAATGTTGCACCTGTTACTCCTGATGTCATCGTAATCGTATCGTTGTTGGCACTTCCCATGATCGTTTCGACATTTTTGATCGTATTGAAAGTTCCTCCTTGGGTTAAGGTAATGACATCAGTGCCTGTTCCTCCCGTCAGGTTTTCAACATTATTTACAGTGACCGTATTACCAGCATTACTTGCGAGAATCAGATGGTCACTGTTTCCATCTGCAAGGTCAATATAACCTGTGCTGATTGATGTATCCAGTACAATCACATCCGTACCAGCTCCTCCGATAACCGTCTCCACATTGGTGAGGGTGTAGTTATTATTCACAACACCATCAAAAAGGTGAACAGTATCGACACCAGCACCAGTACCAAGATCAACTTTCATACTTGTTTCAGATGCTAAAAAGGTGACAGAATCATCGCCTGTAAGTCCGACTAAAGTCTCAATGCCTTGAACGCTTAATACATTATTACCTGTTAGGGTGATCGTATCAAGATTGCCTGTTACCCCTATGAGTGTTTCAACTCCTGTGATGGTAAAGGTATTGGTGAAATTACCCAATCTGAGAGTATCAACGCCCCCTGCTAGATCGATAGTGACTGCTGTTGTTGCACTTAACAAACCAAGATCATCATTACTGCCACTTCCAAAGAGGGTTTCGATACCAGTAATATACATAGTACTAACGCCTCCGCCTGCAGCGAGGGTAAGCGTATCCGTATCACTCGTATTAGCGCCAAGATCAATAATCATTCCTGCTACTGTTGCCCCAAGGGTGATCGTATCCTCGTTTGCCCCACCAAGAAGGTTCTCAACATTGCTCACGGTAATAACATTAGTGCCACTTGCAAGAGTTAGAGCATCAGCTCCATCGCCTAGATTAATAATACCACCATTGAGATTTGTTCCCAAAGTAATATTATCAGTATTCGCAGCTCCCGTGATCGTTTCGACATTGCGTATAGTAAGGATATTTAGACCAGAGCTTAGCGTCAAAGAATCTCCAAGACTTGTTCCCAAATCAACAGAACCATTCGCAACGGCTGCTCCAAAGGTAATCGTATCAACCCCCGTCGTATCTCCTGTCAGTGTTTCAACTCCTGTGAGAGTGACTGTATTCGTAGTCGTACCTACAAGGGTAACATTGTCAGTAAGGCTACCCCCGTGGATGATTTCGACATTTTTGACACTGGTAAGGGTATTTACAAAGTTACCGAGATTAAGAATATCTGCACCCGCTAAAAGATCGATGGACATACCTACAGCCGCCGCACCAAGGGTGACTGTATCACTATTCGCATTCCCTGTAAGCGTTTCAACATTGCTGACATTGAGGGTATTGTCCCCTATCGCGAGGGTAACTATATCCGTACCATCACGAAGATCGATTGTCATAGCGCTTGTCGCGGTTCCAAGGGTAATTGTATCATTATTTGTTCCCCCTACAAGACTTTCAACATTTTGAACAGTGATAATGTTGACAGCATCGGCAAGGGTCAATTTATCTATTTCCGTAGAGCCTCCTAGGTCAATAAGAGCACCTGCAGCACTTAAACCTGCACCAAGAGTAATAACATCCGTTCCCCCTACACCGATAATCGTTTCAACATTACTCACGGTAAGGATATTTGTTCCTGACCCTGCAAGAGTAAGAGTATCGGTATTGTCTCCGAGATCAATGCTTCCTGTTGTTGCAACTGCAACCCCTAAGGTAATGGTATCTGTTCCCCCAGCGGTACTGGTGATAGTTTCGACATTGCTGACTGTGATAGTATTGATTCCTGTTGCGAGGATCAGGCTATCTGTTCCACCTGCAAGATTAATGCTCCCTGATATAAGAGCTGTTTGTAGGGTAATAGCGTCATTCCCTGTATTTCCTAGAATACTTTCGACATTACTAACTTTGAGAGTATTATTCCCACTTGCAAGATTTAGAATGTCATTACCTGCCGCGAGGTCAACGGTCATACCAGTAGTTACAACTCCTAGTGTTACGGTATCAATTCCTTCGTTTCCTATAAGCGTTTCAACATTGCTCACTCTAAGGGTATTGTCTCCAATCGCGAGAGAGACTTTATCGCTACCATCTCGAAGGTCAATTGTCATTCCTGTCGTAGCGAGGTTAAGGGTGATCGTATCGACGTTGGTTCCCCCTGTAAGGGTCTCAATGCTGTTCATCGTAATGGTGTTGGCGATACCATCGGTTAAGATGATTGCATCACTACCCGCAGCTCCCCCGACAATTGTTTCAATATTACTCACGGTAATGGAGTTGGTACCATCAGCAAGTGAGAGTATATCAGCTGCACCAGTTCCTAAATCGACCACCATGCCACTGATCGTAGAACCAAGAGTTACGGTATCGTTACTTGTTCCTCCTGTTAAACTTTCGACATTTTTGACAATGAGAGTATTCGTAAAGTTTCCTAATGTTAGTGTATCGGTTCCACCTGCTAGATCAACCACGCCACCTAAGCTCATAGTTGCTCCCAAGGTAATGGTATCTGTACCACCCACTCCTGTGATGGTTTCGACATTACTAATTGTAAGAGTATTGATACCTGCCGCAAGGGTGACAGAATCATTACTACCATCAAGAAGATCAATGGTCATACTAGTAACTGCTGTTCCCAATGTCAGCGTATCAACGCCTGTTGTCCCTTTGAGGGTTTCAACATGGCTTATGTTGAGCGTATTTGCCCCTGTTGCCATAATAACAGTATCCGTACCATCACGAAGGTCGATAGTCATGCCCGTTGTAAGCAATCCCAAGGTAACGGTATCAGCAAGGGTTCCCCCTGTAAGGGTTTCAACATTTTGAACGGTAATGGTATTTGCAAAATCAGCTAAGGTGAGGCTGTCTGATGAGACACCAAGATCAACAAGACCACCACTCACCATACCCGTTCCTAATGTAATAGTATCGACACCCGTAACACCTATGATAGTTTCGATGTTGCTTAGAGTGAGGGTATTGGTTCCCTCTGCAAGCGTGAGTGTATCCGTACCACCGAGTAGATCGATAGACATACCCGCGATAGTAGCACCAAGAATAACCGTATCGGCACCTGTTCCCCCTGTAAGCGCTTCGATACCAGTAACTTTCACATTATTGAGTAGACCTGTGAGAACAATAGCGTCTGTTCCTGATCCTCCATTGACCGTTTCGATATTGCTGATTGTAACACTGTTCCCACCTGCTGCAAGGGTCAATGTATCTTGAGTGCCTGAAGCGAGATCTATCGTAACACCTGATGCAATGCCACTAAGCGTTAGCGTATCATTGATGGTTGACCCCATGAGTGTTTCTACATTTGTGATACTAATGGTGTTAACACCTTCTGCTAGGTTGACAATATCTCCTGCATTGGTGCCCAAATCAACGACCATACCATTGACTGTTGTCCCAAGTGTGACAGTATCGACACCCGTTCCCCCTGTGAGGGTATCCACATTTCTAACCGTGAGAGTGTTTGTATAGTTACCCAAAATAATGGTGTCATTACCTAAAACAAGATCAATACTAACCCCTGCAACCGCTGTTCCAAAAGTAACAGTATCATTTCCACCATTTCCAGTGATCGTTTCTACATAGCTCACATTTAAAGTATTCGTACCCGCTGCAAGAGTGATGTTATCGAGACCTGAACCACCGATAATTGTATCAATTTGGCTCATACTATAGATAGTATTTCGACTTCCAACAAGGGTAACCGTATCAATCCCTGACCCTCCTGTAATAGTTTCAACATTAGTAAGGTTAAATGCGTTGCCATCATTTCCTAAGATAAGAGTATCACTGAGACCTGCTGCGAGATCAATCGTAGCCCCACTGACGGGTGTAATGAGTGTAAGGGTATCGGTACCATCGGTCCCTTTGATGTTTTCGACGTTCGTAATACTGAGATTATTCTCACCTGCCACAAGATTAAGCGCATCCGACCCACTTGTACCCAAATCGACCACCATACCACTTACGGTAGAGCCAAGGGTCACAATGTTGTCCCCGAGAGCAACTCCAGTAATGGTTTCAACATTGGTAACAGTAAGGGTATTGCTACCAGCTGCGAGTGTAAGATGATCTATCCCTGCTTTAAGATCAACAATACCACTAATAATAGCCGTCCCTAAGGTAATCGTATCAACGCCAGTACCACCTGTAATGGTTTCGATGTTGCTAAGTGTTAGTGCATTCACCTCGTCGGCAAGTCTAATAGTATCAGCCGTACCTCCTGCAAGGTCGATGCTCATACCTATTGCGCCAGCACTGAGGATAACGGTATCTGCACCAGTGCCACCTGTAATAGACTCTACCCCTGAAACGGTTACATTGTTCGATGCTCCAACCAAGGTGAGGCTGTCGGTTCTAATTCCTCCCACAACGCTTTCAATGTTAGAAATACTGAGGGTATTGTTATAGTCACCCAAAATCAGCATATCAGATCCTCCAGCGAGGTCGATAAGACCACTTGAAATAGTCGTTCCAATCGTAATGGTATCAATACCGCTATTTCCATTGATATTTTCAACATTAACAACGGTGAGAGTATTAACACCTGTTGCGAGATTAAGAGTATCCGTACCTGCACCTAGATCAATGTTCATACCTGTTGAAGCGGCTCCAAGTGTAACCGTATCGGCACCGCCAACCCCTACGATCGTTTCGATGTTCGTGATAGTAAGAGAGTTGGTGTAAGCAGCAAGGGTAAGACTATCGTGTGAACCACCAGCAAGGTCAACTACACCACCTGTAATAGTCGTACCCAGCGTAATGGTATCGGTACCCGCATTACCTGTAATGATTTCGATGTTTGTGAAAGTTAGAGTATTATCCCCATTCGCTAAAGTGATACTATCTGTTCCACCTGCGAGATTAATCACCATCCCACTAGTATCAGCTGAACCGAGTGTGATAGCATCCGCACCTGAACTACCGATAAGGGTCTCAATGTTTAGGACATTTAACGAAGTCGTTGCTGCTCCGAGGGTGATAGTATCGGTTCCTGTTCCTCCGATGACGCTCTCAATGCCTAGGATGGTAACGCTGTTGGTTACACCGTCTTTTAGAGTAAGCGTGTCAATCCCTGCGCCTAGATCGACAATCATACCTGTAGCGGTAGAGCCTAGGGTAACGTTGTCAACGCCTGTGCTACCTTTGACACTTTCGATATTGGAGAGATTGACAGTATTGGATGTTCCTGCAAGCGTTAGAATATCGGTTCCAGTTCCTCCAATGACGGTTTCAACTTCTTGGACACTTAGAATATTGGTTCCATCGGCGAGTGTGAGGCTGTCTGATACGCCACCGGCGAGGTTGATTATAGCACCATCAACGGTTGAACCTAATGTTATGACATCTGCACCTGTTGAACCTTTGATGGTTTCAACATGACTTACTAGAAGAGTATTATCTCCTGCTGCAAGGTTAAGAATATCGGTACCAGCACCCAAATCAATGGTCATACCGCTCATGGTAACACCAAGAGTGACAGTATCAGCGAGAGATCCACCTACGAGATTATCAACGTTTTTAACTGTGAGAGTATTGATGGCATCGTGAAGAGTAAGAGTATCCGAACCGCCTCCGAGATCAATAAGACCAGCGGTGATTTTAGTACCAAGGGTAATGCTATCGGAACCCGTACCACCCATAATAGTTTCAACGTTGCGAATAACGAGGGCATTAGAGTCTAAATTACTAAGGGTGAGGGTATCGATACCTGCACCAAGATCAATATTTAATGCTTTAGTATCCCCAAGAGTAACTTTGTCAGAACCGCTTCCACCAATAAGACTTTCAACCGCTGTAACAGTGACATTGTTAGCAGCACCTGAGAGGGTAACGGTATCAGTACCAATTCCCCCCCCTGTAAGGGTTTCAACACCAGCGATAGTAACAGTATTAGTAAAATCACCAAGCTTAAGCGTATCGATACCTGTTCCAAGGTCAATAGTTCCAGATGCAGCAGAACCAAGAGTAAGACTATCTACGCCCGTAGAACCTTTGACGCTTTCAACCCCTGTCATAGCGAGGTTGTATGTTCCAGCAGTTCCAAGAGCAATCGTATCGACACCGCCTTGTGTCATATCAATAGACATAGCACTCATCGTAACACCAAGAGTGACCGTATCGTTAAGTGAACCACCTACAAGAGTGTCAACATTTTTAACGGTGAGAGTATTAACACCATTGGCAAGAGTAAGCTTGTCTCCAGTGTCTACTCCAAGGTCAATAAGCCCAGCGGTAATTTTAGTACCCAACGTGATGATATCGGAAGCGATACTTCCATAGATGGTTTCAACGTTGCTAACAACGAGGGCTGTTGCATAAGTTAAAGTTCCAAGGGTTAGAGTATCGATACCTGCACCAAGGTCAATATTTAATGCTTTAGTATCCCCAAGAGTAACTTTGTCAGAACCGCTTCCACCAATAAGACTTTCAACCGCTGTAACAGTGACATTGTTAGCAGCACCTGAGAGGGTAACGGTATCAGTACCAA
>JBAZTZ010000003.1:0-155248 GCA_041661705.1 Sulfuricurvum sp.
GTTAGATGAATTGTTTGTCGTAAAATGATTTTACTGAAAACATCGGAAAACTCGGCTTTAATGAGCTTTTTTCAAACTTCCAAGAGTCTTAAATTAGAGGATGAATTTGGGGATTTGCAAGAGGCTCGATAGATAATGATATATGTAAAAATGAAATTGAAAGTACATTAGAAATGACAAAAGAAGATATAGAAAAACCCTTTTAAGAATAAAAATTCCAACCGAACTACGTTTCAGTAGGACTCTTGATCCCTTTATATAGTTGAACCAACTTTTTTAAAAACTTGTTTAGTGGATTGATTTATTACAGGTAGGTTATTGGAAATTTAATCTCGCTTCAAAATAATCAATAGCTCTAAAATATCGCTGTGCCAATTTTTGGTCGTTATTGTTAATATGCAATTGATACTCATGGGCTAATGTTTCATAAGCTTTATATTTAAAATCCGTCAGATCTTGTCCTAGATATTTCTCGAAGTCATCACATAAATAATCAATAATATCTACACCATCAGTGTCTCTAGCAATCACATTCAAGCAAATCTTTGCGAACTTAATATTAAGTTTGTCATACTCCAATATGGGTGTTTTATCTGCTGCATTATTTAAAAACTTTATCAAATTCTCTCCAACAACTATTCTTGGATATTCAGCGACAGTACTTTCAAGCTTGTAAACATTTGACAGTACTGGACCGAAAAGTTCATTGTTGGATATTTTCATCCCAACTCCAATATCAATCCCGCCTCTTATTTTTATTCCTTTTGCTAGCTATCATCGCAACCAGAGTGAAAGGGGCGGATTTTTTGAACAAATACATTAATATTCACCTTAACAATTTAACTCGTGTGTCGATTTCCACACCCCTTAAGAGACAAAATAATATACTTCACTAATTTTAAAAAGGGTGTATAACCCCAAGGAAGTGTTTATGGTCATCGACAGCGTTTGTACTTATTGTGGCGTGGGGTGTGATATTGCCGCCGAAGTCGAAGACAATAAGATTCAGAAGATTTTTGCCAAAGAAGAAGGTGTTGTCTCACAAGGAAAACTCTGTATCAAAGGGAAACAAGGGTGGGATTTTGTAACCCATCCCAAGCGGTTACGCAATGCACGTGTCCGTAAATCATTTCTTAGTGCCAATACTGCATTATTCGCCGATTTGGATATGGATTATCTCGAACCTGTTGACCATGACTTTTATGAGATCAGTTATGAGGGCGCGTACGAACTCGCGGCACGAAAACTTAAATCGATCACCGACGAGTACGGTTCACATAGTTTTGCCTCTATCGGTGGAGCTCGTACGAGTTGTGAAGGGTCGTATTTGTTTCAACATTTCACTCGTCATGTTGTTGGCTCTCCTCACGTCGATAACTGTGCCCGTGTCTGTCATTCCCCTTCATTAAAAGGGATGCGTACAACCATCGGTGAGGGGGCGGCTACCAATCCGTTCGATGATATTTATGAGACTGAATTTATGATCGTTATGGGTTCTAATACCACCGAAGGACACCCTATCGTAGCCAACCGTATGCTGGATGTGATTAAAAAAGGGGTGGAATTAGCGGTTCTCGATGTCCGTCGTATTCAGCTCTCGAAATCAGCTACCCATCATCTCAGTATCCCCTACGAAGCCAATCTTATGATGCTCAATATGATGGCGTACGTTATTATTACCGAAGATTTGGTCAACATTGATTTTATTGCTACACGTACCAAAGGGTATGAAGAGTATAAAAGTTCGATTCTCAATGATCCCTACGCTAACCCCGATTATCTTCTTCAAATACCGGGGTATGAGTCCCTTGGTGATGAAATTCGTATCGTCGCACGCAAATATGCGACCCGTAAAAGTCTCTTTTTCTGGGGACTTGGGATTACCGAACATTTGGACGGTTCGTATGCCGTAATGGCGATTACCCATTTGGCTCTCATTACGGGGAATATTGGTAAACGAGGTGCGGGATTGATGCCACTTCGGGGACAAAACAATGTTCAAGGGACATGTGATGTTGGGATGCTTCCGTACTATGCCCCTGATTACCAACCGCCCAAAGAGATCGGGATGATGACCCCTGATTTGATTAATGCGATGGTCGAGGGGAAGATCAAGGCGCTGTTTAACATCGGTGAAGACATCGCCCATATTCATCCCAACCAAAACAAAATCCATACGGCCTTGAAAAATCTTGATTTGATAATTGTCAATGAGCTTTTTGATAATGAAATCACCAAGTTTGCCGACATTATTTTTGGGGTAAAAAGCGCCTACGAAAAGACAGGAATTTATGTCAATGCAGAGCGACGAATCCACCTCTCACAACCGCTTATCCATGTAACGATGCCCGATGATTGGGAAGTCATTGCGGAGATTTCCAAGCGGTATGGGACTGATTTTGGTTTTAAAACGTCCAAAGATGTCTGGGAAGCAGTACGCGTCGATGCTCCTATCCGTTTTGGTGGTGCAAGCTATGAAAAACTTGAAGCCAATCGTTTGCGCGGATTGCAATGGCCGGTGCAAGAAGAGGATACCCCTGTATTGCATCTTCATGACTTCCGTACCAAAGACGGTATTGGTTCCTATCACTATAAACAATATGAGCCACGCGGTCAAGTAGAGGAGCTTTTACGTGCCCCTACGCATGAGGGATATTACCTCACAACAGGGCGAGTATTGGTGCACTATAACAACGCTGCCCAAACCAACGCATGTGAGAAACTAAGTCGAAGTCATACGGAAGATACCTTGCTAGTTAGTGTAGACGATGAAGATTTTTTCGAGTACAAAGATTTCGTGGTTCTCAAAAGCGAATACGGTCAAAGTGCCCCTTTGCGTGTCAAAGTAAGCAGTACTGTGAAAAAAGGGACCCTCTTTACGACATTTCACCATGCCAAAAGCCGTATCAACTTTTTGTTCGGAGATGAGCACGATGAGCTAATCAAAACCGCCCGTTTTAAATCTATCAAAGTTGAGATAGTCAAACCCGACTATTTGGATTAAGGGATGCACACCAAGGCAAAAGGAGATATTGCGGAAGAGCGTGGATGTGAGTATCTCCATGCGCGTGGATACAAAATTATCGACCGAAATGTTTACAATCGTTTCGGTGAAATTGATATTATCGCGTTCAAAGACAATGTCCTCCATTTCGTCGAAGTAAAAAGTGCTCAGAGTTATGAACAAGCAGTGAATAATATTACCCGCTCAAAACTCCAAAAATTAAACCGCGCCATCCAAACCTATCTCCAACAAAAAAAGTTTACACTCGATTATTGCATTGACGCATTGATTGTCGTAGAAGATGAGATAGAGTGGATCGAGAATATCACGCTTTAATCAACGTTAAATCGCATCTACGCTAGAATCACCTAATTTTTATTTTGGAGATCTTCCCATGAACGAAGCCAAAACTATTTGGATGAACGGCAATTTAGTACCTTGGAATGACGCGAAGATTCACGTCCTTTCTCATACACTTCACTACGGTAACGGTGCTATTGAGGGAACAAAAGTCTATAAGACCCCAAAAGGGTATGCAATTTTTCGTCTCAACGACCACACGAAACGTTTGATCGAATCGGCAAAAATGACCTTGATTACGGTTCCATATACGATTGAAGAACTCAATCAAGCGCAAATTGATCTTATTAAATCTAACGATTTTACGGGTGAAAATGTCTATCTTCGCCCAATTGTTTATCTTGGATATGGGGTTATGGGGATTTATCACAAAGAAGCTCCCGTTGAAGTTTCTATCGCTGCATGGGAATGGGGCGCTTATTTGGGTGAAGAGGGGATGAAACGTGGTATTCGTCTCAAAATTTCTTCATTCAGCCGTCCAAACAATAAATCCAATATGGGTAAAGCCAAAGCAGTCGGGAACTATCTCAACTCACAAATGGCAAAATTTGAAGCAGTTGAAGCAGGATACGATGAAGCACTTCTTCTCGATGATGAAGGATATGTAGCAGAAGCCAGCGGAGCCTCATTCTTCATGGTAAAAGACGGTGAGCTTATCACCCCTCCAAATGATAATTCACTCGCTTCAATCACTCAAAAAACGGTTATTGAAATGGCAGAAAAAATGGGGATGAAAGTAATGCGTCGCCGTATTACCCGTGAAGAAATTTATACCGCTGACGAAGCATTTCTCACAGGAACAGCAGCAGAACTCACCCCTGTTCGCGAAGTCGATGCACGCGTTTTAGGTGCTGGCGGACGTGGTCCAATCACTGAAAAATTACAAAGCAGTTATTTCGACATCGTATACGGTCGCAATCATGATTTCGATCATTATTTAACGTACATTAACTAACAAAGGCTCACTTTATGGCAACTGATATGAACGATTATTTTAACAAAAAAAAGAGTGAAGAGAAAAAGAATGGTGGAGGTGGTGCGAATACCCCCAAACCTCCAAAATTCGATTTCAATATGAATCCTCAAAAAACAGGGATGTTTTGGCTTATTGGAGGGTTTATTTTACTTCTTGTTTTGGCAAAACCGTTCATTATTATCAACGAAGGGGAGCGTGGTATCCTCTCCACTAACGGTAAATACAGCGATGAATCTCTGATGCCCGGATTACACTTTCTACTCCCTGTTATTCAACAAATTTATGTGGTCGATACGAAAGTACGTATCATCAATTATGCCGATAAAGTTGATCGTGCTTCCACCGCAGGAGATGGGATATTGCTCAAGCCAGCTATTACCGTTTTGGATAAACGCGGTCTCCCTGTCACGATTGATATGACAGTTCAATATCGTCTCAATGCACAGCTTGCAGCAAAAACAATCTCTAATTGGGGCTTTAGTTGGGAAGACAAGATTATCGATCCTGTGGCTCGGGATGTTGTTCGTAACGTTATCGGTCAATACGATGCAGAAACACTTCCTATAATGCGTAATGCTATTGCTCAAAAGATCGAAGCAGGAATTCGCAGTAATGTGAATCGTCAAAAAAATGGTCCTGCTGATTTGGAATCCATTCAATTGCGTGAAATTGGACTTCCTCAAAAAGTAAAAGACCAAATCGAACGGGTTCAAGTTGCCAAACAAGAGGTTGAAAAAGCACAGCAAGACGTAGAACGTGCTAAACAAGAGGCGTTCAAAAAAGAGACCGAAGCACAAGGTACAGCAAACGCTCTCACCATCGAAGCACGAGCTCAAGCCCAAGCCAACCATCTTGTCTCCCAATCATTAACCCCTGGATTACTCAAGCTAGAGCAAATCAAAGTGCAAGGGAAATTTAACGACGCACTCAAAGAGAACAAAGATGCGAAGATTTTCCTAACACCCGGAGGTTCAACCCCTAATATTTGGTTGGATACGAAAAGCGGTGATAATCAAAAAATCACCTCTACTGGGAAATAACCGATGAATCTCGATCAAATTGACTGGCAAAAATCGGAACTTCTCCCTGTTATCGTTCAAGACTCTACAACATTGGAGGTCTTGATGATGGCGTATATGAACCGTGAATCGTTAGAGCTCTCCCTCTCTACGAAAGTAGCTCACTACTTTTCCCGTTCTAAACAGAGATTATGGAAAAAAGGGGAATCAAGCGGACATTTGCAACATATCGAACGATTCTTGCTTGATTGTGATAATGACACTCTTCTTATCATGGTACGTCAAGAAGGTGTTGCGTGCCATACTGGGCGTAAATCGTGCTTCTTTACGGACATAGAATCGGGTGAAACGATCAGTAAACCCCAAATTGATACCGTTGCTACGTATGGGATTATTGATGATCTCTATCATACGATATTAGAACGCAAAAATAGTGATCCCAATACTTCTTGGACAGCAAAACTTCTCTCAAAAGGGGATAACGCTATCCTCAAAAAAGTCGTAGAAGAAGCAGGTGAATTTGCGTTTGCCGTGAAAGATGACAATGAAAATGAAATTATTTACGAATGTGCCGATTTGGTCTATCATGTCTTGGTTGCACTGGGGCATAAAAATATTTCGCCCGATCGTATCAAACAAGAACTTGCTAGACGAGTAGGAGTGAGTGGAATCGCGGAGAAGAATTCTAGGACTAAATGAAAAGCAGCATCCTTCACTTTATCAATACCCTCTCCCTTTATGATTATCTCCTGTTTGGGGGGATTCTTTTCTTTTTCTTATTATTTCTTATCTTAGCAATTTTATTTCATCGAAAACTTGGTGTTGCGGTTACCCTTATTGTAAGTGCCTTTATTCTCCTTATTAGCTCACCTCTCGCTTACATAGGAATGCATACCTACTTTTACAAGCATAGTGTTACCCTTACGACGGTTCAAGACTTAGAGTTTACCGATGCGTTGCTGATTCGTGGAGATATTAATAATACCTCAAAACAGACGTTTAAAGAGTGTACTCTTATGTTCGGAATATCCAAAGTTTCCTCCATCAAACCTATCAATAAACTTTACCCTTATCTCCCCTTTCGTAGACATACTCTCGTGATTTCTAAAACAATCAAGCCCCAAGAAGGGGAAAACTTCAAGTTCTTAATTGAGCCATTTTCGTATCCTAAAAATTTCACTGTAATTGCATGGAGTATCTGTCGATGACAACCTATTTTACTGTTTGGCACTATCTTGCTACCGTTGTGACCCTACTCGCACTTATTGCTGCTATTCTCATTACCCTACTACAAAGAAATCTCCCCTATAAGGGATCGATTATTTTTGTCCATTTTATCGGTGCTGCTGGATTATTTTTTGCAGTTCTATTAATGATTGATAGCAGTACAAAGAAGCCTACCTTAGTCAGTGTTGATCATCACCGTTTTCTCCCCAAAGAACAAATTGTTTTTACAGGAACGGTACGTAATTCAGGCAAATATACAATAGGTGAAGTGAACGTTGAAATTAAACTTATCAATCAAGATACTGGGGTGAGAAGTAAGAATCCTACCTATCAATCCAACGCCTTTGCAGAATTACTGGGAGATAAAGGGCTTGAAAAAAAGCCCTCATATCTAATTCATACGGAAGTTGTAGCAATGAATCTTAAGCCAGGAAGAACAAAAAAGTTTTGGATTATTATGCCGTATCCCCCTTATTTCAAAGGAGATGCTCAAGATGTGAAGGTTTTTGGACGTTAGTACTTCAGCCCTATATTTTTTAGGGCATTATTAATCGCACGAAATTGACTATTTTTATCACGGCACCATTGGGGAGAGATGAGCGAATCATCATCAATTCCAGCTGTCAGACGCTGAACGCTTATATGCGCTGGCTTTAGTTTCAACGCTTCACTAAGCACCTCTAAATAAAGTTCTTCCGTTATGGGGACAAATTCACCACGGGCATACTCATTTGCTAATGCGGTACGTTTCACCACATAAAGAGGATGATATTTTAATGAATCAACCCCTAATCCGTAGGCAACTTTAGCCGTTTCAAGCATCATCTCTTTGTCTTCACCTGGAAGTCCAAAGATCAAATGACCGCATACGTTTAACCCGTATTCCTTGGCTTTAGCAATTGCATCTTTAACGTTTTGGCTATCGTGTCCGCGATTGACCCTCTCAAGTGTTTCATCAAAAATTGATTGAATCCCAAACTCTATCCACACCTCGGTTCGTTGTGAGAGCTCTGAGAGATATTCAAATGCTTCTTCACTAATACTATCCGATCGAGTTCCGATACTCAATCCCACAACATTCTCAAACGTTAACGCTTTTTCGTAGAGGGCTTTTAACGTAGCGAGTGGGGCATATGTATTGGTAAAACTTTGAAAATAAACGAGATACTTTTGAGTACCGTTGTCTTTGCTTAACTTTTGGGAGAGAGCTGTAAACTGCCATTCGAGCTGTTGGAGTTGCTTTTCTAAATAAGGATTTTCGGGAGACTCAAGATTAAGGAAAAAACCCTTAAGAGGTTTTACTTTGTCCAAACTGGGACTGAAAGAGTCATTTTCGCAAAAGGTACAGCCCCCTTTTGCGACATTTCCATCAATATTTGGGCAGGTAAAGCCAGAAATGGAAACTGGGACTTTTGAAACTTTGCATCCAAATTTTTCACGCAGATATTGCCCATAGGTAAAAATTTGTTCGCGCATCAAAATCGATTTAAATAATATATTTGCCAGTAAAACAGGCAGTACAATAATTTTCTTCTTTGCCGTTGACGCTCAGCAATAATCCGTCATTACTAAGGTACCCCAACGAATCCGCTTCAATAAAGGCGCAAATCTCAGCATTGGTCATATTTGCTGCAATGAGCTTATCTTTATCAGGTGTATCTACCCCATAAAAACAAGGGTCAGTAGTTGGAGGGCTAGAGATACGCATATGTACTTCAAGCGCACCCGCTTCTTTGAGCATACGGACGATTCGACGACTTGTTGTACCACGGACAATAGAGTCATCGACAACGATTAAGCGTTTACCCTTGATAAGATGTTCTATCGGAGAAAGCTTCATTTTTACTTTCAAATCACGCATCTCTTGCGTTGGCTCAATGAACGTACGCCCAATATAGTGGTTACGCATAATTGCCATTTCAAAAGGGATACCACTCTCTTGTGAATACCCTATCGCAGCAGGGATACCACCATCAGGAACAGGGACAATCATATCCGCTACTATCGGCTGTTCTTGCGCCAGCTTTTTACCCATAGCTTTACGCATTTCATACACATTTTGTCCGTAAACATTGGAATCAGGACGAGCAAAATAGACGTATTCGAAAATACAGTGTTTCGGAGTAGGCTCAAATACTTTGATTGATTGAGGGGCTTTCCCTTTCTCAAAAATCAACAATTCACCTGGTTCCACGTCACGAATAAACTCCGCACCAATAAGATCAAAGGCGCACGTTTCAGACGCTACCACATAACCATCACCCACACGTCCAAGACTAAGCGGACGGAATCCGAAACGGTCACGCATCGCAAACATCTTAGAACGGCTCAAAAAGACAAGAGAGTATGCCCCTTCGATTTTTTTGACAGCATCAATGATACGATCCGTAAGATGATGTTGGTCACTTTTTGCAATAAGATGAATAAGGTTTTCCGTATCCATATAGGTTTGAAAAATCGCCCCTTTTTTGATAAGAGCATCCCGTACTTCTTGTGCATTCGTAAGATTACCATTATGAACAATCGCCATCTCTCCCAAATCATAGCGAGCGAATACAGGCTGTGCATCGAGAATAGAGTCATCTCCCGCCGTCGAATAACGAGTATGCCCAATTGCCATCTCACCTTTTAGAGTTGAGAGTTTTTGATTATCAAATACTTGGGTAACCAATCCTCGATCTTTAATCGTAAAAAGCTTTTCACCATTACTCGTACTAATCCCTGCCGCTTCTTGCCCTCGATGCTGTTGCGCATGGAGCGAAAAATAAGCTAACTTCGATGCCTCAGCATGGTCAAAAATTCCAACAACCGCACACTTCTCATTCATACTACGCATTTATGCTCCTAATTCCAAACAATCGCTGATATTATATAATCCGTTCTCTTTACCTACTAGCCATTTTGCCGCACGAATCGCACCCTTAGAAAAAGTATTACGACTCGTTGCCGTGTGATGAAGCTCTACAAACTCCCCCTCACTGTAAAAACCAACGGTATGGCGACCAACAATGTCTCCACCACGCAAAGCCATAACAGCAATCTCATCTTTGGAACGCTCACCAATGTTACCATCCCGTCCACTCACACGTACAACATCCAAATCCAATTCACGTGCTACTGCCGCTGAATGCGCCAATGTCAATGCTGTACCGCTTGGAGCATCTTTTTTGTGGCGATGGTGTTGTTCTACGATTTCAATGTCAAAATCTTTGAGCGTTTTGGATGCGGTGTACACCAATTTATTGAGGAGTGCCACACCCAATGACATATTTGTTGCGTACAAAATCGGCATTGACTCACTTGCCAATTTGAGAAGATTAAGCTGATGGGTATCCATCCCTGTTGTCCCAACTACAAGGGGTCGAGGATTATTGAGTGCGCACTCCAGCAATATTTGCGTCGCTTCAGGGAGTGAAAAATCAATGATAACATCCGAACTTTTTAGCAATACATTCATATCGTTGGTGACAAGGACAGAAGGATCAATCGAAAAATTAAGTTCGTTACGGACGTACACCGCACCCAGTGAAATTTCACTTTCGTGATGTAGATCCTCGATAATCAACTTTCCAACACGCCCACCCGCACCAAATACACCTACTTTAATCATGTTAAACTCCTCACACTCAATTGATAGCGTATTGTATCGCCTTAGACTTTAAAAATCTCCGTTCGTGGTGAGCTTGTCGAACTATGAACGTACCCTTCGACATGCTCAGGGCGAACGGAGAACGAACAATGTCAATCAATGAAAGTGCTCATCCACATACGAAATCGCTTGTAATGCCGCAACTGCACCATCTCCTGCCGCACTTACGACTTGTTTGGGCGCAGCAATACGCATATCACCTGCCGCATAGAGTCCCGCAACCGATGTTTTCATACTCAAATCGACAATTACTTCACCCGATGGGGTCATATCACACAAAAAACTGCCATCTTCTTGAATGAGGACTTGGTTATTCACATTATTACCAATAAAGACAAATACTCCAGGAACATCTATTTGACGCGTGGAGCCATCTTTCAACGCAACACGAATTCCCGTCACACCCATCGCATCACCGAGTACCTCTTCAGGAGAAGCATTGAGGACAAGCTCAATATTGGGGGTATTTTTGATACGCTCAATCGTACTTGGAGCAGAGCGAAACGTATCACGACGGTGGATAAGAGTGACTTTTGCACAAATTTTTGCCAAATAAAGAGCCTCTTCTAGTGCTGTATCACCCCCCCCGATCACGGCAACCTCTTTTCCTTTGTAGAAAAAGCCATCACACGTGGCGCACGTACTCACCCCACGACCAAAATATTTATCTTCACCGATAAATCCTGCACGCTTCGGGGCTGAACCCGTCCCGACAATGACACTTCTCGCCATATCCGTTTTTCCGTCTGATTTATGAATCGTAAACGTCCCATCTTCATTGCGAGAAACACGTGTGACTTCGGACATCTCGTGTTTCAATCCAAAACGCTGACACTGTTCCGGCCACGGGGTCATAAAATCCATTCCGCTCAAGTTATGAGCCGTTGCACCGGGATAATTTTCAATCTCGGAGCTCATCGTGATCTGACCACCCGGCATCCCTTTTTCAAACATAACAACATTATCCAATCCACCACGAGTCGTATAGAGACCTGCTGTCAAACCCGCAGGTCCTCCCCCGATAATTGCGCAATCCAACATAGTATATCCCCCATTAATGGTTAGTTTTAAAGTGGGAGAATAATACTCTTTTGGGGTTAAAGATAGCCACAGTTGCAGTAGATAAAAAATCGTTTTAGAAAAGTTTTAGCGTGGGGAAAAAATGGGCTACGCCCCTATCATGACGAACTAAATCTTGGAGATATGCACTATATCCGTAAACGTTGCTCCGAATCCCAACCGATGACACACCCTGTCATGGGAGTAGCGTATAATAAAAATTTCATACGGATGAAAAAAGTGAAAAACATTTAGCAAAAATTTCTGCAATTTTAGAAGTCGATATTTGTGAGTTTTTCCAGACTGCACTAGAATCAAACTATTTTAACTGTAAAAGAGAAAGCTTTTTTTTATTTTTTTGCTGCACCTATTTTTAAAACATCTAATGAACCATAAACCAATGCGCTGATAAAAACAATAAACGCTGGGATAATTAAATACTCAATCATAACCCTTCTAGTATTTTATCTATTTCAGCTATGGGTAATTATATAAGAAGCATAAGAAGTTGAGATTTGGAATAAAATAGACACCCAAAAAAGGGCATCTAAAGAAGAAAAACTTAGCTGTTACGCTTTTTGATAATCTCTTCTGCAACGTTACGTGGAACTTCTGCATAGTGATCGAATTCCATAGAGTAGCTTGCACGTCCTTGAGTTGCTGAACGAAGGTCAGTTGAATAACCGAACATTTCAGAAAGTGGAACGAACGCATCAACAATTTTGTTACCTGAACGGTCACCCATATTGTTAACTTGTCCACGACGACGGTTAAGGTCACCAATAACGTCACCCATGAAGTTTTCAGGTACTTCTACTTCAACTTTCATCATAGGCTCAAGGATTGCAGGGTTTGCTTTACGGCAAGCCTCTTTGAATCCCATAGAAGCTGCAAGTTTAAACGCCATCTCAGAGGAGTCAACCTCATGGTATGAACCATCATACAATGTAACTTCGATATCTTCGATAGGATAACCTGCCAAGACACCTTTAGCCATTGCTTCTTTACACCCTTTTTCAACGGCAGGAATATACTCTTTTGGAATAACTCCACCTTTGATGTCATTGTTAAAGGTATAACCCGTACCTGGCTCACCTGGCTTAACGATCAAATAAACGTGACCGAATTGTCCACGTCCACCTGATTGTTTTGCGTATTTGTACTCTTGTTTTACTTCCGCACGAATTGACTCACGGTAAGCAACTTGTGGAGCACCAACTTCTGCTTCAACTTTGAATTCACGGAACATACGGTCAACAAGGATTTCAAGGTGAAGCTCACCCATTCCTGAAATGATCGTTTGACCTGTTTCTTCGTCAGTATGAACACGGAAAGATGGATCTTCAGCTGCAAGTTTTGCAAGTGCGATACCCATTTTTTCTTGGTCAGGTTTAGTTTTTGGCTCAACCGCAACCGAGATAACTGGCTCAGGGAAGTGCATACGCTCGAGAACTAAACGCTCACGCTCGTCACAAAGAGTATCACCAGTTGTTGTATCTTTGAGACCAACAACCGCACCGATTTCACCTGCATAAAGAGATTTGATCTCTTCACGTTTGTTCGCGTGCATTTTTACGATACGTCCGATACGCTCTTTTTTACCTTTGATGGTATTGTAAGCGTACGTACCTGATTCAAGAACACCACGGTAAACACGTACGAATGTCAATTGTCCAACGAATGGATCGGTCATAATTTTGAAAGCAAGACCAGCGAAAGGAGCATCGTCAGTTGATTCAACCGCTACTTCAATCTCTTCATCATCTTCCATTGTCCCTTTGATAGCCGCAACTTCAAGAGGAGATGGAAGATAATCAATTACCGCATCCAAAAGAGTCTGAACCCCTTTGTTTTTAAACGCCGTACCACATGTCATAGGAATAATTTCCATTTTAAGACATCCAGCTTTGATCCCGCGCATAATTTCTTCGTTGGTAAGTTCACCCTCTTCGAAGAATTTTTCCATCAAAGTATCGTCGCCCTCAGCAGCCGCTTCCATCATTTGTGCACGGTATTTGTCAGCAAGTTCAACCATATCCGCAGGAATTTCTTCTTCATGGTAACTAGAACCCATCGCAGCATCTTCATCCCAAAGGATTGCTTTCATTTTAACAAGGTCAACAATACCTTTGAAACCGTCTTCAGCACCAATTGGAAGTTGAATAGCAATTGGATTTGCTTTAAGACGTGCACGAATTTGCTCTTCAACGTTATAAAAATCAGCACCAGTACGGTCCATTTTATTAACGAAAACCATACGAGGAACACCATAACGGTTTGCTTGACGCCATACTGTTTCAGATTGTGGTTGAACCCCACCTACGGCACAAAATACTGCAACTGCACCATCAAGTACACGCATAGAACGCTCAACTTCAATGGTGAAGTCAACGTGGCCCGGAGTATCAATGATATTGATTTGAGTATTACGCCATTCACATGTCGTTGCAGCAGACGTGATCGTGATACCACGTTCTTGTTCTTGCTCCATCCAGTCCATAGTGGCAGCACCTTCGTGAACCTCACCGATTTTGTGTGAAACACCTGTATAGAACAAAATACGTTCTGTAGTCGTTGTTTTACCCGCGTCAATGTGCGCCGCGATACCGATATTTCTAACGTCTTCTAGTTTGTGGGATCTTGCCATGATAATAGCCTTAAAAAGTAGTTTTAATGGGGGAAATGATAACCCGGTTGGGTTATCAAAAGATTACAGGTGACTATTACCAGCGATAGTGAGCAAACGCTTTGTTCGCTTCAGCCATACGGTAAGTATCTTCTTTACGTTTGAATGATGAGCCTTTATCGTTAGCAGCATCCATCAATTCATTCGCCAAACGCTCAGCCATAGTACGTTCGTTACGTTTGCGTGATGCATCCGTCAACCAACGAATAGCCAATGAAAGCTGACGAACAGGGCGTACTTCTACTGGAACTTGGTAGGTCGCTCCACCCACACGGCGGCTTTTTACTTCGATTACTGGTTTGATATTATCAATCGCTGCGTTAAACACTTCGATACCAGTTTTTTCGCCACGTGAACTCATAATGTCAAGGGCGCTGTACATAATTTTTTCAGCAGTACTTTTTTTACCATCCCACATAAGTTTGTTGATAAACTTAGTCAAGATTTTTGAACCATGAACGGGGTCAGGCATAATTTCGCGAACGGGCGCTTTTCTTCTTCTCATAATATTTCCTTCAATTTTTAAAATTTACTCAAAAAACGGTCACTGAAACCGAATCTTGTTGGGTTAGATGATTATTTCTTAACCTTAGCTTTTTTCGTTCCGTATTTAGAACGAGATACTTTACGGTCTTTAACACCAGCAGTATCAAGAGCACCACGTACGATGTGATATTTTACCCCTGGTAAATCTTTGACACGACCACCACGAACGAGAACAATCGAGTGCTCTTGCAAGTTGTGACCCTCACCACCGATATAACTAATAACTTCAAACCCAGAAGTCAAACGAACTTTAGCAACTTTACGAAGAGCCGAGTTAGGTTTTTTAGGGGTTGTAGTATATACACGAGTACATACACCACGACGTTGTGGGCATGACACCAAAGCGGGTGATTTTGATTTTTTCACGACCGCTTGTCGCTCTTTACGAATAAGCTGGTTGATTGTTGGCATACAATCTCCTTGTTTTCAAATGTTCCAGTAGAATCTTAGATCCACCCGTAGGGGACTAATAAACGCGAAATTGTAGCCGATTAGTGATTAAATATAGCTTATTTTAAGGAAGGTTTAAAGGGGGAAGCAATTATTCTTTAAATGAATCCAAATAAAGTGTATCGGGGCAAAAATCTTACGACGCAATCAGTGGAAACCGCTCAGGATGTTCAATCATATCAACCGTAAGATCAACATCCAAATCGGGCCAATATAGATGACCATTTGAGTACGTTTCTACATTGGATATTTTAGCTACAGAAGCATCTCTAAACCATGGGAAGGTTTCAAATGGGATAAAAAGCTCTTTATCCTCGGTTAAAATCCATAGTCCATTCGTTGAAATATTAGTGATTTCAGTTTCCAAAGTGTGCCTCCCATGCTTTTTTAAAAGTATCTACATTTTCATTTGTCATAGCTTCAATCTCTTTAAGGCGAACTTTTGAAAGTTTGTAGCTCGTTGCTATTTCAATTATTGGTTCAAGCCAAAGTTTAGCCTCACCATCAGGACATATAACATGAATATGCATCCGTAATTCTTCACGAGAAAAAAAGAAAAAACGGTAGTCTTTAATTTTTAAGACCGTAGGCATTTAAATCACCTTTGTGTTAACTCCCAAAATTATAGCGCATTTTATTATCCAGCAGCACAGCTTTCGTCATCCCGTACTTGATACGGGATCTATGGTTTGAGGATTTAATTTAGACTCTCCCGATTATGTCATTATTCGTTAACGAGCAGTTGCCATTTCAATCAGTTCTTTATCTTTAAATAAAAGTGCATTGACGATATGGCTCATATTGGTTTTTTGTTCTTTTGCTAACTTTGCAATAAAACTTTCAACCTCAGGCTCAAGATAAACAGGAATATTAAATTGCGCATTCTCATCATAGAACTTACCTCGAACACCTTTTGAAAAATCATACTCTTTTTTCATAATTATTGCTCCGTATACATTTTTTGCTCATTTTTCGTTGCTTTTCTAGCACTTATCACTCTGACATTACAGTTGTCTTTATCCAAAGCTATAAACGTATGCACAACTACCAATGTCCTAGTTTCAAAATCCATTCCGATCGTTACCCATCGGTCTTCCTTCTCACTGTGTTCATCATCTAAAGATGGAAATAGCATCTTTATCTTTGAATACAGACACCGCACTATCAAAATCAATCTTATGTTTGACGAGATTGCTTTTTGCCTTATTCGGATCCCATTCAAAATTATAATTCAAAATGACTCCAAATAAAATATTTTCTGAACTTATTGCTACATTCCGAGATTATAGCGCATTTTGTTATCCAGCAGCACGGATTTCGTTATATAGTTATACCCCAAATGTGGTACAATTCCTAAAAAGAGAGATGAACTATGCGTGCCAGTACTAGCGTCCGAATAGACAATGAAGCCAAAGAGATAACTATCGCGGTATTAAAACAATACGGCATGAGTTTAAGCGATGGAATCAACCTCTTTTGCAAACAAGTTGCACTTACTCATTCTATCCCTTTTGAGTTAAAAGTTCCAAGCGAACGCATGGCTATAGCGCTTAAAGAACTCGAAGAACGCAAGGGGGAGAAGTTCACGTCAATAGAGGCACTCAAGCAAGATCTACTCTCGTGAAATATGATATTTTTAGGACAGCATCGTTTAAAAAAGAATTTAAAAAGCTCTCCTCAAAACATCAAGAAGAGGCGTTTGGTATCATTGAAATGCTAGCCAATGGTAATTCTCTCCCTCAAAAGTATAAAGACCACCAGCTTGGCGGAAACTATAAGAACTGTAGAGAGTGCCATATCCGACCCGACTTATTGCTAATATACAGAATTCACGATGGAGTACTCGAACTCACACTCGTTGAAATCGGCAGTCACTCTGATTTATTTGGATAATTTTGAGGTCACGTTTTAGCTTCCGTCATCCCGTACTTGATACGGGGTCTATGGTTTGAGTGGTTTGTTTTGTCTATCTTCTTAAACTCTAGTATGCGTATTCTCTTTGTGTTACCATCACTTAGGCATATAGTTCTCTTCAAGCCGTTGACTAAATATTGATTCTTCTTGAGATACACACTGCTTAAAAGCTTTTCCGCTTATCTGTTTGAGATATTCACAAGATTTCATCATACTACTATAATCACCAGTTCTAGTATTGCTAAAATTTCTTTTACTTTTTATCACATTTGTATCATCAACCGATATAACCTCTCCATAAGCAGAACAAAGCGTCAACAAAAACATAATAAACAAATAAGATTTCATTTGAAGAATCCTTCCGATATTTTAAAAATTTAATCAGTCCACGTAAAAATGAAATGCTTAAATGTTTAGAAATAGAATATTGCCACATGCAGCATATCTTCCCTTGGAAAGATATGGAATAATTATATTAGTCACAAACCTGTACAAATTGTATAGGATTATCACTCTTCATGTCAATAACTCTTACCATTCTGCATCCAGCATTAGCACTTACCGCCAGTAGCAACAACGCTACTATAATAACTTTAATCATATTGCGCACCTCCTTTCTTAAAATTTTCATCCACTATTTATCGGATTTTATAAACGCAACTACCGCCGCTATAATCATAATTAAAATAATTATTGGCCATCCCATGGGCAATAAAAGTAAGACTATAAACAAAAGACCAAGTAAACCAATTTTTGTCAATAAAATTTTAAAAAATTCAATCATTGCCAACGTCCCGCCTTATTTAACCATTATGGCAAATAATAACCATAATAGACTTCATTAGAGCTTACAATTTGTACAAAATAGTCCATATTGGTTAAAGGTTGTGCGTGGAAGTTTTTGAGAAGATAAACTATATTTTGCAGGAAAAAAAGATAGCAAAAAAGGATTTTATTAAAAATATTCTCGCTCTTGAACCAAAATTAAAAGCTACCAGTGAAACGCCCACAGAACAAACAATTTACAGATATTTAAATGGACAAAGAGAAATTAAAATAGAACTCATCCCCTATATCGCCGAAGTCTTAGGAGTAAACGAACAAGACCTTTTTACCTTTGATCTCGAATATTCTTGCAACTACAATTACCGCCAATCCAAGGAAGTGCGGGCGATTATTGAACTGTTGCAATATGCCCCCAATGGGATTGTTGAGCATATCAAAGAGCAACTGTTGAAATATAAAGTGCTTTATGGGGAGAGTGTGGAGAGGATTTAAAGATAGATGGGATTTATTAAAGAATGGTTGGATCGTCAGGGAGTAGATTAAAAACCATATAATCCTCAAAATCATTTTTACCCGAATTAGGGATATTTTCAAACCCATACTCTTCGTAAAGACTTCGTTTATTGGCATTTATGGGGATAAGATAAACATGGTTAATGGCTACTAGCTTCTGAAGTTCAAGAGCTATGGTTATAGCATAGTCAAGCAGGGTATAACTATTTCGTGGTTCATCGGTATTTTTGTGTCTTAAATGTGGTTTGACGTAAAGAAATTCAATGAGCAATCCTGCAATATTATCCACATCGTTGGTGATTTTTAGAGAGATAAATCCATACGATTGTTCCCCATTAAATCCTGCATGGATGATATTTTGGTAACAATAAGCGGTTTCACCCAGCAGGCTGACTAATTTTTGAATATGTATAGATTCATTTTTGAAATCAAATGAATCGAAAAAAGAGGTTATATCACTTACAGAAAGGGGAGTTATCAAGAAGCCAACTTAACTTGCAAGCTGTGCTTTGAGAGATTTAATCTTATCGATTTGTTTGACAGTGCCGATACGAAGCACTTTTTTTTGCTCATCGGTCAAATTTTTGATAGGCTTGGCGGTTTGCAATTGATTATCACGAATAATGTATGACATACTAAACCCTTTTTTTTAATTATTTATAAGAAAATTATAGCATAAAATCAATGAGCTTCGCCATCAACGAACAAGACCTTTTTACCTTTGATCTCGAATATTCTTGCAACTACAATTACCGACAATCCAAAGAAGTACGGGCGATTATTGAACTGTTGCAATATGCCCCCAATGGAATTGTCGAGCATATCAAAGAGCAGCTGTTGAAATATAAAGTGCTTTATGGGGAGAGTACGGAGAGGATTTAAAGTATAGATTCCGTGTCCTGTTACGAAATGACGGAGTAGCTTAACTTGCTTTTTCCAAATGCTGTGCCAAAAACATTTTCATTATCGCTTGACGAGCGACTCCCAATCTTTTGGCTTCAAAATCAAGTCGTTCGATCATCCATACGGGTAAATCAAGATTAATCCGTTTTTGCTCCAAATTGGGACGGCGTGCTTTCGACCAATCCACAAACTCGGATATGTCTTCACCATTATCAAAGGCTTCATCAAACTCTTTAGCTGTTTTCATAATATTTTACCTCCACGTATCGTGATCGTCTCACGGAAATAATTCGGATCATATTTGAGCGATAGGTTATAACAGCAGACCAATATTTTTCTCCGATTTTTCCAATACATAAAAAACGTATTTCATCAGAAAAACTCAACGGGGCTTCAAGTAAACGTTCATCGTTCCACAACGATTTAGCTTCCTCGAAGTCAATACCTCGTTTCTCTTTGTTTACTTCACTTTTGTTACTATCGTATTCAAATTTCATACCAATAGTATGCCAAAAGATAACATAATTTCTGTTGACTACTATTTTACGAAACAAAAAGTATTTATACATCTCCTTGGGAACCCTTATGCTTCCAGTCGGATTTTACCTGTAGCATATTGATGTACTAACGACGAAATAATCGTTTGATAGGGGATGCCCGTTTCTTGCGCTTTATTTTTAACCGTCGTTACATCTCCGAGACTTAGACGGATGGTAATATTTTTTGATTTCGACAAATACTCTTTAGTTGCCTTGCGTGCTAATGCAATTTCTTCGTCGGCATCAATGCTTCGAGTCAGCTCTCCTTTTTCGAGTGCGTTTAAAATTGCCAGTTCTTCTGCGTCAAACATTAGTTTCTCCTTTGTACATCTTTTTAGCTTTTCGACTTGGAATGATTGTCTTTAGAAATATTCCCTCATCATTACGAACAAAGGGAACAAGATAAACATAGTCCAATGCTTTTACTACGTAAATCTTTTGTCCAAAATAGTTGATTTGATCTGGATGATCGTATACATCCAAAACTTTTCCTGCATCTATAGCCGAAATAATCTCTTCAAATCCGATTCCTCTGTTTTGTTTGAGAAGTTCATTCTTTTCTTTTCCATAGGTGATCAAAATAAACCTTTATAATATACATACAATGTATTGTACATAAATAGTGGTAAATATCAAAGAGCAACTGTTGAAATATAAAGTGCTTTACGGGGAGAGTGTGGAGAGGATTTAACGATAGCGGGGATGCAGAGAAGGAGCTAGCACCCCCCTTTAAACTTCAGCTAACTTAATAGCTCCAAAAATAAATACCACCCCAATAGCCAATGCGGCGATAATAAAAATCAATGTTACGCTCATTATAAACTCCCTATTTCTTTCGTTCGCTTAGATATTTTCACAATCAGCAAAATTATTACAAAAAGGAAAATAAAAAACAAAAACGAACCCAACCAAAATATTAAATCGATTTTAGCATTATCATAACGACTAATAAGCCCACCAGATACTACAACCATTAGACCGACTGTAATGCTTAACCATATTCTAAGTGAATTTAACAACTCTTTGATTTCATCTATTTTAGCCATGCGATATTATACCTCATATAAACAAAATCAATATTGAGCGACATTGTCGAGTATATCAAAGAGCAACTGTTGAAATATAAAGTGCTTTATGGGGAGAGTGTGGAGAAGATTTAACTCACATCCACACATTATCAATCAACCGCGTCACCCCTACTCGTGCAGCGACCAAAACGATGGTATCCCCGATCACCACTTCCGAGATAGATTCAAACGCGCGGTTAACGATGGCGACGTATTCAACCTCCAAAGGCTCCAAAATTGCCAACATAGCCTTCTGAAGTTCACTGCTATTACGATTCCCTTGCATCACCATTTTGGTTGCTTTTTTGAGTGAGGAAGAGAGTTTTAGTGCCTCTATGCGCTGAATGGTGTCCAAATAAACATTACGGCTGCTAAGAGCCAGACCGTCTTTTTCCCTTACTGTCTCCATCGGAACAATCTCAATATTCATATTAAAATTTCGTACCATTTGGGTAATCAATGCGAGCTGTTGAGCATCTTTTTTTCCGAAATAGACTTTTGAAGGGCGGACAGCATTAAGGAGTTTTAGCACAACGGTTAACATCCCATCAAAATGTCCAGGACGAGATGCCCCCTCAAGGATATAACCACGAACAGCAGGAGCACATACACTCACCTCATCGGCTTCGTACATTGATTCGGGATAAAAGAGGACATCGACACCACTAAGCTCACAAATTTTGAAATCAGCTTCCTCACGACGTGGATATTTACTCAAATCCTCCCCGACTAAAAATTGGGTCGGATTGACATAAATAGAGACGACGACAACCTCATTCTCACGGCGTGCTGCTTCAATGAGGGAGCGGTGCCCGATATGCAAGGCTCCCATTGTCGGAACAAATCCAATTCTTCTTGATTCACAATCTAAAATCTCCCGTAACTCTTTTACGGTACGTGCAACTCTCATCGTTTTAACCTTTATCTAGGAGATCTATACTATAATCGCAATTATAATATAACCACAGGAAAAATAGTGGATCACTACGAATATACCGAATTACTTAAGACATTGACGATTAAAATGCAAAACGTTACGGATGTTGTCCGTCCAAACGATATACAAACACGCCTTGATGAGATTACCGCACTCGAAAACTCCGATGGATTTTGGAATGATGTGACCAATGCAGGTGTTGTCCAAAAAGAGAAAACACAACTAGAGCGAAAGCTTGCCAAATACTCTAAAACCTTTAATACTCTCGGGGATGCCGTTGATTTGTATGAAATGGCAAAAGATGAAGGGGATGAAGAGACCATCGAATCCCTCTTCACCGATGCAGGAGAACTGGAAAACACGATTAAGCAAATGGAAGTTGAGGTTCTCCTCTCAGGTGAGCACGATGCCCATAATGCTATCGTTACCATTCATCCGGGAGCGGGCGGTACGGAGTCTCAAGATTGGGCTTCTATGCTATTGCGGATGTATACCCGTTGGGCGGAGCGTCACGATTTCACCGTCGAAATGCTCGATTACCAATCGGGTGAAGAGGCAGGGATCAAAGATGCTGCCATCCTTATCAAAGGGGTCAATGTTTACGGTTATCTGAAAAATGAGAACGGTATCCACCGACTTGTCCGTATCAGTCCGTATGATTCAGCAGCAAAGCGTCACACCAGCTTTACCTCCGTCCTTGTCTCCCCTGAGCTTGACGATGATATTGAAGTAGAAATCGAAGATCGTGATATCCGTATTGATACCTACCGTGCGTCTGGCGCAGGGGGACAACACGTCAATAAAACTGAATCGGCAATTCGTATCACCCATATCCCCTCAGGGATTGTCGTGCAATGTCAAAATGACCGTTCACAACACAAGAACAAAGCGACCGCTTTTAAAATGCTCAAATCCCGTATCTATGAGATGGAACTTGCCAAACAAAAAGCGGCTGTCGATGGGATTGAGAAAAGTGAAAATGGATGGGGGCATCAAATCCGTTCCTACGTTCTTGCCCCATATCAGCAAGTCAAAGACACGCGCTCAGGAATCCCCTACTCTAATATCAGTACGATTCTCGATGGCGATATTGATGAAATGATAGAAGGGGTTCTTATTGCCCTTAACCGCAAAGATGACGACGAATAACACCGTCCTCCAAGAGTGCGCTCTTAATGAGCCGTGCTCTTATATCACTGGAAACTCCCAAACCATTCACTATAAGATAATCCAAAAATCTACCAAAGAGCAATGTGAAGCGTTAATCCTCCGAGGCTGGAGACGTTTTGGAGAGATGTACTTTCGACCCGCCTGTAGTAGCTGTACTGCGTGTGAAAGCCTCAAGATTGATGTTGAGAATTATATTTTTAGCAAATCTGAGCGACGAATACTGCGTAAAAACTCCCATCTCACAACCTATGTGCGTCACCCGAGTATGAGCGGTGAACATCTGGAGCTTTTTTACCGTTATCATGCCTATAAACACCGTACAAGAGACTGGGATTCTCCGAAAATCGATCCGAAAAACTATCGGGCTTCATTTGTCAGCGGTCATGGTGATTTTGGATATGAGGTTCTTTATTTTGAGGAAGACAAACTGATTGCTGTTGATCTTATTGATGTTCTGGATGAGGGAATATCCTCACTCTATTGCTATTATGATCCCCATTATTCACATTTGTCGCTAGGAAAATATACGCTCCTTGAACAAATCGCCCTCGCAAAACGGTTGGGGCTTAGATGGATATATTTGGGCTATTACGTCCAAGGGTGCCAAAGTTTGGAGTACAAAGCATCGTATACCCCTCTTTTAGAGCTACAAGGACGACCCGAAGAAAAGGAGACTCCTAGTTGGAATCCTCTCTCCTAACTATTTACCTGCTTTACACCCATATCCTGCTTTTTTGACCGCATCGCACATTGCTTCAGTAGAAGTTCCATCCGCCACTTTAACCTCTGCTTTTCCCTCTTTGAGATAAATAGCAGACTCTTTTACCCCTTTTACCTCACTTAAAGCACCTTTGACATTTTTGACACATGCAGGGCACATCATCCCGTCTATCTTAAGACTAGCCAACTGATCCGCACTTGCGATTGATGCCATAGCAATGGCGATTAGTAGAATTTTTCTCATTTTTTGCCTTTTAGTTATTCTATGCTATTGTTACATATTAGTGTTACAAAAGTGTTAAGTCTTAATACTTTTGTAACAAAACTTATTTACAATGGTACTATTTAAAGAAAAAGGGTAAATATGAGCAGTATTGATTGGTGGGTCATTATATCCATTGCATTTGCAGGGAGCTTCGGTCACTGCATCGGAATGTGTGGAGGATTTATTGTTGCTTACAGCTCAACCAAAATCGATCCCTCTATGAGTCGTACAGCGCAGCTCCTTCGACATGGAGCGTATAATCTTGGTCGTGTTAGCTCTTACGTCCTGCTGGGGATGATTTTTGGAGGGCTAGGATCTATTTTTACCGTCACGATGGAGACGCATGGAGCGCTCTTTATTTTTGCAGGGATATTAATGATTGTCACGGCATTGAGTATGCTAGGAATTTCCAAACTACTCCATTCTTTGGAACACTCCTTTTCAAATTTTAAACTCTTTAAAATACTTTTTTCACGCCTTATTAAAAGTAAAAGTATCCGAAGCTTTTTAGCTCTTGGGATGATGAACGGATTCTTTCCTTGCGGATTTGTTTTTTTCTTCGCAGCAAAAGCGGCATCATCTGCTTCAATAGTTGATGGGGGACTCATTATGGCAGCTTTTGGTCTTGCAACTGTTCCCACCCTTCTGGCGCTGGGTCAGTCGGTGAATTTTATGCGTGAGATTGCCTTTCGTCAAAGTATGAACCGCATTGCAGCCATAGCAATTTTAATTTATGGAATCTATAGTATCTATTATGGATTGGCTTATTTTATTGATTTACCGCTTTAGGAAAGAGAGAAAGAAGATTTAGTTTAGAACGCTATCCCCATGTTTGACATGGAGATAAAAGGAGAATACGAAGGAGATTTTACTCTCCGAACATAATCGTTTGGTCTTTATAGATACCCGTTCCAACAGGAATGGTACGACCGATAATAACGTTCTCTTTAAGATCAGTCAAGTCATCGATTTTAGCGGCAACAGCAGCTTCTGTCAATACTTTCGTTGTATCTTGGAATGATGCAGCTGAGATGATAGAATCAGCACTAACTGCAGCACGAGTGATACCAACAAGATACGGTTCAGCGATAGCCGGTTGACCACCAAGACGGAGAATTTTTTCATTCTCAAGCTTGAATTGTACCTTAGAAGCAACATCGCCCTCAATAAATTTCGTATCGCCTGAACGAAGAATTTTAACTTGACGCAACATTTGAGTAAAGATAACTTCAATATGTTTATCCGCGATATTAACCCCTTGGCGACGATATACTTGTTGAACTTCACTAACCAAATAGTGATAAAGTGCTTTTACCCCTAAGATTCTTAGAATCTCATGAGAACTCATAACCCCATCAGTCAGACGCTCACCTGAGTGAACAAACTCACCCGTGTGAACTAATGCCGTAAGATTTTTATCAACAAAATACTCTTTCACCATACCATTAACAGAGGTGATCAAGATACGTTCTTTACCACGGAGTGGTTTACCGAAGCTTACCACACCATCAAGTTCAGCGATCAATGCGATCTCTTTAGGTTTACGTGCTTCGAAAAGCTCAGAAACCCGCGGAAGCCCCCCAGTAATATCGCGTGATTTTTGAAGTGCTTTTGGCGTACGCGCTAGAATATCGGCCACTTTTACTTCTGAACGATCTTGTGCAAAAATAGCTGTTTTTGGCTCAACCGCATAACGAATAATTGTCCCATCATTTGCCGCCAACACGATTGCCGGTTTATACTCAGGAGCTACGTATTCATTAATCATCAAACGAGTTTTCCCAGTCAACTCATCAAATTGCTCAGATGCAGTAACCCCAGGGATAATGTCTTCAAATGTAATAACACCATTTGTTTCCGAAATGATAGGATTCGAATACGGATCCCATTCAGCAATTATAATCGATTCTTCTTTTTGTGCTTTCGCCAAAAGAGTATCTGATTTTACTGCTTCATTATCATTAATTTCTATGACAGAACCACGTGCGATATAGTGACGAATTGCTTCGCGATCTTCACTATCTGCAACGACAGCAAAGAGCCCTTTGACATCAACACTGTACCCTTTGGTAATCTCATGATGACGCTCAAGGAAATCCCCTTTGAGAAGGTAATATTTAACAACACCTTTCTCTTTTGCAAAAATCTTTTGGCTGATTGGTGCACCATCTTTGACCAAAATTTCAGAAGCGTATGGAATACGATTTGGTACATTCCAGCCATCTTTAATTGTCTCAACGACAGATTCATCTTCTTTGACAATAGCACCATTTTCGTATGGAAGATAAAACTTACCTTCGATTTTACCACTAACACCTGCGAGTTCATTTGGTTTTGCCACTTCGTTTTTACGAAGCGTATAACGCATTGTTTGAGACTCGCCTTTAATACTTACGATAATTTCATCATGAATCGTTTGCATTTCAAACGTTCCTGTAAACGGTGCTTTAATTTTTGGTTCAACCAATAAAATAGCCGCATTACGACGGTTTGCAACAACTTGTTTTCCCTCTTTAGAGAGATAGGTTTTCATATTGTAATAACGGATGAATCCCTCTTTAGTAACAACAACTTGACGTTCTTCTCTTGTACTGGATGCCGTTCCTCCAACGTGGAACGTACGAAGGGTCAACTGAGTCCCTGGTTCACCGATCGACTGAGCTGCAAGGATACCAACAGCTTCGCCTTTACGAACGATACCACCTGATCCAAGATTGAGCCCGTAACACAATGCACATACGCCACCAACGGATTTACACGTTGTTGGAGTACGAATATGTACCGCTTTAATCCCTGCTTCAGTTACTTTTGACGCTTTGATTTCATCAATCAAGGTTCCTTCCGAGAAAAGGATTTCATTGGTGATTGGATCAATAGCATCTTCCGCTAAAACACGTCCATAAATACGGTCTTCTAACGGTTCGATGAGTTCATTACCGACAGAAATATCAGTAAGTTCAATCCCTTCATGCGTTCCACAATCGTGTTCTACGATTTTCACGTTTTGAGCAACATCAACGAGTTTACGCGTCAAATAACCCGCATTCGCCGTTTTAAGTGCCGTATCCGCAAGACCTTTACGAGCACCGTGGGTTGAAATAAAGTACTCAAGGACGTTAAGACCCTCTTTAAAGTTGGAGATAATTGGGGTTTCGATGATCGAACCATCCGGTTTCGCCATAAGACCACGCATACCCGCAAGCTGACGAATTTGAGCCGCAGAACCACGCGCTCCAGAATCCGCCATCATAAAGATAGAGTTGAATCCATCTTTATCACTTTCTACAAGTTCCATCATCCCGCCCGCAACAGTATTGTTCGTATCTGTCCAAACGTCAATGATTTTATTGTAACGCTCTTGCTCCGTCAATAGACCTGCTTCGAACTGTTTTTGAATCTCTTTAACACGATTTTTAGACGAAACGATAAGAGCTGCTTTCATCTCAGGGATAATAATATCCGCGATAGAGATAGAAACACCCGATGCCGTAGCGTATTTAAAACCAAGGTCTTTCAAGTCATCTAAGAATCCAGCCGTAATCGCAATACCACCGTGCTTGTTAACATAGTCAACAATCGCATTAATATTTTTCTTTTTCATCGTCACGTTCCAAAGCTCTACTGGAACAAAATCAGGAAGGATTGATTTAAGAATCATTTTCCCTGCAGTTGTATGAATCATACGACCATCAACACGTGTACGAACTTTTGCGTGCAAATCAAGGGCTTTGTGCTCTAGAGCAATCATAACTTCATCAACATTGCTGAAAAGTTTGTTCGATCCCTTCACATCATTTTTACCCAATGAAAGATAATAAAGACCCAAGACCATATCTTGTGATGGTGTTGCAATCGCTTTACCGGATGCTGGAAGCAAAATGTTCATAGAAGAAAGCATCAATACTTTACACTCAGCAATCGCTTCAGCCCCTAGTGGTACGTGAACTGCCATTTGGTCACCATCGAAATCCGCATTGAACGCCGCACAAACGAGAGGGTGCAATTGAATCGCTTTACCATCAATGAGTTTCGGGTGAAACGCTTGGATTGAGAGCTTGTGAAGTGTCGGTGCACGGTTAAGCATGATAGGATACCCATCAACGATTTCCGCCAAACACTCCCAAACTTCATTGGTTTTCTCATCGATCATTTTTTTCGCCGCTTTCACGGTCGTTGCGTACCCTTTATCTTCGAGTTTCGCAATCAAATGAGGTTTGAAAAGTTCCAATGCCATTAATTTTGGCAATCCACATTGATCCATACGTAATGTTGGTCCAACAACGATAACGGAACGTCCTGAAAAGTCAACCCGTTTACCGAGAAGATTTTGACGGAAACGTCCTTGCTTCCCTTTGATAATCTCAGAAAGTGATTTAAGAGGACGTTTATTGGCACCTTTAACCGCATTCGCACGACGACCATTGTCAAACAATGCATCTACCGCTTCTTGTAACATACGTTTTTCATTACGAACAATAATTTCCGGTGCCTCAAGCTCAATAAGACGTTTTAGACGTTGGTTACGGTTAATAACACGACGATAAAGGTCATTGACATCCGATACCGCAAATTTACCACCATCAAGACTTACCAATGGGCGAAGTTCTGGAGGCAATACGGGAAGTGCTGTAAGCATCATCCAAGCAGGGTTATTCCCAGAATTCAAAAACGATTCGATAACTTTAAGACGTTTAACAATTGTTTTACGTTTTGCTTCTGAATTTGTTTTTTGAACATCTTCTTTCAACGCCGAAAAGAGGTCAACAAGATCAAGTGAATCCAAAAGATCACGAACTGCTTGCCCCCCCATTTCAGCAGAAAAACCGCTCTCTCCATAACGTTGTACCAAAGTACGATATTGCTCTTCATTAAGAACATCGTATTTAAGAACAGGTGACGTTTGTCCACCGTCATAACACGCTTCTCCGCCTGTTTTAACGATGTATGCTTCATAATACAATACGCGTTCAAGATCTTTCATCTTAACACCAAGGAGTGTACCAATACGGCTAGGAAGTGAACTAACATACCAAATATGGGCAACAGGGGTTACAAGGTCAATATGCCCCATACGGTTACGACGAACTTTTGAACTCGTAACTTCAACTCCACATTTTTCACACACAACGCCTTTGTAGCGCATTTTTTTGTATTTTCCGCACAAACATTCGTAATCACGAACCGGTCCAAAAATTTTGGCACAAAACAATCCGTCACGCTCTGGCTTAAGAGTACGGTAGTTGATTGTTTCTGGTTTTTTTACTTCACCATGACTCCATGAGAGAATTCTCTCAGGAGACGCAAGGCGAAATTGTATTTGTTTAATATCCGTAGGACGATTGTCATCCGTTACTGCAATTGGTACTAATTTACTCATTGTCATCCACCTCGTCAAAAATCTCAATATCGAGCGCCAACGCTTGAAGCTCTTTGGTCAATACAAATAATGTTTCAGGAATACCAGATGGTGGAACGCTCTCACCTTTGGTAATCGCTTTGTATGCACGGACACGTCCGTCTACATCATCCGATTTGATCGTCAACATCTCTTTAAGAACTGCAGAAGCACCATACGCTTCAAGTGCCCATACTTCCATCTCTCCGAAACGTTGTCCGCCGAACAGGGCCTTACCACCGACTGGTTGTTGTGTTACCAATGAGTATGGTCCCGTTGAACGTGCGTGTACTTTCTCATCAACTAAGTGATGAAGTTTTAAGATATACATATACCCAACGTTAACGCGTTCTTTAAGCTTTTCGCCCGTTTTACCGTCGTAAAGCTCCATTTTACCATCATTGTCAAGTTTTGCTAACTCGAAAAGTTGTCCGAATTCTGCTTCCGTAACCCCTTCGAAAATAGGAGTAGCAAATTTAACCCCTTTAGCCCAATCTTGTGCATAGCCTAGGAATGTCATATCGTCCATAGCACCAATAGTTGCTACTGCATTCATAAGTCCTGCAACATCTGCAAAAGAGATCATTTTTGCACGAAGTTCCCCGATAAACTCTTTACGTTTTGCTTCAAAAATCTCTTGAAGTTGGAATCCAAGCTCGCGCCCAACCATACCCAAGTGCATTTCTAAAATTTGACCAACGTTCATACGTGATGGAACCCCAAGTGGATTCAAACAAACATCAACCGTACGACCATTTGCCATGTATGGCATATCAACCTGAGGAACGATAATCGAAACGATACCTTTATTCCCGTGGCGACCTGCCATTTTGTCCCCAACTTTGAGTTTACGTTTAGTAGCAATATAAACTTTAACGTATTTCACAACGCCATTTGGGAGAATATCATCTTTTTCTAAGATAGAGAGTTTCTCTTCATGCTCATCGCGAAATTTTTTCTTCTCTTTTTGGAAATGATTTTTCGTTTGGTTGTACTTCTCTTGAATCCCATCCGTATAGGCTTTAACAATGGTATTCATAGCAAAACGGTTAACCTCTTTGAGATCGTCGCCATTCACCAAATCACCTGCACTGTATTCACGTCCATTGACGGTTACAGCACTTTGAAGAGGGTGTTTCGTCAAGATAGAGGAGATACGAAGCATCTCTTCTTTGTCAATCATCAACAAACGATCATAATGTTCACGCTCTAGTTCATCACGCTCTGCTTTTTCAAGCTCAAGAGTACGTGGATCTTTATCGTACCCTTTTTTCGTGAAGACTTTAACATCTACGATAACCCCTTCCATACTAGCTGCACAGTAAAGAGATTTATTAACAACGTGACCTGCTTTTTCTCCAAAAATAGCGCGCAATAGACGCTCTTCAGGAGTTGGTTTTACTTCACCTTTAGGAGAAACTTTACCAACAAGAATCATTCCACCTCTAACGTAAGTACCAATTTTTACAATACCGCTATCATCAAGATGTGCTAATTCATCATCACGAACGTTTGGAATATCACGAGTGATTTCTTCTACACCATGTTTTAGTTCACGCGCTTCTGCTTCTTTTTCATAAATATGAACCGAGGTAAAAGCATCTTCACGAATCATACGCTCAGACATAACGATCGCATCTTCGAAGTTATATCCATTCCATGGCATAAAGGCTACAAGTGCATTAATTCCTAGAGCCAACTCACCTTGATCCATGTTCGGACCATCAGCGATAATTTGCCCTTTGGCAACGGCTTGACCTTGTTTGACAATCGGACGTTGCATAAAGGTCGTATTTTGATTGGTACGAAGATTTTTTTGCAAAGGATAGTAATCAATAAACGTCCCTTCCTCATCTTCACCCATCACGTAAATGTGCTTACTGTCTACTTTTTCAACAACACCAGCACGATCTGCTTTTGCACATTCCCATGAATCACGAGCAACCAGTTTTTCAACTCCTGTTCCGACCATAGGCGCTTGTGGGCGAAGCAAAGGAACCGCTTGACGTTGCATATTCGATCCCATAAGAGCACGGTTCGCATCATCGTGTTCCAAGAAAGGGATCAAACTTGCCGCAACACCAACAACCATATGCGGTGTTAAATCACGAAGATCACAATCACTTGGTGATTTAAGCATGATTTCGCCATCTTTACGAATTTCAACCAAATCATCAAGGAAAACACCATTTTCACCAAGACGGCTTGATGCTGCTGCGATAGTTTTGCCTTCTTCTTGCGTTGCAGTTAAGTAAACAACTTCTGATGTTACAACCCCATCCTTAACAGTGTTATAAGGAGCTTCAATAAAGCCGTGCTCATTAACTTTAGAATACGTAGCCAAAGTATTGATCAAACCAATATTTTGTCCCTCAGGAGTCTCAATAGGACAAATACGACCATAGTGAGTAGGATGAACGTCACGTACTTCAAATCCGGCACGTTCTTTAACAAGACCACCCTCACCCAATGCAGAAAGACGACGTTTATGGGTAACTTCCGACAATGGATTGGTTTGATCCATAAACTGTGACAATTGTCCACCGCTAAAGAACTCCATAATAGTCGATGTGATCATTTTTGAATTAACCAAATCGTGTGGCATCAATTCCGCTGTTGGTCCACTCATGGTAGAGAGTTTGTCTTTGATCGCTTTTTGCATCTTGACAAGACCATTGTGAAGCTCGTTTCCTAGCAATTCACCAATAGAACGGATACGACGGTTACCAAGGTGATCACGGTCATCAATACGCCCTTGTCCATTTTTAACTTTAATAACATATTTAACCGTATTAATAATATCTTCGTTCGTCAAAACAGTTACATACTCAGGAACATTAAGCCCTAATTTATGATTCATTTTCATACGACCAACGCGAGTCAAATCATAGCGCTCAGGATCAAAGAAAAGTTGATTAACAAAAACTTTTGCTGCATCTTTCGTAACAGGCTCACCAGGACGCATTACTTTATAAATACGAATCGCTGCTAAATCATTTTCATCTTCAATATCTTCGGTTTGTTTTAACAATTTCAATGAATCAACATCGGCAATAAATGCATTAATTACTGAGCTATCGTGCCCTTCTGCAAGGTCATTCGCGATTACAAATTCAGTAATCCCAGCATCAAGCATTTTTTTAAGCTTCGTTTCATCCAATTGGGTCATTGTATCAAACATCACTTCGCCTGTTGAGCTGTCAATGATAGGCTCAGCCAAATGGCGTTCGATCAAAATTTCGATAGGGTATTGAATTGCTTTAACGCCCTCGGCTAACATTTTCTCCGCTTTTTTAGAAGAGAGACGTTTACCAGCTGCAACAAGAAGCTTCCCATCAGGATCAACCAAATCATACGATAGACGACCATCAAAATGTTCGTGATCAAAATCAAGTAAATATTTATTATTCTCTACTCGGATTTTTTGAAGTGGATAAAATATTTTTAGAATATCTTGCTTACTATAACCCAAAGCACGGAACATAATCGTTACAGGCACTTTACGGCGTTTATTGATACGCATATAAAGGATATCTTTTGGATCATACTCA
Organism: Sulfuricurvum sp.; assembly: GCA_041661705.1. Lineage (GTDB taxonomy): Bacteria > Campylobacterota > Campylobacteria > Campylobacterales > Sulfurimonadaceae > Sulfuricurvum. The sequence goes on from JBAZTZ010000003.1 coordinate 32,737, forward strand.
AAATAAAGCCATGAACCACGGTCAGGGATGATTTGACCTGTAAAAATCATTTTACTGCCCGCAGTTGTGGACTCTTCTTCTTTGAAGATTACCCCTGGACTACGGTGAAGCTGATTAACAACAACACGCTCAACGCCATTAATAACAAACGAAGTACGCTCCGTCATCAAAGGAATATCTCGGATAAAAATTGTTTGTTCTTTAATATCCTTAACACCCATTTTTTCTTTGGTGTTTTCATCACGGTCCCAGATCATAAGACGTGTTTTCATACGTAATGAAACGGAATACGTCAAACCACGCTCCATACACTCACGAACTGTGTATTTAGGGCGACCAACTTCTGACCCTAGGTATTCAAGAGAAAGACGATTTTGTGTGTCGTGGATAGGAAAAACAGATTGAAAAACACGCTCAATACCACTTTTAGAACGATCTTTTTGATCTAACATCAAAAATGATTCGTACGAATTTTGTTGAAGTTGTAAAAGATTTGGAACTTCAATTTGTTGTGGGGTTTTCGCGAAATCAACGCGCAAGCGGTTTCCAGAGTGAAGAGTATTTAACATTAGGCTACCTCAATCGAAATTTGTGATCCCATAGATAGGGATAAAAAGTGTAAAGTCTAAAAGTTGAGCTTTCCCAACCCTATAACGACGGATGGGCACTCTTCCGAAATGAAAAAATCAATTCGGAAAAGCGCCCTGAGAGTGTGGAGGCGGGAGCCTCCAATCGATCAAATAATTATTTGATTTCGACCGCTGCACCAGCTTCTTCAAGATCTTTTTTAGCAGCTTCAGCAACATCTTTGCCAACGCCTTCTTTGATTGTTGTAGGAGCGTTATCAACAGCATCCTTAGCCTCTTTAAGACCAAGACCTGTAAGTGCACGTACTACTTTAATAACGTTGATTTTCTTTTCACCAGCGTCTTTTAAGATAACATCAAATTCAGTTTTCTCTTCTACTTCTACAGCCGCAACTGCACCACCAGCAACCGCTACAGGTTGAGCAGATACTCCGAATTTTTCTTCGAATTCTTTTACAAGCTCAGAAAGCTCAAGGACAGAAAGGTTTGAGATAAACTCAAGTACGTCTTCTTTTGTAACAGCCATTGTATTCTCCTATTAGGTATTTTTAGTTTTTTATGCCGATATTTCTATCAACGATTTTTCAAAGCGACAGTTACGCTGCGGCTTCTTCTTCACGTTTATTCTTAAGCGCATCGAGTCCGATTGTAAAGTTACGAACTGGTCCCATCCAAACAGATGCGAGCATTCCAAGTAATTCTTCACGTCCTGGCAATGTTGCAAACGTACGAACTTTTGCTTCATCTGCCGCTTGACCATCGATATATGCTGTTCGAAGTGTGAATTTATCATTTGCTTTCGCAAATTCAACAACTGTTTTAGCAGCTGCGATAGCATCTTCACCCCAAACAAAAATGTTGGTATCGACAATATCAATACCAGACATTCCTGCATTATTAAGAGCGATTGTTGCAAGTGTATTTTTAACTACTTGAACTTTCGTATCTTTTTCACGTGCAATTTTACGGAGAGATTCGAGGTTACCAACAGTAAGACCACGATAATCACACATAACTACAGCGTTAGCAGACTTAAATTCTTCTGTTAATGTATTAACAATCTCAGATTTTTGTGTTTTATTCATTATTTCTCCTTTCCAGACAGGTACTTCAAGCGGGGCGGCTAAACCGATTAAGACTTTCGTCCCCTACTCTCTTCAGTCCATAAGATAAAGTTTAATTAATTTACGCTCTAATATCAAGAAGCTCTTGAATATCAAATTTAATTGCTGGACTCATTGTCAAAGAGAGCGCTGCATTTTTGATGTAACGACCTTTAGCTGTTGATGGTTTCGCACGGTTAATAGCACCAACAAATGCTTTGATATTTTCAGCAATTTTATCAGTATCAAAACTTACTTTACCGATACCAGCATGAATATTTCCTTTTTTGTCAACACGGAAGTTTACTTGTCCGCCTTTAACATTGCTTACCGCTTTTGCGATATCAGCAGTTACTGTTCCAGTCTTAGGATTTGGCATCATCCCTTTTGGCCCGAGGATACGTCCCACTTGACCAACAAGACCCATACAATCAGGAGCTGCAACAACGATATCAAAATTGATATTCCCTGCTTTGATTTGCTCAACTAAATCGTCAGTACCAACAATATCAGCGCCTGCAGCTTTTGCTTCATCAGCTTTAGCCCCTTTTGCAAAAACAGCCACACGAACCACTTTACCCGTACCGTGAGGAAGCACAACCGCGCCACGGATCATTTGGTCAGCATGACGAGGATCAACACCAAGATTCAAAGCAATCTCGACAGTTTCGTCAAATTTTGCTGATTTTAGCTCTTGTAAAAAAGCAGAAGCATCTGCTACTGAGTAGCTTTTTGCCATATCAATTTTTGCACTTAGTTCTTTATAACGTTTTCCAGCCATTGTAATTCTCCAATAATAGAATCTGCCGCAGAGTTTAGACTCTTTGCGGTCGAAGAGCATAGCGAATTTATCTCCAAAGAGATAAATTTAGTCAATAATATCAACACCCATTGAACGTGCTGAACCAGCAATTGTAGCAGCAGCTGCTTCAATACAATCAGTGTTCATGTCTTGCATTTTTTGCTTAACAATTTCCATCAATTGATCTCTAGTGATTTTACCCACTTTATTCTTCATAGGATTATCAGTCCCTTTTTTAAGACCAGCTGCTCTCATAATGAGTGCAGACGCAGGAGGTTGCTTTGTGATAAAAGAGAATGTTTTATCCGCATATACTGTAATAACTACAGGTAGTTTAAAACCAGCCTTATCTTTTGTACGCTCATTGAATGCTTTACAGAATTCCATGATATTAACACCACGTTGACCGAGTGCAGGTCCAACTGGAGGAGCTGGATTAGCCGCTCCAGCATTAACTTGTAGCTTGATATAGCCCGTAATTTTTTTTGCCATTTGTGCTTCCTTTTTTGAGATTAAATAATTTTTTCGACTTGCGTATACGCGATATCAACAGGGGTACTGCGACCAAAGATAGAAACATTAAGTTTTAATGATCCATGTTCAAGGTCATACTCATCCACTGTACCTGTAAAGTTAGCGAAAGGACCATCAACGATACGAACCATTTCACCTCTGTCAAAAAAGACTTTTGGTTTCGGAGCCGAACGGTTGGTTACACGATCCAAAATAACAGCGATATCATTTTCACTTAAAGGTGTTGGCTTATTTGCTTCACCAATAAATCCTGCTACTCGAGGTAGTGATTGGATTCGATGCTGTAAATCAATCGATAGATCGATATTAGCAAAAACATACCCTGAATAGAGAGAACGCTCTGTTATTTTTTTCTTCCCATTTTTCACTTCAATAACATCTTCTGTTGGAACAATTACTTCTGTAATAACTTCTTCAAGATGATTTTCAGCAATAATATTTTCGATAGCAGCTTTAACACTACGCTCACTACCAGCATACGTTTGAATTGAGTACCAACGGTGTGCCATTCTTTTTCCTTAATTCAAAATTGCCGAAACGCTAGAGGACATAATAAAATCCACCAATGCCAAAAAGAGCACCATGAAAGTTACGACAATCATTACCGCAATAAACGCTTGCTTAACTTGTGGTTTAGTGGGGAAAATAACTTTTGCAAGCTCTAATTTCGCTTGGTGAAAAGCGCTACTAACACTGTTTTTCATTAGGTATCCTTAGGACATTTCGAACCAATAAAGCCCGAGAGCACCATTAGTTAAAAATGGGGTGGCAGGCCAGGGGGGATTCGAACCCGCAACCATCGGATTTGGAATCCGGCGCTCTACCATTGGAGCTACTGACCTATAATTAGAATGAAATCCCCGAAGGGAAAACGACTTAAAGTTTTGCTTCTTTATGAATCGTGTGTTCACGACAAAATTTACAAAACTTTTTCATTGAGAATTTCTCAGTATGAGTTTTTTTGTTTTTAGTAGTGTGATAGTTACGACGAGTACACTTTTCACATGCTAAATGGATATTTTCGCGCATATTTGCCTTTCTTATCCAGCCCTAAAGCTGGGAAAAATTATGCTAGGATTTTAGAAACAACCCCAGCACCTACAGTACGTCCACCTTCACGGATAGCGAAACGAGTACCTTCTTCCATCGCAATCGGATGAATCAATTCAGCAATAATTTTTACATTATCACCAGGCATAACCATTTCAGTACCTTCTTGTAAGGTGATAGCACCTGTACAGTCTGTAGTACGAACATAGAATTGTGGGCGATAACCGTTAAAGAATGGAGTATGACGTCCACCTTCCTCTTTGCTCAATACATAAATCTCAGCCTCAAATTTTGTATGAGGAGTAATTGATTTAGGTTTACAAAGAACTTGTCCACGCTCAACATCTTCTTTTTTAGTACCACGAAGAAGAACACCACAGTTATCACCTGCAAGTCCTTGCTCCATTTCTTTACGGAACATTTCAACACCTGTTACAGTTGTTGTTTGTGTATCACGGATACCTACGATTTCGATAACTTCACCGATTTTGATAGTACCACGCTCAATACGACCAGTTACAACCGTACCACGTCCTGAGATTGAGAAAACATCTTCGACTGGCATCAAGAAATCTTTGTCCGTTTCACGAATTGGTTGAGGGATATAACGATCCACTTCATCCATCAATTTAATGATTTTATCAGCCCATGCGCCAAGAGCACCAGCTTTTGCTTCTTCAAGTGCACGTAACGCAGAACCAGCAACGATAGGGGTATCATCACCTGGGAACTCATACATATCGAGAAGTTCACGAATTTCCATCTCTACTAATTCAAGAAGTTCTTCGTCATCAACCATATCTTCTTTGTTCATGAAAACAACGATATATGGAACACCTACTTGCTTGGAAAGAAGGATGTGCTCACGTGTTTGTGGCATTGGGCCATCCGCTGCAGAAACAACAAGGATAGCTCCGTCCATTTGAGCAGCACCAGTAATCATGTTTTTAACATAGTCGGCGTGTCCAGGACAGTCAACGTGTGCATAGTGACGATTTTCTGTTTCATATTCAACGTGTGATGTAGCGATAGTAATACCGCGCTCGCGTTCTTCTGGAGCATTATCGATTTGATCGTAGTCCATAAATTTCGCACCAGTTTTAGTTGCCAAAACAGCTGTAATTGCTGCAGTCAACGTAGTTTTACCGTGGTCAACGTGACCGATCGTACCGATGTTGCAGTGTGGTTTAGTACGTGCAAACTTTTCTTTTGCCATTGTGTCCTCCGACTTAATATTGTAAACTAAAATGGAATTATACCTAAAAACAGCTGAAATAGCTTTCAAGCTTTCAAAAAATTACAGAAATATTACTGGAGCTCACGAGCGGATTTGAACCGCCGACCTCTTCCTTACCAAGGAAGTGCTCTACCCCTGAGCCACGTAAGCACATAAAACAATAATAAATGAATTTTGGAAGCTTAAAAACTATTTTTGTTTTAAGGTAATTGATGAAGTAGTAATTGTGAAATGTATACTTCAGCTCCCAGTGGAGCGGGAAACGAGACTCGAACTCGCGACATTCAGCTTGGAAGGCTGACGCTCTAGCCAACTGAGCTATTCCCGCATACATGGTGGTGAGAGAAGGATTCGAACCTTCGAAGATAAAAATCAGCAGATTTACAGTCTGCCCTCGTTGGCCACTTGAGTATCTCACCACAGCCTAATCTGGTCTAACACTGACATTGATTCCGATTTCATTCAATGGTGCCGGCACGAGGACTTGAACCCCGGGCCTGCTGATTACAAATCAGCTGCTCTAGCCAACTGAGCTATGCCGGCATTGGTGAAATGGAGCTGAAATTATAATCTTTTTTTTACGATTTGTCAAGGGTTATTCAAAAGAAATCATAAAATCGTGTAAATAACCTCTCTTTTCTTTTTTGTTTCAATAATTTTATTGAGACTCAACCCCTCAATATTGAGCAATAATAGCTCTTTTATTGATGACGTTTGGTGTATTGAAAGTGCCTGTAGCACGGCTCCACGGTATGCTTTTGCCCAGTGACTCACTGCTTTGCCATCTTTTAGAAATTTTAATGTTGTTACAGAAGCTTTTGGGGTATAAAATTTATCGTAAAATCCTGCACGAAGATCTAATATCTCATCATTTTCAATCAAAACATCAATGGAATTTGAGAAATTTTCTTTATAATATTTTTCTGGAACCAATTTTTTAACACTAGAACCTTGTTTAAGTTTATAATCTGGAAGATAATCAGAGGCACGAATGGGACCAAAAAGATTTGAGAAGAGAATAACATTTCTATCAATATATTCTTGTTCAGTGGAGCTTAGGGTCTCATATTTTAGATACTTGTAGGCTACCCCATCGTAACGTTCGATAGCTTTCATTGTAGGTGCTATTTCAAAAGGTATTTTATAGCGCTCAAATTCTTGCCTATCTTTAAGACCAAAAAGTTCTTTTAATTCTTCGTCACTTCCATTTTTAACTAACATCTCGTAGTATTTAATCACTTCAAGACGTTTTTGATAAAGTTCGGGAAAAATTAAGCTATTGCTATTCAAAGGAGAGAAATGTCCACCACTACGTTTCCCCTCACTGGGGGCAAAAAGTATTTTCAACATTAGTAATACGCTGCGATAATGGCATAACTAATAAAGAACATCAGATGGGATGCGCCTTCAAAATAGTTTGTCTCGCCCTCTTCCGTCGTTTTCCATACTAAAATAATCGTAAGCAATAGCGCACCTATTTGTAGTGGGTTAAAATCTAGGGTAAGATTTATCCCTGAATAATAAGCTAACATCATCAAAATGGGTACGGTTAAAATAATGGACACTGTCGATGCCCCCATAGCGATATTAACTACTCGCTGAATTTGATCATTCCGTGCTGCACGAACTGCCGTGAATATCTCGGGAGAGACACTTATTATTGCAATAATAAGCCCTGCTAGTCCTGATGACAACCCATACTCTTTCGCAATCTTAACCCCTTCTCCTGCAAAAATTTCTGCACCAAAAGCAATCATTGCAATCAAAGCAAAAATTGAGACGAAATTGATTACGGTAGGAAGATGCTCAAAAATATAATCACTTGAATCATTTTCATCTATCTCCCCCTCCTCTTCCGCAAGCTTTCGTTTAAGACGAAAAAAACGGCTTCGGGCGGTTGCTTTAAAGAAGTGAGTATGAGTACGAGTTTGGAAAATAAAAATAATAAGATAAAAAAAGAGTAATACCCCTGCAATCAAATGGCTGACATGCGTCAATGCCTCACTCCCATGCTCGGTATGACTTAGTAGCCCTGGGACTAATAGAGCGGATGAAGCAACAAATAAAACGGTACTATAAGCGCTTGAGGTCTCTTTATTATGTTGCTGTTGCGAAAAAGCAAGTCCCCCTAAAAAGACAGAAAGACCCAATAAGACGTTTAGATCAACAATAACAGCAGAGATAATTCCCCCCTTAACTGTTTCTAAAACCTCAGGGGAATGGCGCACCTCAAGTAAAATAATATAAAGTAAAATAATCTCAACGATAACTGCACTAAAAGTTAGAACAAAACTCCCGTACGGTTCATGTAGACGTTCCGAGAGAATGTCTGCTACTTCTGCGACGGTAAGAGAGAGTGAGGCAATACCTACAGCCGCTAAAATAGTGGCTAGCATTCCATCACCCTGATAGTGAGCAAAAAAAGCAAGTCCGATAGAACATACCCCTATAAAAATATCCCAATAATCTTCAATAAAATAGCGAATTCGCCTGTCCAACTGTTTATCCTTTATGTTTTAACTAATTTAGCACGTTTGTATGTGCGGCACTACTTTAAATCCACCCTTTTCGCTTAAAGAGATAGAGGGGAAGAATGGATGATCCTATCATTAAAAATATTGAGATCAAATACCCAAAATGCCAATGCAACTCTGGCATAAAATCAAAATTCATCCCATAAAGACTGGCAATCAACGTTGGAGGTAAGAAAATAACATTCATAATTGCAAAAATCTTAATGACTTTATTCTGCTCAATACTCAAAAGCCCCACGAAAATATTTTGGAGATATTCCAGCCGTTCAAAATTGAAATCAGTATAATCAATCAATGATTTGATATCTTTTAACATGATGACAACATCACTTCTCAATGCGTTTTTATATTTCGTTGATTTCAAAAAAGAGCTCAAAATACGCTGTTTATCGTTGAGATTTTCACGTAGTTGCATATTCAGATCTTCCAAAGAAGAAATTCGTTCTAATATCTCTTCGTCATCATTCGTATGGTCGGTAAAAACGTGTTTACGAAGACGGGTAATGTCCCTTGAGAGTCGCTCAATAATATCGGCATCCGCATCAATACGAATATCAATCAACTGACCAAAAATATCATATCCACTCTCAAACTGTTTGGGTGCTGCAAAAAATTTACGGTTAAATTCATCAAAAGCATAGAGTGCTGTATAACGAATCGAGATCAATAAATTTTTATAAAGAATAAAAGACACCGTCTCATTATGCGAATTTTGATTGGTATTCACCAAGAAAAAAGTATTGATTTCAATGCGATCACTCTCTTCCCAATAACGAGAACTGATTTCGATCTCTTCCGTCTCTTGTTTGGTCGGGAATTTAATATCAAACGTATTTTCGATAAAAACAATCTCATCGTAGGTGGGCATTAACATATCAATCCAGATTACTTTTTCAATATTATCCCCATCAAGTTCCGACATTGTATCAATCAATGCAATTGCATTTTCATTTTTAACAAAACATTTGATCATTGCCTACCCCCTTTTCGAAAATCGATCTTTATAACTGCATTTTTGGCATAATTCTTCGTGCGCTATCCCGTTTGCAAACCCTTGCGTTATTGCTACAGCCCGTTTAGATGAAAGAATTTTACCCAAATTTGTCTCATGTAGGTTACCGAGCTCTATTACCCCCTCACCATCCAAACAACAGGGGATCACACGCCCATCACAAAGAATAGCAATTTGTTTGCTCAGTCCATGACAATATCCATCACCAACTACCTCATTTTGAAGGCTTGGCCATTGGAAATAGCGATCAAAATGCAATAAAACTTTCGAAGCTAGACGAATAGATTGACGCTCACCGCTAATCATATCGGCAAGAGAATCCACAGAAAAATGGTTCTCCAGTGTCTCAAAAAGCTTAGTATTAAAAGTAGATTCACTATACGTCTCATCCAAATTCCAAAGCCGTAAATTAATGAAGAAATCTTTATTTAATGCCAATTTATCATCACACAACTGTAAAATGGGTTCCATATAGGCTTCAAAACTACGAAAGACGCTGTTTTTATTAAAACTATTGAGAGAAATATTTACTTGTCGCAGAGTTGGATGAAAAAGGGTTTGTCGTCGAATTTCATCGAGATAAAAGCCACTCGTGGTAATCATCACTTTAAAATTGTATTTTTCCGCAATATCTAAATAATCACTTAGGTGGGAGAGCACCATCGGATCACCCATAACATGAAGGGCAATTTCATGGGTATACTCTTGTAGCTGATCTAAAATGGATTCAAAAAATTCCAAACTCATTGTTTGCGTCGGCTGTTCTTTTGGGGGACAAAAACTACAAGCTAAACCACAAATATTCGTGATTTCGATGTAGGCGCGGTGAAACTTCACGGCAGGAAGCAGACGATCCCTGCTGTAATTGCCACATTGAGAGATTCAACACCGCGTTGCATCGGGATAGAAACACTGAGTGTCGATAACGCCTCGATCTCACGACTTACCCCTTCGGACTCATTTCCCAACACAAAAATGGCACGATTTGGAATCTTTAAACTATAAATATCATCCTGAGCGTGTGAGGATAGGGTAATCACACTACTGTTTTTGAGCGGTAAAACATCACTTAGTGTCTCACAATAATAAATCGGGATTTTAAAGAGCGTCCCTGCGCTGGCTTTCATTACCAAAGGGGAAAGTTTGGTGCTATTTTTCTTTGGTAAGATGATCCCATCAATCGTACTCGCCGCTGCCGAACGAACTATCATCCCTAAATTTTGAGGATTGTTAATCCCATCGAGAGCCAAGAGACGAAAACTGTTAGGAAAGTCCGATTCTATCGATTGAGCATCTCGGTAATTTTGTGTTTCAACATCAAGAGCTACACCCTGATCTTGGGCATTGTTTTTGGAAATTCGAGAAAGAGCTTCTTTGGTATGATACTTAATCTCTACTCCCCGTTTTTGCGCCAAAGAGAGAATTTCATCTATTGTCTCATCGCTACGGTTGCTTTTAGAGAGGTGAAGTTTGTGAATATTCACTGACTCATCTCTCAATATCTCCACAGCCACATTACGCCCGTACAACGTAATGAGCGAATCAAAAAAGGCTTTTTTCTTTAGGTACTGGGCTGAATCGTTCATCAAATTTTAGACGCAATCGCTTCGGCACTAAATCCGAAATGTTTGAACAATAGCTCTGCGGGTGCACTTGCCCCAAAACTATCCATTGCAATGACGACATCAGCAAATCGATACCACTCTAATCCTCGTGCCGCTTCAATCGCCACTTTTTTGGACTCAGGGTTGATAATAGAGTCGATATAACTTTGCGGTTGTTCCAAAAGGAGATCAAAACACGGAACACTGACAACATTTGCCATAACACCGCGTGCTTCTAGCTCTTTAGCTGTTTCTAATGCAAGTGACACTTCAGAACCCGAAGCCATCAACGTTACAATAGCATTAGCACGCTCTTGGAGCAAATAGCCTCCATTTTCTACATCACCCTTTAATGGATTGGATAATATAGGAAGATTTTGACGAGAACAGACAAAGGCACTCGGCGAAGTTTTCATCGTCAACGCTTTTTGCCAACATTTGATATTCTCAGCCCCATCCGCTGGACGATAAACGTAGAAATTCGGCAATGCGCGGAATTGGCTCAAATGTTCAATCGGTTGATGAGTTGGACCATCTTCACCGACACCGATACTATCATGCGTCCAGATAAAGAATTGTTGAATACCGCTCAATGCTGCAATTCGAGCTGCAGGCTTAAGATAGTCGCTGAAGACAAAGAACGTTGCGCTGAAGGGCATAATAGGCCCGTATAGTGCCATTGCATTGGTGATGGATGCCATCGCATGCTCACGAATCCCGAAATGAATATTTTTTCCCTTTGGAAAATCCCCCATCCCGACAAGTTCCGTTTTATTGGATGGTCCTAAATCGGCCGATCCCCCCAAGAATCCGGGAATTGCTTTGGCAATCGCATTGAGAATAATTCCGTTTGTATTGCGAGTCGCATCCGCTTTTTCAAATGTCGGCCATTGGATACGGCTAAAATCAGGATTCAACAGTTGCTCATATGCCTCGTTTTGCTCCATCAACGGCAACTCTTTGAGACGGTGATTCCACTCACGCTGGGCCAAATCCCCTTTTTCAATTGCACATCGGAAACGCTCCAACACATCCGCACTCACAGCAAACGTTGCTTCAGGATCAAACCCTGCGGCAATTTTCGCTGTTTTGATGACATCATGACCTAAAGGGGCACCATGCGCATGGTGAGACCCTTCCATTTTTCCGCCCCCTTTGGCGATAACGGTATTGGCAATAATAAGAACAGGGCGTTTAATACTTTTTGCTTGGGTGAAAGCACTGTCAATCTCATCAAAATTATGTCCATCAATTTCGAGAACTGCCCAGTTTTGAGATTCGAAACGATCACGGATATTTTCACTCAAACTAAGTTCCGTTGATCCCTCGATCGTAATACGGTTTGAATCGTAAATAAGAACCAAATTATCAAGCCCAATATGCCCTGCAATCGAACACGCTTCATAACTGATCCCCTCTTCAAGATCCCCATCACCACACAAACAATAAACGCTATGGTCAATCAAGCTTGCCGTCTCAGAATTTACTTTATGCCCTACAAATTGAGATGCCATCGCAAATCCAACCGCATTGGCAATTCCTTGACCTAAAGGACCTGTTGTAATCTCGATTCCTGCTGTATGACCATACTCTGGATGCCCTGGCGTGAGAGATCCCATCTGGCGGAATTGTTTCAAATCGTCAATCTCTAATCCATATCCCCAAAGGTGATAAAGCGAGTAGATGAGCCCCGTACCATGACCTCCTGAAAATACGAGACGATCTCGATTCAGCCATTGAGGATTTTTAGGATTATGAACCATATACTCGGATAAAACTACTGCAATATCAGCTAACCCCATCGGTGCACCTGGATGACCTGAATTAGCTGACTGAACCATATCGGCGGCTAAAAATCGAATTGTATCTGCCATTTTTTGGCGCATTGCATTACTCATTAGTTATTCCTTATGTCGGTTAATGTAGTGGGTAAGGGTTGGTGAGAGTTCACGTCGTAAATTCTCATCAAAGCTTTCCATTTGGAGGGTTAATTTTTGAGCTAATAGTTCCGCTTCTACTATTGCATGCTCTAATCCAAGTAAGGTAACAAAACTATTTTTGGCTTCATCATTGTTGGTTGTTTTTCCTGCACTTATGGAGTCGTGCGTTACATCAAGAATATCATCCTGGATTTGGAACAATAACCCCAAATCTATCCCAAAATCATAGAGTTCTTGCGCAATATCATCACGTCCAACAATAATGGCTCCCATTTTTAACGATGCTGCAATAAGCTTACCCGTTTTATGGATATGAAGTATTTTCACTTGATCCAAGTTTAACGGTGTATTCTCAAAATGGCAATCAATCGCTTGCCCTAACACCATTCCGTTTAGCCCCCCATTCGAAGAGAGTTCACGAACGAGCTTGACAATAACTTTATCACAAAAGGGAGCATGTGAGAGCACCTCAAACGCATACGTATTAAGGGCATCGCCCGCTAAAATTGCCGTAACTTCATTATAACTCTTGTGAAGGGTAGGAATACCACGGCGTAAGTCCGCATTATCCATTGTGGGTAAATCATCGTGTATTAGAGAATACGTATGAAGAATCTCAATTGCTAAAGCAACACAATACGCACTCTGAAGTAAAAGAGGATTATAGGCTTTGACAACCCCAAGGAGTAATGCGGGGCGAAAGCGTTTTCCCCCACCTGTAAGCATTTGATGCAACGACGCTTCATAATGAGGATGAAAACTAGGGGCAGATGGCAAACGTGCCAATAAATATGCCTCAAATTGTTCCATATCGAGGCTTATATCTTTTCGATTATATCGGTAATAACATTGTCGTCATCAACTAACACAACCGTCGGTTTATACGTTTCACGCTCTTCATCATTGTACGTTGCGTATGCGACGATAATAATTTTATCCCCCTTATGTACCTTACGCGCAGCTGCACCATTAAGACAAATATCCCGTTGCCCTCGCTCCCCTAAGATAATATAAGTTGAAAAACGTTCCCCATTATTGATATTGAGGATCTCCACTTTCTGACCAACACGCATTTTAGAAGCTTCCAATAACTCTTCATCAATCGTGATGGAGCCGACATAATTGAGATTGGCATCGGTGACAGTTGCACGATGAATTTTACTGTAGAGCATTTCGATTAACATCGGTTCAGCGCCCCATCTGCTTCATCATTGCCTCGGGACTCATGGCTGTATCCCAAAGTTCTGAGGGGATAACATACTCTGCTACCACTTCACCACCGATAATATGACGATCAATAATCTCGGTAATCTTCTCTTTTGTCAATCCAGAGTACATAACATGTCCTGGTTCTACGAGCATAATAGGTCCTACATTACAACGGTTCATACATCCCGTACGGATAGGTTGCACCGTTCCAATAATCCCTTTTTGCATCAATGTCTGCGCCAAATGTTGAAATAAATCTTGAGTTTGTGGATTAACACAACTTGGTTTTGGCATACCTGGAGGCGAGCTTTGCTCACACTTGAAAATATAAAACGCTGGTTGTGGAACACCCATCGCACTCTCCTTAAAAAAATGAGGCTTTAATAGCCTTAAAATAATGGTGCAATTATACCGAAATTCGCACCATACACATTAACCCGTTGTCAAAGTTGCTCTAAAATCTCCCGAGCGACAATACGATCATCAAAAGGGAGATGTTGATCGTAAATAATTTGGGAGGTTTCATCCCCTTTACCTAAGATAAGGACAACTTCATCGCCAGTTCTATCATGAAGAGCCTGAGAAATAGCATTGCGCCGATTTACATCAACAACTACTTTTGCTTTATCCTCTATCCCGGATAGAATCTCTTCAATAATTGTATCAGGATCTTCATAGCGTGGATTATCACTCGTAACGTATACTTTTTTAGCGTACATCGCGGCGACTCTTCCCATCATAGGTCTCTTCATTCGATCACGATCACCGCCCGCACCAAAGACTACCAATACCTCTTTTTCTTTCAACGCATTAAGAACCTGTTCCATCCCATCAGGCGTGTGAGCAAAATCAACGATAACAAGAGGTGATTCACTGACCACCTCCATACGCCCACTCACGCCACCAAAATTTTCAACAACTTCTGCAATCTTCTCCAAAGAGTCTCCACACACCAAATGAACAGCTGCCATCGCTGCAGTAATATTGTATAAATTAAAGAATCCGTGTAATGACGTTGCAAAGGTAGTATGCTCCTCAAAATGTTTAAGAATACCACTTACCCCATTGTTGAGAGAATAGGCGAGGATTTTATACGTTGCTGGATTTTCAACACCGTAGGTAAAGGCATTTTTAAAATTAAAGTCCGCCTTGGGCTCATCTTTATTGATCAATTTCTTCGATTCATCCGCAAAAAAGAGATTCTTAATACGGACATACTCTTCTATACTCTCATGATAATCGAGATGGTCTTGAGTGATGTTGGTCAAAATCTTAAGATCAAACTTTATTCCCGCAATTCGCTCCTGTTCAATTGCATGAGAGCTCACTTCCATGATGAAATATTCACACCCTGCTTGAATCGCTTGGACTATATGGCGATAAGTATTAAGTACCGTAGGTGTGGTAAGAGTTTTCCCCTCCACACTTTCATCATTCGTAAAGAACCCACGAGTTCCCTGCATGGCACACTTATGCCCCAAATCAAGGAGAAGTGAATAAATAGCACTCGCAGTTGTCGTTTTACCATTCGTCCCCGTAATACCAATAACTTTAATACGATTAAGACCAAAGAGAGACCAACACTCCTTCGGAGTCAAAATAGTTTCGACACCACGATTGAGCGCATCGTCTTTAAATCTTTCATTTTGCTTTGTGACCAAAAAAGCAGTCGACGAATCACATTCAGCTGAATTTTCCGATATAGTCCGATACGGTTGTCCTTGGATCTCAATTTTCAAGCACTTTTCCTTTTGCTAATCTGCGAAGTAGATTACGAAGTTGCGTGTCATTAGGATAAACACCCAACGCACTTTCCAGATAACTAAGCGCCATCTCTTTGTATCCATTATCAATTAAATTATCAAGAAAATCAACAAAATCTTCTTTTTCAGTAATAATAACACGGGTTGAAAACATAATATTCTCAAAAATACGCTTAAAATCATTTTCACTAAGAACAAGCTCTTTAAATTCATCGTATAAAATGCCGTCAACATAATCCAAGCGTTGCATTCCACTATCATTAAATAGCCTAGCCAACTGATCAAGCGTGCCGTCCATCGTCTCCAAAATTTCCGAAATAACGATGTCCGCCTGCTGAGCATCTTCACTTTTTAAAATAGCGTAGTAATCAAATAGTGCCTCAGCACCATTCTCTCCACTCATTGCCATATCGGATAAAATAGCACAATTATATGCTTCTTTGGATAGAGGACTCTCTTTCAAAATAAGTGAATAATCCCTCAATGCCTCCCGATATCGAGCTGCCATAAAATGTTCATTTGCTACGTTGAGGGCTTTCAATAACATCTTCATATTTATACCCCTCTCTCTTTTTTAGATTATATCAGCATAATAACGTAATTTATAAAATATTGATTTGATTTTCCATACCATGCGGTACATTAACAACTGTAAGCTCTGGATGAATATCCATTCGTAACTGTCTCTCAACACCATACTTCAAGGTATTTCCACTGCTACCGCATCCAACGCATGCACCTTGCAACTGAACATACACTGTTCCATTTTTGACATTCAAGAAAGCTATATCACCACCATCAAGTGCCAAGGAAGGGCGAACTTTATCAATTACCTGACGCACTGGCTGCATCAACTCTTCATCTGTGAATGGAATCATCTCATTTCCCTTTTTTACTGCGAATTCATTGTGACACTATAAGAAATTTGGACTAAACAAGGAGTAACACGTTGATGATAGTTTTTAGATGAAGTTCTTTTTAAGGGGGTGAAAGGTGTTGAACTCGTTATACGAGTTCAATAGTTGCCATGTGAGTAGCATCACCACGACGAATACGTGTTTTAATGATACGGGTATAACCGCCATTACGTTCCGTGTATTTAGGAGCAACTTCACCTAAAAGGTTTTTAGTTGCTTCTTTATTTTGTAAAACTGCGAAGATTGAACGATGCGCATTTGCATCACCAACACGTGCAGTAGTAATTAATTTTTCAGCAAATGAACGAAGTTCTTTTGCTTTAATCAACGTTGTCTCAATTTTACCATGTTCAAATAATGATATACTAAGATTGGTCAACAAAGCTTCACGATGTGCGCTTGTTCGACCTAACTTACGGTATCCGTGGCGATGTCTCATAAAATATTCCTATGATAATTTAAAGCTTATTCAGCTTCGATTTTCTTTTTGATCGCAATGACTAAATCATCCGCGAGTTCTTGCCCAACAGCATAACCGAATTCCGTGATTTTTTCTAAAATCTCTTCAAACGATTTTTTACCAAGGTTTTTAACTTCTTTCAAATCATTTTGGCTCATTAAAACAATTTCGCCAACATATTTGATGTTTGAGCGATCCAAACAGTTAAAACTGCGTGCACTCAAACCTAACTCTTCAATACGTGCACCCAAACGTTTTAGTTCAGGATGCTCATCGTTACGTTCAACAACAGTATTGGCAGATTTAATACTCACTTCACTGTTAAATACAGCCATTTGAGCATACATCACGTCAAGAGCGTTCTTGAATGCATCAACAGGAGAGATTTGACCATCCGTCATAATATTTATAGTTACTTTTTCAAAGTTCGGATTATCTTCAACCAAAACATTGTCAATAGCATACGTTGCACGGCGAACCGGTGTAAAGTAAGCATCAAGCGCAATATATCCATCATCTAACATATCACGAATTTCTTCACTTGGTACGTATCCGATACCTTGATAAATTTTGATCGTAAAATTAAGCGTTGCATCTTCATTTAACGTTGCCAAAAATTCATGTGGGGTAACGATTTCAACATCATCATTTTCCAAATCACTACCATGAATTTCGCAAGGGCCTGCAAAAGTGTAGGCAATTTCTTTCTCGGTAAGACCATTTTTTAACTTAAAACGGATCCCTTTGAGATTGATAATGAAATCTGAAATGTCTTCAAGCATACCGCGAACTGAGTCAAATTCATGCTTTGCACCCTCGATTTTAATCCCGATGGGGGCAAACCCTACTGAGCTGCTCAACAAAAAACGACGAATAGGATGGGCAATCGAAATAGCATATCCCGTTTCAAAAGGATAGGCAATGATGTTTGCTTCATTCGCGCTAATTTGTTCAACCACAAACTCTTTTGGGAGAAGCGGAGAAGTTTTAATTTTTTTCATGCTGAGTGCCCTTTCTTTATTGATTATTTCGAGTAAAGCTCAACGATTAGACGCTCTTCAACAGGAATAACTACTTCTTCACGCTCTGGAAGACGTGTAAAGATACCAAAAACTTTTGCTTGGTCAATATCAACCCATGAAGCAAGACCTGTTTGGTTAGTCAATTCCATTGCACGAACAACTTGATTGTTCTTTTTGCTTTTTTCGTTAATCTCAATCTTTTGTCCCGGTTTAACACGGTACGAAGGGATATCAACACGTTTACCATCAACAAGAACGTGACAGTGATTTACCAATTGACGAGCAAAACGACGAGTCGTTGCAAAGCCCATACGGTAAACAACATTATCAAGACGTTGCTCAAGTAACATAATTAAGTTTGTACCAGTATTTCCTTGGCGACGCTTTGCTTCATCAAATAATGAATGCATTTGCTTTTCGCTCAAACCGTACATAAACTTCGCTTTTTGTTTTTCACGAAGTTGTGTACCGTACTCAGAAATTTTTGTACGACGCTGACCGTGCTGACCAGGTCCATATGGACGCTTGTCAAGAGCACTTTTACCAGCTAGACGACGTTCACCTTTTAATCCAAGGCTAACACCAAATCGTCTTTCAATTTTTTCTACGGGTCCTCTATATCTTGCCATAAGTAAGCTCCTTACACACGTCGGCGCTTAGGCGCACGACATCCATTGTGAGGTAGTGGAGTAACGTCTTTCATAAATGAAACACGTAGACCCTCGATAGCACCAACACTTTTAACTGCAGTTTCACGACCAGAACCTGGACCTTGAACCTTGATTCCCACTTCTTTAATACCGTGGACCATTGCTTTACCCATCGCATCTTCTACTGCTTGTTGCGCAGCAAAAGGAGTCGATTTTTTTGACCCTTTAAACCCAAGTGAACCAGCTGAGCTCCATGCGATCATGTTACCCATCTCGTCCGTTACGGTTACAAGAGTGTTATTGAATGATGCAAGGATATGAACGATACCCTTAGCAATATTCTTTTTAATTACTTTTTTACGGGTTGCTTTTCTTTTTGCCATACGCTAATCCCTTATCTTGTGGCTGAGCCGACAGTTTTCTTCTTACCTTTGCGGGTACGAGCATTGGTTTTGGTTTTTTGACCACGGCATGGGAGACCTTTACGATGACGAAGACCACGGTAAGAACCAAGATCCATCAACGCTTTAATATCCATAGCAACTTGCTTACGAAGATCACCTTCTACAACAACACTCGCGCGAATTTCTTTCGCAAGAGTTGCAGCATCATCTTCACTAAGCTCATATACACGCTTGTTATAATCAAGCCCTGTAGCATCCAAAATCTTGCGTGATGTATGCAAACCAATACCATAGATATAAGTTAATGCATACTCAAGACGTTTTTTCTTAGGTAGGTCCACACCAGCAATACGTGCCATGTTTATCCTTGTCTTTGTTTATGTTTTGGGGTTTTGCAGATTACGCGAACGATCCCTTTGCGCTTAACGATTTTACAATCGTCACACATTTTCTTCACTGAAGAACGAACTTTCATTGTCAAGCTCCGAATGTTTAAATCCTCTACCCTCTTGTAGGTACACCGGTATGTATACCAATACTTGTAACTACGTCTACGCAGTTAAAAACATTCAACCGTTTTGTCCGAGAGGGTAAAGTGGAAGCGCATTGTACACAACGATATGTTAAAATCTTATTAAGTTCTAAAAGGAAAGGGATAAAGATTGTAGTTATACAATCCTTATCATGTAAGGAGATTCTAAAACTGCATCCAAAGCCTCAAGTTGAGCCATCAATTCACGAATTGCTTTCTCTGACGCTTCATGAGTTGCAACCAATAAATGAGCACATTCTGTCTCACTTGGGCGCTGAATAACCGCTTCAATGGAAATAGCATGATCCGCAAATAGTTGTGTTATTTTCGCCAAAATCCCTGGTTTATCGGAAATCCGCAATCGTAAATAATATTTAGACTGAATATCATCACGATTTTTAAGACGTAACCCCTCTTCTAGCGGATGGTTAAACCCAAGCATAGGCGAACGTTTCCCTGAACGGACGATGTCAATGATATTAGCAACAACAGCACTTGCCGTGGCATTACCCCCAGCACCAGGGCCATAATACAATGTCTCACCAACACGATCACCGACAACACTAATACCGTTCATAACACCATCAATCTTGGCAATCATCGCTTCATTTTTCACCAATGCAGCGTGGACACGCAATTCTACTTCATCACCGTCACGCTTGGCAATCCCCAACAGTTTGATGGTATAGCCAAACTCTTTTGCAAAGGCGATATCAGCTTGGGTGACCCCTTCTATCCCCTCAATAAGGATCTCTTCAGGCTTGGCATCTATCCCATAGGCAATGGAGGCCAGAATGAGAAGTTTATGGGCAGCATCAAAGCCTCCAATGTCAAACGTAGGATCCGCTTCTGCATATCCAAGGGCTTGTGCCTCGCCTAGTACTGCTTCAAATGCTACCCCTTCCTTCATCATTTTGGTCAACATGTAATTACACGTTCCGTTCATAATCCCCATAATGGAGAGAATATGATTAGCAGAGAGCCCATCGCGTAACGCGTTGATAATAGGAATTCCACCAGCTACACTTGCTTCAAATTCAAAAGGGATCTCACCTGCAATTTCTTGAAGCTCATAACGGTGATAGGCCAATAGTGCTTTGTTCGCTGTCACAACCGCTTTGCCGTTTTTAAGCGCCGCTTTGAGGAGCTCAAAAGGAAGTTCTACCCCTCCCATCAACTCAACGACAATATCTATCTCAGGATCATTGAGAATATCGTAAGGATCTTGAGAAATAGGAAGTTTCAAATCACTTGCTTTTTCAAGATTACGTACTACCGCACTTTTTACTACGATTGTTTCTCCAGCACGAGCAGAAATTATCGGTCCATTCTCTCTTAAAATCTCAATGACGGCACGACCTACGGTTCCTGCTCCGATTACACCTACTCGAATCACTTAAGCACCTTTACATTCAAACTGTTGCAAAAAGTTTTTGATATTTTTAGCCGCTTGACGGATACGTTTGTCATTTTCGATCAAGGCGATACGAACATATTCATCTCCATATTCTCCAAAACCTATCCCCGGAGCAACGGCAACATTGGCTTCCACTAAAAGACGCTTTGAAAATTCTAAACTTCCTAAATGACGAGCACATTCAGGGATACGAGCCCATACGAACATTGATGCTTGATTACGACGAACAGGCCATCCTGAACGGTTAAATGCTTCTAACAATACATCTTGACGATGATCGTATTTGTCCGTAATCTCTTGTACACAACTTTGATCGCCATTAAGGGCAATCGTTGCTGCCACTTGAATCGGGGTAAACATTCCATAATCCAACCAGCTTTTAATCTTTTGAAGCGCTCCGATAAGTTTTGGGTTTCCAACGAAGAAACCAACGCGCCATCCCGCCATATTGTAACTTTTTGAAAGGGTAAAGCTCTCAACTGCCACATCTTTTGCTCCCGGAACGGACATAATAGATGGAGTTTTATAGCCATCAAAAGTCAAATCTCCATACGCAATATCGCTGATAATATAAAAACGTTCCCGCTTTGCCATAGCAACAATACGGGTATAAAACTCAGGGGTTACCGTTGCCGTCGTCGGATTGTGCGGAAAGTTCACCACTACATATTTTGGCTTAGGAAACGAAATATGAAACGCTTGTTCTAACCGTTCAAAAAAGAGATCCTCTTCTACTTTGTAATCTTCATCAAAAGGGAGTTCCATTTTTTGGACATTCCCCCCTGCCAAAATGAACGCATACGAGTGAATCGGATAGGTAGGATCGGGGACAACAGCAACATCACCAGGATTGGTAATAGCGTAGGCTAAATGGGCATATCCCTCTTTGGAACCCATAGTTGCAACTGCTTCTGTTTCAGGATCAAGATCAACGTCATAACGACGTTTGTACCAATCACAAATCGCTCCACGAAGTTTCGGAATACCCTTAGAGGCTGAATAACCGTGTGTTTTCGTTTTTTGCGCCGATTCTATTAGTTTTTCGCGAATATGCT
Organism: Sulfuricurvum sp.; assembly: GCA_041661705.1. Taxonomy (GTDB): domain Bacteria; phylum Campylobacterota; class Campylobacteria; order Campylobacterales; family Sulfurimonadaceae; genus Sulfuricurvum. Next base: position 54,569 of record JBAZTZ010000003.1, read on the forward strand.
CAGGAGTATCACCATCGGGATTACCCATACTGAAATCGATAACGTCTGCGCCTGCGCGTCTACGAGCCATTTTTAGCTCATTAACTTCCGCAAAAACGTATTTTGGGAGTCGTTTGATCCGATCAAATTGGATTTCATCAAACATAGGTTATACCTGCCATTAAAAAATTGCGCAATTTTAGCACCTTTCATCTACTTAAAAGCTTATAGAGATTTTCATCCCGTTAGCGTCCGTTAGTGGATTCTATCCACGTCCCCTCTTTGAGCAACTTCATCCCATTCATAGAAGAGACTTTTAAATAGCGACTCCCTTCTGGTAATGAAAAACTCATTTGATCGCGAGGGATAAACGTTCGAAGCAAACCTAAAACATTCATATTTCCATCCATCACCGCTATATCTGGATACCAGCTTCTTCCGTATGAAGGCTCAACCGAAATTTCTTTGATGCTCTCCACTCTATACCAAAAAGGAAGTGTTGATTTTTCTAACTGTGCCCCTTCATCGGCAGTAATAGAGGGGATATTCCAACGTTCTTGGTCAGCATTCATTTCAAGAGTCCAGCTCTTATTTTTCACGGAACCCTTCGTCAGAACGATTCCAGATTCATCTAAAAGTTCCTTAAAATATTTGGGCTCAAAGGCTTTTCGCCCGCTGAGACTTATATCCATCTCAGTACTTTGAACATCGTTTGTATACCGATAAATAGTTGTCCGCTGTCCCATTGTATTTAATGCACTCACAATGATTTTAGTTGAGACAACATCTCCGTTTACAATATGAAGATGTAACTCACTCTTATTTTCTGCCGCCTTCAATGTTAAAAACAAAGTCAAAAGGAGAAAAAGAGAGTTCTTTACCATCTGCTTCCGTGATTTTTTTCTTCAAACTGCTCACGGTTTAACTGACGAAGTGAACCATTTTCATACACGAACCATACGGGATTTCTCTCTTTTAGCGTTTTGCTCTCATCGGAAGTAATAATTTTTAATCGCCCATGCCCAAAAATAAAAAGCCAGTTTTTAGTTGTATCAATAACAATCGGGTCGCTTGTTTTTCGTTGAGTTTTTTTGCCTGTATCTAAATCCATCATCCCCATCCACACCTTTGAAGAGGGCTTGATACTTAATACATGCCCAAAATTATCCCCTTGAACATCCGAGACAATGGTACTATTCTCTTCTACTGGAACTACGACAGCTAGTGGACGAGTTATGTTACTTTCACGAAGGTCTGAGTCAGTCACATTGACCTCTGCTGTAACATTATTTTCAGTTGTAGTATTACTTTCTACAACCTCAACTGGAGTGGTATTTAGTTTTATTATCTCTTCTTTAGGTGCACTACTAAGCTCCCCTTGTGTCATTGAAGCAATAATGAGAAGGAGGAGAATTGCACCAATTCCCCCAGCTATCCATTTCGAACGAGACGTAGAGGGCGCTTGTAAAACACTAGAAGGTGTTACCGAGTCAAACATCGATTGTATTGGATTTTCTGCATCATATTCTTCCCTAAAAGAAGAGAGATCTATTCCATATTCACGCTCTAAAATTGACACAAATCCCATAAACTGGATTCGATTAAGCTTATCAAACGATTTATTTAAAAGCAGCTCTATTTGATGCCGAGCAATATGGGTATGCTCATGAAGTGAATTGACCCCTAGGTTTTGTAAATCTTCGAAGGTCTTGACAGAACTCATCGCATTCGCTCCATCAAAATAGCCCCTGCGACACCTACATTAAGAGAATCAAAATCGTGTGCCATTTCGATGGATACACCATGGTCAAGCCCTTTTTCAACACGACCGCTCAAGCCCTCACCCTCACTGCCTAAAAATAGTGCACGCTTGGAGTCAAAACTCATCTCGCGTACATTTTTGCCATCCAGTGTTGCGCCATAAAGGGTAAATCCTGATTGTTTGAGCTCATGCATCACATCATGAATATTATGAATTACAACGATAGGCAAATCCAATGCTGCACCACTGCTTGTTCGAATAAGTGCTTCTAAATTGGGTTCACGTATCCCTGTAATCACAAGCGCTTCAACTCCAAGAGCATACGCACTTCGTACCAACGAACCCATATTTCCCATATCGGTAATAGAGCTTAAAACGACGATAAATCCACATTTTTTCAAAAAAGGGGAAGCATACGGGACTATTTGAGAAATCTCTGCAACATAGCCTTGATGATTTCCCCCTTTTACCATCGACTGAGCTGCATTTTCGGGAATACGTTTTACTTCAAAGCCCATCTTCATAAGAAGACCATACTCTTTTTTATCCACCTCTTTGGCAAGATACAGGGTTTTAATACGATCTTTGTGACGCTCAATGGCGTAAAATACTGGTTGTTTTCCGTAAATAAGCATAATTGTTCCTTAGTTTTTTAAGAGGCGCGAATAGCACTCTTTTGGGTTTTCCCCTGTAATTTTGGCAATGAGCTTGGAAGCTACTTTTTTGGGAATATCAAGCTCTAAAATATCCGCTTCACTCACATTTCCCCCCTGGTTTTCAGAGGCTTCAATCACTGCAACCCACTCTCCCCGGATATCTTTTTCCATCTGGGGTAATAACTCAGCAGCTGTTCCGTGATAAAACCGTTGAAATTTTTTCGTAATCTCTTTGGCTAAAAACACACGACGTAAAGGGGCAACAATAGCAATCTCACTGAGGAGCTTGTCCAAACGCTTCGGAGACTCATACAAAACAGTGGTATATCCGTTAAAAAGCGCCTCTTGAAGAGCAGCGGAGCGATCATTCCCTTTGTGCGGTATAAATCCAAAAAAGAGCATCTTTGTCTCACAAAAGCCACTGGCAACGAATGCACTCAAAACAGCATTCGCTCCCGGAAGGATGTCATAAGCAACGCCATTGTCCAAACAGTACCGAACAAGTAACTGCCCCGGATCACTAATTCCCGGCATCCCAGCATCGCTGACGTAAACAACATTGGTATCAAAAAAATCTTTGGTGAGTTTAGAAACGAATTCCGCTTCGTTATGCGAATGGAGGCTAAAAAATTGGGGTTCATTGGTCGTTAAACCGTGACGTTCTTTGAGTAAATGAATCAGTTTTTTGGTAACACGGGTATCTTCACAAAGGATGATATCGGCAATGGAAAGGACTTCAAGAGAACGGAGTGAAATATCTGAGATGTTTCCAATAGGAGTGGGAACGAGGCTTAGCATTAGTGTGCTCTATTTCTGCCCCCGAAGAGGCAAGGGTTCAAATTACGAATTTAACGCGTAACGTTTTTTGAATTTATCAATACGTCCAGCAGTATCCATTTGGCGCTCAGAACCCGTATAGAATGGGTGACATTCGTTACAAATATCAACACGGATAGTTGCTTTTGTACTAGTAGTAGTAAAAGCATTACCACAAGCGCAACTTACTGCGCACTCTACGACGTTAGGGTGAAGATCTTTTTTCATAATTTTACCTTGTGATCGACGGCGTTGTACGTCAATCGGTTTGAGTTTTACATCCATACCTGGGGACGGATTGTTGGAGGCGAATTATAGCGAAAATTTTCTTTATTTACAAATTCTGTGACGCTATCGCCACAACCGCCGTCTCAGAGCGTAAAATCATTGGCAGATTGAAATGACGCAAACGATGGTTCTCAAAAAGTTTCCGTTCGCTCTCATCAAAGCCCCCCTCACATCCAATAATAACCGTCTCAAATTCCTCATTACGAGCCAACGCTTCCCCCCCAAAATCAAAAACAACCGCTTCAGGATTCGCATTCAAAAATGTGTTCAGATCAGGAGCTTCAAAAAACTCTATTAAAGAGGTTCGCCCACACTGCATCATCGCACTCTCCATAATACGATTAAAACGGTCACAATCGAATTTAAAATTACGTTGAGACCGCTTGCACTGGATCAATGTGATCTGAGAAACACCCAGTTCCATTAGCATAGGAAGTGTTTTTTCAATCGTTTTCGGATCAACAATACACCATCCGATATGCAATTTTTTGGGTGCTTCACACAGTGATTCACACGAACTTTCGAATCTAAAATAGCCGTTGCGTCCATCCGTGTGGTTAAGAATATAACGATGTTCTTGATGCAAATCGTCCCGATGTCTAAACGCAATCACATCACCAACACTATGGCGGCGCACTTTTATAAGATATTTATACTCTTCCCCTGACACAACCAGTTCATCTAATCCTGCGTGAGGATGAAGGGCAAATTTCATCCCATCATCCAAATGCTCATAACGACAAGCAATACAGCTTCAATCCCTAAGAGACGAAATGCCTTTTGTTTATAAAGAGAAAACGCCCCCTCTTGGGTGATATCGGTACGTCGTTTGAGAGTTTTGTACCGTTTGGCTTCCAAAACAATCATAACAATCCCAATAATAATCATCGCATCATTCGCCAACGTAAAATCCAGATGTTTCGCCGCCATCATAATCGAACCCGTAAGGAGGATCAACGCGATCAATGAGGCTGAAATCGGCATAATAATCCGCATCCGTTTAGCATAACGAATCAGATGATGACTCAAGGCGAGCATGACAATGTTAAACATCACCACCCCCATCAACACAATAACCCCGAACGTGTGGATCTCTAATCCCATTGTATACATTGCTTCCATAAAGGAGATTTTACCCTATTTTGTCTATAATGATTCAAAATATGGTCGGAGGTTTGGTTATGGCAATATCAGTGGAAGAGGCTCTAGCGCTTATATACACACAAGCGTACCCTCTTGGAAGTGAAATTATCCCCATCGAGAATGCGTTAGGACGTGTTTTGGCACAAGAGATTATCGCTACCCATTCCCTCCCCCCATACGACAACTCAGCAATGGACGGCTATGCGGTTTTTCTAAGTGATGCGGGTAAAACTCTCTCCCAATCGTGTACACTTTTTGCAGGGGACAAAGAGGATGTTCGTATGGTCGAAGATCAATGTGTCCGTATTATGACAGGAGCCAAAATCCCTTTCGGATGTGAAGCCATTGTCCCCATTGAGGAGGTGACATACGAGAGTGAAAAAGTAACCCTCCCCTCTTTTATTAAAGCCTCTGCGCATATTCGTCTCAAAGGGGAAGATATTCAATCTGGGGATTTATTACTGACAGAGGGAACCAGATTACATGCTCATCACATCACGCTGTTAGCCTCTCAGGGGCGCACCCATGTACGAACCTTTCGTATCCCGAAAGTTGCCCTCTTCGCCTCAGGTAATGAACTCAAAATGCACTTTGAATCCATCGGTGCGCATCAACTTTATAACACCAATACCCCGACCTTTGCTGCACGCTCCCAAGAACTTGGATGTGATGTGATCTTTACGGGAACCGCTGAAGATACTCCTGAAAGTATCCAAGCCCTCATTCGTAGCTCTCTTGATGCTGATTTTATTATCACGTCGGGAGGGGTGAGTGTCGGAGATGCCGACTATACCAAAGAGGCATTTCGAACATTAGGAGTGGAGACACTTTTTGAAAGTGTCGATATTAAGCCCGGGAAACCAACGACCTTTGGAAAAATAGGCACTACCCTCATCCTCAATCTTCCCGGTAATCCACTCGCAGCAGCACTGTGTTTTGAACTTTTCGCTCAAAGCACCATTATGGCACTCAGCGGTCAGAACGATAAATATCTCAACACCATCACAACCAAAATCAGCACCTCTTTTACCATGAAGAAAGGGAAACGTTCCCTTATCCCTGGATGGTTTGATGGGGAGAGCTTTACCCCCAGTGAAAAATTTGGTCCGGGGATGGTGCTACCCCTCTCATGCGCTAATGCTTTTATGATGGTGGATGCGTCTGTAGAGGAGTTTGAAAAAAATGGAGAGGTTAAGATTATCCCGACGCGGTGGTGTATGAGTTCACGGGAGCAGAAGTCGTTGGTAACTAAATCATCTCAAGTATAATCTTGTCCAGTTCTTGTTCACTGATATTTTCTAGGTCACTTTTATCGTAGATATAAACGAGGTAGATCTTCGTATCGACTACTTTTAGGAAAGTTATCAGACGATAACCAGCGCTTTTACCTTTATTTTTGTCAGAGTTTGCAATGCGAGCTTTGTAAATTCCTTGACCTAGAGATATGCCCAAATCGTTCTCATTTTCAATAGATAACAAAAATTCTTTCACATCGTCATCGAGCTGACGGAATCGCTTTAGTAGGTCTTTTTTAGATTTTTGATACGAGTCTGATTGTAAAACGGTAAAATCAGAAACTTTCACCCTTTCATCTTTACGATTATTCCCGTATCGCTCACTCTGTTATTGTTAATATCATCGAGGCTTGCGCGTATTGCTTTACGATGCTTCTCTAGTTCCTTTGCTTTTTTATCTTCTTGTGTTTCGATTTTAAGGGCATTCTTTGGGAACAATTCCAAAAATGAAAAAAACTTATCGGCATAATGGTCACTGACTCTAATAGTTACCGTTTGCATTTGCGCTCCTTGCTTGTTGGTTATATTTCCTCTGGCAAAAAATACTGACCAATTGTTGTTTGATATTGTACCAAACTATTGATTTTATTAGCATATTGAAACACGGAATCCAGTATCAAGTACGGGATGACGAGAGCTAGGAGTGGGAGAAATAAGCTATAATCATGGGGTGAAAACGGTAACGTGAGTAGCAAAAAACAAAAGGAGCACGGATGAAACAGCCTTTCACCGAAAAACTCTTAGTGATTTTAAAAATTATCTTTTGGATAATTCAAATCATCAAAGAGTTAGTATAAGGGGTCCGACCCCCTTATCCACCTTTTGTTACAAAAATTATACCATAAAAAGGAAAACCAATGATAGACTTTATAAAATCCATCGACACTGAAATAATATTAGCCCTTATCGTTATGATACAAGGATACCTGCATAACCGCCTCGAAAAACGGGTCAAGGTTCTTGAAGAGGAGAAGCGTCGTAAATAAGCATAGCATAAATTTATTTTGCAAAAAAGGTTATACTTGGTATGGTTGCTTCGTATGATTTATTAGCTCTAATGATTTTTGGCGAAATAATAAGAATATGCCCTTGATGATTCTTTTCCCACAACTCATAAAATTCATTTTTAAAGATAAAATACTGCCCGAAATTCGGGTCTAATACACTTACAAAATCACCTTTTTAATTTATTACTACTACAAAATGTGGATAATCTTTTTCTCTTTCTATCTTTGCTATTACAGGAAATGTGAGCTTTTCAAAAACGCTTTTATCTATTTTATAGCCCTCAGATTTAAACCCAAATTCTTTTGCCGTATTTGACAACTCTGCAAAAGTTAGCATATCTGTTTTTGCCGTCTTATCTAAAATATCTTTTTCACTTTTTTGAACACCAAACAGCCCCATAAGAGTAGCAAGTGCCGCTGCACCGCACGATTCTTCATAATTTTGAAGCACTGTTTCGCTTGTTTTTATTTTTGCAAAAGAAACAACCTTGAATATACTTTCATCATCGGCAAAAATAGAAATAACCGATAAGAAAAAAAAAATTAAAACTTTTGCCATAGAGAGACAGAAAATACCGAATCGGGAGAACGGGATGATCCCCCTGAATAACCAGATACGGAAAGCGAACTTTTTGCATCCAACGCATACGTAGCACCAAGACTCATCGTCGAAATAATCGCGGAATTAGATGAGGCTATACTATTTACTCTACTCTGAGTCTGATAGCGTTGCTCCATCCCAATATTAAGCGAGACTTTAGGACTCAAGATAACCGACATATCAAATCCCATAAAATATAAATCTCCATTATCTATATCATATCTACCTATGTGTCTTTCAGTGTTTGCAATACTTCCGATAAAAAGAGTAGAAACGACTGGATCTGAATAATTTTTGAGAGCCCCTTTAACATACAACGACTTCAATGAAAGGTTTGCAGTCTCATCAAAAAACCTTTCTTTTTGAAACAATGCTACTTGCGCTGTTAGTTGCGGCTTAAACATCCCAACACTATCAAATAAATATATACCGCCTAGCCAAAACGAATCCAAATTATTGGTATTGCTATGCCCATAGCCACGGACATCCGCATACTCCCTACGGTTTGAACTCGCAGTCACCGATGTTAAAATATCAAATTTAGGCGTAAGCCCGTATAAAAAAGTTTGTGTTAATGAGAGGCTTTTTACATCTTGCCACGCTCGCCCTTCGTTCATAGTGACAAGATCGGGATACGATACAAACGAATCAGAGCTCCCGCTTGATATGGACTGAAAAGTCGTAATACTTCGCAGTCCTTGTTGATTTTTAAAAAGTGAGTCCAGCGTGATCGGATCAGAAGCAAAAACGGCACATCCCAGTATCCATAGAGCTATGATTTTTTTCAAACCTTCACCCTTTTACATCGATAAAGCGCGTCGTTTCCACCGACGTTTTTATCCCCTCTTTAACGGAACTAAAATCACTCTTCCGCTCCTGTAATTTACTGATCTCCGCACCTAAGACTGCTTTTTCATCCGCACTAAGTACGCTTTCGTTTCCATTTGACACTCTTAATTTTTCAAGAATTTTTTGCGCTTCTTTGTTGTCCGTTTTTTCGAAAAGCATCTTTAACTCATCCAATGTCCGATCCTTGAACGGGTTTTCACGATTTGCAATTGTACCCTTGCCATAATATTCTTCAATATGTTTAGTAATTATATTATCAGTAGCTAACCCTTGATTTTTTGCACTGGCTCTATACGCTTCATTTAATGTTACATAGGAATCCATATTAGAATCAATACGAATCGTTGTATTTAATTCTGATTCTATCGAATCGGCATGATAGTCGTCGTTATATCTAACCGTTCCTTTTTTGTGTGTTTCTTCTGTTGGTTTTACATATGATTTATCTATACGCTCAGTACTATCAATAACATTTATTTCCCCGTTGCTAACACTTAAATGATCCAGTCCTGAACCTAAAAATCCGTTTTTCGTATTTTGGTACTCTTCATTACTTAACTTCCCATTTCCGTCGGCATCCGCTTTTAAAAACTCTCTTTTATAAGCTACATCTCCAAACCATCCCGATACGTATGCTTCGGCATTACCGTTGAGGCGCAAGGTTCCGTCTTTACGCTCGTGAAAATTATCGTCCCCTTCCCCGAAATGCTTTTTAAGTTTGTCGATATTCTCATTCGAGAGATTAAGTTTGACTAAATTGCCATTTACAGGATCAGCAAACACAACGGTCTTCTCGTTAGAGTTTGGAGCTACAGCCATCTTTTGTATACTCGAAACTTTGGAAACATCAGATACCTGTCCGATGTTTACTTCCGATTCGAGCTGTTGCTTGGTTTGTACATGACTTTCAACATTCATTGCCGAGAAGGCAAGTCCAACCGCGCGTATCATAAATTATCGTCCCCAATAAGACTTGCCAAACGAACTGGCATAAATACTGCTTTTGGTTGTAACAGGAGAAGCTACCGCTTTTGTGTTGGCGTTAAAATAAGTACTGCCGATACCCGTATAGATAATTCCCCCTTTAACTTCACTCATCTCGTTTTGCGTTAGTGACGCATTATTCGTCGCAACCGCTCCGTCTGTAGCCTGTGAGAGTAAACTGCCTTCTGTGGCAAATACGGACGATACTGATAGTAGACCTACGAAAGCTACTTTTAGAAATGCTTTTTGCATTGTAAAACCCCTGTTCAAATACGTGTTTTTGAAAATCATTCACATCTTTAAGATGTTTTTCAAACTTACAATAAGATATTTTATTCTGCAAGTGTTACATTTGTGTTAAATATTTTCCAACCTTCACCCTCGTTCCTGATAATATAGCCCTAGCTTCTCTTCGCTCGTTGTGTCTTTATACTCTTTTACTTTTTGCATTGTTTCTTGTAAACCTTGAAGCTCTTTCGTATCGTATTTCTCATTTGTTTTTGTGTATTTAGCAAGTTCATTTTGGAGTAATACTTTTTCATCGGCACTCAGTGCGCTCACATTCCCGCCAGAAGCGATAAGCTTTTGCAGTGCTTCCATTTTTTTCTTCTCTTCATCATCGGTTTCTTTTTTCTTGTGAATCGTACTAGTTATGATACCGTCTAGCGCACTACCCAATTCTTTGTCTAAATTTCCTCCGAATAAATCTTTGGCATCTTTTGCAACAGCTACTGCCGTACTACCAGTTTTATAAACAAATTTGAGCATCTCATCCAATCCAATATTACCATCATAATTTGTATCCGTGTTGATGCTCTCACCGACAATAGTATCAAGGTTAGTAGAGTCACTTTTCAGATGTTGCATATAATCGTTCGGATTGAGTCTCGAACCGTCAGCATAGTTTTCAGTCACAACATCATTTATTGCGTTTATAGAACCGTGATTCATGTCAATCTCTATATATCCGTGTACAAAGCTCTTCGTCTTTCTATACTCTTGATCGTCGATTTTCCCGTCATTGTTTTGATCCGCTCCGAGGACTTCGCGTTTATAGGCAACATCTGCAAACCATCCTGATACAAATGCTTCGGCTTTGTTATCGAGTCGGACGATACCGTCACTTCGGGCATAAACGTCATCACTTCCGAAATGAGTTTTTAATTTTTCTATGGTTTTATTATCCAGTGTTAAAGCTACTTTTTGATCACTTTGAGCATCATTAAAAACAACTGTCTGTTTACCATTGCCTGAAGACTCTTTTGTCATGTAGACAAAATCACTTTTCACATCTTTGGACGGCTTTTCAAGCGATATCTGCTCAACTGATAATTCTTGATCGCTTCTGTTTTTTGTATTAACGGAGACGGCAGTAAATACCGTCCCCTCAGCTACAATTTTAGCTGTTATCATTACCGACCATTAACTCTTATATTAGCCGCTAATCGTTGCAAATAAGACGGATAAGTAATGCCTGGAAAAGGTACATTAAATCCGCCTTTAACCTCATTCATCTCTGCTTGGCTTAATGCCACTACTTTAACTGTCATGACCCCTCCGTCTGTAGCTTGTGAGAGTAAATTGCTCTCTGTAGCAAATACCGACGATACCGATAGTAGACCTACGAAAGCTACTTTTAGTAATGCTTTTTGCATTGTAAAACTCCTGTTCAAATATGTGTTTTTGCAAATAATTCGCATCTTTAAGATGTTTTAAGATGTTTTAAGATATTTTAAGATGTTTTATAATTTGCAATAAAAGATTATACCATAATTATAAAATAAAATTACTATTTGTTACATAATTCTTATCATTTATTTACACTTAAATTACACAAAAAAATCCTATCCAAGAATATCGACCCCATACCCTAAACACGCTATAATACGCTCTATGAATGAAACACTAAAAATCGGGGAAATAAATATCCTCACAATAGATAGAGATACGACTCCGGGGCTTTTTTTGCGGTCGTTGGATGGGAATGATGTTTTGTTACCCAACCAGTATGTGACCGCTACTATGCACGTCGGCGATACGCTCGACGTATTTGTTTATACGGACAGTGAAGATCGCCCTGTTGCTTCGACGGTGTTGCCAAAGGCGATGGTCAATCAGCTTGCTTTCGTAGAAGTGGTTGATACGACCTCCATCGGAGCGTTTGTTAATTGGGGATTGCCAAAAGACCTTTTTATCCCGCGTGTGATGCAAAAAGTCCCTTTCAAGGTGGGTGAAAAGCGTATTGTCCGTGTTATCTTGGATGAGCAGACGAACCGTCTTGTAGGAACCGAGAAAATCAGTGCGGCACTGATCGACGCACCCAAAACCTTTTATCCTAACACCCCCGTAGAGTTTATGATTATCGCCAAAACGCCTATGGGGTACAAGGCGATTGTTGATGATCGTTATGAGGGGATGATTTATGCGAATGAGGTTTTTGAGACGATTCGTTCGGGACAAATCAAAAGCGGCTTTGTGAAACTGCGCCGTGAGGATGGGAAGCTTGATCTTACCCTCCAAAAGGTTGGAAAAGAAAAAGCCAACGATGCTAGTGATAAAATTTTTAAAATGCTGACTGACAATGGGGGAATGCTCCCCTATAACTACAAAAGCGATGCCGAACAAATCCAAAAGAAATTTGGGCTGAGCAAGAAGAATTTTAAAGCGGCGTTGACGAAACTGTGTGACGCGAAAAAAATAACCATCAAGGAGAACGGAATTTATGGGGTATAGACCAAAAAAGAGAGCTTTTATGAATTTGCAAGGGCGACGTTTATCTTATATGGAAGATGATAAGGTTTATACCCTTGTCAATTTTGATCGTAGTGAAATGACATTGGAAGTTATCATCAAAGATGGCGATGAAGAGAGAACTGATCCAAAATATCCCTTCGCTCATCTCCCTAAAAATATGAAAAAAGAGCTCAATCCTCTCTAAGGGCGTTTGCCTTATTAAACCGTTTTTTTGTTACAATACTTTTTTATACACAAAGGAATTTTATGCACCGTATCCCTCTTATTTTGGCAACTGCTGTTACCTTTGCACTTGCTGCCCCTACCACTCTTGCCATCGTTGGTGGTCAAGCGATCACGTCAGCTGATGCGAGCGCTTTTATGTCCAAGGCTATCCCCGGGATGACCTTTGATAAGCTTGATCCGAAGATGAAACGTCAAGTTGTTGATCAGCTTATCAATCAGACCCTTATCAAAGAGGAAGTGGTTAAAAGTGGGATTCAGAATTCTCCTCAGTTTAAACTCGCTTACGCTGCTTTGCGTGATGATCTTGCCGTTGATATGTGGATGAAACAACAAATGGGGAAAATCACGGTCAGTGATAAAGAAACCAAAACGTTTTATGATGCTAACAAAGCAAAAATGCAACAAAATGGTAAAGCCGTACCGTATGATAAAGCAAAGTTAGAAATTATGCAGTTTGTCAAAATGGAAAAATTCAAAGCCCAAATGACAAAAACGACGGAAGCACTCCGTGCTTCTTCTAAAGTCGAAGTAAAGCTGTAACTATCCGTTCGTGGTGAGCCTGTCGAACCATGAACCTGCCCTTCGACAAGCTCAGGGCGAACGGGGGCTTACCTCTTATCTCTCAGCTGGAGTCCGAGCTTGAGAGCTTTCTCAACCTCTTCTTTGTAACGTGGATTCGCAGCTCTTAGCGCTTTTTCAAATTGTAAAATTATCTTCGAATCGGTATTGGGATGAGTACACAGTTTTTTCAGTAAAGAAGCATACGTCTCAAATTCTCGGTTTCCACTTCCAACGTCAATAAATCGCTTAATAATAAGAGTCACAGCATGATTAAGATCACTGTTCGTTGAGCTTGAATGATGAATAACGGCTTGGAGTGATTCAAATGTTACAGGGACAATAGTTTCAGGAATAATCTTTTTTTTGGAACGTCCGATCCATACATAAAGCACCACGAGAAGGATTAAAACGACGAGTAAAGTTCCCATAATAAGAAGAGGAGTTGTTTTGTCCATAAAATCACTTTGGGTTAGTTAAGAGAGGATTGTAGCATAGTTTGAAGGTTTCGTCACCCCCAAAGAGGAGATGATGCTTGAGGAGAGAATAAAATTTTAGAGGATTACCATTTAACTTCAGTAGTTAGCATGTAAACATTTTTCTCTTTTGCAACATCAAGCGTTGCTGCAGTCCATGTTGCTTTTGCATCATCAGTGATTTTTTTACCTGATGCGATAAAATTGACATTTTTATTCATTTTATACGCAACACCAAGCAGTATTTGTTTCATCTCTTGGTCTTTAGCTGTTGCTCCTACTCCTGAAGTATAAGTAGTTTTATCAATATTACTGACATCGTAACGACCAAGGATTGTCCAATCGGTTGCAGGGCGAATTTCTGTATTGATTGACCATCCTGTATAATCTTTATTTATTGCGCCAGTTAATGCTGTATTTCCTGCATCGTCATTAGCAATATAATATTGTGCCGCAATCAGAAATGCTGGTTGGTTATAGACAGCGTGTATACCATACATTGAACGATCATATTCTGATTTATCCCCTATGATTACATCGTTATCTTTATGGTTTTTAGACATTAAACCGTATGTTGAGATGTTTGCATAGGTATCTTTTGTACGGTCATTTTTCCCTACTTTTGTACCATCACCGAGGATATGACCTGTCAAACGCCATTCGAGAGAGAGAGCTTTACTGTTCTCTTGGTTCGCTGCTGCTTTGTCCGCATGGTACCCTTCACCATTAAACATCCCGATCTCAGAACTGAACATTTCGGTTTTCGTTTGTAGGTTAAATCCAAGGTCAGCTGAGTTGATCAAGTCTGGACCACTATCCGTTGCGTTTGTTTTTTGTTCAATGGCAACTTTATTGATTGAACGGTAATGCCATGCATTATGCTCTTCATAGTCGATCCATGGACGGTGGGCGATACCGATCTCTACCCCTGTATAAGGGAGGATTTTATCAAGATATAAATACGCATATTTAGCGTACATATTGGCATAACTTGTAGTTGAAGCAAGCTCTTTCGTTGTATCCATGGTTACACGAAAATAATCTTTATCATTGAAGTATGCTTTAACTTGCACATAGTTACGGCGAAGTTCAAAACCAGCTGAATCCTTAACAGTTGTCCCTGTTACATCAGGGCTAACCGATGTCAAACCAAAGTAATGCGTACCACTAAACTCAATCTTTTTTGCTTTAGATGTTACATTAGTGAATTTCTTTTGTGCATCTTTATACTCAGAAAAACCTGATTCTAAATCACGATTTGCCATATCAACGGTTTTCGCATCAACGAAATCGCCCATCTCTACGCGATTTTCACCCGCAGTGGTAAATACTTGACCTGTCTTAGGGTCACTAAAGAGAGTCATAGCGTCAGCATACACTACACCAGACAACATTACCGCAGCAAGGGCAGAGAAAGTTACTTTTTTCATTGGTTATCACTCCTGATTTTTAATAACGGTATTGTAGAAAAACAAGGTTACCCTAATGTTACGATTACAAAATGATTACGATAAGGGAAATGAATAAATACTGAGGAATCAAAAAAGCCCGAGAGCATACGCAAGGACGGGCTATAAAGTTTAAGAGAAGAGGAAGGAGAAAGAAGAATGGATCCCGTATCACGTACGGGATGACGAATAACAGGTAATTATTTACCTGCCCAGTACTCACGTACCAAATTAGTTGTTTCCACTGGCAATGGAATATAACCCAATTTTACCGCTGCTGCATCACCGTTACGGAATGAAGTGTCGAAGAATTTGATAACTTCGGCATTTACCTCCGCTTTTTCACGAGGAAGCAAGATAAAGGTTGCCGCTACGATAGGGTAAGCGTTCCCTTCTTGAAGGACAAGTGAGCTGTAGAAGTGATCTTTTTTGGACCATTTTGCTTGTTTAACGGCATTTTGGAAGTTTGCGGTTGTTGCTGTGACCCATTTGCCGCTTGCTGTTTGAAGAGTAGCTGCTGAGAGATGATTTTTCTCTTTGTACGCATTTTCGATGTAGCCGATAGAGTATGGAGTTTGTTTAATAAGGTTTGTTACACCCTCATTTCCTTTTCCGCCGACACCTACTGCCCAACCGATTGCTTTACCAACACCGAATTTGCTTTTCCACATTTTGGATGCGTCGCTCAAATAGTCGGTAAATACGTACGTAGTCCCTGATCCATCTGAACGGTGAGCCACGATTATTTTTTCAGCTGGAAGGTTAACGCCTGCATTGTCCGCCATAATCGCGGCATCATTCCACATTGTAATTTTACCCGCGAAGATGTCGGCTACAACGCTATTTTTGAGTTTGAGTTTTTCATCTGCAACACCTGGGATATTGTGAGCTACTACGATAGAACCGATAACCGCTGGGAATTGATTCAATTTTGCTGCGTCAAGCTCTTTTGGTGTCAAGGGAGCATCGGTAGCACCGAAATCGACAATACGCTCAGAAACTTGTTTGATACCGCCACCTGAACCAATAGATTGGTAGTTTACACGTACATGCGTTGCTTTTTGGTAGTTGTATGCCCAATCATAATAACAAGGTGCTGGAAAGGTTGCCCCTGCGCCATTGATTTTATCCGCTGCAATCATTGATGTTGCTGCTACTGCTGCTATTACTAAGCCTTTGGTAATGTTTTTGAACATAAGTAAAACCCTTGTTTGGAATATTTAAAGTGCGAAAGTTTAAAGTGTTCTGGTAACGGTGAGGTTACAAGGGGAATAAGATGTCTGTAACCTCCTTGTTATCTAAATCTCTTATAATCCTCCTTATTATTTTTAAATAAGGTAACCCAATGCTCCCACGTTATGAAAACAAAATGAATGCGATTCGTTCCCAGCTCTCAGAATTGGTCTCAAATATTATCCTTGCTAGTGAAGAGACATTAAAAGGATTTGAAGAGAATGACGATTCACGTTATGAGCTCTCTAAAAATTATTTGAAAAATCTTCAAAACAGTGCAAATACTATCGATAATGAAATTATCAAAACGTTTGCACTGTTTGGCCCTGAAGCGGAAGAGCTTCGTCAACTGGTTGCATTTTTGAAAATGACCAATGAACTGGATCGTATCGGTGATGCGGTTAAAAAGTACAATCGACGGCTGCAAGAGCATTGTGTGAGAGGATGTGATCTTACCGTTCTTATTCCGACCATCATTCAATTGCACAAAACGACCTTGAATGCGCTACAATACATTGCTGCGTGTTTGAACGCAATGGATGAGTGCGATACCGAAGAACTTTACCGCAAAGTGATGGTTGAAGAGTCCAAGAATGATGACATTTTTTCTATTATGGAAAAGGAGCTTCTGAATAATATTGTTATTTCGGGAGAACTCTCTGTTGAATATGTTAAAATTTTAGGAACACTTCGTAAACTTGAACGGACAGGTGATCGCACGGTCAATATTGCTGCTCTTTTGCTCTATGCTCAAAAAGGTGGCGAGATACGAATTTACAATTGAGGAAAAGAAAGGAGCTAGACATTGGAAGCGTTGATATTAATCGTTGAAGATGAAGTGGATATTCTCGAACTCATCGAATTCAATCTCTCACGTGAGGGATATGAAACGATAGGGTTCCTCAATACCAAGCGCGTCACCAAAATACTCGAAGAAGAGGCGGTCGATTTGATTCTTATGGATCGTAATCTCCCGGGTGCTGAAGGATCTGAATTCGTCGCTTCGCTACGCCAACGTGGAATACAAACCCCTGTTATCTTTATCAGTGCAAAAGACAAAGACAGCGACATCGAAGAGGGATTTGAACGCGGTGGAGATGATTATCTCACGAAACCTTTCAGTATGAAAGAGCTCGCGCTACGTGTCAAGGCGATTCTACGTCGGACGAAAAAAGTTTCCGATAGTGGAATGGTTGTCTATCGGGATATTAGTCTCAATCTCCCTGCTCGCACCGTTATGATCGATACTCGTCCCGTTGAACTGACCAAGCTGGAGTTTGATCTTCTCTACACGCTTATTTCCAATCAAAATGTGGTGTTGGATAGAGACACTCTTCTCGAAAGTGTGTGGGGTGGAGATGAAGTGTACCAAGATCGTACCGTCAATGTTGCTATCAACCGTCTCAAAGAGAAAATCGATCCCGAAAAGTCCAAAGAGTATATCAAAACAGTGAGGGGAGTCGGATACACACTGTGTTAAGAATTCATCAAGTCTTTTTTCTCAATATTTTGGGGCTGTTTGTTGCCTCGTTGTTGATTGCTTCCCTTATTAGTTTTTATACCCTCAAATCAATGGTTATTACTGATAATGAGCAACGACTATTGCAAACCATCAATCTTCTCGTTCCCCAAATCACAACGTCACACGATTATGATGGACTAGCCCTCTCCATTGCCGAGAAAAGTGATTTTCGTGTTACCATCATTGATGAAAATGGGACAGTAATCGCTGAAACAAATGCCGATAAACGGACGATGGAAAATCACTCGGGGCGTATTGAGATTATGGAAGCCATGAGCAATCCGTATGGGATGGTTATCCGACATTCCAAAACACTCAAAACCGATTTTATCTACGTTGCTCAGAAAATCACCCTTCCTAATAAAGTCCTTTACTTTCGTCTCTCTACTGACTTAGGTGGAGTGATGCACCATTTTTATGCACTGTGGTTTAAGCTCCTTCTCTCCTTTGTGATTTTTATCCTTATTGCGTTAATGATCGCTTACAAAATATCGAAAAAAACACACCATGATATTGGACAAATCACTCAGTATCTCAATGCAATTGCGGAGAAGAATTACCAAGCTGTTCTCAAACCCCAACATTTTCAAGAGTTTCTGACGATCACACTCTTGCTCAAAAACTTGGTCAAAAAACTGCGTAATCGTGATAAACAAAAACGCAAATATACCGCCCGATTGAGGCTCATCAACAAACAGCAAAACGATATTCTCTCAGCTATTAGCCACGAGTTCAAGAATCCTATCGCTGCAATTATGGGATATGCGGAAACGCTCCATGATGATCCCAAAATTGATGGTAAAATTCAGGCTAAGTTTTTAGAAAAGATCCTTTCCAATACCCGTAAAATCACGCTAATGCTTGATCGCCTTACCCTCTCCGTCAAGCTTGAGAATAATGATCTTTCCATTAAACCAACCCATTTTGATCTGGGGGACGTGTGTGCGGATACGGTTTGCGTCTTGCAAAGCAAATACTCAAGTCGAAGAATCCTATTTGAGACATTTCACAAAACAGTGTATGCCGATAAAACAATGATAGAGATGGTCATTACCAACCTCATCGACAATGCCCTCAAATATTCCGAAGAAGAAGTTGTACTGAAACTCACTGAAAATATGCTCACAGTTACCGATAGGGGGATTGGTATTGCCCCCGATGAACTCGAAAAAATTACGAATAAATTTTACCGTGTTCAAAAAAACCGCTGGGACAACTCGATGGGATTGGGGCTTTCTATCGTCAGCTATATTCTCCGTCTCCACGCAACAATGCTCACTATTCATTCTACCCTTGGAGTGGGTTCCACCTTTGGATTTTCGCTCAATACTCTCGTAGAGTCCACAAAAAAATCCTAGTGATACTCTCTCTACACCCCTCTATCGAACACGTATTAGAGCGATTAAATGAGTACGGGATCAAAGCGATTATCGTAGGGGGATATGTACGGGATGCGCTCCTTTGCCTAAACACTACGGATATTGACATTGAACTCTACGGTGTCACTTCTATTGATCAGCTCGAAAAGATTTTGAGAAAATTTGGAAAAGTTAATCTTGTCGGTAAAAGCTTCGGCGTTCTCAAACTCTCCTATGCGGGATATAATCTCGATTTTTCTCCCCCCCGCATCGAATCCAAACGGGGGTTTGGACACAAGGGATTTGAGATACAGTGGAAAAATGATCTCGATTTTACCACCGCCGCCCGTCGCCGTGATTTTACGATCAACGCTATCGGATATGATCCACAACTACGTACCTTTTTAGATCCCTATGGAGGGATAAAAGATTTAGAGGCTAAACGCCTTTGCTATGTTGATAAAACAACGTTTGGAGATGACCCATTGCGTGTGTTACGTGCCGTACAATTTGCCGCACGCTATGAACTCTCATGTGATACAAACTTAGTGATTTTGTGCCGTGAAATGATTGCTAATGGCGCTCTCGAAGAACTCCCAAAAGAGCGAATTTTTGAGGAGATCAAAAAGTTGCTTCTCCTTTCCCCTAAACCCTCTCTTGGATTTGAATTGCTCAAAGAGATGGGGGGGCTTGTTTTTTTTAAAGAACTGCTACCTCTGGAAACAACACCGCAAGATAGTTTCTCTCACCCCGAAGGGAATGTCTGGATTCACACCCTAATGGCACTGGATACCATGGCAAACGAGAAAACAGGAGAACCAAAACGGGATTTGATTCTCCTCCTTGCCGTACTCGTCCATGATATAGGTAAACCGTGCACGACAATCCTCCACGATGGTATTCTAAACGCCCCCAAGCACGCCGAGGAAGGGGTCGAAATCGCACGCACTTTTTTGGAACGCTTTTGTACCGAGAAAGAGTTAATAGAGCGTATCCTCCCCCTCGTACGCTATCATGGAACCGTCCGTAAGCTTTTTCAAACAAATGCAAACGCGAGTGCCATCCGTCATCTCTCTACGCATGTCATACTTGATGATTTGATCCGTGTAGCTCAGGCTGATTTTTATGGGCGTGCTTTTGATGGGGGAAAACCGACGTGTTTTGAAGCAGGAGAGTGGCTTTTTAACTGCTCCAATACTCTAGGAGTTTTACACGCACCCCCTCCTCCCATACTTTTGGGGCGTGATCTTATTGCCCTTGGACTCTCCCCCTCTCGTGCTTTTAAAACACTTTTGGAGGATGCGTATACGGCGCAGCTTGAAGGTGTTTTTACTACCCATGAGGAGGCGATGCAGTGGATTTCTAATACTTCTCTACATCAGCTTTAAGGTGTGTCATACTTCAAACTCATATTGCTGCATCCAAGTGAATTACCGCCTTGGCACGCTTGCGCATAATAAGTAGCAGCTTTATATTTATTTTGAGCGATACCTTCACCCTTTTCATACAATACACCAAGTTGAAAACATCCTTCGGCGTTTCCATCATTACATACTTTCGTAAACGCTTCTATCGCCTTGAAATAATTCTGCTTTTCTAACGCCATTTTTCCTTCTTCCAGCGTATTTGCAAAACACGTTGAAACAACTCCTGTGATCATCAAAGATGATACTAATACCAACATTTTTTTCATAATTTAAACCCTTTTATTTAATTTTTTGTCTATATCAACAACGATCCATTTGGTAATTACTTTTTAAGGGCACTCCTTTGGTCTGATTTGATAGGAAAGATACTGACCGAACAGGTCATACCTGCCGAGAGAGTTAAACCTTTGGGAACTTCGTCGATATGAATATGGACTGGAATTCGTTGTGCTAATCGAACCCATGTAAAAATTGGATTGACATTGGCTAAAAGTCGCCCATCCGTCACATTGTCACGATCAGCGATACCGCTGGCAATACTTTCTACATGCCCTTTAAGTGTATATTTTGTTCCGAGCATCTTCATTTCAGCTTTATCACCAATATGGATAAGTGAAAGCTTATGCTCCTCAAAATAACCATATACCCAAAATGATCCTCCCGTAATAAGGGCTAAGCGTTTTTCACCCACTTGAACATAGTCCCCTCTTCGCAAAAGAAGATTAGATACCCAACCATCCGTAGGTGCACGAACAGAAGAACGCTCAAGATTCAGTTTTTCGGTTTCTACTTGCGTCATTGCCTCTTCATATTTGGCATGAGCTATTTGAGCTTCATATAAGGCATCATCACGGTTTTCTACCGATACAATCTCATCATCCGCAGCATTGCGTCGCTGTGATTGGTGTTTTTTCATCTCATATTCAGCTTTGCGTGTTTGAGCAATTGCTTGCACCTCATGTAAAGCATGGTGAAAGCGTTCTTCATCAATCTGATAAAGGATTTCTCCTTTATGGACAAATTGATTATCAATAACACAAACACGACTCACAAGCCCTCCAACATCGGGAGCTACCATGACCACGTCAGCACGTACACGACCATCTCGCGTCCATGGACTGTTCATATAATTATCCCAAAGCATCAATCCCAAAAATACGGCTAAAGAAAGCACCGAAAAAGTGATGGCAAAACGCAAAAACTTTGATAATTTATTATTCTTATTCATTTCAAATCCTTAACGATAAATAAGTAAGCATGGAATACTAAACAAACAGACGAATACCGCCGTCCGAAACAGCCCAGGATGCCAAACATAATTGTAGATTCCACCATCCGACATCAAACGATCCACTAAAATCTGCATAACCGCTGTTGCAACGAATATGGGAAGAAGTGTCGGCATTTGAATCCCTGCTAATGTTATATCTAATGGCATGAATCCTCCTTTGTAATGGGAAAGGTTGTTGAGTTATTCACTACGGTACGTATCAGAGAAAATTCGACAATAAGATTTTCAAGATGTTTTAGCTGTACTGTTGTACTCGGAGGCTCAGAACTTCGAAGAGCGGTAATGGTCTCTTTTAAATCAATCAATAGTGATTCTTTACTAGCTTCCAACGGTGTCTCAAAATAGCACCGAATCGACTCCAACGCACTACCAATATATGGATACCGAGAGTGAGGATAAAGCCGCTGCAGGCTCCTGCGAATCGTCAAGATTGAGCGTCCAATCTCAAGCGTTGCAAGCAGCCACTCAAACACAAGACGGCTAGAACGCATATTGAGACGGCCCTGTGTTGAAAACTGTTGCACAAGATCTCGTCCGGTACTCTCCAACGCACTTCGCTCTACATTCAATGCACCCACGCATGCACTGACAATTTGACGGCGTAATATTTTTGCAACTCTCTGCTGTGTCAACGAACACGACCAAAAATTGACCAACAAATAGGCAAGACCACCAAAAATAACCCCGATCAATGCCGCCAAAGAACTCTCCAAAAATTTACTTGGTTCAATTTTATAATAAGGGTCAAGGGCACATTGACTCATAAACATAAAGACAAATCCAAAAGTAAAAATGGGTAATCTCGGTCGTGTCGTCATCCATCCAATGAACGCAAATACGGGAGCAAGAAGGAGCCCGAGGGTCAAAAGATCAGAGGTGTACGCAGGAATGAGGTAAAAATCATACAAAGCTGCAACGACAAGGGCAATAACGGAACCTTTAAAAAAGTCTTTTACCCCATCAATAGGACTGGGCAATGTTCCAAGCAACAATCCGATAACTACCGCCATCGTGATCGTTAGCGTAGCATAAGGCCATCCAGTTAGAATCCAAAACAGCATGGTCAAAAGCAATACACCGCTTCCTCTAAATGCTGCCAAAGCAACCAAAACATTATCCGTATGGGTTGAAAATTGGACAATACGACTAAGCTCACGGGATGCAGAACCTGATACGCGATGTTTTAAAAGAGAAAGGTAAGTGGCGCAATGATTATGCAACTCATTGAGTAAACGGAGAATCAGATATGCCGCTGCAGTAAAGTCATCTTGATCTCCAAATAAGAGTCTTTCGTGTTCATAGTGTTCCTGAACACGACTTTTTGCCTCTAAAAGTTTGGATAGAAGATGGTTCAAATCATCTAACGTCAATACTGTTTCGGGGCGATTCTTTAATGCCGACGCAAGAGGAGTATACAAACGTTCCAATGCTTCTAAAAGCTGATTTTTCTCATCCTCTTTGATCGCGACAACGATACTTTTAAGGGAGTGAAACGTCGTAGAGAGATTCATGTACTCATGATTGAGGTGGGCGTAGTGTTGACGCTCTTTCTGATCACTTCCACTTTCAAAACTGCTATTGACACGAACAGCATTCAGCCCCACAACCCCATTTGAAAATCGGCTGACGGAGGGATTAGTATCATCAAATGCAGCAAAAACTAATTTTGGATCGGATAACGTGACAAGGACATTACGAAATCGCTCCTGCTCACTCGCTATTAACGAATCCAGAAGACGGCGAGGAAAGATAACATCACTGATCACCGTCGCACACATAATTCCAATAATAACTTCAGAAAAGCGAGAAACAGCAATGTCAAAAACCTCAAGTGGCGTTTCAATAACAGGAAGGGCAACGATACATAACGTGTATCCTGCCAAAACAAATCCATAGAATTGAAAATTACGATATTTGAATCCGGCAGCCGTCGTCAAACCAATCCAAAGGGCAAAAAATGTTATAAACCAAATAGGATCCTGTGAAAACATTCCAATAATTACAAGTGAAATTCCAACTCCAGCAATCGTCCCCAAAACACGATAATAGCTTTTGGCAAACACGAGTCCACTTTGAGGTTGCATAACGATAAATACGGTAAAAATAGCTGTTCGAGGATCTGACATATTCAAGGTCATTGCCATCCATAAAGCTAACAATGCCGCGATAACCACTTTAGACATATACATCAAAATCGGGGCATCCATTGAAAACCATTCAGAGAGGGTTCTTTGCCATGGGAATGATTTAAAAGAACGAAAAAGCATATTAGCGACTTGCATTATTATCCCCTTTGTCCGTGTATCCACCACCTAACGCTTTGATTAAATCAATTTGGATTAACGATTTGGTTTCATATAACGAATACGTTTCTATCTTCCCTTCTAAGACAATTTTTTGTGCCAAAAGGTAGGGTAGTTTATTACTCAATCCAAGCGCTAGTTTTTTTCTAAAAATGTTCTCATTGGTATGACGCGCATTCATATCATCTTCATGAAGTCGTATTTCTAACTCCATTAACTTTGATTGCTTGAGTAAAACAACGACTTCATTTGCCGCCTTGATTACCACCTGATTATAATCGTATACAGAACTATTATAATCACTGACACTGTTTTGTAAATTTGCCTTTCTCTCCCCCCAGTCCAACAGTGGAAGTGATAGTGCGATTCCTACGGAAGGGGTATAGGAAGAGTGATCGATGAGTTTTGTCCAGCTAAACGAGGTAAACCCGATAAGTCCAGAGAGACTGATATTGGGATAAAATTGAGCTTTTGTTTCTTCAATGATATTACTTTTACTCAAAGCTGTGTATTTTGCAATAGCAACGTCCGCACGATGACCAACCAGATTGAGCATAATCTCTTTTGGCAAAGGAACATTGAACGCATCATCAATATGCGGGGCTTTCATCGTCGCCGTATACGAAGGGAGAAATCCGCCTAAAACACAGATACTCTTTTTTTTTCCTTCAATTACACGTTTTAGTTGCGTGAGTTGCTGAGTAACATGAGAAAGGGAACCCTTTTTATCATTAATCGCAATACCATCAATTAACCCTAATCGGTACTGCTTTTCAACAATACGAAGCTCTTCAGTAGCCGTTTTTTCCAAAACGCTTAATGCCGCAAGTTTTTGCTCATCAAAATTCCAAGAAAGATATGTTTCACAAATGGCACTACTTAATGCTATTTTTGAGGCTTCTATGGTTGCTTTTTGGGACAAAGCACTATTTTTAGCCGCCAAAATTCGTGATTCACGTGCATTCCAAAAGTCAAAATCGTAATCTAGCATCAATGATGGCTGATACTGTGTATACGACCCTCCTCCCAATGGTGGAGGAAAAATATGATTTTCACTGAAACGTTGCCGAACGACACTGGCATTAGCAGAGATATGCGGTAGATTACGTGATTGAACGGATTCAATAATAGTATTTGCTTGGGCATATCGGGCTTCTATACTTTTAAGCGAGGGTGCATTGGTGAGCGCTTCGGAAATAATGCTATTAAGTTGCGAATCGCCGTATCCCCTCCACCAGTCATTTACAAGCTGTGTTGCATTGTCATCATATACGTCGATGCTTTTTTCGATATCACTATTTACCACTGTTTTCGAAAGCACCTCAGCTTTATCAATTTTAGGAATACATCCTGTAAGTAAAAAAAAGGATAAACACGTGGCGAAAAGCGTTTTTGTATTCATTATAAACCGTTTTTTAGATTTTCATAAATGGTTTGAAGAAGATGTGACATCTCCTCTTTTTGCTCAGGACTAACACCGTTAAAAGCTCTTTCAATGACTTTCTCTCCCAATAAAATGAGTTCATCTTGGAGTTCCCTCCCTTTCGTAGTAATCGTTACGAGATACGCTCTTCGATCGTTTTCTTTTGGCTCACGCTTTACCAGCCCTTTTAGTTCCAATTTATCCAGCATAAGGGTTAGATTAGATTGCTCAAAATAGGTATCTTGTGCCAACTCTTTTTGAGTCAATCGATCTTTTTCACATAAACGAATGAGTATTACACGCTGTGCATACGATATAGAGTAAGGCTTGAGTTCTTTTTCCAATTCATTTTTAAGAATATTTCGTGTTTTAGCGATCATAAAAGCAATCGACTTATCGGATTCAAAACTCATGCATTTCCTTTGTAGTAATTATGCAATTCTAAAACGATACTGCTTAAATAGTTATTATAATAACTATTATGTGTATAATCTTATTTTAAAGCTAAAATCATTATGAAATTAATTCATCTAATGACCCCTAAACCCTCTCTTGGATTTTAGTTACTCAAAGTGATAGGGTGGATTTTATACGAATTGGGTAGAATAAAATTAATTAATTTTATTTAAAAGGATAGGTAGTAAATGTACAGATATAGAATACATTATTTAGGACTTTTTACCGCAATATTGTTGTTAAGTGGTTGTTCCACTAGTAAAAATAATCCAACACCTTCACCTTTAAAAGCAGATTATTCTGCTGATGTAAATACAATAACAAGCAATGGTAATTCCATTTTGATGAATGCAGCAGAGGCAGGTGATATTAATTGGATGACTCATTTGATAAATGCTGGAGCCGACATCAACTATCAACACAAAAATGGTACCTTCCCTCTTTATCAATTTGTAACTCAAGGGTATTCTAAGAATAGTCCAGAAGCTTCTTTGGAGATGGTGAAATGGATGATTTCAAAAGGGGCAAATTATAAAAAGGCTGGATATAACGGCTACACCTTGATTCACGTTTCCGAAGATCTAGCACTAACACAGTATCTTATTGAGCTTGGAGGTGATATAAAATCACTTACTAGCAACAATGCAACAACGTTGATTGGAAGTTTGGCATCTAATTTAGACGGTAAGCCTGAAAATACCGCCATTCAGAATTATCTCATAGAACATTGTGTAGACCTAAATCAGACGGCTCAATTCAAGCCATTACCATTGAACGCACTGGATATGGCATATAAATATCATAGAAACCAAGCTGGGAATCTGATAAAAACTGCATTAAAAAATCCACCAAAACAATGTCAAGGTGTCGCTATATTACCACCCATAGTTTCTTTTTATAATTTACCTGAAACCTTTGATAGTGAAAATGTCAATATTGCCCTAGAAGTTCAGGCTCAGGGGTTTGGAATAGGCGAGGTTGTATTAATTGTAAATGGGGCAGAGATTGCCGCAAATGATGATAGAGCATTAAAAGTCAAAAGAGATGGTCTCAAGGTTAAAAACTTTAATATTAAACTGCAAAATGGTTATAACGAGATTAGAGCATACGCTTATGATGAAACCAATAAAATTCGTGGTGATGAAATAGTACATGAAGTAGTAGCAGAATATGCATTAAATTCTAAGCCAAAGATATATGCAATTGTAATTGGTATTGATGAGTTTAAAGCCAAAGAATTAAATCTTAAATATGCAGAGGCTGATGCTAGCTTGTTTGGGGCAACCTTATATAAGAGAACAAAGGATATATTCTCAAAAGTAAATATTGACTATATGAAAAAAATGGACTTTACAACAAAAACAGCTATTTTGGCAAAATTGGATACTCTGAAAGATATTTCAGCCAATGATTTTTTTGTATTTTATTCGGCAACCCATGGCATCGTTGTGGATGATACATATTATATGATTACGTCTAATCTGGATCAAATTGATAATGCAAAAATAAAAGAAGATTCTATTTCGGAAGATGATTTGAGACAAGCATTCAAAAAAATTCCAACTGCCAATAAGTTGCTTTTATTTGATACGTGTTATTCTGGTTCAATCAATGAAAAAGTTTCTAAACAACTTGCCAAGAGTAGTACGTCTAAATTAAATTTAACGAGTATGACAGCAGCCAATTCAGTACAAACCGCTCTCGAAGGTTTGGCGGATGGTCATGGAATATTCACGTACGTTCTAAGTGAAGCATTAGAAGGTGATGCCGATTTTGACCATGATGGATTAATAAGTTCGATGGAGTTGGTAAATTATACGAATGCCATGGTTCCAAAAGAGGCAAAAAAGTTTAACCACACACAGACACCTGCGCACTATCAAAGTGGTCAGGTGTTTGTTGTCTCTAAACTTCGTGACTTTAAAGGGACAGAAGCTGATTTAAAACCTCAATATTTCAAAGCACCAGAAGTTGAAAAATTGGTCGTTTCTATGAACAGTAATGATGTTAAATCTTTTAATTCAATCGTCGTTTCTAACAAAATTAAAACTAGCCAAACTATTGAAAAAATTAAAGTGGAATCGGCTCAGGTTGAAGCACGAAAAGCAACGCAAGCATTTAAAACTGCCGATAAAAAATTTAAGTTTGGTAAATCAAGCTTTATTTTTAATGATAACTCCATCTTTTTGGATATAAAAGACCCGATAAAAGAGCATTTTGTCTTTACCGATTCCAAGGGTAGACATTTGATTGTTTTCGATTTCTACAGCAAAGAGCAGGCTCCTCGTGTAGTGACGGAGTTGGATACTGAAAAGGTATCCGATATTTATATGGCAGATCGGGGTGATTGGTATCGTGTCACACTTCAGACAAAAACAGAACAATCGTATGAGCACATTAGCAATGACGAGGGTGTATTTATCAAATTAAAAAGTAAATAATTACTTTGTCGTTAAGATATAAAATGTTTAGAGTATAATATTAATAAAAAGGGTTAAAGTGAAAAGAAGTTTATTTCTAGGGTGTTTACTCGTCTGTTCCAATGTTGCGGTTGCGGTTGCTCTACCTGATGATTCTGGGAAAATATCCGTCAGTGCTCCAGAGCATGTTGAGGCTGTTAAAAAGGCTACTCTCTCTTCTTCTGGTGCAATAGGTTATGCCTATATGCAAGGCGGCACAAAATTGCTCAAAGTCTCAATGCTCAATAATGGTCATGATAAAGATGTAGAACTAATACGAATCACAGCATTTGGATTTTATCCAGATTATTCAATGACTAATAAAGAGGAAAAAGCTGATGATGCTATAAATTGTGTAATAAGCACTGGAATGGGTAATGATGCCAAAGGAAATAAGAAACTTTTTTGCGACAGTCACTACACCAGCCGAGAAGTACTCTCAACAATTGCCTCATCAACGCTAACTGCTGGATTAGCTGCTCTTACTTTTGGTACGACATTACTTGTTGGCTTACCAGATCCAAAATATTTTCACCAAAAAGATTTTTTAGAAATTGTTGAGAACAATGAGCTTCTAAAACACCAAGCTAATCTTTTAGAGCTAGTCAAATACGCAAACCAAAGAAGCCAAGAAATGGATGCCTTATACGCCAAAGCATTGACGGACTACCAAGGCAACAAGAATTTAATTTCTTTATCTTATTCCGTCACTGATAAAAGTGGTCTATTACAAAACAAAGAACTAGACGGTGGATATACCGTTGCTTTAAATGCTCCCGCAAAAAAGAGTTACTCATACACATCTCTTATTAATGGAGAAGCTTTTACCAAAGAAGATGCCGTATCTAAAACAGCAACGCTAAAAGAAAGAATTGAGCAACAATACCAAAAAGATCTCAAAGAGTACAAGACATACCTAGCTACTGCATTTAAAAATTACAACATAGTAGGTCAGTCTGAAAAGAAATTCGCCCATAACAGCAATATATCATTCGATGCTACCATTAAGGCTCCTACAGAAGTACCTTATACTCTCGGGAAAAAAATCAATATCACTATTCCTATCACAGTTGAAACTGCAAGTTTAAACAATATGGTTCCCAAAGCATACACAATAGATGATTCTAATTTTATTGCTGTCATGGGTGTAAATTCCAATTTGTCAGTGAATGGTGTATTATCCAATAAGACGCAATCGTTTATTACCGTAAAGTCATTAACTTGCTATTACCAGAGTCTTGTCAACAATATTTCTAACCTTGATAAAGAGCTCGCACCAGATTCGAGAGCTTTAGACGATGGTACTCGCTACGCATTACTATCAAGTACCATGAAAGAAAAGGTCAATTTTACACAGATGACTAAAAGTAAGGCGGATGCTATTAAAATTAACTATGGCTATGCCGTGAAGTACAAAGTTAATGACACCAATATCGAAAAAGCAATTTATACTACAAAAAATTATTCGCTATATGATATTTATCGTCAATATCTATAGTCTTCGTCCCATGATTTTGTAAAGAAGTTAGTATCTTTACGTCATTTCGAGGAAGCTATAACAATGAATTAATTTAATAATATTAAAAAAAGGTTTAAAGTGAAAAGAAGTTTATTTCTAGGGTGTTTACTCGTCTGTTCCAATGTTGCGGTTGCGGTTGCTCTACCTGATGATTCTGGGAAAATATCCGTCAGTGTGCCAGAGCATGTTGAGGCTGTTGTGGAAGTAAGCAAACCCGCGACAAAAAATTGGTTTACTACAAGCTCGCTGGAAGATGCAGGGAAGAGTTATTTTGGTGTAGGTGTTATGAAAGGGAATGGAAGCGAGACTCACGAAGGTGGTGTCACTAAAGAAGACACAAAACTTGATACTACTGCAATGAGCTTAAAGTATGGTTGGATAGGAAAAAGTGCTAATCGTGCTGAATTTGATTTGACAAGTTTTTCTGCAAATAAAGCAAGTGGTAGTAATCTGTACGGAAATCAACAAAAGATGAATTTCTATGCTCTAAATTTTAATTATCTTGTAACAATAGGCGGCAATAAGCGCTTTCTCCCATATATTGGTGCAGGAATAGGGGTTACAACTGACTCTAATGCTGATTGGAATCTGGGAGTTAGTGCTGGTATACTTTTTGGATTGACAGCTGGGCTTGAGCTCGAAATAGCCTATAAAGCTCTACGGACAAGTATGGCATACGACAAGAATGAATATGGAACACTAACTGTTTATAATCCGTATGCTGGTCTAAACTATAAATTTTAATCACCTCTATACTATTGCGCTATAAATAGCGCGATCTAATTACCCCTCCGTAACGCAGTTGTAATCAACCTGTACTAAAATTGCCCAAAATTTCTAGGCAAGGCTTGGCATGGTCGATAAACTCTTTCACAACCTGACGCGTATCAGTGCATTCTTGATCCTCTTGATCGTCGCATGGATATTTGTCGTATTGTTCAATCAATCGACCGAAGCGATGCAGACATTTGGGTTGGATTTCATAACCAAAGACGAGTGGGCTCCCAATGTCGATAAATTCGGGGCGTATGCAGCGATTTTCGGTTCCGTTGCCTCTACTTTTTTGGCGATGCTTCTCGCTATTCCCGTCGCAATCGGGGTTGCTATCTTCCTTAGTGAAATCGCACACGACAAAATCAAAGGGTTCTTCGGGGTAAGTGTTGAACTTCTTGCCGCTATCCCTTCGGTTATTTACGGAATGTGGGGGCTGTTTTACTTCGTCCCTATTTTGCGTGATCTCACGGGCGGTATGGGAATTGGTCTTCTTGCGGCAGGGATTGTTCTGTCCATTATGATTCTCCCCTTTATGGCGGCGGTTACTCGTGATGCGATGAATACGACTCCCGATATTCTCAAAGAATCCGCCTACGCATTGGGCGGTACGCAGTGGGATGTTATCAAAGATGTTATTATCCCCTACGCTAAAGCGGGAATTATCGGTTCTTTGATCTTGGCTTTGGGTCGGGCAATCGGTGAGACGATGGCGGTAACGTTTGTTATGGGGAATGTTCACAAAGTCCCTACTTCCATCCTCAGCCCAACAACCTCTATTCCCGTCACTCTTGCCAATGAGTTTACCGAAGCCGATACGTCGCTTTATTTCTCAAGCTTGTTTGGTCTGGCATTGACCCTTCTTATTATGAGTTTTGTGGTGATTGCGATTGCTAAATTTTACTTTTTACGAAAAGCTAGGAGAGCCTAATGACTGCCGTACAAAAACGAATTTTTATCAATAAACTGGCATTGATTTTTTCAACGCTCAGTGCCGTTATAGCATTGGCTTTTTTGTTTTGGATTTTGGGTATTTTGGTAATGAAGGGGGTAAGTGCCCTTAACTGGAATATCTTTATCTACGAGGGTGCTCCTCCCGGATATGCAGAGAGCGGTCTTAAACACGCCCTTGTAGGTCAACTGATCCTTGTGGGAATGGCTACGGGCGTTGGTGTTCCGTTAGGAATTTTGGCAGGGACGTATTTGAGTGAATACGGCAAAAACTCCAAACTTGCCAATACCATTCGTGACATCAGTGATATTATGATGTCCGCCCCCTCTATTGTTATTGGGGCGTTTGTTTATGCCGTTGTGGTTATCCCGATGGGGCATTTTAGTGCGTGGGCAGGTGCAATTGCCTTGGGAATTATGATGATACCCATCATCTTACGTACCACAGATGATATGCTTCAACTTGTCCCTGGAACATTACGCGAAGCTGCTTTTGCTTTGGGTGCACCTAAGTACAAAGTAATTATGGATGTCGTCTATCGTGGGGCAAAAGCGGGAATTTTAACGGGAGTATTGCTTGGGGTTGCACGTGTTGCGGGAGAGACAGCACCTCTGCTCTTTACCTCATTCAACGATAACTTTTTCACCACCGATTTGAATCAGGCTATGCCATCATTGACAGTGACCATGTTTAACTATGCGACCAGCCCGTATGAGGATTGGCAACAACTAGGATGGGCGGCGGCGTTCATCCTCTCTATGTTCATTTTGGGTCTTAACATTCTAGGACGATTGATTTTATTAACGAGAAAGAAAGGGAAATAACCAATGGCAAGTATTATTGATATTAAAGAAGAATGCGCTCTTCACGTACGGAATTTCGATTTCACCTACAAAGGGGCATCGGCTCCGAGTCTCAAAAAGATCACAATGCCGATCGCCAAAAATTCGATTACAGCCCTTATCGGACCATCAGGATGTGGTAAAACCACCCTATTGCGTTCCTTCAACCGTATGCACGATCTCTATCCGGGGAACAAATACGAGGGGGAAATCCTCTTTGATGGACGTAATATTCTCGACCCAAAAGAGGATCTGATTCATTTACGAACCCGTATCGGGATGATTTTCCAAAAACCTACCGCATTCCCCATGTCGATTTACGACAATGTTGCCTACGGTATGCGCTTGCAAGGTATCAAAAATAAAACAGAATTGAATGACCGTGTTGAAAAAGCACTCAAAGATGCTGCCATTTGGAAAGAGGTAAGTGATCGTCTAAAACACGATGCAGATGGTCTCTCGGGGGGTCAACAACAGCGGTTGTGTATCGCGCGTGCTATCGCCGTTGAGCCTGAAGTATTGCTTTTCGATGAACCAACCTCAGCACTTGATCCTATTTCGACACAGGGAATTGAAAAACTCATTATTGAACTCAAGGATCGTGTCTCTATCATCATCGTTACCCATAATATGCAACAAGCAGCACGCGTAAGTGACTATACAGGATTTATGTATCTGGGCGATTTGATCGAACTAGGGTATACAGAAGAGTTATTCGTCACACCGAAAGAGAAATTAACCCAAGAGTATATCACGGGGAAATTTGGGTGATATTACCCTACTTTCTCTTCTCCTCAAGTAAAAAACTATCCATACTTTGAACGTCTACTCTTTTATCATTGCTTAGGAGAGTCTCATTCGTATCGTAGGTGATAAGCTTACACTGCTGACCTTCATTTGCAAAACAATCAAAGGCATTGAGTTCTCTCTTTTTTGTTTTCTCATCACAGATATCGTAGGAAACTTGATACAGTATCTCTTTGGAATAGAAGTCTATCTCATAAGTCTCTTTGAGATAGGTTAGAGAATTTTCTTCTTGATAGAGTGCATTAAAAACAATATTTTCCAAAGCTGCTCCCCTATTAGCAGAATTTTTTGGAGCTACTTGCAAAAATCCGTTATCTTTAACATAAATTTTTTTGGTTGATTTGATCCGCTCTTTGGGTTTGGTATGAAACCTGTCAATACGTTGTAATAAAAACACCTCTTCAAAGTAGTGGATATACTCTTTGATTGTTTTATCGCTAATGCCAAACGTTTGCGATAAAGTCGCATAATTGAGAATAATTCCCACATTGGAAACCAAATAGAAGAATAAGCGCTCCACCACCTCACTGTTACGTATTCCATAGCGGGGGACAATATCACGATAGATGATATTTTTAGCATAACTGATGAGTATCTCTTTTTTGGTTAATTCATCCCCTATGCTAAACACCTCATAAAATCCACCCCATTGGAGATATTCTTCTTTGGCTCTGGCCATGGCAATTTTATTGGTAATTTTGTGAATCGTATCCCTAAAATCTATCCCCAGATAGTCTAAAAACTCTTTAAATGAGAAGGTATCGAGATGGATATTTAAACTACGCCCTGTAAGGAGCGTATTGAGGTCGTTTGAAAGCATAGATGAGTTGGAACCTGTGATGATAAACTTAATATCACTGGATTCATATTTACTCTTGATATATACTTGCCAGTGATCAAAAAATTGGATCTCATCGAATATGACCACTACTTTGCCTAATGGATTGACAAGTTTTAGGTATTCGTCAAATAGAACCCCAAGATATGACGGATCGTGACGAAACTCTAAAAATTGGGGCTGCTCCAGATTGACAAAAAGGATGTTTTTCGGATTGGTTCCATTTTCAATAAGATAGGTGATGGCGGATTTAGCAAGAGTGCTTTTACCACATCGTCTGATACCCGTGATTGTAATGATTTGTTTGAGAGGAAGGTATCGGACAAGCTTTTCAAAAGAAGCTCTTTTAATATAGGTTTGGTACTTTTTATCCCAATGAGGGTTTTGTTCAATTAGACTATTTTTAAGCATAGTTCCACAAATCCTTTTGATATACATAAGTATATTTCTTTATATTATACTATTATAGAGAAGTATGTCAATATAATAGCTCCAAACTCATTTAAAAGAGCAACTTGGCATAATTATGTAATAATATCGTAACCATATCGTAATGGTTTCGTAATACTATTTCGCCTCATATTTTTAATCTTAGGATAATGCCATGTCTGTCATTTGGGAAGCGCTCAATAATGTCAATACTCTCACCCTTGCTTTACTCCTTTTATCGTTAGGTATCGCTCTTTTTTATGAGATGATTAACGGTTTTCACGATACCGCAAATTCGGTAGCTATGATCATTTACACCAACTCTATGGAAGCAAAATACTCGGTCATGATGTCGGGTGTTATGAATTTCCTCGGGGTTATTATGGGTGGTATCGGTGTTGCTTACGTCATCGTCCACTTGTTGCCGCTGGATATTATGGTGGCTTCCAATCAGAATGCGACGTTAGTGATGATCTATTCTCTACTGATTTCTGCTGTCATTTGGAATTTCGGAACATGGTATTTCGGTTTACCCGTTTCCAGTTCCCATTCCCTTATCGGGTCTCTTATTGGCGTTAGTACCGTATTTGGTGTTATGCACGGTTTTGAGTTTTCGCAAAGCGTCAATTGGAAAGCCTTGTATGGCGTATTGACTGCTTTAGCCCTTTCTCCTCTTTTGGGATTTGGATTTGCTTATTTACTTATGAAAGCGACGCGAAAATTTGTCCATAATCCAAAATTTTTCAAAACGCCCGATAGCGAATCGAAAAGAAAACGCCCGAACTTTTGGATGCGCACAGGAATCATTGCCACAGGGGCAGGGGTCAGTTTCGCGCACGGTTCGAATGACGGTCAAAAAGGGATCGGTATCATTATGATTATTCTGATCGGGATATTGCCAACCTATTATGCACTTGATATGAATTCACACGAATATAAAATCAAGCAAACACGCGATAGTGCCGCAAATTTGGCAAAATTTTACGCTGAAAATAACGAAGCACTCAACAAGCTCGTCAGCGAAAAACATCTTATCAGCGCCCTTAAAACAAAAAATACAATTGCAGAGTGTAACGTTAACCAAGTGTACGAAACAACCTCTTTGATTGCTACCAAACTCGATGGAATCAAATCGTATTCACAGCTTTCACCCCAAGATAGCTGGCGTGTGCATACGGCTATTTTGTGTTCGGATAACTTCTTTGGTCAAGTTGAAAAAACCTATTTGATAATTGATAAAGATAAATCCGATTACATCTCAGCTCAACGCAAAATCTTAGTATCGGCAACCGAATACGTTCCGACATGGGTTATTATCGCGGTTGCGCTTGCACTTAGTATTGGAACAATGATAGGGTATAAAAGAATCGTCATTACCATTGGTGAGAAAATCGGATCTCAACCGATTAACTATATGCAAGCCACCGTGGCACAAGCGATGGCGATGATGACGATTTTACTAGCGAACTTTGCCCATGCTCCTGTTAGTACAACGCATATCGTATCTAGCGCCGTGGCAGGCTCGATGGTTGCAGAACCTGAGGGCGGAGTGCAAAGAAGCATGGTGAAAACGATTTTGCTCTCATGGCTTTTCACTTTGCCCGTCACCGCTGTACTGAGCGCCACGATTTATTACTGTCTCAGTTTTATCGCAAAATAAAATTGTTTCCAATAAATGCTACAATCTCTTTTAATTAAGAGTGAAGCGGGATTTATGGAGTATTCAATAATGATGTTTGGAATGGTGGGATTACTGATCGGTGTTGCTATCTTTGCGCTATGGATATGGGCCTTGGTCGATATTATTCGCTGTGATTTTAAAGACATCGGTATTAAGATCGTATGGTTTTTACTGGTCTTTTTTATCCCGTTCCTTGGATTTATTTTATACGCCATTCTCGGAACTTCAACAAAAACTCCTCAAAACACAATAAATGCAAACCAAAAATACAATGATCTGGAACGAATC
Organism: Sulfuricurvum sp.; assembly: GCA_041661705.1. Classification (GTDB taxonomy): domain Bacteria; phylum Campylobacterota; class Campylobacteria; order Campylobacterales; family Sulfurimonadaceae; genus Sulfuricurvum. The sequence goes on from JBAZTZ010000003.1 coordinate 91,009, forward strand.
AAACAGCTGTACGACAGCGGTACTCTCACCGAAGCGGAGTTTGAAGCCGAAAAGCAAAAGATTATGAGCCGAGATTAAGGCTCAAAGGTAAATCTCGTCCCCGTCGCAAGAACCTTGCGATAGAGTTTCGCGGCGGTTACCAGATTAAAAAGCAATAACGAGAACAGCGCGATCCCACTAAGACCCGAAGCGATTAACAGCAGTGGGACGAAAGGGGAGAGAATAGCTGTTGAAGCGGTGGCTCCAAAAAGCCAGAAACTCATTTTGAGACGTTTAGCGGGGATAATGTTTGACATAATGGGAGTCTCCATATATCCTGCGGCATTGAGATGAAACCACACTAAGAAGGGGACGATTTTTCCCATCATTCCCAAAATAATCGAGAGAGCAAAGAGGGCGAATGCAATCAAGCTCATAGCCTCTAATGGTTCATAATGGCTCACTATCGACGTAAGATACGAGAGTAAGGCAATCATCAATAACCCCAGCCCCATCATCCAAAACCAGATACTCACATCACTCACACGACGTTTTCGACTGCGCAATCGCTTCATCGTTGTTGTCACGAATCCCACCAAGAGCAACGCCATAAAAACATCAAACACCCAAGCAAATGGCAACGCCGCGAAGAGCCAAATCACTTTGAGAAGAAGAGAGGCTCCAAGAATGCGTTTGACATTTTGTTTACACCAATTGCTATACGAAGCGGTGACGTAAAACATCTCAATAACTTGAAACGCAACATAGATGATAAGAGCGGCAATCCAACCGATGAGACCGATAGAGTAATGAGACGCTTTGATCGCGGCGTGGGTATCGCTAAAACTTCCATTGGCGTAGGAGCTTGCCATAACCACCCCTAATATTGCGGTGATAAGGAGTGAAAAAATGGCGAAGCGCATCCCTTTGAGGGTATTGTGAGACATCTTTGCGATGAGTAAGGGGAGGAGAATCTGAGCGAAGTAGACAATACCACTTCCCAACAAGACCGCCGCAATAATAAAAAGTTCGGGAAATTGAAAAATAAAGGCACTGGCTAACGCAAGAATCCCCAACACGAGAAGCGAGTGAATAATAAGAGAGTTTCCCAACGGTGAGGGGATGGGTGCACCTCCTAAAACACTTTGCATCTGAAACAGCGCACCAATCATCCCCATACTAATCATTCCTAAAAAGAGAAGATGGATACTCGCAAGAGAAAAGGGATGGTTGTGGGTAAGGATTTCGGTGGGGAAAAGGATCATTAGAAGACTAAGGATCAATCCAAAAACAGGGAGGGTAAGGAAGAAACGAAGCACCACCGAAATAGGAGGCGCTTGATTCAGAGAGAGACCTTCAAACACGGCAATCATCCAAATTCACATTGGAATCACGGGTGATAAAGATATGCCAGAGATTCTCTTCCACGTGCACCGAACGATAAAAGCCACCATTTTTCGTAATTATCTCGAAAAGAGGGGTTGGTTCACGTCGGTGAATCATTAAAAGCACTTCACTGCCACTAAGCTTTTTAAACGCATCGACCGTCATTTCCAACGGTAAAGGATGATCGAATTCCCGTACATCTAGCGACTTCATTTGGGCATCTCTTTGAGCGTTTGTATCATCAGCTCACCATCACCGCCGAGGGCACGGTCAATCATCGGATAAAGCATTTGCTCCTCTTTCATATTGTGTTGCTGAAGCATAATCATCATCGATTCCCCTTGCCCGAAAAAATCATCATAGTTGTCTTCGTTCAAAGAGCGGAGCATAGATTCCAAAAGGGCACGCAACTGTTGATGCTCATACCGCATCATCTGAGTAGGTCCCCCCATCATCCCCGTTCGTTTTTCAAACGTAATAAAAAGCTCTTTCTCCTCCATATCAAAATGGTGATTGGTAGTGCGATGAAACTCACTGAAGAGTTTTTTGGCTTCATCGACTTTTTTGTCAGCAAGGGCATTTTCAGCTTCCGTATATAGATGATCGCACGCGCGGTGATCGTCTCTCATAAATTCTAAAATCATAGTGGTCTTCTCCATCTTTTTGTGAAAGTATAGCGTTTGAGAGGATTAGAAACATTGACGGAAATCAAGATTTTAGTTGAAAGACGTTACGCTTTGCTAAGAACCATCAATTTTTATGCTAGAATATCCGCAAGACATATTGACTTAAAAAATTTTAGCCTTATGGAGGAAAAATTATGGGAACTCTATCCACTCGCGCTCAACACGTAAGTGCGTTACCACCGATGCCTGACAGTATCATAAAAATCCAAAAAATTTCAAATGATCCGATGAGCTCGTTAAGAGATCTTGCGTTGATTATTCAACAAGATCCTATGCTAACTGCTAATATTTTAAAACTTGTCAACTCCCCTATTTATGCACTGAAAGAGCACGTCAATAGTGTTCAGCAAGCTATTAGTATGTTTGGTATTTCTAGCATTGTAGGTTTTGCTATGGCAAATGCAATTGAACACACTTTAGCAGTAGACTTATCTCCTTATGGTATTGCTCCTAGTAAATTTTTAGATGTTGCTCAGACTCAAAATGCCCTAGCCTTTCACTGGATGGATGGGCTTGATTCACAAAGTGCGAATATATTGCTAACCTCCTCTTTTTTGATGGAAATGGGATCATTATTGATTTCTGATTACATTATCAAAGAAAAATTAACAGCAAAATTTCATGCTGCTCTCTTAGGCACAGATTCTTTAGATACGATCGAAACTAATGTCTGTGGCTTCAATCATCAATCCGTCGGAGCTACAATGTTTGAAACGTGGGATTTTGACGATAGAATTGTTCAAGCTATTCGACGTTGTTCGGATACATCAAGAAGTTCTTTAGATGCAATCAGTTCACGTCTTGCCGTTATTTCTACCGCCGTCAATCTTAAAGATCAATTTACAGAGCAGTCAGTCGCATCTGCTATTGAATTAGCCAACACATTAGGGCTAGATGGTGAATCTTTCAAAGAAATAGTTAATCTTGTTAATAATTCAAATCGTGACTAATCTATATAGAATACGAAAAAAAAGGGGGTAATATGGCAACAATTTTAGTAGTTGATGATGCTAGTTTGATACGAATGGTCGCACAAAGAGCAGTCACTGAAGCAGGACATGACATTATTCTTGCCGAGAATGGAGCCAAAGGGATTGAAGCTTTCAAAAACAATGCTGTAGATATTATTTTCAGCGATATAAACATGCCTGTTATGGGCGGTTTTGATATGATTCGTGAGATCAAGAAACTTCCGGGGGGTGCGTATACTCCTATTGTTATGCTAACAACTGAGAATAATGACGAACTCAAAAATCTTGGACGTGAGCTTGGCGTTAAAGCGTGGTTGCTAAAACCTTTCAACAAAGAAAAATTTCTTCTTGTTCTTAAAAAACTGAGCCGATAAGTACATGAAACTTCCATTTCAGGGACTAACCATTCAAGAAGTCGAAGAAGTGCAAAAATCTTTATTGATTTGGCTCTCTGAGAAAGAGCCTGATGAGATACTGGATCTTTCTCGTATTGAACGTATTGATATGTGTGGGATTCAGCTTCTTCTTTCTCTTCAAAACTCACTTCATGAACAGGGGGAACCTCTTTTGTTATCAGGTCTGTCCACATTTCTTCGTCAATCAATAGACTTGAGTGGTTGCGCACCACTTCTTTTGGAGTCTTCTCATGGATGAAGAATTAGAATATTTTTGTGAAGATGCCAAAGATCAGCTTGGGTTTATGGAACAAGCGCTTATGGATGCGGTAGAGCGTGGCGTTGATGATGAAGTGATAGGGGCAATTTTTCGCGCAATGCACACGATCAAAGGGACGGCAGGAATGTTTGACTTTGATGATATTGTCTCCTTTACTCATATTGCTGAAAACCTTTTGGACTCGGTTCGACAAAAAAAGATTACACTCACAGAAGAGATGTTAGAGCTTCTTCTCTCCGTCAAAGATCATGTAGAAAACCTCATTGCTTCGGCGATTGCCAAAACCCCCCTCACACAAGAGATACTCGATCATGATGCCCTCTTGCGCAATTCTCTGCTCGTAGCACTAAGTGTCCCTTCCCCTCAAAGTAGTAATAGCACTATTGCACCATCTATCACGCCTCATGAAGAAGAAGAAAAAGAAGGGGTTTGGCATCTTTCTCTTCGACTTAAAAAAGAATTCTTTAAAACAGGGATGGATCTTCTTTCAATTTTTGAGTTTTTTGGATCAATGGGGGAGATTATTACTATTCTCCCTATCACCCAATCCATTCCTACCCTTGAGCAACTCAATCCTCTTGATCCGCATATTGGATTTGAAATCTTTTTTCTTTCCTCGGCTTCTAAAATAGAGATTGAAGAAATTTTTGAATTTGTTGAGGAAGATATTGAGCTTATTATCCTCTCTTCTGATGATTCCAACGCGCTAAAACAGCTTATTCAACAACGTCCTGAGATTGCCGCTGTTTTACATGAAGCATCCTTGTATGACCAAACGCTTCACTCAGAAAATGTGCAACCAATAATCGAGTCTCCAATCATTGCACCTATCGTTATAAAAACTCCCGCCGTATCAACCATAATTTCTCCACCCACCGAAAATAATGAAGAGGCGATTAAACATCTCGCTCCAAAAAGTACCTTTTTACGGGTTGATTTTCAAAAAATTGATCTTTTAATCAATCAAGTCAGCGAAATGGTGATAGCCAATGCAAAAATTGCGAAATTAGCTGAAAAATATGATGATACAGATTTGGAAGAAACAACAACCTCTTTGGGTGAGATGCTTGACGTGTTACGCGATGGTATTATGAATATTCGGATGGTGCAAGTTGAGGAATCGTTTGCCAAACTTCGCCGAAACGTCAGTGATGTTGCCAAAAAAGTGGGTAAATCCATTGACTTTTCGATCAGCGGCGGTGAAACGGAACTGGATAAATCGGTCGTTGAAAAACTAAGTGATCCCCTCGTGCACATGTTACGAAATTCAATCGACCATGGAATAGAAAACAAAGAAGATCGTCTAGCAGCGGGCAAGCCTGAGCACGGACGTATTGAACTACGCGCCTATCCTGAATCTGGGAATATCATTATAGAAATAGAAGATGATGGGCGAGGGCTGAATACCGAGGTTATTTTAAATAAAGCACGCGCCAAAGGGTTAATCGCCCAAAATGAGGATCCAAGTCAAGATGACATTAATATGATGATCTTTCATCCTGGATTTTCAACGGCAGACGTTGTCTCTGACATCTCAGGAAGAGGTGTCGGGATGGATGTTGTCAAACAAAACATTGATGCGCTTAAAGGGAGAATTGATATTATTAGCCAGATAGGGAAAGGGTGTAAATTTATCATCACCCTACCCTTGACATTGGCTATTATTGATGGATTTTTGGTTCAGGCTGGATCAACCAAGTATATTATTCCACAAGATATGATTCAAGAAGTGGTTGAACTAACCGAAAACTATCGCGTAAACGTTGGAAATTCTCTCTTGCTGAACCTACGGGGGGAACTGCTCCCACTTTTGGATATCAAAGACTATTTTTGTGATCACGATACGGATCTTTACCCTCGAGAAAATGTCATTATTGTCCGATATGGTTCGTATCGAGCAGGACTGATTGTTGATGAACTATTTGGGGAGCAACAGACCGTCGTCAAGTCGATGGGGGCACTCTTTCGAAAAGTTCCAGGGATCTCAGGTGGATCTATCCTCGGAAGTGGAGAGATTTCTTTGATTTTTGACATCCCCGCATTAATCAACTATGTAATACACCATGAAAAAAGATGAAGGAGTACGAATGAATAATAACACAACAGGTGAAGAGATTTTTTTTGAGGATCATGAGCTAATTGTTAGTATGACCGATCCTAAGGGATTCATTATCTATGTGAACGATATTTTCTGCAAAGTTGCAGGATATGAGCGTTCTGAGCTTATTGGTGAACCCCATAATATTATTCGTCACCCTGATATGCCTCGAACTGTTTTTAAGCTCTTATGGGATCGTGTATTAGCAGGTGAATCTATTTACGCTTTTGTCAAAAACAAAGCTAGAAATGGGGACTTTTATTGGGTTAAAGCATTTGTTACCCCTATCATCGAAGATGGAAAGATTATAAAAATAGCCTCTTATCGTCGTCCTGTATCCCAATTTATCAAAGAAGAGATTGGCAAAGTCTATGACGCGCTCAAAGAACACGAAAAACACAACCGTCTTGAAGATTCTTTTCAATTTTTGCTAGGGTTTCTTGATGAGCGTGGTATCAGTTATGATCGTATGATTGATCGCCTTTGTATGGGCAAATCTATCAGTAATCCAGGCGTTTTGAGCATTGATTTTGACCAGTTTTATATTGATCATATTATTTTTAAAGAGAATATTGTTTATGCTGCCAAAGAGGGGAAATGGGAAACTGAAGTTGTTAAGCCATGCTGCTGCCGATTTGGAAAAAATCTCAAAGAGCTGGAGTCTATGCCCTTTACAGCACACCCTTCGTGGCATAAAGTACACCATTGCCATAATGAAGTCCATTCTCTCATGCAAGAGTATCTTGATAAAGCTTCGCGTGGTGCATCTTCAAGTGAACTAAATCCGATTCTTGACAAAGTTGAAAATGATACCAAACAATTGTTTAGTCATCTTCACATTGCCATCGACACATACAGATAGAAGGGATGTTTTATGAAAGGGGATAAAAAAATGAAAAAGAATAAAAAAAATGATTATATCTTAGAAGCGATTCGGGCACTTAAAGAGGGACGCTTTAGTGAAGAGTTCACCTCGGATAGTGATAAATCCAGCGCCATTTTTGAAGAAATTGCAGAGTTACGCGCCATTTTAAAAGAACTGCATACCGAAACTCACGCTATGAATGAAGCCGTCCTCCATGGAAATATGGACTATCGTATTGATGGGATGAAGTATAACGGTGATTTTGCGCGCTTGGTGGATGGGATAAATTACAACGTCGATTTAAGCGTCTGTGCCACACGAGACATCTCTTATGTGGTAGAACGGATCAAAATGGGGGATTTCGCTGCCCGTGTCACCACCCCTTATTATGGTGATTACGATCAGTTAAAGACCTCTATTAATACTCTTGCGGAAGTTCTTCATAATTTGCTTGTCGATGCTTCCCTCTCTGCTCGTGCGATGCAAAATGGTAATCTTGGAATACGCATTGATACTAGTAAATACGGCGGTGATTTTACGAAAATTGCGGAACAACAAAATGCGTCTACGGAAGCCGTTGTTAGTGTCCTTACTGCATTGCAAAGCGTTTTAAAAGAGTTTTCACAGGGGAATCTTACGGCACAAGTTGAAGCCGTTTACAATGGTGATTATGCCAATATCACTGAAGCTCTTAATACACTGGGGACAATGCTCAATCACTCTATTGCCGAAGTGACACGGGTTATGGCAGCGTTGAGTCGTGGAGAGCTAGGGGATCGCATTGAGATTGATCTCCCTGGAGATCTTAGTGCCATTAAAACATCCACCAATCAATCCATGCAAACACTTGCCGATATCGTAGCAGAATTAGGGGATACCCTTGATCGACTCGGTAATGGTAATCTAACGCGTCGTATCACCCTTGAGCTTCCGGGAGAGCTTGCCCTTATTAAGAACTCTGTGAATCTATTTATTGATAATTTGGTTTCTATGATTACAAAAATCGTCATTAGTGCCAACGAGATTACTATGGCTTCAAGCGAAGTGAGCAAATCGTCCAACTCACTTTCTCATGGTGCCGAAATCCAAGCCTCCTCCATCGAAGAAACCACAAGCTCAATCGAAGAAATGAGCGGTTCCATTAACGAAACTGCCAACAATGCCAAAAAAACAAATGATCTTGCTTTTGAAGCTTCCGTTATGGCAAAAAATGGGGGAGAGTCGGTTGCGAAAACAGTAGAGGCAATGCGTAATATTGCCGATCGAATCAAAATCATCGAAGATATCGTTTATCAAACCAATCTCTTAGCCCTTAATGCCGCCATTGAAGCAGCACGTGCGGGAGAACATGGCAAAGGGTTCGCTGTCGTTGCTGCGGAAGTTCGCAAACTGGCAAAACGCTCTCAAGTCGCTGCCAAAGAGATCAGTGAGATCACAGGACGAAGTGTTGCCATCTCAGAAGAAGCGGGATCACTTATTTCTCAGTCATTACCAAAAATTCTCGAAACAGCGGCTCTTATTCGAGATATCTCCGTTGCTGCAACCGAACAAGATGCGGGTATTGGGCAAATCAGTATTGCTATGAATCAGCTGGATCAAGTAACACAAGAGAATGCAAGTGCCTCTCAAGAGCTAGCGGCAACAGCAACACAGCTCAATGCACAAGCCTCATCCTTGACCGATATGATGAAATTCTTCCGTCTAAAAGAGGACCATTCCAATCCGTCTCGCAAAGAGCACTCTTTTGCTTCCAACGAGCACGTTCAAAAGGAACGATCTCATGATTACACTCTCGGTTCACCACAGTCCCATCACGAGCTAGATCTTCGTGAGTTTGATAGCTACTAAAAATGGAAACGACGATGACATCATGGGACGATACATGGGAAGATGATCTTGATCTAACGATAAAAGAGGGAGATCAATATTTGCTTTTTTATCTCGATGAAATTCTTTTTGCCATGGGTTCAGCCGCTGTAGCCGAAATCGTTGAATATCCACACATTACAAAAGTTCCTATGATGAACAGCTCTGTTTTGGGGGTTGCGAATATCCGAGGAAGTATTGTTGGCATCATCGATCTTTCATTATTGCTAGGGATGAAAGCCACTGTTATCACCCCAAAAACCTCTGTTATAATCGTTCATACCCAAACCAATGGAGAGAAAATTGATATTGGACTTCTTGTAGATGAAATTTTTGAGGTGGATAATCTTCATCCAGATTCAATCTTGAAGTGTCCCCCTTTTGGGCTCTCAATTGACAAAAAATTTATCGCTTCCATGGCTACGTATAAAACTAGCTATTTAATGCTTCTTGACATGGATAAAGTCCTTGATATTGAGCATCTGTCAGAAGGAACTGTTTTACAATGAACTCAACAAAAAATGATACTTCCCTCGACGTAATCGAAGAAGACGAACTCGATCTTGTCAAACTTGTTACTTCAAATGCCAATGATGCCAATCAGTACCTTATTTTTGAAGGTTCAAATGGAGAATTCTACGCAATAAATGTGGCAAAAGTAGACGAAATTCTGATTTATGGTGATTTTGAGATAGCCCATAACACCGATGGAAGTCTCATTATCGGAACGGCACAAATTCGAGAAAAAATGACCCCTTTAATACTCTTTGATGCTTGGTTTGGCACGCCCATTCTGGAAAAAAAGGAGTATGAGCTTATGATTCTAGCCTCCTTTGGCGGGCATAGAATAGCGATGATTGTTAAGCGCGTAGAGGATATAGTCGTCATTGAATCGAATGAAATGGAAAATAATGCTCGTAACAATGCCAACACCTCTTTCCTTGCAACCATAAAGTTCAATGGTGCATTGCATTTGTTTACTATTTTTGACAGCGACAAAATGCTTTTGGATATTTTTCAAGATGAGACACTACAAAACAATGAATTACTTAATCATATCCTTCCTCGAAAACTCAGTACAAAAACACTCTTTTTTGCGGATGATAGTCGATTGATTCGGCAAATGGTACAAAAATTATTCTCCAAACTCGGTCTTACCTTCCAAATTTTTGAAAATGGATTGGAACTCATCGACGCATTGGCTGCTTTCCCCGCTGATGATATAGCCCTTGTCATTACCGATATAGAAATGCCCGTTAAAAATGGACATGAAGTTGTCGCCGCGTTACGTGCGAATAAACGCTATGACCCTATAAAAATAATTGTTCACACCAATATGGCGAATAATCAAATGAGAGATTCCCTACTCCAACAAGGAGTCAACTGTGTGATTGGAAAAGTCAATCTTGCAACACTTGAGTCTGCTATTGCAGAATTTATCCGATGATGAGCTCATCTTTGACCTTAAGTGAACAAGAGTTTTCACTTATCCAAAAGATTGTTTTTGATGAAGCTGGCATCTCTTTGGATCAGAGTAAAACAAGCATGGTTCAAAACCGCCTTTTTAAACGGATGTCGTTTTACAATTTTACCAAATTCAACGATTATATCCGTGTCGTTCAGTTTAATCGTGACGAGCGCATTGAAATGATTAATCAAATCACCACCAATGAAACTTATTTTTTTCGAGAAGAGATTCATTTTAACTTTTTATCCTCCATCGTCAAAAAACACCGTTCACCTGAGGTGTTTCGCGCGTGGAGTGCTGCGGCATCGGTGGGTGCTGAAGCCTATTCCATCGCAATGCTTCTTGATCGAACATTGGGACACGAAGCCTACCACGTTGTCGGAACCGATATAAACACAGAAGTTCTCAAGAAAGCACGTCTTGGTCTCTACCCTGAAAGTTGGGTCGATAAAATATCACCTGAATATCGGTCAAAATATTGTCTCAAAGGCAAAGGGCAATATGCCCGTCAATTTTTAGTTGCCCCTGAGATTATTCGTCATGTTACTTTTTTGGAGGGTAATCTTCTAAAAGTGCAAAATGAGTTAGGGATGTTTGACATCATTTTTTTACGTAATGTCCTTATCTATTTTAATGATGCAACGCGAGAGATCGTTGTCCGGAATGTAATTAAGAATCTTAAAGTTGGAGGCTATTTGATCCTCTCCCTCACAGAAAGTATTAAACATCTCTCTATAGAAGAGTTAGTTCAAGCAGACGCATCTATTTATCAAAAAGTAGTGGCATAATGCCCTATAAAATATATTTTATACGAAGGATGAGACAATGAGCGATCATTACAAGGGATGTCTCGGCGTATTGGCCCATAAAAAACATATAGCTGTATTTGATGACAACACAACTATTTTGAAAACCTATCCCAAACTATTGGAAGCGTTTAATACTTTTAATTGTTATGCGGTAAACGACGCTACGGATGAGCATTTAACGTCTATTTTAACCACGGGTAACATTGATGCTGTCATTATCGAGTCACGAGATGCCGTCGAAGTTATTCGTCTCTGCAAGCATATTCTTCGGTTTGATTGGAAGATTGCGATTGTTGTCATTGTTCCCGAGGAAGCGTTAATCCCATCCTTCCGACCAGCGAATGCCATTGTAGACACCATTCTCTGCCGTCCCATCACTGAAGAAATGCTTGTACAGAAGATGGTAACCGCACTGGCTGCCAAACAGACGATTATTCAGCTTTCACTCTCCCTTGGATTAGAATCACTCCTTTTAGACCAAGGAGATATTGAAACGTTCAAACGCACTTTTGAGGGGAATATTCTTTTATTATGCGAAACGCTTTATGATTATGAACAGCGCCTTAAAAGCGGTGAGCTGTCCCCAGTATTCTTCGGCGAATTAGCGGATGTAATGGAAAAAATTGCCAAAATATTTGAGCATCATCATTACACCAGTCATATTGCAAAAATATTCGATAGACTCGCCTTGTATTTGAGATCTTACAATTTTGAAATGGTCGATTTTACAACCCTTGAAGGTTTTGATTATTTGACTGACATTGTGAATGACATCATTTTTTACATGAAGAATTTCTTTGTCAATAGAATTTTCACCGATGTCTATGTCTTTGAGCACTCCCTTGAAAATTCAATTCAGTTTATGAAAAATCGTCTTGAAAACAAAGAAGATACCCAAAGTGAAATGGAGTTTTTTGATGATTAGACTATTTATAATTGATGACTCAGCAATCGTTCGACACGGTTTTCGTAAACTCCTTGAAGGAGTGGAGGATATTACTATCATTGGAGAAGCTGAAAATCCCGTCGATGCTTTTGCAATATTCAAGCAAACAGGACTTCCCGATTTATTTATCCTTGATATTGAAATGCCCAAGATGGACGGTCTGACGTTTCTAAAGAAAATCAATGAACAGCGTCCGATCCCCGTCATTATCTGTTCAACATTAGTCACCGATGGCTCACCTGCGGCGATTGATGCGATGCGTCTTGGTGCGGTTGAGGTGATTGAAAAACCACGCCTGAATCTAAGTGGATTTTTTCATGATTACAAAGATGAATTTCTTGCAAAAATTCGTGCCGCTGCTGCTGCAAGAGTGAAAATCAATACTCGCGCAAGTGTTGATATTCCAAAAACAAAACTTCCCATAAGTACATCTCCCTCGAAGAAGATTGTTGCTATTGGATCCTCTACAGGAGGTGTTCAAGCTCTTGAAGAGATTATTACCCATTTACGAGCAGGACATGCTGGAATCGTGATTACACAACATATGCCCCAAGGCTTTACCAAATCGTTTGCCAAACGGCTCGATCAACTAGCACCGCACTCAATCGTCCATGAAGCCACCAATGATGAGCTAATCGAAGATGGTAAAGTTCTCATTGCTCCCGGTGGATTTCACATGGAAGTGTACGGAGTGGGAGGTGTTTTTAAAGTTCTCATCAAAGATTTTCCAAAAGTCAATTCGCATAAACCTAGCGTTAATGTACTTTTTAAATCCGTTGCCAAAAGTGCTGGAAAAAATGCAACCGGCTATATTCTTACGGGAATGGGAAGTGATGGCGCGCAAGGGCTAAAAATGATGCGTGATGCTGGTGCACATACCTTTGGTGAATCAGAATCAACCGCTGTTGTGTATGGAATGCCCCGCACTGCAAAAGAGATTGGAGCCGTCGAAAAAGAGCTTTTGCTCACAGAAATCGCTTCTAATATTAACACAATAGGATAAAATATGGACAAAAGTATGATTTCGTTTATTACAGGACTTGCAAAACGGATGCGCGTGATGGTAGTTGACGAGAACAGTGGAAACCGCGCAATTTATAAAAAGTTACTTAAGCCTATTTTTAGTGAAGTTTACTGTGTCGCAAAATCTCGAGATGCTTATATTCATTGGAGTCAGGACAGAGATCACTATGACCTCATTATTATTGCTGTCGAGGAAAGTGATGCTAGCACACTTGAACTACTGAAACTCATTCGAAAAAAATCGTACGAGCAAAAATTCATTATTGCTCTTGCCAGTGATAATTACAATGAATTGTATACGTTTATCCCCTACGGGATAGAAGGGGTCATTAAAGACCCTTATGATAAAACACGCTTAAATGAAACCCTTTACCATGTTTTGCGGGAGATTGCTGATCGAAAACTTCTCAATGCCTATGTTCTACAACTTGGTCTTATGGCTAAAAGCAATACTGATCTTCGTATTCGTGCACGCAATAGTGTCGTCGAACTTCAAGAGCCCTTAGTTCCTAAAGTTGCCGAAGAATCTCCCCTAACGCCAGAAGATGCTCCCCACAAATTAATTGATAAGTATGCTATACGAGCCTCTTTCAAAGATAGCGATATGGCAGATGCTGTTCGTGATATGGATATATGTTCAATCGATAAAATTGATTTATTCCGCGAAAACATCCACATTTACCACCAAGATCTACTTAACCTTGATCTCGCAGACGCGGATACAACTAAAGCTGTTATACTTAAAACAACGAATGGTCTACTCGAAATCATCGAAGTGATCAATGAACTTAATTTATTCCCGGTCACGGTTCAAGCAGCACTGCACATGGCGAATTTCTTGAGTAATCTTGATCCAGCAGTTTTTGAGGATAATGACAAAAAACATCTCGCCCTTGATATTATCATAGCGCTATTCGATGATCTTGATAAATGGATTGAAACCGTCTTTATCAATCAAGACCTTGAATTTGTCAATTATTTTGATGCTTCATTCGCAAATACATGTCTTGAACTTGAATCTGCATTTGCAACTGAGACTGCAAGCAATGATGATGACGACTCTTTAGAATTTTTCTAAGCTTCGTCCCCCTCCACTATTACTGCATAAACGTCGGAATCATATTAAACATTCGAATAGTAAAATCTTGCATCTCATTCATCATCCACGGCATCGTTAGAACAATAACAATAATAATGCCAATAACTTTGGGGATAAAACTTAAGGTTGCTTCATTAATCTGGGTCGTTGCTTGAAAAATACTCACCGCCAACCCCAAAAACATCCCCACCAAAAGCGAGGGCAACGCTAGAATTAAAGCAATTTTAAACGTTTCGATTCCTAAACCTACTAACTCTTCTTGTATCATGACTACGTATTCCTTAATACGGTGTAGTCTTGAGGAATACAAAAATCTTTAGCGTCTATTTTCGTATCAAAAAAGTTATGTTTATAGCCCAGTTCAAAAAGTTTATTGATCGCTTCAAACTGCTGTTCGCTAAGTGCAATCGAGTCATCATTCGCATACAACTCTAAATATTTCTCCAGAGTTTGAGCATCGATACGCACGAGAGACCGTTCTACCAACATTTTAGAGAGAAGCTCTTTGTGATCACGCGCTACTTGAACCGCCTTCGTAAGAGTATTTTCATACTCTATCGCCGTTGTGAGAGGCAAAGAACGACGTATTGCCATCCCTCCTAATGGAAGAGGCAACTCTCCGCCACTGAGTTCACACCATATATCCCACAGCTCCCGTTCAACAACTAGCGATGGATCATACCCCAAAATAGACTCATGGATAAGAACTCCGGCATCCACTACTCCATCCAAAACAGCCTGCTCAATCTCTAAAAAATTCATATACACAATTTTAGCATCAGGATAAGCGATGCGAAAGAGGAGCGCATTGGTGGTGAATTTCCCACTGAGGGCAACTTTGAAACGACGCTTAAGCACCGTCTCTTTTTTACGAATCAGCTTGGGACCATAGCCGATTCCAAAGCTAACCGCTGTCCGAAGAAGGGCATAATCATCGCGAATATGAGGATAAAGACCGAAACTAATGGCACTAATATCGTATGTCCCTTTGAGAGCCTCAGTGTTGAGTGTCTCTATATCAAGGGCAATATTGTCAAAAACAGTATTATGCCGTCCCACCCATCCAAATTTGATGGCATAGTACATAAAAATATCATCCGCATCGGGAGAGTGAGCAATTAGCATTTTTTTCACGTATAAGTTCCTCTAAATTGATTAAATCATTATAAATTTTAACGAAATAACGCTAAAATATCGTCATAAATATTCGAATGAATATATTTTATTGCAATTTGTCATATTTTTCGTAAATTATTTCGAGTTGTCATATTATTGTCTAATTTTATATTTTAACCCTATTTAGGAGAACACGACAATGGTAGATCCAAACAAACTCAAGTCACTCGAACTGGCAATGAAACAAATCGACAAGACATTTGGAAAAGGGACGTTGATGCGTCTCGGGGACAAAGTTATTGAACCAATAGGTTCTATTAGCACGGGTTCACTTGGGCTTGATTTGGCACTGGGCATTGGCGGCGTTCCTGAAGGGCGTGTGGTTGAGATTTATGGACCAGAGAGTTCAGGAAAAACAACCCTTACGTTGCATATTATTGCTGAAGCGCAACGAAAAGGGTCTATTTGTGCCTTTATTGATGCGGAACACGCCTTGGATGTGGGCTATGCCAAAAACTTGGGTGTTGATGTTGAGAATCTTCTTGTATCCCAACCTGATTACGGCGAACAAGCTCTTGACATCGTTGAGACCATTGCTCGTAGTGGTGCTGTCGATTTGATCGTTATTGACTCCGTGGCGGCTCTTACTCCTAAAGTGGAAATCGAAGGGGAGATGGGTGATCAGCAAGTCGGTGTTCAAGCACGTCTAATGTCCAAAGCATTGCGCAAACTTACAGGTGTTTTACACAAAATGAACTGTACTATTATCTTTATCAATCAAATCCGTATGAAAATCGGAACGATGGGATATGGCTCACCTGAGACGACTACGGGGGGAAATGCTCTTAAATTCTACGCATCGGTTCGTATCGATATTCGTAAAATTGCTACTCTCAAACAGGGAGAAAGTCAAATTGGTAACCGTGTCAAAGCAAAAGTTATCAAAAATAAGGTCGCACCACCTTTTCGTCAAGCAGAATTTGATATTATGTTTGGTGAGGGAATCTCAAAAGAGGGTGAACTCGTTGATTACGGTGTCAAATTGGATATCATTGACAAAAGTGGAGCGTGGTTTAGTTTCGAAGATACGAAGCTAGGACAAGGACGTGAAAACGTCAAGCAAAAATTCAAAGATGAGCCAGAATTGGCAAAAAAAATAGAAGACAAAATAAAAGCCGCCATGGGTGTGAATAACCTTATGGTAATGGGTGAATCTGAAATGAACGAGGTGGACGAATGATTTTTATTGATGAAGTAAGTGCGATTGAAGTGATGGATTCTCGCGGGAATCCTACAGTGAAAGCAACAGTAACATTGAGTGATGGAACGTGTGAGAGCGCAATCGTTCCAAGTGGTGCAAGTACAGGCAAGCGCGAAGCGTTAGAATTACGTGATGGCGATGCACGCTACATGGGCAAAGGGGTGCTCAAAGCAGTTGGACATATCAACAATGAGATTGCCGATGCGGTTATGGGTCTTAGCCCATTCAACCAAGCAATGATCGATGCGGTTATGAAAGAGCTTGATGGAACCGAAAATTATGGTAACCTTGGAGCAAATGCTGTTTTAGGTGTTTCTATGGCAGTAGCACGTGCAGCAGCTAAAAGTCTTAAAATTCCTCTTTATCGTTATCTCGGTGGTGCCAATGCAATGGTTATCCCAGTTCCTATGCTTAACATCATCAACGGTGGATCACATGCGGATAACAGCGTTGACTTCCAAGAATATATGATTATGCCTGTCGGGTTTGAAGAATTTAGCGAAGGGTTACGTGCATCGGCTGAAGTGTATCATACCCTCAAAAAAATTCTCAAAGATCGTGGTGCCAATACCGCACTAGGTGATGAGGGTGGATTTGCTCCTGATTTGGCTTCCAACGAAGAGCCGATTCAAATTCTTATGGAAGCAATCGAAAAAGCGGGCTACAAAGCAGGAGAGCAAATAGCCATTGCTCTTGATGTTGCAGCGTCTGAACTCGTAACAGAAGGTGGTTATAAACTCGATTCTGAAAACAGAGTTGTCACTTCTGAGCAATTGGTTGATTATTATGTTGATCTTTGTTCTAAGTACCCTATTGTCTCTATCGAAGATGGACTCAGTGAAGATGACTGGGCTGGTTGGAAAATTATGACCGAAAAATTGGGCAATAAAATCCAAATCGTTGGAGATGACTTGTTCGTTACTAATGTCAATATCTTGGCAGAGGGAATTGCGAAAGGGATTGCAAATTCTATTCTTATTAAACCCAACCAAATCGGTTCAGTTTCTGAGACAATGCTTACGGTTCGTCTTGCGCAACGAAATGGCTATAAATGTGTTATGTCTCACCGTTCAGGAGAGAGTGAAGATGCGTTTATCGCTGATTTTGCAGTAGCACTTAATTGTGGTGAGATCAAAACGGGTTCAACCGCTCGTGGTGAACGTACGGCTAAATACAACCGTCTTCTTGAAATTGAAAATGAAGTAATGTACGGTGAATACCTTGGAAGTTCATTATTTCAATAATGAACTATGAAGAGCATGACCAAATAACCGATTCGAGCGCTAGCTATCAAAGCTTTAGTGAGCGTCGTTTTGGTCTCTCTACTTCCAAATTTTTTTTTCTATCGGGACTTTTCGTAGGGATATTCTTTTATTTGGGTGTTCTTATATTTGGAAATAATTCCATTTTGGTACTCATTCATCTCGAAGAGTATCAAAATTTTTTAATTGATGATATTGAGCGTCTTAAAAGTGAAAATGCAGCGCTTCAAAAACAATATTTTGAGTTAAAAGAGTTGGATGCAGATGCCGAAACAGCAAAACGTGGAGTAGTCGCGCCATGAGAACAATAGTTTTACTTTCTACACTCTTCTTACTATCGCTACATGCACGGGAGAACCCTTTTTTTTCTACTGCTGAAAATAAAAACTTTCCCATTACCAATAATCGAGCAGAGCATAAGCCCCCCCTCACCTCAATGACCTATAATGCTCCAGATCAATCTCGTATACTTAAAGAAGTCTCCTTTACTTTTCAAAATCTTGATGGTAGCTTTGAAACTCGTAAACTTGCAATAGATCAAAGTATCGACTGGCGTGCTCCTCTTGTTTTATCACAATCAGGCGCATATAAAGCACCTACAACAGACAAACCTATCTCTTCCCCACCATCTCCCCAACAGCAAGACTTTATTCAAATTATCAATTCAGGAAGCAGTATTAGCCTTCTTACAAAAGATTCGATGCTTCGAAACTTTCCCCTTACTGAGCCAGAGAGTCTCATCATTGATTTCAAACATACCAAAACTTTTGAACCTTTTGAAAAAACGCTTACGACTGCCCCCTACAAGAAAGTACGCATTGATTATCATGGAACTTTTGCTCGGGTGACCTTGACTCTTGATGGTCATCATGTTTGTAGTGTAGCTAAAAATGCGCAAGGTGTGACAGCCGTTTGTAAATAACAATAATTTGAAAGAATAAACAGGAAGGGAAAAAAGAGTTAGATTCCCGAGCTAGTCGGGAATAAGGAATGACGTGATTACGCTACAGCAGCCAAAGCAGCATCGTAGTTAGGCTCTTCAGTGATTTCAGGAACGATCTCTTTGTATGTAACAACACCATCAGCATCAACTGCGAAGATTGCGCGACATGTTACACCTGCAAGAACAGAACCACCAAGCAATACGCCATACGCGTTTGCAAATTCTTTGTTACGGAAGTCAGAACATACTGTTAGATTATCAATACCTTCAGCTTGGCAAAAACGACCCGCTGCAAATGGAAGGTCAAGAGATACGATAGTAACAGTTACATCAGAAAGACCTGCTGCTTTTGCATTGAAGTTACGAGTTTCAGTAGCACAAACACCTGTATCCAATGAAGGAACAACGATGATAAGTTGTTTTTTACCTGTTGCGCCACCTACAACGATGTCACCCAAACCTGCTGAATTTACAACTGTGATTGATGGTGCTTTGTCACCAACGTTTACTTCATTGCCTAAAAGTTCTACGTCTGTACCTTTGAATTTTGTTGTTGCCATTTGGGGCTCCTATTTTTTATTTATAATGAGAATTGTACAAAAATCGGACAATTTTACTCTGAATTCTAAAATATATATTTTAGTTTAAGCTATATCACAGTTTACAACGGGGCTGAATGGAAATATCACGATAAGAAACAAATGCTTTTTGATCATAAGCCTCTAGTGCACATCGTCCAATCATCGCTGCATTGTCAGAACAATATTCTAGTGATGCAACCAGAAGCTGGGCTTTATGGGGTAGAAGTAGTTTCTCAACTTGACCCCGCAAATGAAGATTAGCACTTGCACCTCCGACGATGGCAAATCGTTTCGGGGGCTTGGTTTTGAAATATTTTTTAAGTTTTTGGATCAGATGCTCTGTCGCCGTCTTTTGAAAGGCTGCCGCAATATTGGGGTAATCTTCAGGAGATGCTTCGAGTGTAGACAAACGGACATTATTTTTAAGTCCTGAATAGCTAAAGGCAATTAAGGGCGATTGGGAGAGAGGAACGGTGAATGCAAATTTGGAAGCGTCACCATGGAGAGCGAGTTTCTCAATGACTGGTCCTCCCGGATACCCTAACCCCAACATCTTAGCAACTTTATCGAAGCTCTCTCCGTAGCTGTCATCCATTGTAGTAGCAACCGTTTCCATCTCACTATAAGAAGTCACTTCAATAAGCTGAGTATGCCCTCCTGAAACGAGTAGAACAGTGAGAGGCAAGAGGGCTTCTTTTTCTATAAAAAGAGAATAAATATGCCCTTTGAGGTGATTGATCGGCAAGATGGGGATATTGAGAGAGATGCTTAACGCTTTCGCCATTACGACCCCCTCCATCAACGTCACCCCAAGCCCTGGGGCATTGGTCACCGCAATTGCTTTTAATTTATCAAACCACGGCTCACATTCTGCTAAAATCGCAGGGAGGGCAATCGCATGCAAACGGCTTGCCAATTCGGGGACAACTCCACCGTATTGAGAATGCTCTAACTCTTGGGAAATTTTTTTATGGTAAATGAGTTTTTTTGTTGCAATCTCTGTGATCGCAATGGAGCTATCGTCGCATGAGCTTTCGATACTTAGGATCATTGATTTACCCACTCTTTGACCCACGACCATTCGCCGTATCCGGAAGGCTCATTAATGTGCCCTGCATTTTGCAATACTTTCATCTCAATCCCTAGTGATTTTTGAAGTGCTTGTGCCTCTTCTTGAGACATATAGGGGTCATTATCTGAGGTAACCATCATTGCCTCTTTCGCAAACAAGTTTTCGGGAGTTGAAATAGGGAAAAAAGTTTTAAGAATTTCAATTTCACAACTCAACCGTGGAGGAGCAACCAACAGAAGCCGTTTAACGGGAGCGATTTCCCCCTCATTACACAAATGAAACCACAATGTACATCCAAGAGAGTGACAAATAACAACATCAGGTTTCATATCGTCTAAGAGAGCTTTGACTTGCTTCATCCAACGGTTTTTACTCGGGAAGTGAGGGTTGTCCAAAAGAGGAAAAGCAACTATGCCATACTCTTTTACGATTTCGCTTGCAAGCCATGCTTGCCAATGGGGATTGTCGGAGCCACCCCAACCGTGCAAAATGAGAGTTTTCTTCATCGCAACGCTCGCGTATAGGCTCTAACCTCTTCGTCGAGTGCAAATAATTCTTCCACACAATGTGGCTCTTGTGAAAAATGGCTATATGTTTTTAAAATGAGGGTCGATAAAGCACCAAAACTAATCTCCCCTTGCACAAATCGTTCGATAGCGATTTCATTGGCAGCATTGACGATTACGCCACGCTGTGGATTAGCCAGAAGATCAGCCTTTAGCTCCCACAAAGGATACCGTTCTTGTTGAATCTCTCGAAACTCCAAAGAACCAATACGGATCAAGTCGATACGATCCAATAAAGGTTCGCTCACTTCCCCCATCAACGCATAGGCAATGGGAAGTTTCATATCGGCGTGGGCAAAATGGGCGGTAGTAGAACCATCGGTATAATCAATAAGGGCGTGGATAAGGGAACGAGTTTCAATAACCGCATCGTATTCCCCCTCTCCAAAAAGCCAACGCGCTTCCAAGAGTTCAAAGAGTTTGTTCATCATTGAGGCACTGTCGATGGTGATCTTCTGCCCCATTGACCAGTTGGGATGTTTCAAGGCATCCAAGAGAGTCGCATTGGCAACGTCTTTTATTGCCCAATCGCGAAAAGCTCCTCCGCTTGCGGTAATTACCATTCGTGAAATAGGACGCGATGTTTGATTCAGATACCACAGTCCAAAATGTTCGCTGTCGATGGGGATAATACGAGACGTATCGACAAATGCCCCACCAACAACTAATGACTCTTTGTTGGCAAGGGCGATACGCTTACTACACTCTAACGCTTTGAGTGTTGGACGAAATCCTGCGAATCCGACAAGGGCATTCACAACAAAATCAGATTCTGAATTTTCAATCGCCTCTAAAATAGCATTTTCGCCTGACGTGACGTGCGGATGATTGACACGAATGACATCGTGGGCATTTCGAACAACAACACGCTTGGGGGAAAATTTCTGGATTTGTTGATTGAGAAGGTCGATATTATTTCCTGCAACAAGGGTATCAACACTAAGATTAAAACGCTCTGCTACGAGAAGAGCATTAACCCCGATAGAACCCGTCGATCCTAAAAGGATCAAGCTAGACCCCGTAAGAGAATAAGCATCACGATAGAGCCAAAAAGATACCCATCGATTCGATCAAGTATCCCCCCGTGCCCTGGAAGAATATTACCGCTGTCTTTTACCCCAGCGGAGCGTTTGAGATAACTCTCGAACAAATCACCAAATACAGCGGACACAGCGACCGCCATTGAGATAATAATTGCTTGAGTCATATTTTCTACAATACCGATACCAATAAAGAATCCAGCCACAGTAGCTACGGCAATACCACCATAAACGCCTTCGCGTGTTTTGGAAGGACTTGAGATACTAAAAGGGGTACGTCCGATACTTTTACCGACGAAATAAGCTCCAATATCTGCGGAAGCTACGACAACCAGTAACCATAACAATGACGTTATCCCATACTCTTGATAGAGGCTCAGAAGATAAAGCATCCCAGCCGTTGGATAGACGAAGGGTAGAAAGTTACGAAACGGGATGTTTTGGGTATACGCAACCGCCCCCACGAAAATCAATCCTGAAACAATCAGTAAATCTTCACTGTAGGGATAAATCGCCGCAATAATCCACAAAATCGCCGCGTAAGCATACAGTGAGTTGTTATTAATCCCAAAAAGTCGCGTAGACTCATGAAATGCAAGCATATAGACGACTCCAAGTGTGAGCCAAATCAACCAAAAATTATTAATTAGCCCAATCGTCAAAACACCTAATCCTAAGAAAACAGCGGTAATGATACGAGTTTGTAAGGCGTTTACGGATGGTTGCATCACTCTTCCTGATAGGGGTGTTTAAATATCGCGATTATACCATTTTATTTTTAGATATGGGATTATCCTCTCAAGCTATTTTTGATATAATCGCCCAATAGATTCTAAAAAGGATAATGATGTTTGATGATAATATTTTTGAACAATGGCTCGACACAAAATCAAAAGAAATCGTTATCAAAATGGGTGCGGGGCAAGCTCTCTCAAGTGATGAGATGATTGTTCTCGTACTCAAAGCGCAAACCAATCATTTTGTCCATCTCGACCAAGATTTACGAACCGAAATGGTCGATTTACGAAAAGACATGGACAAGCGTTTTGAGCAAGTTGATAAGCGTTTTGAGCAAGTTGATAAGCGTTTTGAGCAGGTTGATAAACGCTTTGAACAGGTTGATAAACGTTTTGATGCGATCACGACACGGATGGATCGTTTTATGATATGGTCATTTGCGACAACCGTGAGTGTCGGCGGTATTATTATTGCTGCAATTAAGTTTTTGCCGTAAGATTCAAAAAATTGGAAGTGATTTAGAAGATTAAGCCCGTAAACATAGTAAATCATTCCCACGCTTATCTGTGTAGGTACGAAAACCAAATTGTTCAATGTAATGGACTATATTAAAGAAGAAATTGGTGTTTTAAAAGAAGAATATCGGAATATATTTTTGATATTCTTGGCAATTGGAACAGGGAGTTTTGCTATAAACACATGGCTATCGTCGTATCCCATGATCCACCTTCAGGTGAAATCGCGGTTGTTCCCCTCACCACTTACCGCGCAGGTGATGAAAAATATCACTCGAATATTGTGATAAATCCACATGAATACGGTGGGATAGTAAGTAATATAACCACGGTAAAAGTAGGTCATATACGTAGTATAGATAAGAAAAAACGGATTACAAAACTGATTAGACCGTATGTATCAAAAACACTGCAAATGAAAATAAGGGAAGCGATTTCTAAGAGTATAGGATAAGTGTCCCCAAGGGACTAGCAAAGGTTTGCACCCAGCCAAAATACTTATGAGAAAATTGTAACCGATTAAAATTAACAAGTCAAGAAAGAAAACATCGTAAAAAAAGCCTGTAGCGATTCTTCTACTTTTGGTTTAAGGTTGGGTTCTTTTTTTTGAGAAATAAAAGCAAGGACTATTCACCCAAAGGGCACTTCGCCCACTTGGAAAGTGGGGGGATGAGGGGAAGGATTAGATAACAGCTGTTACCGTATTGGTAAAATTCAATATATCATTCAAAGCTAAATCTTGAATAGCTAAAACATCATTCCCTGCCGTAGAATCGGTATACGTCACTTTTGCGGTTTGACCACTGACGATTAATAAATCATCCAAGGTCAATGTAACCGTTGATCCTGAAATTCCAACAGCATATTGGGTAGTTGCAAGATTTGCACCCCCATTGAGAGAGATAGCAAACTGTCCATCAGTTGGGAAGTTAGTAGCATCCAAAGCTTCACTAAATGTCATCACGATGGTATCTGCGCTATCATCGGCAACCATACTTACAAATGTCGGCTCTTTGGTATCGATTTCATAGTTTGCAGAATCAGTTGTTGCTATTGGTGCGTTGGTCGCTGCATCTGTCCAACCTGTTCCAAGTGTCACAACATTACTCGCATCTTCTAAATTATCTGTCGGGGTAAAGGTTGCGGTGTAGATTTTGCCACTTACGTCAAAAGAACCCGCTGAGAGGAGACCGTTTTGAACCGTAAGATCATCTGCTTCTATAAACCCTGTTGGTACTTCACTAAAAGTTACCGTAACCGTAGTCGTTTGTCCTACTACTAGGGTAGTGTCTCCCAATACAACGGTAGCGGTTGGCTCTTTGGTATCGATTTGATAGTTCGCAGAATTGGTTACTCCTATTGGTGCATTACCTGCTGCATCGTTCCACCCTGTTCCAAGTGTCACGACATTGCTCGTATCTTCTAAATTATCTGTCGGGGTAAAGGTTGCGGTGTAGATTTTGCCACTTACGTCAAAACTTCCATTCGTCAAAATACCGTTTGCAATCGTCAAATCAACATCTGCTGCAAAATTCACTGGTATCTCAGAAAATGTTACTGTCAATGTAGCTATTTCACCCACTTTGAGTGCGCTATCAGATAAAACAACGGTCGCTGTCGGAGCTATTGTATCTGAGACGACTGTTGATGAATATGAAAATGATAAAACATCATTCCCCACTAAATCTTGAACCGCATTTATTGTACTTGAAGCATCTGTGTAGGTGATTTTTACTAGATCATTAACCGTTAAAACTGTTCCAGATTTTAGGTTTAACGTCATTTTAGTATTGTTCATTACAATAGTGTCAATCGCGTTTGGAATTTCTACTCCGTTTACTTCTAATTTAAAATCATTTACACTTGGTAGATTAGCGGTTGATGCGTTTAATGCTTCATTAAATGTAAGGGCAACCGAACTAAAGGTTGAGACGGATAATGAATCATCAAATACCATTCCAGTGACAACTGGCGGAGTATCCGTATCAACCAATGATGCTGTAATGTATCCAAATGAGGTAGCGTCATTCCCAACCAAATCTTGAATTGCTGTACCTGATCCTCCAGAAGTTCCTGAATAACCAACACGAACCGTATCACCCGCATTAATTTGATCAATAGCAGTATTCAGTATAAGTGTAACAGTTTTTCCAAACGTCGATATACCGGAAATCACATTAGTTGAGGATGGTATTGTCGAGGTATTATAAACGATACCGCCTATCTCTAGCATAAAATTACTTGCAAGTGTAAAATCAACAGGTTCTAAAACTTCACTGAAGGTTAAGACAATAGAGTCGGAACTAACAATAGCAACCACATCTATAAGCGGATCAATTGTTGGAACCACTGTATCAATGAAAATAGAGCGCGTCCCTGCAACATTAACATTCGTATTACCTGCAATATCCGTTTGGGTCACCGACAATAGCTCTAAACCTTGTGAAAATGATGTAGCTGGATCGAGAACCGTAATGTTCCAAGCTCCAGAAGCATCAACGATAGCGGTTTGATCTGTAGCACCCATTTCCAATGTTACGGTTGCACCTGCTTCACCCGTACCACTGATAATCAAATTCGCATTTTCAGATGCGTCTATAACATCATTCGTCGCAACTGAAGAAATTGTTGGGATGGCTACGACGGTATCTACCAATGTTATTTGTGTGTTGGTGGCAATGGTGCTTATATTTCCATGTATATCCGTTTGACGTACTTCGATTTGTCCTGTGGCGTAGGACGTGTTCTCTACAAGGTTAAAGGTTGTACCGCTTCCTGTTGTCCATGTTGTCCCGCCATTGAGGCTATATTCCCAACTTGCCATATCGGATGCTAACGTAACGTTGAAAGCTTTATCGGATGTGATTTGATCCGTATTGCTAATCCCTGTGTCTGCATTCAATTTCATTGTTGGTGCATTTGGTACTTCTGTATCAATTTGATAGTTATTACTTGTCGTTGCTGCCCCAGCATTCTCAGGAACTTCAGCATCAGTATAGGAAGCTGCCAACGTAATCTTATTACTTGGAGCATCGATATTCGATGAGGGGGTAAAGGTCGCTGTCCAAATGACATTATCCGTCGTTGTTAGATTACTCAATATTCCATTGTCAGCCGTTAAATCTTCCAAACCAAAATTTTTAATCACTTCAGAAAAAGTAATCGTAACATTCGATATTTCACCTGCTTTAAGTGTCGTATCTGCAACTACGATGGAAGCCGTCGGTGCTGCTACGTCTGAAACCGTCCCTGACCACCCAAATCCAGTAGCATCATTTCCGACACTGTCTTGAATCGCATTTGCACTATCACCAGCCGCATCATTATATCGAACCTGCCAATCACCTGGATCCATGGGCTTCATCGAAAGAATCATTTGTGTCCCACTGATCTCTATACCTACAATATCAATTTGATTATAAACTTTATAGCCTGTTATTGACTCATAATAAAACGTTCCATCGGTCACATAAAAGTCGGGAAGATTTGCATGATTGATCGTGTCTAAATCCTCTCTAAACGTCAATGTAATGGTATCCGTTCCACTATCTCCAACAACACTGCTCAATGTCGGACCACTAGTATCGGTCACAGGGGGAGGAGTAGTGGCAATGGCTGAGACGGTTTGAGAGAATGAAACGGCATCGTTACCAGAGGTATCTTGAATAGCTAACGCACTGTTACCCAAACTGTCTGTATAACCAATATTGACAGAATCACCCGCATTGAGTCCAATAGCTAACGTTAACGTCATCTGTTTACCTGAAACAGTGATAGAGGAAACGTTATTTACTCCATTGACCGAAAAAGCTGACATAGGAGGAATATTGGTGTAATCCAAAGATTCGTTGTAGGTCAATACGACAGTGCCTGCGGTTGCATTTGTATAGGCGGTTACGTTGGTAATAGTTGGAGCCGTTTGATCAGAAGCAACAGTACTAACCCATCCGAAAGACGTAGCATCATTCCCTGCTAAATCTTGGATTGCATTGGCAACATCACCTGCGTTGTCATTGTAGGCGAGACCAATAGTATCGCCGATATTAAACTTACCAGTATCTTTCATTGTGAGGATCAAATCAGTACCTACTACGCCAAGGGTATAGAGCGCATCATTAATTGTTACTCCATTAATTGCTATTGCAAAATCAGCAATATTCGGTTTGCTCACAGCATCCAGTATTTCACTAAAGGATAAGGTGATAGTATCATTATCACTATCGGCAACGATGCTATTAGAAATATATGTCGGTACTTTCATATCGACTGCTTGAGTAGAAGACAATGTATCTAGAAATGACGAATCAAGGGCAGTACCCGCAATGTCATGCACAAGAGTAGGAGCAACAATAACCGTTAAAGACCCTTCCAATCCTGCCGTTGGAGTAACCCCTAATGTATACACGGTATCTGATACTTTGGTAAATGTTTTAGCTGTACCACCTGTAATAGTAATATCACCAACTGCAAAATCTTTCACCGCTTCATCAAAGGTAAAGGTATAAAGAATATCTCCTCCATCTGCATCGGTCGTACCATCCGCATTACTTCCGTCCATATTAGCGGTAATATTCGGTTCATTGTCTGTGATGGTAAGTTTAGGGGCAATCGTATCCACTATCGTTGTTTGTGTATTCGTCGCGATACTACTCACGTTATTGCTAGCATCAATCTGACGCACTTCGATTTGTCCAGCAGCATAGGAAGTATTCTCTACAAGGTTAAAGGTCGTTCCACTTCCTGTTGTCCACGTTGTCCCGCCATTGAGGCTATATTCCCAATTGGTGATTCCTGCCGCTAAGGTCACGGTTACACCGTTTATTTTTGTAATACCATCCGTATTGTTGGCTCCACTGCTCGTATCTGATGCAAGGGCAAATGTCGGTGCAGCTACGGCTGTTGGTCGAGTATCAATCGTTAAGTTTGCACTTGCACTAATCTCACCTCCGTTGAGTGCAACGTCGGTATAAGTGCCAAGGAGTTGAACCACATTTGATGCGTCACTGATATTCGCAGTTGGGGTAAATAACGCTGTCCATGTACTTCCACCATTTGCACTTGTAAAGGTGCTGAGGGTTCCATTTGGTGCAATCACGTCGCTGTTATCAAAGTTGGCTACCGCTTCGCTGAATGTAATGGTAACGATTGTCGTTTCACCAATGGTTAAGGCTGAACTAGCAAGGGTTACTGTTACCGTCGGTGCCACCATATCAACTACTTGGATCGATTCAAATGCAGCACTGTTATTATTTCCGGCACTATCCGTCGCAACGTTTGCCGCTACACTGACACTCACATCTCCTTCAAATCCTGTTGCTGGCGTGACGAGTAAGGTATACACAGTCGAAGACACTTGGAGGAATGCCCCTTTAATTGCGTTGGCAACACCAATATCAGTAGCATCAAACCCGCTTACCTCTTCACGAAAGGTAAAGGTGTAAACAATGTCTCCCCCTGCAATGTTCGCTGTCCCTACTTGATCGTTGGTGATCGTGACGGTTGGAGCTTTTGTGTCGATGCTATAATTACTGCTCGTTGCACTTGTCCCTGTATTAAAATGAACATCAGTATAGGTATTGGCTAATGTAATAATATTGCTTGTACTTTCGATATTGGTGCTTGGGGTGAAGGTTGCTGTCCATGTAACACCACTGTCTGAGCTAGTGAATGTGTCTATGATCCCGTTTGCAACGCTCACATCTGCATTACTAAATCCTGTTACTGCTTCGGAGAAAGTGATTGTAACCGTTGTGGTATCTCCTGCTTTAATCATTGTCGATCCCATGTCAATGGTTGCTGTTGGAGCCGCTGTATCAATAGTATAGGTATCACTTATCTCTGCTGAACCTGCATTACCTGCCATATCGGTGTAAGTGGTTGACAAATTGATCGTGTTGCTTGTATCCGTAATGTCAGCGTTAGGAGTAAAGGTCGCTTTCCATGTAATATTATCGGTCGTACTTAGGTTACTAAGCACTCCATTATCTGCACTCAAATCGGTTAGATTAAAGTTATTCACTTTTTCGGAGAATACGATAACTACTTCGGCACTCTCTCCCACGTTAAGAGCAGTATCAGAAAGGGTAATAGCTGCTATCGGAGACGTGCTGTCTGTTGATGTTGCAATAATCTCTGGTATGATAAATGATGTCGCGTCATTTCCTGCCATATCTTGGATAGCATTAGTTAAATCAGCAGAATTATCGGTATAAATAATTTCAATTTTAGATCCCGCGCTAAAGCCGTTGGTAAGGATTAGGTTAACACTGGTTCCGATCATTCCAATAGCAAATACTGCATTTACAACACCATCTACAGTAACGGTAAAATCACCCTTAGCTGGCATATTAACCGTTTCAAGTGCTTCACTGAAGGTTAATGAGACGGTTTTGTGGCGCTATTAGCACTTGCACTTCCATCGACATACGTCGGTGCAAGCATATCAACGTGTTGTGTTGAAGAGAGGCTATCAATAGAAGACGCATCTACTTCATTTCCTGCAAGGTCATGAACTTTAGTCGGATCTATACTTATTGTCAGTGCACCTTCATATCCTGCTGTTGGAGTTACCCCCAAAGTATACACCGTATCGGAAACTTTGGTTAACGTTTTAGCCGTACCACCCGTAATACTAATATCACCAACCGTAAAGTCTTTGACCGCTTCATCAAACGTAAAGGTATAAAGAAGATCTCCTCCATCTGCATCCGTTGTCCCATCTGCGTTACTGCCGTCCATATTGGCGGTAATGTTGGGCTCGTTGTCGGTGATGGTTATCGTTGGTGCTTTCGTATCGATTTGTATCGCTTCACTATTTTTGGAAATGGTGCTCACATTGCCCGCTGCATCGGTTTGGCGCACTTGGATGGTGTTAATCCCGTACGTAGTATTATTGGCAAGATTAAAACTGCTATTTCCCGTTATCTGTGCTGTCCCTGCGATCCATGTTGCTCCACTATCTACGCTGTACTCCCATGTTGCTGTTGGCTCCAAGCCTGTAACGTCGATAGTCGGATTGTTGGTGATACTATCGGTTAATAATGATCCTGTATCATTTGCAAGGGCTAAAAGAGGAGCGGTAGGGGCTTGCATATCGACAGTTTGTGTGACACTCGTATCTGTACCCGTATTTCCCCCACTATCAACCTGATTGGCAGCAAGAACTTCAACTTTAACATCCCCGCTAAAACCTGTTGTCGGGGTGACAACCAATGTATAGGAGGAGCCACTTCCACTAAATATCCCTTTAGTTCCATTTGTCACATTAATGTCATCTGCGGTAAATCCAACCATTGGTTCGCTGAAGGTAAAGGTGTATGTGATACTTCCCCCTGCGATATTTGCGGTATCGGCTGATTCATCATCGGTGATAACAAGGGTGGGGGCTTTTATATCGACGGCTTGCACCGACTGGGTTGCGGCTGCGTTGTTATTAGAGGCAAGATCAATTGATTTGTTGGCAGCGACATCAACTGTGATATTTCCCTCAAACCCTGTATTTGGGGTTACGACTAGCGTATACGATGAACCGCTTCCGATAAATGCCCCTTTTGTCCCTCCGCTCACTACAACATCATCGGCTGTAAAGCCCGTTACCTCTTCGCTAAACGTAAAGGTATAGGTAATGGCACCGTTTGAAATATTTGCGGTGGTTGCTGACTGATTGTCTGTAATGATTACAGTTGGAACTTGTGTATCAACACTATACTTGACGGTATTGGTTGATGTTGTCCCGATAACACCTGTTGTATCGCTATAGGTAGCTGCAAGTGTGATGCTATTGATTGGACTCACTACATCCACGGTTGGGGTAAAGGTTGCTGTCCATGTAATGTTGTCGCTGGAGGATAAGTTCGATAAGACTCCAGAATCCGCACTTAAATCTCCCAGTGTAAAATCTTTTACCGCTTCGGTGAATGTAATCGTAACGGTTGCTGTTTCCTCCGCTTTTAACGCTGAATCCGATAGGGTAATCGTTGCCGTAGGGGCATCGACGTCCGCAACCACTTGGGTAAATGCAATGGCATTATTTCCTGCAATATCTTTGAGTGATGGGAAAGTATCTGTAGACGATAGATCCGCATACGATACTCTGACACTAGCATCTACTGCAAATGATGCCACATTTAAGATGACATTCATTCCATCAACACTCGCACCACTGATTGTTTGAACAATCCCATTGATCGTAATCGTAAAATTCTCTTTCGCAATATCATTAGGATTCAGTTGCGAATCCATCGCAATCGTGATTTTCCCTGTTGACTCTTCCAACGTAATGGGAGTTATAGTATCAACACGTGGAGCCGTTTTATCCACTACGACGGTATCACTGTTACTTGTTGCTGAGCTTGGGTTTCCTGCCACGTCGTATTGGCGTACTTGTATCGTATCGGCGGCATACGTGGTACCGCTACTTAGGTTGAAACTCGTACCGCTTCCTGTTCTCCATGTGGTTCCAGCATCTAGGCTGTATTCCCAATTCGATGCAGCAGCATTCAACGTTACATTAACCGTACCAATGTTGGTTATCCCATCTCCATCATCAAAACCGCTATCAGTTTTAAGAACAAATGTCGGAGCTAAAAGCGGTTTCGTATCCACTGTTTGGACTGACTGGATCGCGACATTATTGGGATTATTCAAAAAATCAACGGCTTTAGATGCCGCCACATCGACCGTCACATCCCCCTCAAAACCTGTTTTTGGAGCAACAACTACCGTATAGACTGAATCACCATCACTACCGGTAAATGACCCTATAACAATGGTTCCATTTTTAACAACTATATCATCGAAACTAAACCCACGGACCCCTTCACTAAACGTAAAGGTATAGGTAATATTGCCATCCAAAGAATTGATCGTTTCGGCAATCATATCATCACTAATCATCACGCTTGGAGCATGAGTATCGATAATATAGATAGCAGTAGGGAGGGTAGAGGTATTGACATTTTTATTGAGATCATGAAAACTCACCGCTGTTAGGACGTTGGATAAACTTTCAATATTCGCTGTTGGGGTAAATGTCGCCGTCCAAATGCTTGCATCACCGCTATTTGGTGCCAATCCTGTAAGGGTTCCATTCTCAAAACTAACCACTAAATCTGAAATCTCTTCGCTAAAATTGAGAGTAACGAGAGAACTTTGCCCGATGCTTAAAGCGTTATTATTGAAGAAAATACTCGTAACTTCTGGAGGGGTCGTATCAGCTCTGTGATATACAAACGACGTTGCATCATTTCCTGCCAAATCTTGAATTGCGGCACTCATATCCCCTGTTGCATCTTTATAAACAACATTGATACTTTGCGTCGCATCAAAACTTTCTGCTAAAATCAATGTCACTTTATCATTCAACATCCCTATTGCCGTGACCGCAACGGGCTTGGTATTGATCTCCACGATAAAGTTGTCTGGGGTGGTCATCGTAACGGCTTCTAATGAAGAGTTCATCGTAAGAATGATTTGGTTTTTTTCATAATCAAAATCGGTTAAAGTCAAGTCCGGTACGGGAGCCAACATATCAACAACTTGGGTTGACGATAAGGTGGCAAGTGCGGTTGAATCCAAAATGTTCCCGACGGTATCAGAAATATTCGTCGGATCAACACCTACCGTAATACTACCCTCAAATCCAGCCATTGGGGTAACACCCAAAGTATAGACGGTATCAGAAACTTTCGTAAATGTTTTAGCGGTTGCATTTGCTGAAAGCGTAATTTGATTGACATCAAATCCTGTTACTGCTTCGGTAAAAGTAAACGTATAGAGAATATCCCCTCCATCAGCATCTACCGTACCATCGGCATTACTACCGTCCATATTAGCGGTAATAGTAGGCTCATTGTCAGTAACGGTCACCATCGGAGCTTTCGTATCCACCGCATAATTCACGCTTGAAGCGATTCCACCCGTATTAAGATTTACATCGTTATAGCTATTGGCAAGGGTAATAAGATTAGTAGTACTTTCGATATTAGCAGTTGGGGTAAAAGTCGCTGTATAGATTTACCGCTAACATCAAACGCTCCTCCTGAAAGCATTCCATTGGCAACACTCAAGTCTTGCTCTGTAAATCCAACTGGCACTTCAGAGAAAGTAATCGTTACGGTTGATGTATCTCCAATTTTAAGAGCTGTATCACTCATTGCAATCGTAGCGGTAGGGGCTACGGTATCGATTGCATAGTTTGCGCTTGTTGCTATTGAGCCTGTATTACCTGCTGTATCTGTATACGTAGCCACTAAACTAACGGCATTAGTCGTCGATGTCATATCCGTTGTCGGGGTAAAGGTCGCTATCCATGTTTTATTATCGGCTGTGGTAAATGTCCCTAATGTTCCGTTTGGTGCGGCAACGTCTGTATTGCTAAACCCTGATACTGCTTCACTGAACGTAACGGTTACGGTAGAAGTGTCTCCTATTTTCAAGGCTGAATCGGACATGGTAATCGTAGCAGTGGGTGCGGTGGTATCGACGGCATAGTTACTGCTTGTCGCGGTTGTCCCTGCATTGCCTGCAACATCGGTGTAAGTGTTGGTCAGGGTTATAGAATTTGTTGTACTTTCCATAGTGACCGATGGGGTAAAGGTCGCTGTCCATGTGATATTGTCATTACTCGTAAATGCCCCTAATAATGCCCCGTTTGCTACGGTGACATCTGCATTACTGAATCCTGATACTGCTTCAGAGAACGTAACGGTTACCGTTGATGTCTCTCCTGCTTTAAGCGCAGTATCGCTCATTGTAATCGTAGCAGTTGGTGCTTTGGTGTCTACGGTGTAATTACTAACGGCTATCGTACCGACATTGAGGTTACTATCGGTATAGGTATCGGCAAGGGTTATCGCGTTACTTGTATTATCCATATTCACCGATGGGGTAAAGGTTGCTGTCCATGTTTTATTATCGGCTGTGGTAAATGCCCCTAATGTTCCGTTTGGTGACGTAACGTCAGCGTTACTAAATCCTGTTACTACTTCTGAGAAAGTAATGGTTACGGTTGATGTATCACCTGCTTTAAGAGCAGAATCGCTCATTGTAATTGCAGCCGTTGGTGCTTGCATATCGATCACTTGTACCGACTGGGTCGCCACGGTATTGGTGTTACTCGCAACATCACTATAAGCAGATGCCGCAACGGTGACACTCATATCTCCCGTAGCTCCTGCTATTGGCGTTACTCCTAACGTATAAACGGTATCCGATACTTTGGTAAAGGTTTTTGCTGTACCGTTTAGAACAGCTATATCTGAAGCAATAAATCCGCTTACCGCTTCACTAAAGCTAAAGGTATAAAGAATGTCTCCCCCTGCAATATTTGCGGTATTTGCTGTTTCATCATCGGTAATCGTAAGAATTGGTGCCTTCACATCCACTGCATAATTCACACTTGTTGCTGTTAAGCCTGTATTCCCTCCCACGTCCGTATAGGTATTGGCAAGGGTAATAAGATTAGTAGTACTTTCGATATTAGCAGTTGGGGTAAAAGTCGCTGTATAGATTTTACCGCTAACATCAAACGCTCCTCCTGAAAGCATTCCATTGGCAACACTCAAATCTTGTTCAGTAAATCCTACTGGAACCTCTGAAAAAGTAACGGTTACCGTTGATGTATCTCCAATTTTAAGAGCGGTGTCACTCATTGCAATCGTAGCTGTTGGTGCTTTCATATCTACCGCTTGAGGAGTGGCAATAGCCGCACTATTTTGACTACCAGAAGAACCTAATGCTACACCAGAAGCTACGCTCACACTTACATTTCCCTCAATCCCTGCTGTCGGAGTTATATCTAACGTATAAATGGCACCGCTTCCACTAAATGTCCCTTTGGTTCCGCCCGTTACGACTATATCATCGGCAATAAATCCAGTGACGGTATCGCTAAACGTAAAGGTATAAGTGATGACCCCACCTGTAAGATTGCCCACGGCATTTTCATCATCAGTGATAATGAGAGAAGGTGGGGGAGGTGGGGCTACTTGTGTACTAACGGTATAATTTGCACTTGTCGCTGTTGTCCCTGTATTCCCAGCCACATCAGAATACGTATTTGTGATACTAATACTATTGGTGACACTGGTAATATTTGCCGTTGGTGAAAAAGTGGCTGTCCACGTAATATTGTCCAGACTCGATAATGTGCTGAGGGTTCCATTTGCAACCGTAACATCCGCATTGCTAAACCCTACGACCGCTTCAGAGAAAGTGATTGTGACGGTAGCCGTTTCCCCACTATTGAGAACAGTGTCCGAGAGGGTGATAGCTGCTGTGGGATGAGTAGTATCATTTATAACAAGATTAAGATTAGTCGTTGCTGTCGCTCCTTCAACCAATGTTGTAACACCTGCCGTTGTAAACTCAGCATCGGTAGCCGTTTGCACTGCAACCGTACCAATCGACGAAGCCGTAGTTGGATTTATAACAATCCCATCTATTGGGTTACTGTTACTATCCAATGACTGTAAAAACTGCGCGATATTTACGACGGCAGCGTTTGTCGTGTCGGTTCTAGGTACCCCGACGATATCTTGCGGCATAACGATACCATCTGCATTCATATTGGCGGTATTGAATGTACCGATCGTCGCATTGCCCACTTTGAATGTGACAATATCACCTGCTTTGTAACTGAATGAGCCATTTGCATCCGTAACACCACTAAGACCGCTACTTGTCGTATAAGAAACCCCACTCACAACACTATCTACCAACGAAGCCGTGTGTGTTGTAGATATGACGGGGGTACTACTGCCGCCACTTCCACCACCCCCACCACCTGCGGCAGCAGCTCCACCTGCAATCGCTAAAATTCCAACACCCCACCATGCACTACTGGACATAAAAGGAGTAGACGCGGTAGCAGGCATAGCACTAACGGCTCCCAATTCCATAGTATTCGTTGCAGTCAACCCGTAATTCACATATTCGCCGCTCGATCCAAGTCCTGAGATTTGAACCGTTTGATCGTACAGCACGTAATCGCTAACAATCACCGAAGGCTCTGTTGCTCCCTCTGCAAAAATATGGAGATCTTTATCCACTATTTTTGTTGACACTTTTTTCGGAGCTTGTCCTGTTGTTGCATCGACTAGAATGATTTTATCACCGCTAATCGCCATTACACGAGTAACTTGAGTTGCTCCATTGATTGTTTTTCCGATTACTGCTGTTTTTAACATTAAAATACCTTTAAGATTAGCTGCAAATTCTTTAATGGCTGATTATCACCATTTTCCACTTAAGATTTAATTATTACACGAATAATTATGGTTAAAAGGCAAATTTAATCCTATTGCGTGTAGAGTTACCCCTCATAATTTATCCCATGAAAGTTGACTATTTGAAACACTCTATTAGTATTATATTAATTCTCACTTCCACCCTCTGGTGCGCACCCAATGACGCCAACCTTTCAACGGTTGATACACTTGTTACCCGCGTCCTCGAAACCCATCCGAAACTGAGTGCATCGCGTATGCAGATCAAAGCTTCCAAAAGCGGTGTCGATGCGGCTAAATGGGGCTATTATCCTACCCCCTCACTTGATCTTGGCGGTGGTAAAAACAGCAGTACCTTAGCGCGTCTTGAACAACCCTTATGGGCAGGGGGGCGAATCGATGCGACGTATGACATCAGCCTCTCCAAACAGCATGAATCGGAAGTAGCGTTGGATGAAAATGCCTACACTCTCATCGACAGTCTCCTCCAAACGCTTCAAAACCTCACCCAAGCACGAGGAAGGGTTCGTGCTATTACCGAGGGGCAAAAACAGCTGGATGATTTCAATGCAATGCTTAATCGCCGTATCGAAGCAGGGGTCTCCTCTCTTGCGGATGAAGAGCTTATCAAAGCGCGTCTTGCCCAAATCAATACGGATCTCACCATTGCTAAAATAGCAGAGAGAACTGCTTGCTCACAACTGCGCCTTATCACCTCACAAAGTGACCTCTCATGCACCCTTGATGCCGATCGTACCCCATCACCCGATACCCAACGCACTTCGGAGGAGATGATCGCGCAAATGCTTAAAACCCATCCGAGTATGTTGAAATCAACGATTCAAATTCAAACCGCTGAATATGAAAAGAACAAAGCAAAAGCAGTCTTGTGGCCAACCATTGCCCTAAGAGCGGAATACCAAAAAGGATCCGTTTATACCACCTACGCAAATGAGAACACCATCGTCTATCTCTCAGCACAGATGACTCCTGGAGCAGGGTTATCCTCCCTTTCAGGAATCGAAGCCTCGGAAGCTACTATCCAACAGCTGAAATTCAACAAACTCACCCTAGAACAAGATCTGACGCAAAGTTTGTTACGAGATATCGACGATCACCGCTCCGCTCTTGATCGAGTACAAGGGACAACCCTCTCCATCGACGCATCTCAAAAAGTATTGGAATCGTATGCGCGCCTTTTCTTAGCAGGTAAACGACAATGGCTTGATCTCGTTAACTCCTCTCGAGAAGTCACCCAAAACAGAATTTCGTTGGAAGATCTCCTAGCTACCGCGACCATCTCAACCTACCGTCTTAAACTCAAAACAGGTGAACTCATCGCACCGATAGGAAAACCCCAATGAGTAAAATCAAATGGCTCTTAGAAGAGAGTCTTCTTCTGAAAATATCCGGTCGTCATATTCCGCCCCATACAAAAGCGGCACTGGAAGAGAAAACACCGAACAAAGCTTTTTATAATGAGGTGCTTCACGCCTTTGGACTCGAACGCACCCCATGGCAAAAGCTCCCTTCCGCCGTTATGCTTCCAATGCTTTGCCTCGCTCCTGATGGAGAAGTAGGGATAATCTTCGCCCAAGAATCCGATGGGAAATGGACAACGGAAAGTGCCAATATCGTAGAGGGACGTGAAAATTTTCCCGATGGAACTCTCTTTCGCCCTCTGCGTCCAGGTAAACATGCAGGGAAATTTTCCACGGCCAAAGAGATGTTCAAGAAAGTAGCATTGGAGCAAAAAAGTTCTCTTATCTATGCCGCTATTGCCTCCTTTACGATCAATCTCCTAGCCCTTGGAACCTCGTTTTACAGTATGCAAGTGTATGACCGTGTTATCCCCACACAGGGGACATCCACCCTCGTTGCTCTAAGCGTCGGGGTGTTTATTGCCATCTTCTTGGAAATGCTCGTAAAGGTATCCCGTTCCTCCATCTTGGATCATGCCAGTAGAAATATGGATATGGCGTATTCCCACACGATATTCCAACGTCTTCTGAAAATCCGCCTTGACAGTATGCCCCGCAGTGTTGGAACGCTATCGGGACAGCTTCAAAGCTACAACTCCGTACGCACCTTTATCTCTTCGGCTGCGATGTATCTCCTTATCGACTTCCCTTTTTCCCTCCTCTTTTTAGCGGTTATCCTCTTTGTTGGGGGGACAAATATGGGGATGATTGTTGTTGGATTTTTGGTCGTCTCCGTACTCGTTGGAAGTATGTTCCGTCATAAGATCGATGCCCTATCCGCTTCATCGTCCATGGCATCGC
Organism: Sulfuricurvum sp.; assembly: GCA_041661705.1. Classification (GTDB taxonomy): domain Bacteria; phylum Campylobacterota; class Campylobacteria; order Campylobacterales; family Sulfurimonadaceae; genus Sulfuricurvum. The sequence goes on from JBAZTZ010000003.1 coordinate 129,482, forward strand.
ACAAAAAGCTAGGACTTCTGGTCGAAACCGTCAATGGGGCAGAGAGCATCAAAGCTTCAGGGTCGGGATGGAACTCTCTTAACCGATGGAATGCCCTTACCAAAGACTCCATTGATGATGATATTGCGATTCGTCACTACAGTGAACTCTCCAGCTACCTCTCTGCTTTTTTTCAACAACTAAGCTACATTGCCCTTGTTGCCATGGGGGCATATATCGTAAGTACCAGTACCGAGCTTACCATGGGGGGATTGATCGCTATTACCATCCTCTCAGGGCGTGTCCTCTCCCCCATCGCTATGATCCCCAATCTCTTCGTTCAATGGGGACGAGCCAAAATCTCCATCAAAGATTTAGAGAATGTCTTTGCTCTTCGCAGTGACAACCATGCCATTGAGCGACCACTTTCTCCAAGCAGTGTAAGTCCTGCCTATGCTTTACAAAACCTTGTGTTTGAATATCAAGAGAATACGCCCACCGTAACACTTGCAAGCCTTCAGATTCCTGCTGGGAATAAAGTAGGGATTTTAGGGGTGATCGGTTCAGGTAAATCAACACTGTTGAAACTTCTAGCGGGACTGTATGCCCCCAAAGAGGGTAAAATATTTCTCGATGGTTTAGATCTTCAACATCTCTCACGAGAATGGATTGCCAAGAGTATCGGGTATCTCCCCCAATCGACCAAACTCTTCTCGGGGACGCTACGGGATAATCTTACATTAGGGATGGTAGGGATTAATGATGAGCAAATCACCGATGCGTGTAAAAAAACGGGGCTAATGCAATTGGTTAGCTCCTTGCCACACGGACTTGACAGTGCTGTTCCTGAAAGCGGTGAGAGTGTTTCAGGGGGGCAAAAACAGCTTATAGCCATCACCCGTCTCGTCCTCGCACAACCAAATGTTTGGCTACTGGATGAACCCACGGCAAGTATGGATGAGGGGAGTGAAAAACGGCTTATTGAACTCTTGGCAACCTTGATTCGTCCTACGGATACCCTTATCCTCGTCACCCATAAGCCCTCACTTTTACGGCTGGTCAGTCGTCTTATCGTAATGACACCGCAAGGGATTGCCATGGATGGACCACGTGATGCGGTTCTTCAAAAACTCTCAACACCTCAACAACCCGTACAACAAGGAACCCCATCGTGACCTCCAACAATCTTCCTTACCTCTCACGGCTTCATCCGTTGACCATTATCTTCGGAACCTTATTTTTAGTTCTCGTCCCTTTTTTACTGTGGGCTTCTTTTACCTCTCTTAATCAAATTTCCCATGCAACGGGACAAGTGATCGCTGCGGCTAAAACACAGCAGATTCAAGCGGCAAACGATGGTGTTATCCAAGAGGTGTACGTCAAAGAGGGGCAAAGTGTCAAAAAAGGGGAGATCCTAGCAATGCTGGAGAAATCCCAAGCGCAAGCTGCCCACGATGACAGTATTGCCAAAGTGGCAGCACTGCAAGCAACCTTGGTACGTCTCAAAGCCGAAGTATTCGGACGACCACTTGTCTTTCCCCCATTAGTGCATCAATACCCCGATTTTATGGGAAATCAAACGGAGCTGTTTCATCGACGACAACAAGCTCTTAACGATGAAGTTTCAGCGCTTAATGATTCGCTTAAACTCGCTCAAGACGAACTGGACCTCAATCTCCCCCTTCTTAAAACAGGGGATATTGGGGCAACGGAGATTATCCGTCTCAAACGACAAATCGCCGATCTCATAGGGCAAATCTCCAATAAAAAGAATAAATACTTCCAAGACTCCCAAACCGATATGACCAAAGCCGAAGAGGATCTCTCCACCAAAGAACAAGAGTTGGCGGATCGTGATGTAACGCTCGAACGTACGAGTATCACGTCTCCTATGAATGCTGTCGTCAAAAACATCCTCCTTACAACCCAAGGGGCACGTGTTCGTCCTGGAGATGTGATTATGGAGCTAGTACCTTCCAATGACACCCTTATCGTTGAAGCCAAACTTGCCCCTTCCGATCTCTCATTTGTGAAAATAGGGCAATTGGCCGCGGTTAAACTCGATGCGTATGATTATTCAATTTATGGAATTTTTCATGGGAAAGTGGCGTATATCAGTCCTGACACCTTGAGTGAAAAAACACAACAAGGGGATAAGTTTTATTTCAGAGTATTGATCGCCCTTAAGCCCGATGAGATGATTACCAAATCAGGGAAGAAGATTGTAATGACTCCCGGAATGACAACGCAAGTGGATATTACGACAGGAGAGAGAAGTGTCCTTACGTATTTGATCAAACCGATTGCGAAGACGTTTTCGGAATCGTTGCATGAGAGGTAAGATTTAAACTTTAACATCCAATAGATGAAGAGGCTTAGGAGCTTCATCGTGAGAGAGTGACTCTTTATGCTTTTTCGGACGGCGTTCTTCTTGCTCTGATTGTTCTTTGGTATGTTCTCGATCACTGTCCACACTGTGATTCTCTTCCGCTGGACGAACCTCTTGGAGTTCATTATTCTTATTGTTTGCCGCTGTTGCCGCGGCTAGGGATTGAAGATCATAACGGTTTTGCAATGCTGTTTTTTCACTTGCCACTCCTGCCATTTGTTGGTTGGAATAAATCACTCCACCAATGGGACCAATATCTGCCATACGAAACCCCCTATTTTTTTTCCACGCTCACCGTCTTATAGTTGGTATAGAGGACATTCGCACCCTCTTGCACTCTTACTTCTCGTCGCGGGGTATAATCGACCAAATAGGTTCCTTTTTCAAATAAATCTCAATAATTCTCACCAAAACAGCTGTTTGCAACACAAATGCAACACTAATAATATAGAATAAGTTAAAATAAATTTACAAAAGAATTATTATGATCAATAAAATTTTAAGCGCTACTATGGTAGAGAGAGAGAGAGAGAGAGAGAGAGAGAGAGAGAGAGAGAGAGAGAGAGAGAGAGAGAGACTATTTTTATAATAATGATTATCAATACTTTATTATTCGTCACTTTCTAACCCTTTCTGATCGTATCACTCACGAGAAGCTCTTTTCCAGTAAACAACCTATTAATCCTCCGCATTTTCCCACTAAGGGAAATTCTCCCTGATATTTCTTCATCATACACAACTTATGTTTTAAATTTTGCTATACAAAACACGCACACTTTAAATTTGAATAGATTGGAATAAATAAATGGCTCAAATACAGCTCGAAGATACAGGACTTCTAATATCTGAAACAGATGCTTTCGGAAATATTACTTTTGCAAATGATGATTTTATAAAATATTCTGGCTATAGCTGGGATGAATTGATTGGGAAACCACATAATATTCTTAGACATCCTGATATGCCAAAAGCAGCATTTGCTGATCTTTGGAACGTTGCTAAGTCTGGAAAAGTATGGAATGGATTCGTCAAGAATCGTACTAAAAGTGGTGATTATTATTGGGTCTTCGCAACACTAAGCTCTGTAAAAGCACCCGATGGTTCAGTTCGATATCTTAGTTTGAGGAATAAACCGACTTCGCAAGAAATCGAAAAATATGAGTTACTCTACAAAACAATGTAAGGAAAGAAAAAATGTTTGGATTTAGAAAAAAAGATAAAAATATAATTATCAATGCGATAGATAGCTATCATAGTGTCTTAAAAGGAACGAAGAATGAGTACGATTTTTCCACTCGTTCTACCAATCATCAAGTCAATGAAATATTGGATCGGATAGCATTCAATACGAATGAAGTCAGAAATATTCGTAATGCAAATAATATTTTAGTGGGGGAACTTGTGATCTCTTTTTCTCGTACTAATGCCGGAGAGATTGGTATGACTACGACAAGCGATAATACCAAGGATGCTGCAATATTATTTCAGAATTCCTTAAGCTCTTATAACAATAGCATGAGTAATCTGAAAAAATTTTTTGAAACTATTAAACAAGAGTTTATAAAAATATCTGATAATGATTTTAGATCTGACCTCAAAAGTGACGATTGGGGGAATGATCTCAAACATCTTATGGAGAATATTACTTCTATGAGTCAAGTAATTGTGGCTCAGTCAAAATTACAATTAAAAAATTCTATAAGTTTGCAAGAAAATGCCAATACTATGCTACAAGAAGCAGACAAACTAGCTATAGCCTCCAATCAGCAAGCATCAAGCCTCGAAGAGACAGCGGCTGCTATTGAAGAATTAACCTCAAATGTCTCCGCAAATACGGCTAAAGCAGAAGAAATGGCATCCACTACAAGAGATGCAAAAGAATCCGCCGAAAAAGGAAATCAAGTAGCACAGAATTCGTTGGAAGCCATGCATGAAATTTATAACGCAACTGAAGCTATCAATAATGCAGTAGAGATCATTGACAATATTGCATTTCAAACGAATATACTGAGTCTAAATGCCGCCGTTGAAGCAGCAACTGCTGGGGATGCTGGAAAAGGATTCGCTGTTGTAGCTCAGGAAGTTAGAAATCTGGCAAATAGAAGTGCAGATGCCGCAAAACAAATACAAACCCTTGCAAAAGAAGCACGTCAGAAATCAGAGATGGGTCTTCAAACAACGCAGAATATGAAAGAAGAATTCGTATTGATTTTTGACAAAATCAGTCAAACCGATAGGATGGTTCAGGATATGACAGCGGCAAGTCATGAACAAATGGTTGGTATTGTACAAATCAATAATGCAGTTGCACAGCTTGACCAAATCACCCAAGCGAATGCAAGAACAGCCAGTAATGTTAATGAAAATGCCATTATCATCAATGAAATTGCTCACGTAATATTTAATGATGCCAATAAAAAAGAATTTGTGGATAAACAGGTGTTTTTAAATGCCAATCGAACCGCACAATATCAAAATAAACACTAAAAGGTCACCTATGCAACAGCCTACCCCGACTCGAAATCAAAAGTTTCTCCAAGTGGATGACTTTATAGTATCAAAAACAGATGCTCACGGTAAGATCCTGTATGGAAACAAGCACTTTTTAGAATTGTCAGGTTATACACAAACAGAGCTTTTTGGGGTTCCTCATTCTATTTTGCGTCATCCAGATATGCCTAAAATTGTTTTTAAATTTTTGTGGGATCGGATAAAAGATAAGAAAGAGATTTTTGCGTATGTCAAAAATCTTTGCAAAGACGGTTCTTATTATTGGGTTTTTGCGAATGTTACTACAACCTTAAATACGAATGGGAGTATTCGAGATTTTCACTCCGTTCGTCGTAAAGCAAGTGATAAAGCAATGGACGTTATACCTGCTTTATACACCAAACTGCTAGCAGCAGAACGAAGCGGAGGGGTAGAAGCCTCTAAGACTCTTCTCGAAAAAATTTTACATGAAAGCGGGGTTAGTTATGACCAATTTATCTTCAGTCTTCAAAAATAAGCAAACGCTATTCTTCGTAACTATTCTTATCGCTTTTAGCATTTTTTTTATAATTATAGCGCAATGGATTGCTGTCGCAATGGCATTGGTCTCAATATTTGTAGGATTACTCATCCCAAGCCCTCTCAATAAAATGCTGGCAGATACTCTTTTTCAGCAAATTACTAATGTATTACATGTTTCTGCAAATGGAAATCTCTCGGAGCGAATAGTAAATATTCCCGCAGATCATTTGATGCAAACGATTGCATGGAATATCAATAATTTGTTAGATCAAATAGAGCAGATTATACGAGATATTCATGCATCTATTGATCACGCTAATAGCGGGAATAATGATCGGATTGCATTTAAAGATGGCTACCAAGGGGACTTTATCGTTATTTGTGGTGTTGTAAACAAAGCGGTTGATGAAATCTCAGAGGCCTATAAAGGCAAAGCAAGCAGTGATTTAAATAAAGAGTTTGAGCGTATTAGCGGTGGTGTGTCAAAATCATTGGCAATTATTCAAGATGATATTAAAAAGAATACCGAATACGCCAAGAAAATAAATTTGTCCTCATCTGTAACTGCGAATAATCTCAAAAAGAGTCAAAATAGCGTCGTCAACATTGTCTCTAATTTACAGAATTTACTCGATTTAATTGGAGATTCAAATGATAAAATCGTATCTCTTAATGATAGAACACGCGAGATTAATACGGTGGCAACGTTAATTATTGATATTGCCGATCAAACAAATTTGTTAGCCCTAAACGCAGCGATTGAAGCAGCTCGGGCAGGTGAACATGGTCGAGGATTTGCAGTTGTCGCCGATGAAGTTCGAAAGCTTGCTGAGCGTACACAAAAAGCAACCCAAGAAATATCTATCACGCTGCAAAGTCTTCAACAAGAAGCCAATGATATTCAAGGTAATTCAGAAAGAATAGGGGAAATCGCAACAAAATCGCAATCTAATATCTATGAATTTGAGACTGTCCTTAATGAATTTTCAGAAAATGCGAATAGTTCCGCAAAAGCAGGAAAATTAATTAACGATTCACTTTTTACGACACTGGTAAAGGTTGATCATATTATCTACAAAGATCGAGCCTATACAGCAATAATGCATCAAGATGAAAAAGTTGCCGCTGCTTTTCTTGATCATCGCCATTGTCGTTTGGGTGATTGGTATTATAATGGGATGGGAAAAGAATTATTTGCACATACGCCTGCATACAAAATGTTAGAAGCCCCTCATATGATGGTTCATACGAAAGTATTAGAAACCATTCAATGCGTGACCAAGACAGATTGTTTTGATATACGAAATAGAGATGGAATTGTTAAAAATATGACAGTGGTAGAGGCAAATAGTAGTATATTATTTGAGCTACTCGAAAAAATGATTGTTGAGGCAAATACAAGTAAATAATCATCGTAGTCCAAAGGTGTTTTCAAATCAAGTTTTAACTATTTTTTTTCCACGCTTACCGTTTTATAATTGGTATAGAGGACATTCGCACCCTCTTGCACTCTTACTTCTCGTCGCGGGGTATAATCGACCAAATAGGTTCCTTTTTCAAATACGGAAAAATCGACACACAATTTAGCGGCTGCTTCGAGGATACTTTGAGGCAGTTGTTGCTTGTCGGTGGTGATGATGACGTGAGCTGAGGGGCGGTCTTTTAGGTGTAGCCAAATATCACGGGCACGGGACCGTTGTAGCAGTTCGATATTTCCCCGTTCACTTTTCCCCAATGAGACTTTTATCCCCTCTATCCAAAACTCTTCGATACCATCTGAAACTTTTGTATGGGCTTTGGTTTTCGTCCCTGCCACTTTGGAGGGAAAGAGACGGGTGATCTCCTCAGGCGTTTGCGCTTCACGGATCGTATGGGCGAAAAGCTCCAAATGGTGGATTTTCTCCGTAAGATTTTCTCTCTCTTGAAATAGCCCCAACGCTTTTTGCTTCCCCTTTTTGGAACGTTTGAAAAAAGTATCCGCCATTCGTGCACCGTCATGACACTCTGGAGGGATAGCTATTTCAAGCGGAGTTCCATCAAAATCATTAAGTTTCAACGAGGTTTCATATCCTTTGATCGTATGAAGATTCGCCAAAATAAGATGCCCGTAATGTTGCGCGGTGCTTGACTCTTCCAACAACGCCTCTTCATCCGAGAGTGCTCGTAAATGTTTTTGAAGCTGTTGCGTTCTCTTGGTGATTAACGACAACTTTTCTTTTTTGAGTCTCTCCAATCCAGAAGCAGCATATTCCTCATACGTGTGGCGTAAAAATGCCTCAACATCGTCAAGGGGATAAAGAACGGGGGTAAACGTAGGAGGTGGCGGATTGGTCAATGCCTCCCCCACGCGAACACTACGAACAGAAACCATCTCATCAATATGACGTAACGCTTCCAAAACAATTTCATCTTTATCAAGAAGTATCACATTCGTATACTTTCCTGTAAATTCAAATTGTAAAATCGTCGTTTCAGACTTATATGAACCGCTTGTTGTTGCAACGATACGGAGAATTTTATCGTTGTTATGCATCGTGACTGATTGGATTGAAGAGCGGTTAAGCCGTTTGGCGAGGAGAACATCAAAGGGCGCTTGATAAATTTTGGTACGCTTCGTATCGGGAGCACTAAAAATCATCGGATTATCGCGTCTCATATCAAACGTCCAAGAGGTGTTTTTATCAAATTCAATAACGATTTGGGTATCACTTACACGGTAAACTCGTTCGATTTGTTGGAAGTGTTGCATAAACACGATGATTTGGGAGAGGTGCGAGTGTTTCATAAATGTTATTTCCTTGTTTCAGAAGTACCTTATCAAAAAAACATTAGAATATCTAATAAGACTTTGTAGGTAGGTGGTGTGTTATGAATATTTTTAGTACGATCAAGTCAAAGTTTATTTTTAATCTCATTGCTGCGGTTAGTGCAATCTTGGTAAGTGTGATTGTAGCATATTTCATTGCGACCTCATCGATCAAAACCATTATGATCAGTGATCTCAATACCGTTGCCGACGCATTAGAGAAAAATGTCAACTATATTGCCGCTATCAAACCCGATGCCTATAAAGATGATGTATTCAAAAACGATATTAAAAGTATCAAAATTGGTCAAAGTGGCTACGTTTATTTTATTGATGCCACGGGGACGATGACCATCCACCACAAAGATGAAGGGCAAAACAAAGCAGGACATGGCTATATCGATCATATCCGTGCCGATAAAAATGGCGGAATCTATGAATACGTCTCAGCAACAACGGGACAAGATAAAATCGCCGCGTATCGTTATATTTCCAAATGGGATATGTGGGTTATTCCCGGAATTAATAAAGCTGATTATTTTGATGCGCTTCAATCCAGCTTCTTCAAATGGTTCGCTTTTTTAGGAACTTTTTTAGCCCTTCTTTTGATTGCCCTAAACTATTTTACGGGAACAAGCATTATCAATCAAATCGAAGAGCTCGATAAAGTTTCCTCTGATTTGGCGCATGGAAATGGGGATTTAACCAAACGACTTCCGATACTCAATAAAAATGATGAAATCGGAATTGCTAGTGCGTATCTCAATACCTTTATTGATAAAATTCAAATGACCATCAATGATACCAAACAAATCACGAATTCGGCAGTAGGTTCTACCGCTACTCTGAACTCTGCGGCAAGTAATCTTTCAGCTCAATCGGAAAAAACCAACTCCATTGCTCAAAATACCAATACCACTGCTACCGAAATCGGGGCAACCCTCGAACAGAGTGTTAACATGGCGAAGGAATCTCTCGAGAATAGTCAATCAACGGAAAAAGAGTTAGAAAAAGTACGAGAACTTGCCAATATTATTACCAATGAGGTACATAATACCACTCAAATGACCCATGATTTGACCGAACGATTTAATCAGCTTTCCCAGGATGCATCCAGTGTTAGTGGTGTACTAGAGATCATCTCTGATATTGCCGATCAAACCAATCTCCTTGCGCTAAATGCTGCCATCGAAGCGGCGCGAGCGGGGGAACATGGTCGAGGATTTGCTGTCGTTGCCGATGAAGTACGCAAACTTGCAGAACGAACACAAAAAAGTCTTACAGAGATCAACTCGACGATTTCCATTGTTATTCAGTCCATTTCTGACTCATCCGATATGATGAATACTAACAGTAAAAACATTGCACGTCTTGCCGAACGAAGTACACAAATTGATTCCAAAATTGATTCGGCATCAACTTCTCTACGCTCCAACGTTGATGCCAGTAAACAAAGTGTCCAAACTTCAGAAGTGATGGCAAATAAGATTCGTACTATCATCACGCACGTTTCCAAAATGTCGAGCCTCTCCCAAAGTAACCAAGATGAAATCAAGCAAATTTCAACTATTGCAAGTGAACTGTATACCGCAGCAACGCAGCTAAATACCAAGTTGGGGCAGTTTAAAAGTTAACATAGTATAATCCGCCACATTTTTTAAAGGCAGATTGTTATGCACGCACCTCGTGGATTTGGTAGAAACTATTTTTCTCTTGCTGCCATTCAAGCGTATGCTTCCGAGGTTCGTCTTCTTCAAATCATTACTCAAATCGAGTGGATTTGTCCCATCTGTCCTGTGTATACCCTCTCCGCCCTCTCTCCTCCTGATAACGATTAATTTTTAATTTCACAACAACATCACTAAAAATTAATAGTTACGTTAAGGATATTTATGTTTAAATCAACCCTATCACTCGTCGCGTGTGCGACAATTGTTACCTCATTGGGGGCAAAAGAATTAACCCTCGACCCCATCGTCGTCAGTGCCACTAAAACAGAACAGTCACTCAAAGAGACGACGGCAAATATTGATATTATTACGGCTGAAGAGTTGGAAGAAAGACATTATTCAAGTGTTATTGAAGCGCTTAATACACTCTCTAGCATCGACTTTACACAATCTGGTGGAATTGGGCAGCAATCCTCTCTTTTTATACGAGGTTTTTCTAATAAATACACTCTTGTACTCATTGATGGAATACGCGTAAATGACCCTACAAATTTTGATGGTGCACTATTTGATCAAATCACCCTTAGCGATATTGAACGTATCGAAGTCATTAAAGGTGCTCAATCGGGTATTTGGGGAGCTGATGCCTCAGCAGGCGTCATCAATATCATTACCAAAAAAGCCCTACCGCATCACGTAACCGCTTATACCGAAATAGGAAGCTACGGCACAAAAAAGTTTGGGGCTACTCTCTCACATGTCATGAGTAAAGGGGATATTAAAATTGGATTTGATCGACTTTTAACGGATGGATTTTCAGCGGCTGAGCCGAAAAAGTCCAATCCTCTTTATGGAATACGTTATGATGATTTAGGATGGGAGGCAGATCAATACAGCTCAACTACTATTCATGCTAAAGCCGGAATTAATCTTACTGACAAAGACAGAATTGAACTCTCTCACCGCTATATATCCTCAAATCTTCATTATGACAATGTCGGCGCTGACAGTCTTTCTAATACCAACAGTTTTACTCAACGTTTTAGCAAAGTGTCTTATGCTCATACGGGTGAACAAAATTCAATTGAAACGTACGTTGGTCGTTCCGATTTTGAGCGTACCTATTATGGAGGGTATCTAGGAAAAACAGATGAAGCTGGGCTTACAGATACATATAAATATAACGATTCTGGAACCCTCACTTCAGGAGTAACATGGCAAAATTTTAATGTAGAAAGTGCAGGAGGTTCCCTTCTAAATACTAGCTACATCGGACGTGCGATTTTTGCTTCCAATACTAATCTTTTCAATAACCGTTCAACCGTTTTAACCGAAACAATCCGCTACGATAATTACTCTATTTTTGGTTCCAAAACAACTGGGAAAATAGGGGTAAAACAAAATATTTTGGATGGTTCACTAAGCGCCAATTACGGGAGTGCCTACCAAGCACCTTCATTAATTCAAATTGCCAATCCTTACGGAGCTCCAAATACTGATCTTAAGCCTGAAAATATTCGTAGTTTTGATGTAACAGGGAGCTATCAAAATCTTTCACTAACCTACTTTTATAGCACCATCAAAGAAATGATCAATTGGTACGATCCTACTCCTACAAATTATTACAATATGGATGCGTATTATACAAATACAGTTGGTTCATCAATACTACAGGGATATGAAGCGAAAATTAAACAGCCAATAGGAGAGACACTAATCGCTACTGGAGCTTATACCCGTCTTCATGCAGCAGATGCAAGTGGCAAGGAGTTGGCACGTCGACCACATGACAGTGTCAAAGTTTCCGCCGATTGGTACCCTTACGAAACACTGCATATCGGTATGAATACTCAATACATTGGCACCCGATACGATAATACAGCTCAAACCATTGAAACTGGGAATTATGCGGTCTTTGGCGGAGTTCTCAATTATACTATCAATAAAAATCTTGATTTTTATGCTAAATTCGATAATATTTTTGATCGCTACTATCAAACGGTTGATGGCTATGCAACAGCAGGAAGAAGTGGCTACATTGGGCTCAAAGTTAATTATTAATGAAACTCTCTTTCCGCCCCTATCTCCGCTATAAATTTTTTAACGCCCTCTTTACTGGGATGGTGGGGGGATCGGTTTTTACCATCTACGCTTCACTCCCTCCCTCGACATTCTCAGTCGGGGGAATCGTTCTCGCGCTGGGAATGATGGCTCTTGCGTATGTGTACCATCGACTAATGACTTTAGAATACTTTTTCCGATTTACCCTTGCCACTGAACTTATTATGCTCATTATGGTGGGTTATTTTCTCCTCTTTTCCTCCAATTTGACAACAGCATTAATTGTCTATGCCGCTTATCAGTGTTCCTTTCTCTTCGGAGGATATTTGGTGCGTGCTGAAACCCATTTTGCCCGTCATTCGCGTGTAATGGGATGGATTGATATTGCCAAACAGCAAGGTGCATTAAGTGGGCTGGCACTTTCATACGGATTTTATAAACTTCTCGAACATTTCAATATAACCCAGTCCTCCGTTCAAGTCTATGATTTACATTTTGGTTTGCTTGGGCTGGAAATTATAATTATCGTTTGCTTAATCTACTCATTTAGGAAAAATAAATGAAAGTTTTAGAGGAGTTTTTATGACCATTTGGCAACACGTCCCTTTTGAAAACGAAGCAGCAATAGGGGAATGGGCTCGACTGCGTGGAATAACCTACCGCCTCATTCGATGTTGGGAAGATGAACCGTTAGAAGCCGATGATCTGCTAGTGGTATTGGGCGGTTCAATGAGTGCGTACGATGATGTCGATTTTCTTCATCGTGAAATAGAGTTCTTGCGTCAACGAATCCATGACGGGGGGAAAATATTCGGTATATGTTTAGGGGCTCAACTGTTGGCTCATACGATGGGGGCATCCGTATACAGCAGTAATACACGAGAGGCAGGATGGCGCGATATTGAGATGTTACCCCACTCCCTCACCGCAAACTTGGAGCCAAAAATAAAAGTCTTTCATTGGCATGGCGATACATTTGATCTACCAAAAGAGTGTAACCGTATTGCGACAAACGATGCCTTTAGCAATCAAGCGTTTGCCACCCCTGATGGTCGTATCGTCGCAACCCAATTTCATTTTGAAACAACGGCTGAGAGTATGAACGCTTTATTGGATGAGGATGGTTCGTATCTCGATTTTGACTCACCCTATGTTGATAACGCCTCCCTTGTTCGTGAAGGAGCCCATAATAGTGCCAATGCCAATAAGGCGTTATTTGAGTTGTTGGATCAGTGGGTGGAAGTGGGGAGCAACTCTCTCCATGATGCAAGAATAAAGAGAGTATTCAGTTAAAAATATTGTTCCAATTTTGACTTTTTGAATCAGCATATTGTTTCTAAAAGTAATACTTGTTAGTAAAATGCTAATAAAATACTCGTATTTTGGTATGTATAATGCTTATTAGTAGTAAAAAGTAATCAGTATAAAACGTTACTTTCGTTAACATATCAACAATAAACGATTATTTATAGGTCGAATTTAAAAAGGGGGAAAATATGCCATATTCAGTTAAAGCAGTTGCAAATGAATTTTTAGCAATTGGATTTCAGAGTGGTGATACCATAACCCAAATGAAGTTACAAAAATTAGTTTATATTGCACATGGATGGAATTTAGCTATTTTCAATGAACCTTTAATTAATGATCAAATTCAAGCTTGGAAGCATGGACCCGTTATACCCGTTTTATATAATGAATTTAGAGGGGTTGGTAGTAGCAATATTACAGAGTACGCAACAGATATAAGTGTTGATGAAGAAAGTTTCAATATATTATACGAAACCCCTCGTATTGCAACAGCAGAAGAAAATACTCATTTATTGATTCAAAAAATATGGAATAAGTATGGGCATCTTTCAGGGCCACAATTGTCTAGTCTTACACATATGCCCAATACCCCATGGTCAGATATTTATAGATCAAATCAGCATAATCTTCCAATTAGTAATGAAATAATTAAAAGTCATTATAATGACTTGTTAAGAAGATAGGTTTTCTTTGAGTACTGAGACGGAAAAAGACCTATTCGATTCATTGGATAGATTGCAACTACCACAATTAACAGATGATACGTCGGAAGAAAGTACTTATATTGAACCTCCAATCGAGGCGCAACATGATCATAAAGAGAAGGAAGCAACAGCTCTAATTCAAGAAACTGCAAGAAAAGTTAAGGCAAAGAATGCAAGATTAGAGATTGAAAATAGTAATCTTAAGAAGCTTGCAGAACATAGAGAAGCTTATTCATGGGCAATTTTGGCATTTGTTATATGTACTGTAATAGTTACCTTTTACATTGTAATTCAGGCGGGAACACCAGTTTTATTCCCTATACTAGAGAATGATAAAGATTACAAGTTGTTAATTACAAATTATGTAATTAGTGATCAAGTAATCATGACGCTTTTAGGTACTACATTGGCTCAAGTAATCGGTATCCTTTGGTTAGTTGTAAAATGGCTTTATCCATCAAATAACAATCATACAAAGTAAAGGCAGGAGACGTTTAAGTAATAGCTTTTAATGAAATCCCCCATTCCCTCCCATCAAGGTACACAGCATGACCCCCATCTCCATCTTCGGCACCTCCTCCGACGCAGGCAAATCGACCCTCACGTTCGTCATCGGTAAAATCATCCAAAATGCAGGGTATAGCGTCGCCCCCTTCAAAGCCCAAAACGTCTCCAATAATTCCCATGTTGCGGATGATGGGTCTGAAATTGCCATTGCCCAATTCTTCCAAGCGGAAGTGCTTGGAGTTCCGACAAGCTACCATCTCAATCCTGTCCTCCTCAAATCGGGGCGTGGAAACAGTGCCTCGATGATCGTCAATGGACGCGTTGCAGGGGAAAAAGAGGTGAGGGAGTATTACCGTGATCTTGACACCCTCAAACCCTCCGTGGATGATTCTTTTGAATATCTCTCTTCACGTTATGATTGTGTTGTATGTGAAGGGGCTGGGAGTCCTGTGGAACTCAATCTGATGGACAAAGACCTCTCCAATATCTATATTGCAACTCGTTTTAATACCAAGATTATCCTCGTTGCCGACATTGAACGAGGGGGCGTTTTCGCTTCCATTTGGGGAGTGTATAATCTCCTTCCAGACGAGTTGAGAAAAAATGTGATCGGGGTCATCATCAATAAATTTCGGGGGGACATGAGTCTCTTTGATGAGGGGGTTACGATTATTGAGGAGCGTTTCGGGATTCCTGTCCTTGGAGTATTGCCCTATCGTTCTCTCAACCTTGGTTTTGAAGATTCTCAAAGCTTAATGAACTACGTTCAAAATAAAAGCGACATCAAAATCAGCGTCGGAGTGATCGCCTATCCCACGATGAGCAACTACAACGACATCGAACCCCTCATTCACGATGAAGAACTTTTCGTTGAATTTATCCGTGGAGATATGGCGTTGGAAGCGTACGATGTGATCATCCTCCCTGGGTCGAAACTGGTAATTAATGATCTGAACTGGTTAAAGAAAACGGGACTTTACGAGCGGTTACGGGAGCGAACCAAAGCAATATATGGTATTTGTGGCGGGTATCAGATGATGTTTGAGCGTATTGATGACCTCTATGCGATTGAAAATCTGGAACCAACCTCAGAAGAGGGATTTGGGTGGATAGAGGATGTTATAACGTTGGAGAGGGATAAAATCCTGACCAAGGGAACGTATCCCCTTTTTGAGCACGAGATAAAAGGGTTTGAAATCCGTCACGGTATCAGTCTCAAAAATATCCAATGGTTTGCGAATAAGCACGTTAGCGGTTCGTTTGTCCACGGTGTTTTTGAAAACAATGCTTTTCGTACCCACTTCTTTCGCAACCTCAATTCGAAGTATATCGGGTTTGATTTTCAACAGCGTAAAACTGCCATTTTAGATAAATTCATCGGTGAATGTGCTGGCAGGATTGATACCAAAAGGATACTTGAGCACCTCTAGGAATATTTTGTCATTCCGTGCCACGACACGAAATGAGAGGGTGAAAGATTATTTCACCATATCTGCGCGGGGGAAGGTAAAAGTTGATTGACGAATAACCATTACTTTTTCTTTATCGTCCATTGCATACGCTTTGATTGTGATGGGAACAACGGTATCTTTACGATCATCATTGACTAACATCTCATCGGTATACAAAACAACGACTTTTTTCTTAACAACGCCAGGTTTCACGTTAAACGGTGCGTCAGGCTGAGCGATTTTGATTTTGCCCTCCATACCAGCTGGGGCGATAATATCAAAATAATATTTGTGATCTTCATTTAGAGTGTTTTGCAACAAGAACGTATAGGCGTTATCAACACGTACTTTGCCCTCATCGGTTTTAATGATTGCATACAAACGGTTTTCTTTGTTGATATTAAGGAGCATATACTCTTTTTTGCTTCCCATCATCCCCAAAATAACGGCAACAATTACCAAAATACCAATATATCCCAAGATTTTCGGACGGAAATAGTGTGTTTTCCCTTTCATATAGAGGGTCTCTTTCTCACTTGACCATTCAACAAGAGACGGTTTACCCAGTTTACCCATAACTTCTGTACACGCATCAACACACTCAAGACAGTTGATACACTCCAGTTGAAGCCCTTTACGAATATCAATATGGGTAGGACACACGGTTACACAACTTTCGCACGTAGTACACTCGGCACTTGTATTGACACTCAAAAGATCTTTTTGTTTGGTAAAGACTTTCTCTTTATGTTCGTTGTAGATCTCTCCACCGCGATTAGGATTATAGACCGCCATAATAGTATCATCATCATACAGTACCGATTGGATACGAGAGTAAGGACAAACATAGACACAAAAGTTCTCTTTCAAAAAGATAACGTCATAGACCAAAAAGGCAACAATTCCGAGGATAGTTCCAACAAGAACAGAGTGCTCAGAAGGGTTTTGGATGTAAGCCATAAAATCTTCAGGTGGAACAAAATACCACATCAAATCCGCTGCTGCAACAAACGCCAATCCTGTCCAAATCAACATCGCAACGAGACGTTTGACTTTATTCTCAACTTTAGAGTAATCAGGCTCTTGTTGTTTGTTTTTGATCCGTTTGCGAAGACCAAGTACTTTTGTCTCAATCCAATCACGGTAAAGGACGCGAAAAATCGTTTGAGGACACATCCATCCACAAAAAACCCGTCCGCCCAATACAGTGATACCGAAAATACCGATAAACATAAGCATTAATAGAAATGGCATCAAATAAAGTTCTTGCATATCAAACTGAATAAACATCAAATGAAGTTTCAGTTTATCAAAACTCAATAAAAAGAGGTGATTGCCATTTACCGTGATCCATGGTATAACCAATGATAGTATGGTTACAAATCCATAAAACCAATACCGTTTAATCCGCCATGAAACCCATCCCGCCAAATAGGCTTTCCCTTTAGGGGTTACTTCTTCACTCATAGACTCTCCTCTTTGATTATTTTTACATTGGGGCATTGAATGGTTTCAATCATTATCGCCCTTGTGTTTTCGCCGTTATTGGATAAAACGACACCATTTACCAACGTCTTAAGCTCACGTGACTCGACATAATCTTTGAGTGAACTTCGGCTCACTTTTAAAAGGCGGGAAATCTCACTAACGCTATTTCCGCTTTTAAGCAACGTGATTATCTCATCAAGTTGCTTATCAAATTTGGAAACGGACTTGGAACCTTTCGGTCGCCCTATCCCTTTTTTAGCCTCATTTTGAACCCATTGACGAAGTTGATCGATTAAACCTAGCACCACCATTGTATCACTTTGGGCATTGATAACAATCCCTTGTTTCACGAAATGAACTTCGATACTATTTTTCAGAAGGCAACTGAACATTTGGACAACATCTTCAATATTGGTACTCAAAACCCATGTATCATAAATGAGCACCGTATCATTTTTCAATGAACGAAATAATTGAACAACATCACCACGTTCACTTAATCGCTTGTTTTGAGATAATTGATCTATCATTTCTGTTTCGATGGGAAGATCCAGTTGTTCACTGTACGCATTAATCAGTTTAAGTTGTTCATAGACGTTCTCAAAATCCTTATCAGGACGGATATAACTCACAGTCATAACGCTTAAACCCCTTTTTAAATTTAGTTTATTCGTCATAATATCCTAAAAAGACGATTAAAGTCAATAAATAAATCTATTTTTACGTCAATAATGATTTATTTAAGATTACAACCTCGCATTGTAGCTCAATCCCAAACTTTTCTAAAACTCTCGACTGTGCTTCTTTGATAAGATAAATGGCATCCTCATACGAACCGCCCCCCGTATTGACGAGAAAATTAGCGTGTATCGCACTAAATTCCATCGCCCCTATGCGCTTGCCCTTAAGATCCACCGCCTCGATAAGCCGTCCTGCATAATCGTCTACAGGATTTTTGAAACAGCTTCCTGCGCTGGGAAGATTGGGTTGATTTGAGCGCATTTGGGCAAACATCTCAAGCCGTTCAAAGGAAAATCCGTTTTCAAGTTCAAATGCTGCCTCAAAAACTACCTCATCAATAGATGTTTTACGGTAACCATACTCGATTGCCTCTTTAGGAAGCCAACCGCTTTGGATACGAATTTCTACAAGATGGTTAAAAATCTCATACTCTTTGAGCCCTGCATTCATCTTCACCATCCCCCCAAGGGTTCCGGGGAGTTTGGAGAGATACTCGAAATGGGCAATATTGTGTTTTTTACAAAACGAGACAACCCTCCCCCCCGGTGTTGCTGCCCCGATAATGAGACGATTGTTCTCGATACGGATAAAATCGTATTCCTTAGAAAGGATCATCAAGGGGGGGGGCGTGGGAGACATAAGAAGATTATTGGCACTTCCAACGATGGTAAACCCTAGCGGAACGATGTCGTTTTCAATAAGTGCTACCTGAACGACAGGACCAATACGAAGTGAGCTGAAGCGGGAAAAATCGATGGATTTGGTTTTCATAGTCTCTCTTTTTGTTATTTTACTTTATTATGCGGGAAAAAATCCCCAAAGTCTTTGATATAGACGGCATTTATCCCCTCTCCCAGTGCGTGAATATCGACATCGAGACGGAGCCATCGGTTGAGAGTGTATTGGACTAACACGGTTGAAACGGAATCATTTTTATAAAGGACACGAAGATCTTTGTTGAGACGTGTTCCTACTTCAAATCCCATCCCCCCCTCTTTGGTGGTTAGGATATTCATAGTATCCAGTTGAATCTTGGTTATCCCCCCAACAAGCCCTTTTATCCCTGCCCCTAACATAAAATTAGTCGCGTCGGCACGTACGGTAGGGGCACTTTTTTCATTGCTCATGGCAGCACTAGCAGGAGCACCGAAGAGGAGGTAACTCATAATGTCATTTTGACTCATTACGGGATCAGAGGTGAATAAAAAGATCGGTGATTCAAGGGTGTGGGTAACGTAGATAAGAATCTTTTTGTAATCTACCTCATGCCCTATCGTGAGGTTGAGATAAGGGTTCAAAGGGACGCTTCCATCAAAATAGATTTCACTGTGATGAATGTCGAAATGCTTGCCGTTATTGGTAGCAGTTCCTGAGGGAATTGTGATCATCCCTAGTATTTCGACGGCTCCAAGAGGATCTTTCCAGAGGGTAATATCAGGGACGATTTCTAATTCAAGTTCTTTCGAATGGTATTTTATCGGTTGTTGGGCAGTGATATGAACGTTCATCCCCAATTGGGATGCACTAGGCGGTCGGATGTCTTGAACAACGATAATATCATCATCCATAACTTTGAATTGCTGAAGCGGTAGATGGGCGATGGTGGCATCCAAGATAGTCAAAGAACCTTCGAGATTTTGTGTCGCATTGGCATCCCGAGTGAAATGTAAATCCGCAGCAACGTGCCCCTCTCCTTCGGGCCCTTCATATTTAAAACTTTCAGAAGTAAGATTGAGTTGTGTGGAAAGAGTATTGGGATCGATAGAACCATTTAAACGAAGGGTGTCAAATATTCGTACATCATCAAGAATAAAATTGCCTACAGCGTCAATATGGGCGTAGGAAGACTGATTCGTAGAAATTGGATGATCGGCAATATCAAGCTGATACTTATCGACGATAATAGCCCCCTTGTTATAGTGAAAAATAAGGGAGTTATCTAGTCCACTGTACTGACGACGAGAATCTAAGATCACCCCATACCATGGGATATTAATCTCAACAGAGGCACTGATTTGAGGGGTGAATGAGATAGAGGTCGTGGTGTGTATTTCAGCATCATAATAGTCCATACGAGGAAGAACAATGGCAGGAATAGCGGAGAGAGTTTTCGCCAAAGAGGGGGTAACTGACGTGAGACGGACAGCACTTGTTGAACCATTGAGATCAAAATAGCTCTCTAGATATTTTCCCGAACCTTTGATTTGATCATGAAAGCGTTCCAGTGCGAAGGTCAATCCGTCCCCATTGAGATCCAGTTTGGTTGAGTTTGTATCGTGTGCAAGAGAGAAATTTGTTTTTACAGGGGGTTTCAGCGCCCATTCTTTCCACGTTGGAGCATTGGAGTGGAGAAGAAGTTCCCCGTTTAACGTCGTCTCTCCGTTGTGCATCTGAAATGTTCCATTGATGTCGGCATGATTATGATGGGCGGTTAGTGTCCCCCTAAGAGTATCAGAAGTCGCCGTATAACTCCCCTGTGCATTTGCATTCAATACAGAATTTCGAATTTTTTCAGGAAGAGCCGGGAGAAAATCGAGCGTTGGATTGAGCGTATTGAAACTCCATACAAAATGGTCGTAATCACTGCTTTGAAGCAAGAGATTGGTTTCTCCTAAAACAATTCTCCCCGCAACTCCTTGGGGATCATTTCGGAAGTATGCCATAATCGTTTTGGAGGGGAGAGGGTGGGATGATGTGATAAGACCCTCAAGGGATGTGATCATCGTTCCATTAAAATTGTAGCTTAGTTTTTGAGCTATTTGAACCTGCTCTTCTTCACGAATAAGGGTGTGCTGAAGATCAAAATTGAGCGCATGATCGCTATAACGATAATCCATTGAAAGGGCAATATTACGAAGCGAGAGTTTGGGATCAAAATGGGCATCCAAACGATCAAACAGTGCTTTTAGCTGAACGTGCGACGTTGAAAGTTCCAGTATCTCTACATGCTGTGCTTCTGGCAATGTAGTAATTTTTCCGATATAGCGATCCAGTTCCATGGCATTTTGATAAATAAGAGCGGAGCCTGAGATGGAACTATTCTTGATTTCTCCCGATAAAGAACCACTGGCATAACGGCTTAGTACGGTTGCCTTAAAAGCTTTAAAATTGAGACGCTTTCCATCAAAAGTACCCTCTTTCGCATCAAGGTTAAGTTCTATAGGATAGGCACTAATAAGTTGCAGATTCGTCAATGTCACTTTTTTGAGGGCAAAGGTGGGAAGTGGAACGGGTGAATTATCACTATCATGGATAAAATCATCCAGATGAATTCTCAACCCATCAATGCTAACAGAATCAATACTATGTTTCCCCTTTAAAATAGAGGTGAGGTTGTAATCAAGTGTCAATGTTTTGGCATCAATAGTATTGGTATGAAGATTGCGTAACGTCACCCCACTTGAGAGAGAGCCCTCGGCTTGGGTGTGAATTCCTAAAGGGGGTAAAATATAGGTGTTAAGAAACGAAAGCCCCTTGGGATGAAAAAAGAGATAAAAAAGGGCAGCAGCAAAGAGTACACTCATAACAAGGAGTGCATGAAGCGCTACAAAAAGGTGTTTTAATCCTCTTTTGAAATGGTGCCGCTTGAAAATCAAAACAGTTCTCCTATTCGAAACTGGATCGCATGTTGTCCAAAATTGTGAGGATTAGCACCCACATCAATCGAAATAGGACCAATTGGGGTAACATAACGCAATCCTCCTCCTACGCCCCAATAGGGGAGCTGATAATCGGGAATATAGTTGTTGGAGCCATAAGTGAGGTCACTAAAAATGACCCCTCGTATTTGAGCGTAAATAGGGAAACGGTATTCCAATGTCCCCTCAAGAAGAGAATTAAATCCTAGTGGATCACCATTCATATCTTTGGGACCCAAAGCACGATACGTATACGCTCGGTTGGAATTCATCCCCCCAGCATAAAAACGGTAGTAACTAGGGACTGCTCCCTCGTAAGTACGTAATACCCCCCAATGTATTCGTGCAGCGATAACATGTTCACCAAAACTCTCAATATGTGCACCTGAAAGAATAGTTTTGAAATAAGTTGCATCGGAAAAAGAGGAGAGAAGTGACCCTTGCACTTTGGCATTAACCCAATTTCCTTTGGAGGGTTCCAGAAGTTTGTCACGGGTATCACGGTTAAATTCCATAATGGGAGAGATGACGAATAAATTACTCTCAGGAAATGCTTCAGAATTGTCACTGTAGTAGGTTTTGGCTTCATCAACAAGAACCGCGGCGAGGAGAGAAGTAGGAATGTCTTGGTGCTTGAGCGTTAGTTTTTCAAAAATACTTTGAGAACGATACCCCTGAAATTGCTCGTTGACGTATCCTACTTCACCGTGTGCCGAGAGGTGATCCCATAACGGAATAGAAAGCTGTGCGGAAGCACTCTCTTTGATTTGCGTGTATTTGGCATCGAGAGAGAGTGTTTTCATATTTCCTAAGAAATTACGATGTTTTATCCCCATTTGAGCACCAAAGCCTTGATCGGTGCTGTATCCTAACCCTGTTGTAAATCGTATAGGCTTCTCTACTTCTTCAATCCCCAATGTAATGGGGACAATACTTCCATTTCGGTCGGTATCATTGATCGTTGCCCGTGCGATTGCCTCCTGCGCATAGAGGGTCTCATAGCTTCGTTGTATCGCTTCGAGGGTGTAGGGGTCTCCCTCTTTGAATCGGAGCATGGAAGCGGTGAGATTTCCGTCGATATTAGGGGTAGACGCGGCAATGATGGGACCAAAAGTACACCGTTCATTGGGGGTAGCTTCAAACAACAGATGCGCTTCGTGCTCTTGGGTATCAATCCATGCTTTGGTATTAAAAGTCGCGTTACAAAAACCTGCTGCGTAATATTGTTTCTTTATTTTTGTTTTCGTGCTGGTGAATTTTTCTTGATTAAACAAATCACCTTCTTCTAGCTCAATCGCTTTGTGAATATCAAGAGGACTATTGATCTGAATGTCAGTAACGGCTACAGGACTATTTTCTTGAATAACAAAAGTAATAGATTCATTGGTCTCATCAGGGGTGATTTTGGCTTCAAAATAGCCAAGAGAGCGATAATACCCCGTAAGTGTCGTCACACTTTGGGAGACAAGAATCGGTTCCATGGACGGTTTGTTCTCCCACATTTCGATGGCGTAGGGGAGACGAAGCCCCAACGTAGTGTAAAGATCACTCGAAGACATTTTCTCATTACCTGAAAAAAGGAGCGACAATGGTTTGCAAAAGAGAGAAAGAGACAATGCGACAAGAAGGAAAAGTATTCGCATTGTGACCCTTAAAAGATTGGTAGTGTTATTTTACCCTAACAATTGCGTAGTCGAGGTAATCGAGGTAACCTCTTTCATAATAGTAAACCAATTACGATCAAATACTTTTCGGACATAGCTCTCACGGTGGGGGACAATACACCCTGCACAGTTTTGGTGGATGGCAAATTCGCTGATGTAACGCTCACCATCAGGGCTTTCGATGGAACAGGTACTAAAAAGGGTTTTTTCCTCTTCTTTTTTGAACCCTTGATCGTTAAATCGAAAATAGGGACAGGCACAAAGGTAGCAATTGAGCTCAGCCATATCGTGACATTTCTTATTTTCACTATAAAGGGGGCAAAAATTTGTTTCATTAACTACCATATTCTCAAACCGAAAATACTCTATCACCTCGGAATCACTAAGATGGGTCAGTTTTTCAATTATAACACGGTGTTTGGAACCGTGAGCATCGAACCATTCCTGATAAGACATTACTACTTCTCTTCCTCTTTCCCGAATGTTTTTTCCAAACCGCTAATGAGTTCTTGTTTTTCGGTAGCACTTAGCTTGGCTTCAGGATGGGTAGGGAGATAAAACCATGGTGGCATCCCCTCTTCACGCACTTCCTCGGCGGCATCTTTACCTTTATTTTTCTTTTGAGCACCCCAAGCCGAGACATTGAAATGTTCACGCCCTTCATCTACATCACGTGCCAGAAGCCATGAGACAGGGGCGACATTACTATACCACGGATACTTGGTTTCATGTGAGTGACAGTTAGCGCACGCATTCGTAAAGAGCTCTTTGGTGCGGGGAGAATCCCATTGGGGTTCACTAATAATAGGAGGATTGGTATGATTTTTCCCATAGGGGACGAACTGCATAGCAACCAACAGCACAAGTGAGCTGATCGCTACCATTTTAAAAGAGGGTTTCATAGTAATAATCCTTGAACTAAAGATATAATCAAGGGCTATTGTAACACAGCTTAGACTAATACTGTCAGTTGAAATCTTTCGTATGTTAATTTACTCTTTAGCGAATAACGTATCGATTTCGTCCCGATTCTTTCGCTTCATAAAGAGCTTCATCTGCTCGCTTGAAAAGAGTTTCAGGTGTGTCTAAATCGGTACGAAAGGCAATTCCCGCACTAATATGAACCGCTTGATTGATTCCAAAATCATATTCTCCCACTTTTAGGAGAAGACGATTGATTACATGTTCAATATCCTCAAGGTTACGTTCACGTGTGAGAATTACAAACTCTTCCCCTCCTATTCGGTAGAGTTGATCCGCTTCCCTGAGATTGGTACGAACAAAAGTAGATAACTCTTTAAGAACAGTATCTCCTTCTTGATGACCATAGGTATCATTGATTTTTTTAAAATAATCAATATCGAACATTATAAGCACAAGAGAGTCATCAGAAATTTCATTACGCAGATCACTCTCAAAACTTCGTCTATTGTAAACGCCAGTTAGACCATCAAGTTCTGCCAGTATGGAGAGAGTTTTATTTTTTTCTTCGATAATTTGCTGTTTTTTATCCAGTTGCCGTACAAAATAGATAATCACACCAAATAAAATAACGAGAAAGAGTGTCAATATAGCCATAATAAGGAGAAAAATATGATTGGCTTCTGCAAGTTCGTCATCAAATGGCATTTTGAGCGAAATCATAGCGCGAACAGCCCCCTCTTTTTCTCCAAAACCGGCTATTTTTCCATATTGCTGAAGTAATTCTTGAGGTGCTTTCTCGGGCGTTGAGTGGCATTTCATGCACGATGCTTTATTGGGCTCAATTGGCATCGCATAATAAATATAGCTGTGAGTATTTTCCTCAATCACTTGACTGTACTCTTTGAGAGAGGGGTCTTGTCGAAATTGATTAAGAATTTTAAGCTCTTCGGGGTTCGCTTTATTCAGAATATTTCGAGGGTTGTCTGTAGCAAGCTTGTAATAAATTTGAGTAATATTATTTTCTACACGCAGGACATTAAGCTGTTCATGTATCCCTCTAGCGATATAAGTAAAGGAGAGCACTTTGGGATTAAAAAATCCGTCATAAAGTTTCCCCTCTTGTTTGAGTTGGTAAATAACAGGCTTAAGATGATCTTCAAGGTAGCTATGGAGTGCACGCTGATTTAATAAAAGTTGATCCAATTTTTTCTTATTTTGATCTACTGCATACTTATGTGTGTATTCGTAAAGGGCACTTCCGATAATAGCATAACCACTTAAAAGCAAGAATCCTAAGATAATCCGTCATTCCGCACATAAATTTCGAATTATCCTTCCCTCTCTAAATCGGCACTAAAATTGCTTTTATTTGGAAAAAAGGCTAATTTGATATGGCTACAACAAACAAGATAACTATCAAAAACT
>JBAZTZ010000004.1:0-155225 GCA_041661705.1 Sulfuricurvum sp.
TTCATCTATAATATCCACAATTCCAAGTTCATCTACCATTCCTGCAATCAATCCCAAATGATCCATAACTTTCCCACTGTAATCCATTCGATTCTCTCCATATTTATCACGCAATAATGGCTAAAATAATACCGAAAACGGACGCACTAAGAGTAAAAATAATTAATTCTCAAAAGTGTTTAGGGGGTGTGAGGAAAGGGAGCACTATGATGCTTTCAGGTGGTTACACTACTCCGCACAACCTCGCTCAGATACTTGGTCATCGTGATTCACAGATGGTTCATCAGGTCTACGCAAAATTCATTAATGATGGAAAATTTGATTTCAAATTAGATATAAATCCGTATTAGGGGTGTATAGGGGTTTTTAGTGATTTTCGTTGAGGGCTTTGAAAGTGGCTATTTTAGGGGGTTTAAAGAGTAAATTGGTGCGGACGGGGGGATTTGAACCCCCACACACGTAATGCACTACCACCTCAAGGTAGCGTGTCTACCATTCCACCACGTCCGCAGATAAAAAGGTGATCAGCCGAAGCCGATCTGAGGTTTAAAACTTACGCAACCAAATATGGGTTAGCGTAAAGAGCGATAAGTGCAATTACCAAGGTATAGATAACTTGCGCTTCGATCATAGCAAGAGCGATGAACATAGTTGTCATCAATTTCCCGCCAAGACCTGGGTTACGTGCAGTACCAGCGATAGTAGCAGCAGCAGTGTTACCCATACCGATAGCTCCACCAAGAGCAGCTAAACCAAGACCAACACCCGCAGCGATCATAGAATACGCTTTAAGCATTTGGTTAGCTACATCAGCAGTTGCTGGAGCGGCTGCAACAGCAGTATCAACCACTGCTACTACTTCTTCAGTACCGAATGCTGCAGCAACAAGAGCGAGCATAAGAAAAATAACTTTTTTCATAAGTAATCTCCGTCATTAAAATCAAAGTCTGTTCGGATAGTGTCCCTACTTATCACTTTGTGAACGGAAGTATAGTGGCGCTTTGCTAAAAATTTACTTAGCCCGAGCCAATCCGATCTTATTTCCTTTGAATTCGACGATCTCAACTTTAATATCATCTCCTTCACTAATCACATCACTTACACGGCTAATATGTCCATCGGAAAGTTTAGAGATATGGATCAATCCATCAATTCCCCCTGGAAGCTCTATAAATGCCCCGAAGTCAACAATTTTTTTCACTTTCCCATCGACGACATCGCCTACTTTGTACTCAACTTTGGGAGTCGATTCTGCACCGCTGACGATTCCCTCAATATGATCACGCGCCCCTTTGAGTCCATCACGATTTTTCCCTGTAAGCTTAACCGATCCTTTTTTCTTGTCAATATCAATGGCAACATCAAATTTCTCAATAATTTCACGGATCGTTTTACCCGCTTGACCGATAATATCACCGATAAAGCTTGGGTCAATATGGAATAAATCGGTACTTGGCAATGTCCCTTCGTTTAGTTCAATATTCTCTTCTGATGCAACCATAATATCAATAATATGGGCGCGAGCATCTTTGGCTTGATAGAGTGCTTCTTTCAGGACATCCAAGGCAATACCGCCTAGTTTAATGTCCATTTGCATCGCAGTGATACCCTCTTTGGTTCCTGCTACTTTGAAATCCAAATCACCATCGTGATCTTCTAGTCCCATAATATCGGTCAAAATTGCGTGGCGATTTCCCTCTTGGATCATCCCCATAGCAACTCCTGCAATCGGATCACATACTTCTATGTCACCTGCACGAAGTGCCATATAGCCACCACAAATGGTTGCCATAGAAGAGGAACCATTGGATTCTAAAATTTCAGAAACAAGGCGAATCGTTTGTCCATTACGAACCGTCGCCCCCTCTAGTGCACGCTTCGCAAGATTTCCGTGACCCAACTCTCTTCGACGTGGCGCACCAATAGGAGATGGTTCTCCGACACTGAATCCTGGGAAGTTGTAGTGCACCATAAAGGCTTCGTTTTGGGTACCGCTATCGGTAAGGTTTTCGTACATTTGAGCATCTTTAGACCCCCCTAATGTCAATACAACAAGCGCTTGTGTTTGACCACGAGTAAAGAGTGCTGACGCATGAGCACTTGGTAATACATTCGTCTCAATAGAAATTGGACGTACTTCGGTAAGGGCACGACCATCGGCACGTACATTTTCGTCCAAAATTTGGGCTCTTACCATGGATCGCTTAACCTGCTCAATCGCTTTTTTGAGCTCGTGTTCATTCCATTCTGGCTTTTCTGCCATAATTACTTTACGAATAGTGCGGAGAGCTTTCGAACGTTCTGTTTTTGCCATTTGGGCAATACCACGTTTCAAATCATCCGTATGCTGTGCACGAACATAATCAACCATGGTGGTGTCAATTTCACTCAGAACATATTTTAACTCAAAGGCAAACTTCGCATGGGGTTTGAAAGCTAACTCGTAAGCTGTATTGGCACGTTTAAGTTCTGCTTGTGCCTGAGCCAATACTTCAATAAGTTCATCTTCACTCATAGCATTACTTTGACGTAGTGTCATCATTTGCTGAGACATAAGAGGATCTACAAACGACTCTACCATTCCCATTTCCATCATCTGAAGCTCATCACTTCCATACGCTTGCATTTCTATCATCAGCATATCATCACGGCTACCTGCGAGGTATAAATCAAGGGTGCTATTCCCCAATTGAGAAAGGGTTGGATTGATAACAATTTCCCCCTCCACTTTCGCCACACGTACCGCACTTACCGAAGTGAAAATATCAATATCAGAAAC
Organism: Sulfuricurvum sp.; assembly: GCA_041661705.1. Classification (GTDB taxonomy): domain Bacteria; phylum Campylobacterota; class Campylobacteria; order Campylobacterales; family Sulfurimonadaceae; genus Sulfuricurvum. The sequence goes on from JBAZTZ010000004.1 coordinate 2,780, forward strand.
ATAAAGGGCAGCAGAAGCGGCATTTAGTGCCAATACTTGTAGATCCGATTCATTGTCACTGCTTAAAACTAAAATCGAGATTTGAATTGGATTGGCGAATCCTTTTGGGAAAAGAGGACGCAATGAACGATCCACTATACGGGAGGTTAATGCCTCAAAATCACTCGGTTTCGTTTCCCGCTTGATAAATCCACCTGGGAATTTTCCTGCTGCGTAACTTTTTTCAAGATACTGCACCGTCAATGGGAGAAAGTCTTCATCGACAAAATCAGTCTCATCGACAACAACCGTTGCTAAAATAACGGTATTACCCGATGTGAGCCATACCGCTCCATTAGCTTGCGCCGCTACGTGATTTAATGAGTAAGACTCTTCTTTGTTGGTTAGTGCCAATGTAACATCGTATTTCATGTATTTCCTTAATATTATTTTAACGTTTTATTTCGCCATTGATGACGCGCCGGATAGATACTTAATGTCATTATCGATAAAGCGAAGACCTAGACCCATAAAGACATTTTGAGACTGTGGATTGAGAAAATTATCCCAGCCACCGTATAGTTCCAAATGCTTGAGTACCTGATAACGCACCTGAGCTTTCAGGTGAGCTTGATTGGAACGACGATCATTCATTGCATTGAAATCAAATGCTTCTGCTGAAAATTTGAGTTTATCATGATTCCTGAAATAATCAATCCCGACACCCCCTGTTGATTCAATCGCACCAAAACGTAACAGGGTGTTGTCAAAACGCTTTCCATACTGTGCTGAGTAATAAGTACTAGTATCGATATGTTTTCCTGGAATCAGGGTAGGATAATTCGAATAATCATCCGTACTGACAAGATCAAACATATAATACGTTTCTGGATTGGGAAGATAAGTAGCGCCCAAATAGATTTTCCCATATCCATCACGCATCATCGCATCCGTATGCATTGCCACTTGCAATTCACTCGTCGTAAAGCTACTAAGAAGAGTATCCACTCGATCAAACGCATTGTCGCCACTTTTGAAAAACGCCCCTGCTGAGTCCAGTGTATTTTTTAAAGAGGCACGATTTTCAGTCAACATGACGCTGACATTACCTTCAACACCAATAAATTTATTGACGGCCTCTGGCAGTGTATGTTCTAAAGAACCGCTAATATTATCCATACGAGCGGTCAAAGAGTTCATTCTCTCCATAATAGTAGGCAAATCTTTATTGACAATATCTGCCGTTTGGGCAAATTTAGCCGACATCGTTCTAAAATTACTAATGGCTTCATGCAAGTCATCACGATTGTCCACGATCACGCCGTTCATATTAACCCCAACATTGCGAAATGCCATAATTGCTTCTTGAATAGCAGCGCGATGCTCATCATCTAAAGTGGAACGAAAATCATGTAACATTAACTCCATCTCTTTGGCAGCGTTGTTAATAGAATCACTCGTTTGGTCAAACGACGCATATCGTTTGGACTGCATTAATACTCCACCCTCTGAAAGATTTGAGGTAGAATCTCCCGCTACGATATTAATAACTTTTGACCCCAATAGTGACTCTTGCGCGACAATAACCAGCGAATCCTCAGGAATTTTAACCCCTTCGTTGATTTTCAATGTCAATCGTACTTTCTTTCCTTCAATCGTAATATTATCCACATCCCCTATTTCTACCCCGCTCATAGAGACATGGGTGTGCTTTTCCACCCCCGAAGCATCATCAACATACGCCTCAACAGGATACCCTTTTTGACCCCATTTTCCAATGGATGTCACCTGTGTGGATAAAAAAAGCAACGCTCCAAGTATCACCACGACAAACAATCCAATTCTAGCTTCTAATTTCATTTTTTTCCTCATTGACCCGTCGTAAGTTTATAATTAAATATAGATCCACCCAACGGTTTTAAATTAACGGTGATAAAAAGATACGAGTCATTGACTGAATCACTTCCAACTACATTGGTTAAAATTGGACGGATATTTTGAACAAATTTCAAGCCAAAATCAAAACACCGCTGTGTGTATAAGAATCCAACCTCACCCCGCTTCAGTATATCTGCATGGTAATCATACGCTATTTGACCAAAAAACCGATAATAATGGTTGGGTCGATATGCCATATCTGCGGTAAAGTAAGACGCATATACAGGAGCACTATTCAAAAGAATATCCGTGTAATAGTGACTAAGTCCACCCGTTAGGATCTCACCATTATAGCGCACTGTATTTTGTTCTTTTGAAATAATATTACGATCATGATTGTATGCCGTCTGATTGTACAAGGAAATAGTGCTCGATACTTGCCACTCCAACTCGTTTTGAAGCTCACCGTACGCAGTTCCTACTTTATCATGGGCAAAATTTTGAGACAATCGATCAATGAAAAGCTGTTTATTATCCTTAAAAAGATAATTATTAAGGGCTAAAGCGACGTTATCTTTAGGCTCATTTAACGTGTAATATTCACACGCAGGATCAGTGCTTCCGACGCTGCAAGAAGTATGATAGGTTTGATAATAGCCATCGTACAAACGGCTTCCCGCATACGTATAACTTATTTCTGGGTTTAAAATATGCGTTATTGTTTCGTAGGGACGAATTAGCGTTGAGCCCATCTTGAAGGTATGATCAAGTTGTCCATACGTCCCTTTATCGTAAATACTACCTATCTCATTTGGTTTTTCATTACCGTAAAATCCAATCATTCGTAATGAGCCATTCGCACTATAACTCACATCCAAATAATCATCAAAGAGCGAAGTTTGTAGCGTCACTGGAATAGTTACATCCCCTTGAACGGCTGCTTTCCCTTCACTTCGATAAAAATTATTCACTGTCGCATCCGTATTTATCAATAAATGATCCCCGAAAAAAGTCTCCAAATAACGATGATATTGTAACGATGGTACGGTTTGGATCGTTTGGGCATTCGAACTTTGATTAAGATATTGATAATATTTGATATAAGCACCAAAATAGTTATCTTCACTGCTATAATAACTATTGACACGAGAAACAACTTGATTTGCCGTAACACTATTGATTTGGTTACCATGCTGAAGATTGAGATAATCGACATCGGACATTCGACTGGCGTTTAGATACAATCCTGACTCGCCACTTAAGTTTGTACCGAACCAATCTTTTAAAAAGCCACTATGATTATAGGTTGCGTTATACCCATAATGCGTAGCATGCGCCAAGTCATATTGAGTGGCATAATCCTTTTGCTCTTGAAAATATCCGAACCGTACTGATCCTTTCGAATGAGGAGAGTCCACAAATCTCAAATCACCATAAACACCCTCTCCTCTTGAGGTACGAATTTGAGGACGAAGCTCTAAATCCCACGAGTTCTGTGGCGCAAAATAGATGGGTTGCTGATAGAGGAACCCTTCCACATTGGAGAGTCCCAACGTCGGCATTAACAATCCACTTCGACGGGTGCTGTCGGTTGGATAGCCAAAATAGGGAAAATACATCACGGGGACATCTTTAATAAATAACCGCGCATTGTAAATATTAACCCATTGTGCTTCAGTGTCATAATTGGCGCTAGTAAAATGGAGTTTCCAGAGAGGATCCGTTGAGTTACAGCCAGAGAGCATTCCGCTTGCTAGATCAATTTTATTTTCACACCCGCTTGCTTCATCACTGTTCATCCATGCGCCCGTGTTGTGATCAATCATATAATAGGGTTTGGAGTAGCGGGTGTTTAAATCCATATTGAGCCACGAATAGTCGCTAATCATATGATAGTGCCCTGCTTTAAAGAGACTTACATCTCCAAAAGCTTCAACGACACTTGTATTACGATCGTATGTCAGTTTATTGGCACTTAAAATTTGATCTTGATACAAAATCGAGGGGGAGACTGCGGCTTGAACCAATGAACCATTGGCATCTACATTGGACCCGATAAGCTCTACACGCTCGCCCCCCATCAATACAGCAATACTCACTATCGACAAAAGAAAAATGTTACGCATTAATCACTAAAGTTTTGGCACTGAGATCATGCCATGTCCGTCGGTAAGGATCAAACATCCCCCACAAAAATCCAAGATAAAAGAGAACTTCACTCACAATCCGAAAGACACTTCGATTAAAAGCACTCAGAAAATGGGGATTTGACGAGGTTTGGATCTCAATTACCCGTATCTTCATCGCAATTTTTCCCAGTGTTGCCCCGTACTGCATTGTAAAAAAAGTTTGGTAGAAGATTTTAATCATCATATATTCAAGGATAAAAGTATTGACGACATCAATCATGGCTTCAACGCTTGTTGCATTCATAATCGGAGTCCATAAAATAATAATCAAGATAAATGAGAGTAAAAACTCATCAATGGTAAAGGCTGCAACACGAGAACGGATAGTTGCTAATGTATATTTCTCCCGTGCAAGGAAGGAGTCAAGATGATCATTCATTAACGAAGGGCTTGATACGCAATATCGGTACGGAGTTTCTTACCCGCAAAATGAACTTGACCGCATAGCATATAGGCACGATCACGCGCTTGTTTGATACTATCACCCAATCCTACACATACGAGAACACGTCCCCCTGTCGCGTAGAGTTTCCCCTCTTCACTACTGACCCCTGCGTAGGCAATATGGGTATTTTGAGCGATTTCATCATGATGAATCGCATCCACCACGATTTCAGCCGGAATAGAATCATCAAATGGATAATTGTGACTTGCCATCACAACACCAACGGCAAATTGATCGTAAAATTCGACGTTGAGTGTATCGAGCTGTTTGGTTGCTGCTTTGTAAAAAAGTTCACTGGCAGGAGTTTTGAGTAATGGCATCAAAATTTCGCACTCAGGATCACCGAAACGGACATTAAACTCCAAGGTAATCGGCTCACCGTTGACAATCATAATCCCGATAAAAAGAACTCCCTCAAACGGTGCCCCCTCCTCTTGCATCCCTAAAAGCGTTGGGCGAACGATACGATCTTTTACTTTTTCATAGATCACATCATCCACAAGCGGTGTTGGAGCGTATGCACCCATACCGCCAGTATTGGGACCTTCATCGCCGTCTAAAAGACGTTTATGATCTTGCGCTGCAGGGAGAAGGATAAAATCTTTCCCGTCACATAAGGCGAACATTGAAAGCTCATATCCATCCAAAAACTCCTCAACAATCACTCGTAAACCTGCATCACCAAATGATTTCCCGCTCAACATTTCAGAAACAGCGACTTTGGCTTCATCATGGCTCATGGCGATAATAACACCCTTGCCACCACACAATCCATCGGCTTTGACAACGATAGGAGCTGTTAAAGAATCAATAAATTTGAAAGCATCCCCAATATGGGCGGTTTCGATGTAACGAGCGGTAGGGATAGCGTATTTCGCCAAAAAGTTCTTCATATAAACTTTGGAACCCTCTAGCTGTGCGGCGGCTTTGGAAGGGCCAAAGATGACCAATCCACGAGCTTTGAAAATATCCACAACACCATCGGTCAAAGGACCCTCTGGCCCTACAATAGTCAAATCAATCGCATTATCAACGGCAAACTGCGCCAACTCATCGTAATCTTTGATCGCAATATTTTCACCCAACATCGTTGTAGCACCATTACCAGGAGCAAAATAAAGGTTGGATACTTCAGGATCATTTTTGAGAACCCGTCCGATTGAAAATTCACGTCCGCCACTGCCGATTATCATTACGCGCATAGTTTACCTTCTAAAAAAGTGTATTATTTAATTGTATCGGTATTATAACCTCTTCAAGCTAAAAGAGGAAATTCATTCACTGAGGTCTAGCTTCCTACTCTTTTTCTACAAAATGGAAATATTCGTGATTGAGGTAAAGAGCGACATCATGTTCATCATCATCAAACCACTGTGCATCATGTTGGATCTGACAGGCTGAAACCATCCCTTTCATTTGTGAAAATGTTTTGGACTTTCTAATTGTCTTGTCTTTAAAATCTTCAACATTATGACACTCCATACATTTTGCATTGTCAAAAAGCTGTTTGGCTTTTATCATGTCCGCATCCCCACACGTGGAAAAAAATACAGTAAGGGCAACCATCATTATTATTTTCATGCGTAAATCCTTTTATTGGTTATTATACATAAATAAAAAAAATATTTTCTTTTACTAGAACAACTATTCGGAAACTAACAAGAAAAAAATGAATTGTATTGTGATTGGGAAGTAGTGTAAAAATGCCCAGGCGGGCGTTTCGCATATAGCTTTGGTTCTGTATACCATCAGTCTGCATTCCCAATGAGGGAAAAAATCATCAAAACACGCCTTGATATGTTCCAACCGTCAGCAGTGGATAGGATGCTCTAGGAGGCTTTTTCAGTTTCTTTATGTGATATCGGCTTATTCGCTTTTTCTAAAGCTCTAAGCCGTTTCTCTTCCTGCTTCTTATCGTACTCATCAAAATATTCCTGACGGGCTTCAACTTCGTTTTGAACAAACGCTTTTTTATCTTCGAGTGACCAATCTTCAAAAATACTTTTAAACTGTTTCATGATTAAATCTCCTCTATTTTTATGATTGCATTATCTTTTAATTCAGTAATTGTAATATCGACAATATTATATCTTGCTTTATGCGTTGGTATAATAATTTCACGCTGCCCTTTGTTGGCACTTATTGATTCAATATCAAGTTCATTACTGTTTCGCTTTGATAACATAAACAGAATCGTATAGTATCGCTTATCGTCAAATGAACCAAACTTTTTAGCGGTTTTTTCCTCTTTGGAAAAGGATGATGGAGCTTGATCTATATCGGTTATGTCACCTAATAAAAATTTGTCTTGTAGTGAATTTAATATCTTTTTGAAACGTATATTTTCGGTATCAAGTGCTTTTCTAAACCGTATCCCCCTAAAAACAGTGGCATCTTTTGGATAACTGCTATCATATTTTTCAAACATACCATCTAAAACTTTTGATTTTTCGATAAGTGCAGGATCTGTATTCCATCCCCAATAAACCCCTCTTAAATTAGAGAAAGTTTTATCAGCACGGTCTAAACTCCACTCCGTCACTAAAGATTTTTCGTTATCTGTCATTTTTATTATATCCGATGGGGTTTTAGGTATTTTTGCAATCATACCATCTTGACTCTTTAGAATATCCGCAACTGATAGCCCACTGGCACATTCTCATTAATCAGCTATTTATTTTCTCTCGCTCCCAAGCGAGGGAAGTGCTTTAAAGCTATCCTAGACGTGTTTGGATGGCTTTTTATACCTGTGATTTCCATCATTGGGTTTTCCTTGACAATCGTTCTCTCGCTTCTCTCGCTCCCAAGCTCCAGCTTGGGAGTGTATACCATCAGTCTGCATTCCCAACGAGGACGTTGGGAACGAGGGGAATTAGTAGATTTGTAATACTCATATATTTTATTGAATATTTTGAATGATGTAAGGAGAGATCAAAAGGATTGTATATTCCCCTCATCAGAGAGAGGTAATTTAGTTGTAGTCTTTAACAACTTTGTAGGTGATGTCAACGTTTGTTGCTTTAAGCACTTCTATTCGCAAACCTTTAAAACCTACTATGGCAGTTCCATCTTTTTCAAGTAAATAGTCAATGTCTTGTGTAAAAGCAGGTCTAGCCATATCATCTTTAAATTCTCTAAATGAAATTTTAATTTTATTATCAATTTTACCTTGATAGAGTGCTTCATATTTGAATGAGCCTTCTCTAATAGCTGGAGGTATAGGTATAAGTTGATATTTGGCTGGGTTGCTTAGTTTATCCCATTCATCTGCATATGAAGTCGTTATATGTGTAAAATATCCTGTATTATTTGCATCAATTATATAAAGGATACCCAACCCAGTAGCATTTTTATCGCCACTTCTGGTTTTTAGCAAATATAAATTTTCTTTTTCGTTTGAAGTCATCTTGGTTGAATCTAAACTAGCCCAATCTGCTACACCAAATCCTTCATAGTGCGGTGCTCCATGAGTTGAAATTCCTATTACTGGTTCTAGCAATACAACTTTATAGGTATCTGTAACTTCCTCATATTTTTTTTGATACATATTGTCACCTACTTCTACAGTATTAGTATTATCAAGCATTGGAAATCTTGTCACTTGAAGCCCTGATTTTTTTGTTGAATCATGATAAATTTCTGCTACAAAACTCTTAGGCTTATATTCAACACCCGTGCATCCAGTATTTAATATTATCGTAGCAGTAAACATTATCAAGCTCAATATAGATAATCTCAGTTTTTTCACTTCACTTCCTTTTTTATTTATTGATTTCTTCACCATAGAGCCTCTTTCCTTTAATTAATTATACGAATCAATAATACCATCATCATTCTGATCATAGAAACATTGAAACCATCCATCTGTATAGCAGTATTGCCATTGCTGACCGTTACCATAATTTGATGGTTTGACAGAGTTAGGTCTACCTAATGAAGCAACCATCATGTCCGTATTCATACCAATCCAATATCGCCCTTTAGAAACATTCTTACAATCTTCTATATCCCAACTAGGATGCTTTTTATGCACCTTCCATGCTCTAGCGCTCATTGAAGCTTTTAACTCCGCTTCTTGTTTCTTTGCTTCCTTTTTTTCAAGTATCTTCTGTGCTATTAATGCTTTTCTCTCAATTTCATCTTTTACTTGCTGACAAAGAGGACTTAAATCTTTATCTTGCAAATACATATATTCATTACAAATAGGAAGTGCATCGTCGTAATCATTATTACGAATCTGCAATTGAACTTGCTTTAGAAGATTGTTTTTTTCGGATTGAAATTTTTTATTTTTTATTTCTTTTGCTTGCAATTCGACTTTCGCTTGTTCTTCAGCTATTTTTTGTTTTACTTCTTCCGCGCGAGAAGCTTCGGCACTTTGTGCAGCTATCATTGCAAAAACAAGTGAGCCAATTACAATACCAACCCTATAGGCTGACGGGATGATAATTTGTGTTTCTTGAAAAACTCTTTTACGAACAGGTGGCAATAAAAATAACGAGCCTATTAGATAAATCAAACTTGTAGCGATATTTCCATTTTTTAAAGAACCTATAGCAGTTAAAATCAACAGGATTCCCACCATCCAGCCAATGCTCACACTTGTAGCATTCCCTAATGGTTCTTCTTTTCTTTTTTGTTCGGCTATACTTCGTTTAACTCGTTCTCGTTCATCCTCTTTTTCACGTTCTTCTATTTCTTCTTGCTGCTTCTTTTCAAATGCCTTTTTTGCACTTAGAATAAGACCAACTGGTGCACCACAATGAGGACAAGTACTCGCTTTATCTGATATTTCTTTCCCACACTCAGTACAATTAATTAGTGCCATATAAATCCTTTTAGTTATTCATTGGTGCGCCACAATGAGGACAAGAAGTTTCCATATTGGATATCTCTTTTCCACATTCGTAGCATTTAATAATCTTCTGTAATTTGACAACTGTTCCAGTGGCAAAAACCGAAAGAATACTCCCAGAGTTTGCATTATTATATGTGTGTTCTATCTTTACAGCAATAACAGCATCTCCATTCATTAAATATGCTTGTTGTCTCAAATCTGCAATAATTTCTGCTCTAGCCTCTTTTAAAGCAAACTCAATAGAATTTATTCTTCCACCAACAATATCTCTTACAAAGGCAAACATATCCTTCATAAAATTCATTCCGTAAACGCACTCTGACGATATCACATTGATTCTTTTAGCAATGGGTAGATCAACCATTCCTTCAGTAGTTATGATAATCTCATTGAAAATTCTTTTTTTATCCGCTTCTAATACCTCATACTTTGATTTACTCTCTTTAGCTTCATTAATTAATTCAGGATTTAAACAATATTTGCAAACCCCATCAACCATATCAAATACACCATAAACCTGACCACATTTTCGACACATACCCATTAGCATTCCCTAACAAATCAAAATATTATTTTACTATTATTGCGATTGGTCACTAAAAATCTCCTTGATGGTAACTTCTCTCGCTCCCAAGCTCCAGCTTGGGAGTGTATACCATCAGTCTGCATTCCCAACGAGGACGTTGGGAACGAGGGGAATAATCGTGATTGTTTTCATTTACTAATCCTTTGGTTGATAATTATACATAAATAAAAAAAATATTTTCTTTTACCAGAAGAATTATTCTCTCGCTCCCAAGCGCCAGCTTGGGAGTGTATACCATCAGTCTGCATTCCCAACGAGGACGTTGGGAACGAGGGGATACTGGCAAAATAGTTCTATGATAACATGACTTGAGCTTTATTGTGATGAGGAAGTAGCGTAAAATGCCCAGGCGGGCGTTTCGCATATAGCTTTGGTTCTCAAAGCGTAAAAAAAGTGGATCGAGCATCTCTTTCGGCGGCAATCTCTCGCTTTTGACAGCTCAAACAAGACCACCGACACCTTGAGATGACTACTAATCCACTAAGTGTATATGTAGAACCCTCAAAATGCGATTAGTCGCTTCGCCCAGAACCAAAATTATAACCGTAAAAAGCTTAATTCTCGTGCTTTTTCGACGCATGATTGAACACTTGTCGTCTCACTTAGTACCGATTGGATTCCTACTGGCAAGGCATTTTGCGTCGTTGTCCCTATGGCAATAATACTATGCGTACAAAGAAGTGGTTTTTTTCGCATAAAACACCTAACAGCAGAGGGGGAGGTAAATATTAACACGCCATCCTCTGCGATATCTATTTCCCCGATTGCTTCATTGCACGCGGTTTCATACATCACGACTTCATCGACCAATATCCCCTGCTCTTTCGCATTTTTCACCCAGTCGGATGCGACTACGTAAGGGCGAAGGTAGAGCCATTTTCCAGTATGCGCACTTAAAATTTCAGGAATGGACGTACCATATCCATTTCCTATTTCAATATTAATGGCTCCTACTTGGGATGCAGCTTGTGCAGTTTGTTCCGAGACACAAACACACTGTAACCGCTTCCAGTCAATGGTGTAATGCCGCAATGCGTGTACGGTTTGTTTGGAGGTAATAATAATGCCGTCGTATAAGGTAAAATCAATTTCAGGGGTAAAAAAATGGGTGGAGAGAATGGGAATATGGTGGACTCCCAAATAGGGAGTTTTGGAAATAAGATAGATAGGGCGCAAAAGCGTCTCCCTTATTCCCACTCGATAGTAGCAGGTGGTTTGGAGCTAATATCATAAACGACACGGTTAATACCGTTCACTTCGTTGATAATACGACGACTGATACGCTCTAGTAGTGTATGAGGAAGATGCGCAAACGTTGCCGTCATTCCATCAACTGCTTCGACGACACGAACACACACGGTGTTGTCATACGTACGATTATCGCCCATTACTCCAACACTTTTGACGTTCAAAAGAACCGCAAACGCCTGCCATGTTTTCGCATAATAGCCACTTGCTTTGAGCTCATCAAGCAAAATAGCATCGGCTTCACGAAGAATATAAAGGTCATCTTTGTTCACTTCACCCATGATACGGATACCAAGACCCGGTCCAGGGAATGGATGACGGTTGACGAGATAATCAGGAAGTCCCAGTTCGCTTCCAAGTTTACGAACCTCATCTTTGAACAAATCACGTAATGGCTCAATCAGTTCGAAATCCATCCAATCAGGAAGACCGCCGACGTTGTGATGGCTTTTGATCGTGACCGATGGACCATTGACAGAAACGGACTCGATAACGTCAGGGTACAATGTCCCCTGAGCTAAGAATTTAATCCCATCGTGTTTTTTTGCTTCTTGCTCAAACACTTCGATAAACGTATGTCCAATGATTTTACGTTTGATTTCTGGATCGGTTACACCCTCAAGTTTACTGAGGAAACTTTCCGACGCATCGGCGACAACGAGAGGCACTTTTAAGTGAACTTTGAAAATGTTCTCGACGGATTCACGCTCACCTTTTCGCAAAAGACCGTTATCGACAAACACAGGGATCAATTGATCTCCAATTGCTTCATACAAAAGTGCCGCAACAACAGAAGAATCAACGCCGCCGCTAAGGGCACAAAGGACTTTCCCCTCCCCTACTTGCTCACGGATTTTCACGATTTGTTCTTTGAGGAAGTGTCCCATGTCCCATTTTTCGGTGATTCCACAGATCGTACGGGCGAAGTTACGGAGCATCAAATACCCCTCTTCGGAGTGATTTACCTCAGGGTGATACTGCATGGCATAGACCATTTTTTCTTCATTAGCGATAGCCGCAAATGGAGAATTTGGTGAGTAGGCGATAGGGACAAAACCTTCTGGTAGCACATCCACTTTATCCGAGTGACTCATCCAAACGGTACGTTCGTCTTCACACCCCATAAAGAGCGGTGATTGCTGTGTCATATCAATAGTAAGCTCTGCTTTACCATATTCGTGGTGATCGCTTCGAACAACACTACCGCCGAAATCAACCGCGATACGCTGCATACCATAACAGATACCAAGAACAGGGATACCGAGTGCATAAACACCTTGATCTACGGTGTAAGCATCTTTATTATAAACCGATGAAGGACCACCACTGAGGATGATACCTTTAGGATTTTTGGCTTTGATCGCGTCTATTTTGGTGTGATACGGGAGAACTTCACAATAAACTTTGTCCTCACGAAGACGACGAGCAATGAGCTGAGTATACTGGGAACCGAAATCAAGGACGATGATATTGACATCTTTCATTATATGAGCCTTTATGGGTAGTTGTGATGATTTAGGAGGGGGATAAATCCCTTTTAACATTGTTGTGATAATACCAAATAGTAGTTTAATTTTGGATATAAGGGGCTACGCTTTTGGAGTGCGGTCAGTTTCTTTTGAAATATCTTGCGCTATTATAAACATAATGAGATGGAAAAAAAGGTGTACCCCATGAAAACTAATCCCCAATGGCATACGTATACAACGAAAGAAGCACTAGAAGCCTTGGGAAGTAATAGTCACACGGGGTTGTCCGAAGAAGAAGCAACGAAACGACGAGAAGCGTATGGGGAGAATGAAATTATCCGTATAGCACGAACTCCTTGGATACTCATATTCTTACGTCAATTTACCGATGTTTTGATCCTTATCCTTTTTGTCGCTGCCCTTATCTCTATTATTGTTGGTGAGGTTGGGGATGCAATTACTATTATGGTCATTATCCTCCTCAATGGTTTATTGGGATTTGTTCAAGAGTTCAAAGCCGAGAATGCTATCGAAGCGTTACGAAAAATGCTCCATCCGACGTGTAAACTCCTACGTGATTCCAACGAGTATATTATTGATGCCAAAGAACTGGTTGTTGGCGATATTGTCCTTTTGGAGATTGGGGATAACCTACCTGCTGATCTTCGACTGCTAGAGTGTTTTAATCTCCAAGTGGATGAATCGTCGTTGACGGGAGAATCCAATTCGGTTTCCAAGAACAGTGAACCACTCTCTAGCGATACCCCTCTAGGCGAACAGTTTAATAGAGGATGGATGGGGACGGCGGTGGTCAATGGACGTGGCAAAGGATTGGTCGTTGAAACGGGGATGAATACCCAATTTGGAAAAATCGCTTTTATGACCCAAAATGTGGACGCAGAACCAACCCAATTGCAAAAAAAACTTGCTGTTTTGGGACAAAAATTGGGAATTTATTCCGTTGCCATTTCACTTTTAGTTGCTCTTATCGGATGGCTTTTAGGGAAAAATCTTTTGGAGATGTTTCTAACAGGAGTAGCTCTCGCCGTTGCCGTGGTTCCTGAGGGACTTCCTGCGGTGGTGACCATTACCCTAGCCCTTGGTATCAAAGCAATGGCAAAAGAAAAAGCACTGCTACGACGGCTTCAAGCAGCAGAAACACTAGGGGCGGCGACCACCATCTGCACCGATAAAACAGGAACTCTCACCCAAAATGAGATGACAGTCAAAAAAATATGGCTCCCCACGGGAGAAATCGACGTGACGGGAAGTGGCTACGATCCTGCGGGTCATTTTGAAGCCAATGGTGGAAAAATAGACGTTAAAAATAATCCTGATTTACAAATCCTTTTAAAAAGTGCCTTGACCTGTAATCATGCCAAAGTACAAAAAAATGGTTCCGCTTGGGAGGTTATCGGAGAGCCAACGGAAGCTGCGTTGATTGTTGCTGCCTACAAAGGGTGGCTTCCTGCCCAGCAAAGAGAGAAGATTTTAAGTGAATTTTCTTTTAACTCCAACCGTAAACGAATGAGCGTTATTGTCCGTGAAAAAGATAGCCTAAGTGCCTACGTCAAAGGGGCTCCCGAAGTGATCTTCGAACGCTGTACCCATTGGTTCAAAAATGGGACTGTGGCTAAATGGGAAGATGCGGATAAAAAAGAGGTGAAAAAAGCGTATCAAGCAATGGCAGAAAGTGGATTACGAACTTTGGCACTCGCTTTTCGGAACCTTTCGGAAGAAATCGAACTTACCGAAGAGAGGGTTGAAAATGAGCTTATTTTATTGGGGATTGTAGGGATTATTGATCCGCCTCATGAAGAAGTTCCCCACGCAATCGAGATGGCAAAAAGTGCTGGAATAAAGATCATTATGATTACGGGGGATAATCCTGATACGGCGATGACGATTGGACGCTCTATTGGATTAGAACCAACCCGTGCGATAACCTCTTATGAACTCTCACAGATGGATGATGCAACACTCAATGAAGCCTTGAATGCAAACGTGTTATTTGCACGAGCACAACCAGAAGATAAACTAAGAATTGTAAAAACCCTCAAAAACGATAATGAAGTAGTCGCCATGACGGGCGATGGAGTCAATGATGCCCCTGCCCTTAAAGAGGCGGATATTGGGATAGCCATGGGGAAAAAAGGGACCGATGTTGCCAAAAGTGCCGCCGATATGGTACTAAGTGATGATAATTTCGCCTCTATTATCAATGCTGTACGGGAGGGGAGACGAGAGTATGACAATATCCAAAAATTCGTCCTCTATCTTCTAGCCTCCAACAGCGGTGAAGTGATTGCTATCTTTATCAATATTTTACTCGGAGGTCCCCTGATCCTCATACCCGTTCAAATCCTTTGGATGAACCTTGTTACCGATGGGATGACCGCTATTGCGCTGGGGGTTGAACCTGCGGAAAAAGGGATTATGAAACGTCCCCCAAGAGAAGTGAATGCTCCCATTCTTGACCGTCACGGCATTATGATGATCGTTGTATTGGGAGGTTATATCGGATTGGCAACACTGTGGCTTTTTCATTATTATCTGAATCAAGACCCCGAACATGGGCTTCTTTTGGCACAAACGGTCGCCTTTACCGGAATGATTATTCTTGAACAAGCCAATATTTTCAACTTTCGTTCATTGCGCGAGCCCATCTCGACGATTGGATTTTTTAGCAACAAGTGGCTTTTGGTAGCGATTGTATTCGCCGTCTCCCTGCAAATATGTGCTGTTTATCTCCCCTTTTTACAAGAGGCTCTTCATACAACGGCATTGGGGTGGAGCGATTGGGGGATAATATTTCTCGTTGCATTACCAATATTTGGAATAACAGAGATTTATAAGCGTCGATAGAAAGGGATATTCTTAGTACCAGCCTAAAATAATAAATTGAACATACCAAACACACAAAGAGACGATGTACCCAATCAAAACCGTCCATGCCAACTTAATATGGGAAGCGAATGTATAAATACCGTGCATTTTCCCCATCACACCAACACCTGCTGCACTTCCAAAGCTAATGAGTGATCCCCCGATACCTGCCGTCATCGTCACGAGCATCCACTGAGCATGGTCGATAGAAGGGTTGGCTTTGAGCACCGCCGACATAACAGGGACATTATCGACGATGGCGGAGAGAAATCCAATCCCGATATTAACAATCATCGGATCGAACATTTGATACAGTTTAGACGCATGGGTCAAAAATCCAGCAAAGTGCAAAGCACCCACCGCCGCTAAAATACCGAAGAAAAAGAGTAAAGTATTGTTCTCAATTTTACCCATAGCATGAAAAATATCCACGTCTTGATTGTGATTTCTTTTTAGCGTGTACATATACAACTGCAACAGTGACAGCCCAAAAAGCATCCCCCACATTGGAGGCAAATGCATGACCTGCTTACAAATAACAGCCAAAGCAATCGTCATAACCCCTAAAGCTATGATAACTTTCCCCCCTTTGAGGATTTCGATTTTCTCGGCTGTTTCAGGGTCTCCATCTTTAAAAGGATCTAAATCAGGGACATAACGGCTAAGAAGACATGCGGTTATTAACCATCCGATAAATGCCGCTGGAAAAAGATAAAGAAAATCGGTAAAAACCCCTTTTTGGGCTGTCCAAACCATTAAGGTTGTAATGTCTCCAAAGGGGCTCCAAGCTCCTCCTGCATTGGCTGCTACGACGACATTGATTGCACTGGGAACCAAGAAGTCTTTATTCTTTTTCTCAATCGTCAGTAAAACCGTCGAGAGAATCAATGCCGTCGTGAGATTGTCCGCGATAGGAGAGATGAAAAATGCCAAAAACCCCGTAATCCAAAAAATCTCTCGATAACTGTACCCTTTGGCAATGAGTTTTGACTTAAGGGCATCAAAAACCCCGCGCTCAATCAATGCTTCAATAAACGTCATCGCAACAAAGAGGAAAAAGAAAATCTCAGCAATTTCTAAAATCAAATGAGAAATTTCTGTTTCAAACGGCTGAAAATTCAAACCATTAAACGCATAAAATCCCCCGATAAGAACAAACATAAATGTCCCAATGAACAAAGCAGGTTTTGCCTTATCAAGATGATATTTATCTTCCATGGCGATAAAATAATAGCCTATGATAAAAATAGCCAGTAAAAACCACCCAAACGGATGAACGGCTAAATCAAGACCATGTTCAGTAATTGCTGTTATCATTTGTGTCCCCCCATTACTTTTTCAATTTCATCTGGTTTATCGTGAACGCCAAAACGGTCGATGATCGTTCACAACGATTCCGGCAAGAATGTCACCTCGGATATTGCCGAACCACTCTTGTTTGGGTGATAAAATCAGCATATAAGCTCCTAAGAATATTTTTGTGTGTACCGTATATGTTTTATTTTACTTAAAAAGCACTTTGACAGATGTTAATATTGTGCCTATAATTGTCGGTCATAGTGAGTAAGTCGCTTCAACAGGGTATAATTCATCTAAAGGATTCAAGACATGAGAACTAAAAATCTTGCAAATATATTTTATCAATGGGAGGGAAATATTCTCGTTTTGAATATTTTGGGAACCCCAAGCGCCAAACGAGACGCTATTGGAAAAGCCAAAGGAAACCAACTCAAAGTAAGTGTCACAGCAGCACCCGTGGCAGGAAAAGCGACCGATCACATGGTACGATTTTTGGCAAAAGAGTTTGGTACTTCCCCCTCGGACATTGAAGTCGTATATGGGCGAATGAATGTTAACAAACAACTTCGGATTAAAGCACCGAAAATTCTTCCCTCTCTAATACTTCCTAGCTAATATTACCGCTCTTTTAACAACACTCTTTTGCTCTGGCAATAGCTTTGTCGATGTGGTCAACAATATTCAATGCTCCTATTTGTTCCTCTAATCCCGATTTTTTAATATAATTATGGATATTTTTATTGACTCCTGAAAGAATAAGTACGGAGTGCTGCCCTTGTAGTTGGGTATTGAGTGTTTCAAGGGCATGAAGCCCTGCTGCATCAATCATTGGTACATGTCGAAGCCGTAGGATAAAAACACGTGGCATTAGTTCAAAAATCAAAAGTGTATCAACCAACTTTTCAGCGATTCCAAAAAACAAAGGCCCTTTGATTTCATAGACTTCAACCCCTTGAGGAATGACTTTTTTCGATGTCGCATCAGGATCATCATTTTCCTCCTTTTCATCATCATACGATTTTATTTCCACCGCGTTCATCATCGAGTGGATAAATAATATTGATGCCAATGCAATCCCTGCTTGTATCGCAACGTTCAAATCAACCAATACCGTCAACGCAAATGTCACAAATAAAACAACTTGATCCGCACGGGGCGCTTTCATAATGGATCGAATATGTTTGATCTCCGACATATTCCATGCAACCACGATTAAAATAGCACTCAATGCCGCAAGGGGGATTTTAATAATTAATGGGGCTAACAGTAGCATAAACCCAAAGAGCCAAAGAGCGTGCATAATTCCTGAAACTGGAGAAATCGCACCCGCTTTAATATTCGTAGCTGTTCTTGCGATTGCACCCGTAGCAGGCAATCCACCGAAGATTGACGAAGCGATATTGGCTATCCCTTGCGCGAAAAGCTCTGTATTTGGTTTGTGTTTCGTCCCTGCCATTCCATCTGCAACGACGGCTGAAAGGAGTGATTCAATCGCGGCAAGAAGTGCAATCGTCATCGCATCGGGAAACAGCAGTCGGATTTTTTCAAACGTAATCACAGGAAATGTTGGGGTCGGAAGCATCGAGGGGATAACTCCAAAACGGCTCTCTATCGTATCAATAGGTATATGAAAAAACCATACGGCTAATGCGGAGAGAGTGACAACAACTATCGGACCTGGAATCTTTGGATATATCCTCTTCATAAAAACAATGATACCGATAGAAATCAATGCAATGACGACGGCATAAAGATTGGTTTGATGTAAGTGCGTAACGTAGAGCACCAATTTATCAATAAAATCGGGAGGCATAGTTGTGATCTCTAAACCAAAAAAATCGCGCAATTGTGAAAAAAGTATCAGTAGTGCTATCCCCGAAGTAAACCCAACAATAACAGGATAAGGGATAAATTTAATCAACTCTCCAGCTTTGAAGAATGCCATAATGATGAGGAGTATCCCCGCCATAATCGTCGCCAAGACCAGCCCTTCATACCCGTGCTTCATAGCAACCAAAGCGACCGTAACAATAAACGCAGCCGTAGGACCCCCAATCTGAAAACGGCTTCCCCCCATCAAAGAGATAATGAGTCCCGCTACGATTGCGGTAAACAGTCCTCTTTCAGGAGGAAGATTCGAGGCAATAGCGATTGCCATGGCAAGAGGCAAAGCTACAATCGCTACTGATAGACCTGCAAGAGCATCTTTGAAAAAATCACCTGTTTGATAACCGTTTTTTCGGATATAGGTGATTAGCTTGGGTTCGAAAAGCTTGAGTAAGCTTTTTTTCATTCTGCCCTGTCTGAAGTTATATAGTGCACACCAATCGACTCCGTCCGCTTTAACGCCGATTGAACAATTGCACGAGCACTCAAAAGACGCAATTTCAACAGTCGTCCGACCCCTTCATTCATCATCCCCTCGATAACCGATAAAGCTTCATTCAACCCTTGCGCCGTTCGAACAATAGAGACTTTATCCCACATTAGATGACGAAGGGCATCTTTTTTCTCTTTATCCCCCTGTATCTCAAGCGTTTCATTCCCGATCTCAAATTTTCTCAAACAAGGAGTATGTGGATTTTCTTTAATTGTCTGGGCAGCACGTTTCCCAAAAACAAGTCCCTCAAGCAACGAATTACTTGCCAACCGATTGGCTCCATGAACACCCGTACACGCCGCTTCTCCCACGACATAAAGTCCTTGGGTATGAGGAACACGCCCTTGTATATCACTCTTAATCCCCCCAATAGCATAATGAAACGCAGGGGAGATAGGGACACGATCTTTGGGGAGGTTGTACCCCAAGTCGCTTAATGCTTTGTAAATATTAGGAAAACGTTTCTGAAAATACTCTTTCTCAAAATGAGCACACGAAATATAAACTTGACTGGAGGTACGTTGCTTGTAATCAAATATCGCTCGACTCACAATATCACGCGGTGCCATCTCTCCTCGTTCATCGACCTCAAACAAGAACCGTTTCCCATCCTCATCGACAATCCATGCCCCCTCACCTCGTAGAGCCTCAGTAAGAAGAAGTTTTCGCGCCCCCGTTCCTGAAACAAAAACAGTAGGATGGAACTGCATCATTTCCATACTTTCGAGTTCAATCCCTTTTTCGGTACAGATACCGTGAATGTCCGCACTAATCGCATGGGAATTGGTATGATACTCATACAGCGATCCGACACCGCCACTGGCGATAATAACATTGTCCGCATAAATAAGCTTTCGAGCTCCCTCACTCAACACCTCTACCCCGCAACACTGATTATTTTCCATCAATAGATCAATCACCGTTGCATTCGACAGCATAGGATGGGGATTTTGTTGAAGCAAAAAGAGATGCAGATGTCGTCCCGTAGCATCCCCCCCTGCGTGTAAAATACGGCTACGTGAATGGGCAGCTTCTTGTGTATAGAGGAGATTCCCCTCGCCGTCTTTATCAAACCCAAACCCACGAGCAATCAAATCACGAATCACCTCTTGAGATTGCTCACTCATAAACCGCACGGCTTCAGCATTGCATAACCCAGCTCCAGCCCCCAACGTATCACTAATATGCACTGGAATATCAGCATCATCGTACGCCGTTGTGACACCGCCTTGCGCATAGTAAGTATTACACTCCCACGGGTGCGATTTACTAATGACTAATACTTTTAAACTTTTAGGAAGCTCTATCGCCGCATACAATCCAGCAACCCCTGAACCGATTATTACAACATCATAACGCATCGCTTTTTTCCTCTGCAGATGGTTTTGCATAATAGGGAGACGCTTTGTAACCACATCCACTCAATACTAATGTGAGCGTAATTAAAAATAAAATTGATATTTTGTTCATCATTTCTCCACTTTGTCTTAAAACGTGGATGGTATAATAGCTAGCATAAATACTTGATTAAGAGATACCAAATGATAGAAAAAATACGCTCCCTCCCCCACACCTCAGGAATCTACCAATATCTCGATGGTGCAGGACGTATCCTCTACATCGGCAAAGCCAAAGACCTCTCCAAACGGGTCAAAAGCTATTTCAATCTCACCCCACAACTCACTCCCAAATCAACCCTCTCGTTACGTATCCAAAAGATGCTCTCCGAAACAGTATCGCTTCACACCATCGTCGTTGAAAACGAAAACGATGCCCTTATTCTTGAAAATTCTCTTATCAAACAGCTCAAACCCAAATACAATGTTCTTTTACGCGATGATAAAACCTATCCCTATATTTACATTGATCTCAACGAGAGTTATCCACGTTTTGATATTACTCGTAAAATTCTTAAAGGAAAAAAGATCCACTATTACGGCCCTTTTTCAACAGGCGCGCGTGATATTCTCGATTCACTCTATGAGTTACTCCCCTTGGTACAGAAAAAGAGTTGTCTTAAGGGGAAAAAAGCGTGTCTTTTCTATCAGATGAAACAATGTCTTGCCCCATGCGAATTTCCCGTGGATGTTACCCATTACCGCAGTCTCGTCGATACCGCCACCTCGTGGATTCAAAACAAGAAGCTCTTACTTCCCAAGCTACGCGAAAAAATGGAAAACTATGCCGAAGAGCTCCGCTTTGAAGAGGCGATGACGTTGCGTGATCGGTGTGAACGGATTGAAAAGAGTGAGATCACTTCTACCATTGATCTCGCACGTCAAGTTGCTTACGATGTATTTGCTATAGCTGTCCACGAGGGGAGAGGATGTATCGTTCGCCTCTTTATCCGTGAGGGAAAAATTGTCTCTAGTTCGCATGATTTTTTTAATGTTCATGAGAGTTTTTCACTTGATGAAGGATATGAACGCGCATTGGTCAACTATTATGGAACTGAGAAACCCCCTATTATTGCCCCCATCCTCACTGCCCACGCTGTTGAAGAGTCCGAATGGATTGAGGAGCATTTAAGTATTATCTTTGAGAAAAAAGCGCTACTTGAAACACCCAAGATAGGAGTTAAAAAACAACTCACCGCCCTTGCCCTCACCAATGCACAAGAGCTTCTCAAGACCCATAAGCCAACCAATGATGCACTTTTAACTTCTCTAAAAGAGCTGTGTGAACTCGAAAATATCCCCCATCGCATCGAAATCTTTGACAACTCCCATCTCGGAGGCGTTGCTACTGTGGGGGCGATGGTCGTCTATGAGAATGGAGCTTTTGAGCGAAGTTCTTACCGTCAATATCACCTCCAAGCACGTGATGAATACGGTCAAATGTCCGAGATGCTACGTCGTCGGATAGAAGGCTTTGTCACCAATCCACCCCCTGATCTATGGATTCTCGATGGAGGTTCAACCTTGCGTTCTCTCGCCCTTGATCTCCTCTCTTCTAATGGAATCACCCTCGATGTCATCGCCATCAGCAAAGAAAAAATTGATGCCAAAGCGCACCGTGCCAAAGGGTCTGCACGGGATATTCTTCACATAAATGGCGATACACTCCGTCTCGAACCCTACGATAAACGGCTTCAATTTGTTCAGCTATTACGAGATGAAGCGCACCGAAGTGCCATTACTTTTCACCAAAAAACTAAACTGAAACGGGATCAGGAGTCCAAATTTCTCTCTCTAAAAGGGATAACTTTACCAAAAATACATAAACTGTTAGATTATTACGGTACGTTTGAGGAGATTCAAAAAGGTTCATTCGAAACCCTCAGTGAACTCATTGGGGTAAAAGAGGCTAATATTATTCAAGATTTAACTACTTTTCACTCAAACTAAGAATGGTTTTACCTTGTTTATGCCATATTCTATCCATTAAAATATTTTCTGTAGCTTTTTGGCTAAGGAGTTAGATCATGGAAAGACCCGATGCAGTCGATGAAGAGTACTTTTTTGAAGGGCGCGCTATCGTAAGTGAAACCGATTTAGACGGTATTATTACATTTGCTAATCGGAAATTTTGTGAAATTTCAGGTTATAGTCTCAATGAGCTTGTGGGTCAGCCTCACAATATTATTCGTCATCCTGATATGCCCAAAGCTGCTTTTGCACAAGTGTGGAAAACGATTCAATCAGGGACGATATGGCATGGATTAGTAAAAAATCTGCGTAAAGATGGAAAGTATTATTGGGTCGATACAGAAGTTTCTCCAATGCTTGATGCAAATGGGAAAATTAAAGGGTACATTGCTGCTCGAAAACCTGCATCGCGTAAAAATATTGAAGAGACTGCGGAGATTTATAAAAAAATGCTCGCCCAAGAAAATTAGGAGGAGGAAGAGTGCTACTATATAATGATAAACAAGAGTTTATAGGGATCGATGAGGAAGGGTTAAAACTTCTAAATTATTCCTCGTTCCCAGAGCTCTTAAAAGTTTGCACTGATGTTGCCGATCTTTTTGCTAATGAGCCGGGGTATATTTATAATTTTAAAAAGTTCGGATGGATTGACTTTATTCTTCATTCCGATTCGGATGTTTTTAATGCTATTGTTCATGCCAATGGACGTGTATTTAGTTGTCAATTGTCAGTTTCCTTGTTTTATTTAATAGAACATCCTTCAGAATATGGCTATCGGGTTGAGATGTTGCACATCAAATCTGTAAGTGGCGAAGATATAAAGCCTCATGTGATTGTTCCGAGAGAACGCGGGAAAGAGTCTATAAGAGAACCTATCATTCCGTACACTAAACTAAGCGACCACCCTACCTCAAATCTTACTGATCACATACATATTACACCTGTACGATTGAGTGAACCAAGTATTTTGGATATTCCACTAGGCGAAATTTCTGAGGCGGAAGATCTTTACACTGATTTTAAACAATCATCAGATATTGTTGAACTTGAAGAACCTCTTCCCTTTATTCCAGAGGTCACAGAAGAAATCACGCCTATTGTACCTGCAAAACCGTTTGAACGCCCCATTAAAAACGCTCAGTACAGTGAGAGTGAAAAAGAATATCTTTCCCATCACAAAGTTCCTGTTGACTATCTTTTCGATCCTAGCGTCGCTGCAAATGAGTTGGGACTTCCTGTTGATCTTATTGAAGAGTTTATTGGTGACTTTATTCAACAATCCCATGAGTTTAGAGATGAACTTTTCGAGGCGTGTGCGAAAAGTGATTTCAACAATCTTCATATCCTCTCTCATAAACTCAAAGGGGTGGCGGCTAATCTTCGTATTGAAGATGCTCTCGAAACCCTTACCATCATTAATACTTCGACTGAAGTGGGAGAAATTGAGATAAATCTCAAATATTATTATAGTATTGTCGCAAAATTAGAAGGGAAAGAAGCTGAAGAATATTCTACTCAGGTTCTTGAAGAAACTTTTGTTCCAGAGATTATTCCTCCCAAGCCAGTGGAGGATATTTATGCTTTTTCCATAAAAAAGGATGAAGAAAAATCTGAGGAAATGGATGAAAAACCTTTTGAAAAAGAGTTCTTCGATCTTAATAGTACAGAGGTTGCAAAAGAAGTAGAGCCAGTAAAAGTTCTTGAAGAAAAATCTATAAAAGAGCCAGAAATTGTTGCAGAATCTTCCATAAACAACCGTGTGGTACTTCATTATGATATGCATTCCACAGCAAGACAACTTGGAATTGACACCTCTTTTATGCAAGAACTAATTGATGAATACAAAGCTGATGCACATATTATAGCCGAGGAAATTTTTAATGCAATCAGTGCTTTTGACACCACTCTTTGGAATGAAAATGCGTCTAAGCTTAAGGGAATCAGTGATAACCTACGTCTTAGTGAGATATCCGATGAACTTAGTGTTCTTATCAAAACTCATGATGCGCAGGAAGCTAAAAAAGCTTCTAGCCATCTTATGAGCTATCTCGATCAACTTTAAGAGGAACCGACCATGAAATTTGGACTTAAAAATCGACTTCGCCTTATCAGTCTCCTTCCGATTCTGATTTTGTTTTCACTCGCCAGTTATTACGTTTATAGCTCCTATTTGAGTTATAAATCAGCACAAGTGTTACAAACACATCTTGAAAAGACGAAACAACTTAATGAGCTTATTAGTAATATCGGGCGTGAGCGTGGTATGACGGTAATGTTTTTAGGAAACGCGTCAACTGCTACTTTTAAATCGCTACAAGCGCAGCGTGCCGTTGTTGATCAAAAGATCAAAGAGTTCAGTGCTGATAAGGAATCGTCACAGATTACTGAAATTATTGCAAAATTGGAAAAAGGTCGTAAAGAATCACGTTCATCCATTGATGCAAAAACCGCTAATTTTAATAAAATTTTCGATGATGTATATGGACAATCACAAACGAATTTATTAGCTCAGCTAACTACCTTATTTTCCATTCAATCAGATGAGAAAATTACCTCTATGGAGAGTAGTTACCTTTCCCTTGCAAGAGCCAGTGAATCCACCAGCTCTGAGCGTGACTATATTACGTATGTCCTATCTCGCGGAACACCACTACAAGGAAATGAGATCAACAAGTGGTTTAGCTTAATCTCAAAAGCAGATGTTCTTAACTTTTATGACATTAATGACAAAAATCTTAAAGTAACTCTTGAAAAATCACTTTTTAGTGAAGACACCGTTGATTTACTCCAAGATATTACAACAGAGCGTGGATTAATTCTTCAAAAAAGCACCTTAGGGGCATATGACACACAATCGGGTATTTGGTTTGCTATGCTCTCTGAAAAAATTGATGCTATTAGTGAGACAGAAAAGCTTCTTCTTACTGCGATAGACGAACGAACCTCCAGCGTAAAAACAGAAGCGCTTCAAATTCTTACTCTTTCCATTACTTTGTGGATTTCTTCACTTTTGATCGGGGTTTTAGGATTCCTTCTTTCCAATGAAATTGCCAAAAATATCAAAAATCTTGAATCAGTTCTCAAGCGTGTTGCTGAAGACACCCATGATAACGAAGCGGAAGAACTCAGCCATACGATCAACCTTGATACGGCAGAGGGATCTACACAGGCGTACGCATTGCTTGAGCGTATTATTGGGCAAACTATGCATGATAAACAGTTTGCACTAGAAGCATCGGAAGCCAAATCCATGTTCTTGGCGAATATGTCCCATGAAATACGAACACCATTGAATGGTATCGTAGGGTTCACCGAATTGCTCAAAGATACCGATCTTCATGACGAACAACGTGAGTTTATTGATATTATCGAAAAAAGTTCTGAAAATCTTCTTGAAATTATCAATAACATCCTTGACCTCTCCAAAATTGAGAGTAACAAACTTGAAATCGAAGATATTGCCTTTAATGCAATCGATGAGTTTGAAAGTGCTGTTGATGTTTATGCCGTTCGTGCATCTGAAAAACATATCGACCTTGGGTGCTTCATCGATCCTAGCCTTGAACGACCACTCAAAGGGGATCCTACCAAAATCAAAGAGGTTATTATTAATCTCCTCAGTAACGCTGTTAAATTTACCAACAGTGGTGGAACGGTTAACGTTGATGTTCGCCGTATTGAGAGCGATGAACATAATCGTGCTCATATACGATTTAGTGTCAAAGATAGCGGGATTGGTGTTACCAGTGAACAAAAATCTCGTATTTTTGAAGCGTTCGGTCAAGCCGATACTTCTATTACCCGTAAATACGGCGGTACAGGTTTGGGACTCACCATTTCGAGCCGTTTCGTAGAGCTTATGGGAGGTAAACTTGATCTTGAAAGTGAGCCAGGAAGTGGAACCACCTTCTTCTTTACGTTATCGTTCGAAGAGATTGAGAGCCTTAATGAACCTATTAAAGGATCTTTTTCAAATATTAATGCCGTTATCCATGAGAGTAAAACTAAGAAAAAAATTCAAACCACTTATTTGAAAGAGTATCTTGACTACCTTGGGGTGAGCTATACAACTTTTAATGAATTGGATGAACTAAAAATATTAGAACGTCAAGTCAATTATGATTTGTTATTTGTTGACAATGACTACACCAACGATGAGGAGTTAGTTCAATTTTCAGCTGCTAACGAGCAATTTGTCCTTATCACTAAATCGTATTACATGAAGAAAATAGACTCTATGGGTCTGAATTTGTTCAAAGTTCTTTATGAACCACTGAACAGTTCTAAAATTCGTTCGGTACTTGAATCGTATGATGCAGAAGCATTCAATACGCGCAAACAAAAATCTTCACGTCGTAAGAAGTTTGATGAAAAAAATTCTCGATTTGCTGCTAATGTACTCGTTGCTGAAGACAATATCATTAATCAAAAGCTCATCAAGCGAACCCTTGAAGATTTAGGACTTACCATCACGTTGGCGAACAATGGGCTTGAAGCATTTGAAAAACGTAAAAATGGAGAATTTGATCTCATCTTTATGGATATTCAAATGCCTGTTCTTGATGGGATGGAAGCAACCCAAGAAATTCTCGATTTCGAAGAAGATTATGACCAAGCGCATGTCCCCATCATTGCCCTCACTGCAAATGCCCTTAAAGGGGATCGTGAACGCTTTATGTCAGTGGGTATGGATGAATACACGACGAAGCCATTGGTACGTAGTGACATAATTAATTTGCTTAATAATTATCTCTCCCATAAGATCGTGGAAATCAATGTTGTTCCTAAATCAGCAGAGGAAGCTATTATTGTTGATAAAGAGTCTCCCGTTCTTGCTGTTGAAGAACCTCAAGAAACCCTAGAAAATACGTTGGAAGCAATAGAAGAAAGTATTCCCACAATTCCAGAAGAAGTTGTTGTTGTAGAAAAAATCCCTGAGGTACAGCCAGAAGAGATTGAAGTAGAAAATGTTCCTGAGGTGAAAGAAGAGACTATTCCTGTAATAGTATCTACATACGATGCTGACATCTTGTTAGCCAAACAAAATCCTATCGAGATGAAACTTTTTGGTCGCATTCTTGATGATTTAGGCTACACTTATATTGGTGTTAACAGTAGTGAGGCGCTGAAGAGTAATATAATGACCAAACGCTATAAGTTGGCATTATTCGATAAGACATTACCTAACCTTGACCTCAAGGAACTCTATGATACAATTCACTCTAATAACAACGACATATCGTTGGTCATGTTAACTGACCCTAATCTTGACACCGATCGAAACGATGCGCTGTACGTTCATGAAATGATTAAAAACATTATCAATAAAGACCTTTTACGTCTTGTATTTGAAAAATTTATCTAAACAAGGAATTCTAAATGGATGCTAAAAAGCTTAAGATTCTCGCAGTTGATGATGATATGATTAACTTGAAATTGTTAAAATCAATGTTGATGAAGTCACCAAATGTTAGCGCTATTGTAGAAGCCAAAAATGGTGCTGATGCAATCGGTATTCTCAAAAGTCAGGATGATATTGACATCATCTTGCTTGATATACTTATGCCGGTTATGGGTGGTATTGAGATGTTAAAAGTGATTCGGGCAGATGATTCTCTTCGTCAACTTCCCGTCATCGTCCTTACGACGGATGAAACGAAAAAAGGGGAAGCATTGGAATGTGGAGCTAACGGTTTTCTTATGAAGCCTATCCGTGAAAAAGATGTTCTCTCTAAAATCGCACAACTAACTATCTAAATAGTTCTCTCATTATTCCCGTATTGGCGGGAATCTTATTACAAAGTAATTTTTTCCATTTAAAATTCAATTAAGCCTCTCCCACTCTAGCTTACTAATATTTTTTTCTTTCGTATCAAACTCTAATCCTACCAAATAAACAGCTCTTCCATCATCAAGATAACGTTGGTGGTAGTTCATCTCTTTGATTTGTTTTAGGGCATTTGCCCCATCGACTTTGAATTCTATTACAAATAATGTATTTGGGTATTTGACAACCATATCTATTCGCCCTTTGTTGGTTGCTTCTTCTACGGTAATTTCTAACCCCATCGATTTGATATACGCATAAAATACAGAGACATAATATCCCTCACGTTCGAACATTGGATTATTAACGTAGAGGTTATAGGGGATAGAAGAAAAGAGGGATTTGATCGACTTTTCGAGATTTGGAAAGTTCGCTTCGAGGAGTGATTTGTAGATACCACTTTTAGGTTGTTGTGGATTCTGAATTTTAGACATAAAATCAGCAAAACTTCCAAGAAGTGAAATTTTTACCTCTTGGTTTGGAATAGTTAAAATGTAAAGAGGAGTCCCATCGTAGTTTTCTTCTACTTTATTTATTGTCAAATACCCCGTTTGCCACATCAATGTTTCGAGTTCTATATAATCAACATCGAAACTATCAAGCATCTTTTCATCTTTGGCTATGTTCTCAAGATTAGGTAAAAAATAGTTATTTTTTTCGAGTAATTTAAATAAAAAGGTTGGGGTGGCAGTAGAGAACCAATAATTACGATACTCAAACCCTTTGGAGATAAAAAGTAAAATATCAAATGGGTTATAGACCCCTTCTCCTAGAAACCCATAACCGTTATACCACTCTTTTATCTTTTGGAAGTTTTGCCCTTTGAGGTGCTCACCAAAAACAGTTTCCACATCGTTTTGTGTATAGCCACAGATGGTGGCATATCGTTTGTCGAGAGTAATATCATCGATATTGTTGAGTCCACTAAAAAGTGAAACTTTGGAAAATTTGCTGACTCCTGTTATGAAAACAAATTTTAAATATTCATCCGCACCTTTGATAACACTATAAAAGCCTTTAAGTATCTCTCTCATTTCTCTTGCAATTTCGGTATTCTCAATATTGTCTAAAATCGGCTTGTCGTATTCATCGACTAAAATAACGACTTTTTGGTTGTATTTTTTATACGCTTGATAGATAAGTTCTCTAAAACAACCACTCAGTGATAAATCAGTATCACACGTTACCCCTAAATTCCGTTGATTTGTTTTAAGTATTTCATAAATTGTTTGCTTAAATGCTTCTTTTGAACTAAAATCTCCGTCATTAAAACTAATTCTTATCACGGGATATTTCTTAAATTCCCACTTATCGTAGATATACAAATCTTTAAAAACTTCTTTGTCTCCATTGAAAATAGTTTTAAGGGTATCCAAGAAGAGTGATTTTCCAAATCGTCGAGGGCGACTAAGAAAATAATATTGCCCATTTTCAATAAGATCGAGGGCTATTTTTGTTTTATCAACATAAAGATAATTTTCTTCCAATATCGTTTTTAGTGTCGATATTCCTATTGGTAGTTTTTTAAGTTTCATCGTTTTCCCCTATCTTTCAAAACTATAATTTTTTCTTTGAACATTTTAGCAAAAAAGGAATAAGAGAAGAAGAACTCCCGCAGAGGGGAATTTATTGCATAGCTGGTGCGTAGTCGTATACCAAGCCTCCACTGACTGTCGTTAGTTTACTAGCCTTACTAGTGGTGCTACTATTCGTTGTAGTCGTTTTCATACTTCCTGACGAGCCTATCGGAGGAACGATACTGATATTCAAACACGGATGGGTTAAACAATTTAGGTTTGCTCCTGAGGGATCACTATACGTCAATGCCGTTTGTCCGTACCATAGCCATGACTCGGTATTGATATGGGCTTTGGCACTGTAAGGAGCTGCATTGGTATGACCAAAATTATAAGTTTCAATCCCCAATGCTGATGTGCTTCCAATAACAGGGTTTTGTACCGTTGCATCTCCATCGGTTGCATCATTATGCAGTTTATTGATATACCACATTGCATCATTACGGCTTGGTGAGAGGTCTATTCCTGCTAATGTCGGGGTGTTGTAGACTTCATACCATCCGTTTGCGATAGCGTCTGTAGTGCTTCCGAAGACACGAATGTCACGGGGAATGATGCGACCGTAGATGAAGGTAACGTTGCTATTAGTCGTTAAATTAGTATCAGGAAGATAATTCATTTTGTTAGCAGCTAAAGAACTACAATTTCCTGATATTTGACATTTGATTTGTAAATTCTGCATTTGTAGCATAATAGGATTAAATGGTGTTGTCTGATTACGATCAAAATTCACTGTGAGATCCAAATTTATCGTACCATTCTTATCTTTCAAAAAACTGCTACTCGGAATTGCTACATAGGGAGACGAGCTATTTGACCCTGGGGATAAAACGGAAGCATTTGTATCACGCCAAAGATTTCCATTCGTATCCTTTTCCTGGAAACGGTATCGCCAAAATGTTCCAGTTGGGTACTGATATACAGTTGGAAACGTTAGATTTGCATCAAGCTTTACAGGCTCAGCATAGCAGTTAGAAACAAAGTTATTTAACATAACATTACCTTGTCCTAATGCCTTAATTTCTCCCGAATAACGAATACCCATTTGGTTACTTGTCTTTAGATCATGCATATATGTCCAAACATTATTGCTGTTCTTTATATCTGTTGTGAATCCTGTTCCCTTGGTCATTTGAACACTACTAATATCAAAAGTATAGGGTCTAAAGGTCAAATTATAGTCATTATAGACAGTGGTAGGGGATGAATTTTTCAAATGGTTTGAAGAGATCTCGCACCCTACCATGTTGGCATCATACGTGCTAGATGAATCATAAACGGGGACGATATCACTACCACTTACACAGTCACCACCCGTTTGCCAATGTGATCCAATATGATGTGCAGGTGTGGCTTGATCGGCTTCGGTCCAATTGGTATCGCGAATTTTTAATTCATATCTCCCTACATTATCATAATGATACATTTTATTTGTAACGGCTCCATTTATAAAAGAAAAAGATAGATTTTGATCATTTACATCATTGCATCCAGTGACGACATGACCATTCGTTGACCACAACATAGTTGTATTCTGATCTATCGTGTACCCTGCTGTTGAATTTGAATTCTTATGATTGGTTGCATTGAGATCCATACGATACGAATAGCCAGCTGAAAGATTAGCATCGTAAGCGACAGAAGCCTGTCCTATTGGATCTTTGATCTGTAAATTGAATGCTTCAGGACGGATCGTAAAATTATCACGTGAGCATACTTTGTTCGTTTTTAGCCCATAAACACATTCCATACATACATGTAGTTGATCAGCTGTCATCCCACTATTTCCGCCACCATTGCCATTACTTCCGCACCACGCTGTTATTGCCCCTGAATTACCATTAGGAGGGACAAATGCAGTATTGCACGAAGCACCTCCATAACTTGGGAAATTAGCAAGTTTATAGCTATTAGCTCCTAGCGTCTCAATTTTAAGAGTATCATTATTATCATTTACTACATTCCAACTAATTCGAAATGCTGCATTCTTGCGCACATTTCCATAAAAAGAATCCTCAGTAACCCCAGTATTGAATCCCGTTCCAAAAATATCTTTGTTAAAATCGACATTGGTTACATTCGTCACTGAATTACCCATTAAAACCCATGCTCTACTTGTAATATTACTATCAGCAGTATTACAAGCCGTAATTGAATCAGAATAAGGACTCAGGTCAATTATTTCTACTGCCAGCATTGCATTAGTCGCTTTTACTTTGTCCAAATTCACGGGATCAAATGAGACTATTTTTAAGTTCGTCGGACGATTCGCTATTTGTGTCGGAAGATTATACTTCACACTAGTCGAATCTGCATTCAGAGCCGACCCTGTGTTTAACAAGGGGTCGACGATATTGAATCCACCTGAATTTGAATTGTATGCGACACCAAAACTATTATTAAAATCAGTACATTTACGGATGGGTAATCCAGTAAAATCAATACCGAGTTGATCGTTCCGATAACTTACAAGATAAATATTTTCACTCGCATTTTGGTCACCGATTCGTGCATTATATTTAAATTTTGTAAGAGCATTTTTGGCAATATCTCCACCCATACTAGCTGACGAACCAACACCCAATAAGAATTTCGTAGTATTAGTATCACTATAAAATCCAGCCGTGTCATCGTCACTTGTACTATCTGTTCTTATAGCATAGTTCGTTCCCGGTATCGGTGCGATACTCATACTACTGGCTACATAAGTCATCTCGCGAGGTTTATCAAATACTTTTTCAATAGCAACCTTTTTAGCCACTTCATTATTCTTATTTGTAATACCTACCTCATAGGTGACCGTATCACCCGAGGATGGTATATGAGTTGATGTTACTAGAGTACCACCAAAGGAAACATCTTCGGTATAACAAACATCTGGTTCATACAATTCAGTTGAAAATGCAAATACACCCGGAAAATATTCATCTCCACCACTGGTAAGAGTAACCGTTGTAGCTGTTTGGCTATTGCCGATAATAGGTGTAGTAGCACTCGTGGAACCGACATTAAAAGTATCAATGTCAACTCCTATCGTATTTCCACAGTTAGGATTACGGGTTGTGACATTAACCCCTTCAATCTGTTCACTGGAATTAAAAACATTACTCCCCAACGATTGTACTGTATTCGTATTATCAGTCATAGTAACACTGTCTGAGAGTGATATATCCCCCTCTCCACCAAAGAGTAAGAATTTTGAGTTTACATCTCCATTTGTTGGAGTCAAAAATCCTGAAAGGGTAACTGGTTTGTTATTATAAATTCCATCAGTACCTGTTGCTCCTTTATATATACCCATAAATCCATCGTAAACTGAAATATTTTTTAATGATACCGTTTTGTCTTTATAAATGATAACCAGTGACCACGCTCCAAAACCATTACTCATCTCTTCAGCATTAACGTTCGCAACCCAATAAGTTCCTTCTAAACCTGCCTTAACATACGATGTTATATCAGCAACCCCTTGATATTCAAACTGACTGGTTGTCCAGTTAAACTTACTCGGATCCGTTTGGATACTCACATAATCACTCATGACAGGTGTTTTTAAGAGTACACTTTGCCCATTTGTTTTTTTAGACGACGAGCTACTTAAACGACCTTGCCAATACAATCCTGCCCACTCGATATCATCGGCAATAATTCCATCAGGAAGTGATAAATTTGCAGAGGTAGAATTAACCCGCGTAAATGTGGATGCGACAGTATCTTTGTTAGCAAATTTGAGCGTTAGATTATTATTATTGGTTGTTGCAGGGGCACATGATGTTCCGCTTAACATTACCGAGTTACCGATAATTTGCATATTACCATTTATATTTGTACTAAACGTTTTCGTAAAATCACGTGTATTTGGATTCGTCGTATTAATCGAACATGAGGCAAGTTGACTTTGATATGTTTTTCCACTTTTTGTATATTGGGCAACATACTCCATCGTAGAGAGACTAAACCCAAATCCTGTACGATCATAAATAGTATGTGATTCACTCGTTCCCCATGGTGAAGAGATATCCGGTCGATAAACAATCCCTTTGTTATACGTACCGCTAAAATTAAAATTTGACCCAAACGATAACCCTAAATCAGCGTTTGTTTCCCCATTATCGGTATCCGTAGCGGTTGTTTTTTGAGTACCGTCAACTCCTATGGCATTCACTACACCCAAATTAATTCCATTGTAAGCTTTAATCACCTGTACATTACTAAGATCATTTCCGCTTTTATTTCGTATTGTTGTCGTCACGGTACAATTCAAACTTGCAAAACCAAGACACACACCGCTTGTCGTTGGAGTATCGTAACACATATCATTTGATCCGATTATGATTCCATCATCATCGCTGATCGTCCCCGTTCCTGTTGCTCCGTCAATGCTCACATTAACTGGATTCGAGAGGGTGACATTGAACATTTCATCCACCGTATCCGTTGTATCACCGCATACCATCACTGGAAATGTTGTGGATAATGTATTATGCTGTATTGTCACCGTTCCACTTTTGGTCACATAGTCAACACCGCTGGTACAACTTGCCCCTCCCGTTGCCGTTCCACCAGAAGTGGCATAAGAAACCGTTACGTCTTGCGTCGGATTTAGAGTATCAAGCGAAACGATAAACGTCATCGGGTTACTACCACTATCTCCTTCTATCAAAGAAGTATTGGATACAGAGAGTGCTCCCGTATCACCTGTCACAGTAGCCGTAGCCGTATCGATAACACTGGTACCACTTGCCCCTTTGATCGTTGCTGTATTGGTTAATGTTCCTGATGCTGCGACAGTAGCAACTACTGTAACAGTCACACTATCATTCGTAGCAAAACTCCTATCACCGTTACAGGTAATGACTTGACCACTGCGAGAACAATTGAAATTATCCCCTCGTCGACTCGTAATACTATCACTAGCAGATACGTAAGTTAGACCCGTGGGAAGAGTATCAATTATCTCCATTTTTGTACTAGATGAACCATTATTCGTCCCTACCATTGTAAACGTTACTCGATCGCCTACTTTGGCTACGGGACTATCAACGGTTTTTGTAATATCAAGAGTCGTAGTCGCCGAACCTCCAGCCACAAAAGTAAAATCTAAACTATAAGATTTAGAACTACTTTTTCTATTTTCATACGCGATAACGATAAGTTGCCCTGCTGCAACAGTAATCTTAGTAGATGATTTAGTATCTGAATCCTCAATTTTATTCCATAAATTTAAACTACAACCATCTTTTATAAAAAGTGAATTCTTACTACTGCCTCCACTCGAATTTACCTGTATCGTCCCCGCAACAGCAGGGGTAAACTGGTAATAATAAATTGTATCTCTCGGTATATCTCCGCTCGCTGAATCGGTAGCACTTGCCGTTGCGCCATTAAGATTGGTGATGATTTGTCCAGGACATGTTGAAATCGAACCTCCCCCTGATCCTGAATCATC
This sequence comes from Sulfuricurvum sp., assembly GCA_041661705.1. Lineage (GTDB taxonomy): Bacteria > Campylobacterota > Campylobacteria > Campylobacterales > Sulfurimonadaceae > Sulfuricurvum. The sequence continues at coordinate 38,218 of JBAZTZ010000004.1, forward strand.
GTTAAGAATAGTAATTGTTTGATCACTTGGAAGAGTGAACTGTTGATCGTTATTTGTATTATCATCTTCAACTTTGATTTTGAAAGTTTCATCCGATTCAATGTTTGTATCGCCATTAATTTTAATGGTAAATTCTTGACTCAAATCCGATGTATTTTCATTAAACTTAAAACCATCAGAAATATCAATATAATCATTATCATTCTCTTTGGCAGAACCATCTGATGCTTTTATCTTTAATTTGATATCTTTCGTATTAGGTGCTACATTAATAGAAACAGTACACGTAATATCAGTTGTTCCGCTATTTCCCTCATTTAAGCTCGAGGGAGAACAACTTAGAGAAACGGTTGGTTTGTTACTGTCACCCCACCCCGAAACAGCCAACATCATCACCACACCAAAAACGGCAAACAGCCGCGACACAAGTTTAAAGGGTTTCATTTTATCCTCCTTGGGGATTTTAATACACATCGTCGTGTGTGCCGATATCGACTAATACAATTTGTTCATCAACAATCTGTAAAATCAACACTATTCGGTATTCGTAGGTTAAACGAACCGCATGAAACTTCTCTAAACTGCCTTGTAGTTTGTGCAATTTAAGTGAAGGCTCAAACGGATCGTTTTCAAGCTTTTTGAGAACATTCCCATATTTTTCAAGTAACTCAGGATACTTTTTAAAAAACTTTATCTCTCTTTTGAGATAGCCTTTATCTTTATCTAATCGCATTTCTTAGCTCCGCGATGTGTTTATCGATATCACCGATTGGCTCAAAACCTGAATAATCTTTTCGGTTGATCCTATCCAAAACTTCCAAGCAATGCTGTTCATCGATTGCCTCATCGTCTTCTTTTTTCTTTACTTCAAACTTTTTCACTATATCACTTTTCAGCGCATTTATCACCGCCATAAACTGCTCAAACTTGCTGTCTTCGATTTCTAACAGGACGGTTTTCATTTTAGCCTCCTTGGAATTTGGTTCGATCTACTTTTCATGAAATTCCCCACTCATTTTCACTAAAAATGCCGAGTACCTCTATGCGTTCTTTCACACTATTCACACGATAAGGGATAACATACCCCTGAAAGACTAAATCTCGAATACTTTCATCGTTTGATTTTTGAGAACGACGGCATTTGTAGGGAAAGTGGGGCAAATCTTGAACTTTATCATCCAAATTATTTTTAAATTGCTCAGCTCTTGGAAACGAATCTTGGGCAATAAAATCGATAATTACCTCTAATTCTGAAAAGAACCTCGATGTTTTATGCACTTGCATATTTTACTCTTATTCTTTCCATCATAGAATCCATACCATCACTGTACGGCGTTAGTATCATCGTTCCATCATCAATCTCTTGGATTCGCCTTTGTAACTCTTGCGCTAAAGGATCATCTTTGAGATTAAGTTCGTCTGTTTGCCTGTAGACTTGTGGAGTCTCAATCTTTACAACATCTTTTAAATGTTCTAAAAACCACATCACTTTATCCACTGCTGAATCTTCTATTTTTAATGTTAAGGTTTTCATTTTAGCTCCTTGGGGATTATTTAATTCAAAACGTATAATTTGCAAGCCGTTTACGAATAATATCACTCTCACTAAAATCTTTCGTCAAGAAATCAAACAACAAGAAGTACTCTTGCTTTTCAACAATTGCCTTAACGATTAAACGGTCTAAATCCATATAATCATGGACTATTGCGTTTCTAAAACCAAACAATCGTCTCATTGCATTAAATTCTTCTTCTTCAAAAAAACCAACATTTTTAAGAATTTCGGCACTATCGTAACCGCTTAAAGGAATAATTGGTGAATCATAGTGTTGCAATATTTTCTTACACCGACCGATTAAATTTTCAATCATAATTTGTAAGCTTCGCTCAGCCGCTCTGCTTTGCATTCCATCAAGTGTTCCATTAAGAATAATTTTTTGATGCAACTCATCAAGAATGCTCTTTTCTTCTGTTGCAATAAAACGTGTTTTAGCTAAGTAGTTTTGAAACGTCATTTTCGTCTCCTTTTAGCAGGATATAGTTTTCTGCGACACTGTGTTTTAAAAGTGCGTCAGCGTACGCTAAATCAACCACATCAATATCATATTCACGTAGTCCTAACACATCACACACATCCATCCAAGCTTTAGCTTGCATCCCCCATGTTTCCTCAGGGAGCTTTTTCATATCAAGAGCAAAATCATAATCACTCTTAGGATGCATTTTCCCAGATGCCCGTGAGCCAAATAAAAATGCTGTTTTAATATATGGCAAGGATACAAATGCCCTAATGAGTTCTTCGGAAGAAAGGTTTTTCGTTTGACCGTAGCGTCTGCTTTTCATCTCATCCTCCTTGGGGATTTTAATACACATCATCGTGTGTGCCAATATTAAATAGAACTATCTCATCATTGATAATTTGAATTATCAACACAATTCGATACTCGTATGTCAAACTCACAGCATGATAATCAGACAGATTGCCTTTCAATCGATGCAACTTCAATGATGGCTCGAAAATATCAAACGAAAGTTTCTCTAAAACATCCCCATATCTATTGACTAAATCGGAATGTTTTTTGAAAAACTTTTTTTCTTTTGACGCATACCGCTCGGTTTTACGCAATTGTACGCTTAAGCTCCGTAATATAACTCTCAATATCGCCAATCTCGGTTGTATCCAGCTGTCCACTTTTATAAAGCTCTAAATCTTCCAAAAGTTCATTTTCCAAAGTAGAACTACCCTCTTTTTTTCGCACTTCAAACTTTTTTACCACATCACTTCGTAATAAGTTTATCATCGTCATAAACTGCTCGAATTTACTGTCTTCTATTTCTAGCATTACGGTTTGCATTTCATCCTCCTTGGGGATTTTTAATACACATCGTCGTGTGTTCCAATATCGACTAAAACAATCTGTTCATCGACTATCTGTAAAACTAACACTATACGGTATTCATAGGTCAAACGAACCGCATGAAACTTCTCTAAATTACCTTGAAGTTTGTGCAATTTCAGTGAAGCCTCAAACGGATCGTTTTCAAGCTTGCAGACCGTTTGTTTAAATTTGTCGACTAAGTCTGGATGTTTTTTCAAAAACTTTTTAGCAGTTTTAATAAACTTGTCATCTCTGATGATCTCAAACATTTTAGAGTCCCAACTCTTTAAAAAGTTCATCGGATGAAACTTTTTTCATACCAGAATAATCGCCTCGATCAATTCTATCCAGCACCTCTAAACAATGTTGCTCATCAATCCTCTCATCTTCTTTTCGCACTTCAAATTTAGTGATAAGATCACTTTTTAACGAATTGATAATCGTCATAAACTGATCAAACTTGCTGTCTTCTATTTCTAGCATTACTGTTTTCATTTTATCCTCCTTGCGAATTCTTTCATCATAGCTTCTGCCACGAACGTTTGAAAACTCGGATTGGTTCGGTTGAAATATTTGCGTCTGCATTCGTTGTTACGGCTACATCAACCAATACACTTGAAAATAATCCTGTATTTTGCGCTAAAGTAGTACATGCGGCAGGTGCAGCCCCACCAAACGAATACGCTAATGAAACATTGATATCAAACATCTGACTGCCACTTGCATCAGTCACATTTATATCAAGCTGATTGAGACAATTTCCCCCAGACGTATCAAAGCCTTGCGCCCGCATAACAGCAAACTCGGTCGCACTCTCCAACAATAGTTCTGCTTGGGTATGAAGATACCCATCAGTGACCCCTTTGGCTCCCATGGTTGTGTTACTGAGCAGAAGTGCCCCTCCCGCAGCAACAAGAAGGACAATAAAAATTGCCAGTATCATTGCAAAACCGCGACGTTTTTTAGTAACGGACATGGACGCTCCTTTCACGGCAAATTTGAAGAGTATCATCATCGGAATCACTTAGGTTTTCATCTAATCCTTGCATACAGACTTTGAGTGTTATTACCGTTCCGACTGAAGAGCTAGATTCTGGCATATTATAAGAGAGATAAAGATGATTCACTTTTTCGGCTAAGAGATTTTTTGTACCATTTTGATCATAACGTTCCCCTTTCCATGGACGAAAATTGGTATACATATAAAAATTTCCCCCGTTACTGTGATCCACCCGAAATGCATATCCCGTCCGTAAAAGATATTTTAAATGTCCATCACTCACATTATATTCTGTATTCAATGTTAATCTATTATTTGGCAAATCCACAGCGCTAATTCTATGATAGCCACCTATCCCATCACCCACATTCAAATTAAATCGCACACACCCTATAATATCACCAAGATTAAGATTAATATCGTTTTTATTCTTCTTGTATATTGCTGAATCGGCTAATGTTGATCCCAAGCCTTGAACAATCCCATCTGCTGCAGTGAAATTAGCATCTTGTTCTGTGATCGTATTGGCAACAGCATTAAGCTGAACTTCGCTACTCCATCCTGGGGAACTTCCTGTTGTTCGCAGACTATCCTCATCGGCAGCTACAAATGCAACCGTATAATCTCCGCTATCATTGGGCACAGGAGGACCATAACACGCATTAGCCGCTCCTTGCTTATCAAGATTAACAATCGAATCAGCAAGCGCGTATTCAAAATAATTCTTTAACTGATCCAAAACATGATCGGCAGTTTCTGTCCGCTTCATAATCTCTTGAGTGCGGTAAATGCCATTGTAATACTGACGCACAGCTTCGAGCGTCATCCCCCCTACGATCCCCAAAATGACAATGACAAAAAGTAATTCAATAAAGGTAAATGCTTTGCGCTGTTTGTTTGCATTCATCTAATTGCCTTTATTCGATTTGAAAAATGTGAGGGTGATGTTGACATCGGGGGTATCCGCTGAAGTCGTGCTTGATGCTGTTGCGACAATACGTTTAAGATGGGTTGGAACAGTCAAAGATGACGGAGCAGGAGTCATATCTCCTGATGAACCCAGTACCCATGTTGCAGTGACGGTATTACTACTACTATTGGATGGAGAAACAGTCGAATTCACATAACTTACTCTATAGGTAACAGGGACGTGATAGAGTACCGTCCCTGTTGCATCAGCAATATTAAAAGTGTCATTAATATCATTAATCTGTTCAATACCTTGTTGCAAGTTTTTATTGCCGGGTGAAGGGATAGCACTGGCATTTTGATCACTGCATGGCATCATCGAAGCAAGATTGAGTCGATAAAAAACACCTCCACTTCCACGCGAACAGTTCAAATCAGCTGTATTAGGATTGAGAAGCAATGCCCCATTCCCCTCAGGCAATAGATAATGCCCATCCCACCGTGTCTGAAAGATTTTAGTCAACTCACCTGACATCCGCTTGAGAATATCATCGTCTATCGTCACCCCTTTGGTCGCTTTGGAGGAAATTTCCATCATTGAGGGGATTGCCATAATACTAATCGCAATGATAACAATTGCAAAGATAACCTCAATCATTGTCATAGCTCTGCGCATCATTATTCTAGTCATTATTGTATCGCTGGAGCATAATCATAAATCAAACCCCCTCCTTCTGTCGTTGTTGCTTTATTTGCTTTTTTTTCTGCTTCTTCACTGCTTTTTGCACTTCCTGTTGCCGCTTTTGGAGGGACTACATTTATGTTAAAGCACGGGTGGGTTACACAATCGAGATTGGTCGGATCGATTGGATCACTATACGGTAATGCAATAGCGCCATACCACAGCCAAGGAGCCGTCATAATATGCGCTTTGTAACTACCAAGAGGATAATTCGTAAACCCATAGGCTTCGATACCACTAACAGTATTGGGTGTTGTATTACTAGGATTAGTACCGACAATAACAACTGTCACATTACCATCCCCCTCATTCATATCGTTATGCAACCGATTGGTAAACCACATCGAATCATTTTGGCTTGGAGCCAATGCCGTCCCATTAATATCCGCAGTATTGTACACTTCATACCATGCGTTTGTACTAAAAGTGGAGCCATCCCCGAATACACGAACGTCACGTGGGATAAGGCGACCGTAAACAAAAGTTATATTATGGTCACTGGTTCTATCAAAATCTACACCACTTGTGTTATTTTGATCGAGCATCGTTGTAATATTAAAATCATTTCGTGCAATATGAAATGGACTATCCGGTATTGTCTGATTGCGATCAAAATTAACATAAAATTTGGCATTGGCAATACCCGATGAAAAACTTTCTTGACCTGTTAGCCACGTGACTTCGGGGGGGGTTGAGCTACTTAAGTGGGTTGTATTGTTATCGGGGTAAAAATGGATTCTATGCTGTGTATCACTCCATCCTAATACTTGATTATTATTCAAGCGAACGGTATAGTCAACATCTCTGGCAAAACAATTTTTTGTATAGTGCGTTGCGGTAGAATTATTATCCATAACTGCTTTTATCGATAAATTAACGGACGCATTCATCTCACTATTACTAGAAACATAGGTAAAAGAACCATTATTATTGATAATATTCATCGTATTCTCAAATAAAGCAGGCGTAAAACTAAAAATTTGCGAGGATTGTGTCATACACCCTACTTTACCACTCCCATCCGAAACATTCTCAGCACTGTTGAGATTACAATCACCTTTTGCTTGATCCTGAGAACCAGCACTCCACTGCTGATCGCTTACCGTAAAATTTATATCCCCAATATTGGGATACAGAACCAATGCCGTTACTTGTCCATCACTAAAAGATAGAGGTGTATTAATCATTTCGACGGGAGATGTAAGTGCACACCCTGTTGGAACAACTAATTGTGTCGTCCCATTTTTATCAACTCCATTATAAATTTCTTGATTATACGCTAAAGACGGCGTACTTGGTGAGCTATATTGACCCGCGGTAAAAGTAAATTGATACATCCGATTACCAACGAGCTGTGTCTCATTGGCATCCATTTTATACGAGGCAGGACGGATGGAGAATCGATCACGTGAACAGAGATTAGCCGTGTTTGTGACCATATGAAAAGCAGCATTTTGAGATGCTTTTACCGGTAATACGGTAGCCGTTTTGTATTTATCTGTTGTTGCGAAATGAAGAGGATACATTGCCGACAAATTAGAGTCCGTACAATTTCCATCGGGGGTAAGCTCTACCATAGTAAGATTGAGATCAACCGCTGTCGAAGGAGCTGTTGGGGTAATATTATCACTGCTAAAAGAGAGGACATCGACATTAAAAGGTTTATTCACGACTTGGGTATAGAGGGCATTTTTAGAATCCATCGGATCAATGGGGTCGGTCTCCCCACCTGCAACATTGACTGCGCCTGAACGGATGGTATTGAATTTTCCAATAACGGGGATATACACTCCAAATGTATTGTTAAAATCAGCACACTTGCGGATAGGAATACCTCTGAAACTAATTTTTAGATAGTCATTACGATAGCTGACCAAATAGACATTTTCACTAATATTTTGATCGGTTCCAACTGTTGATGAATAACTAAATTGCGTTTCGTCATTTTTATTGATTGTCCCCCCAGTCGACGCTGATGCCCCTGCTCCAAGTAAGAATTTTGCTGTGGATGACGCATATTCAGCGGTATCATCATATAACGTATCTGTTTTAGTGCTAAAGATAGTGCTTCCGATAGGACGAATCAACATTGATGCTGGTTTATACGCCAACTGTTGTGCTGGATTTGCAAAAACCTTTTCGATAAAAACACCCTGAGCTGGCTCATTATCCTTATTGGTTATCATAACGGTAATATCAATATCTCTACCTGATTCGGGGATATTGCTACTGGATACCCTCTGTCCATTGTAAAAAATATCTTCACCATAACATACATCGGGTGCATACAACTGCGTGGAAAATCCAAGAACGGAAGGGTAATACGCATCCAATCCTGAGGTCATCTTAACCGTTGACGAAGTTTGCGCATTGTGCATAAATCCACTGACGTCAAATATATCAATATCAATACCATTGGCATTGGAATAGGATGGATTACGAGTGAACCCTGCAATCGTTGAGTTAAAGACATTATCGTTAGGATTTTCGGCATTGGAAACGTAGTTGGTATCTCCCCCTACAGAAATTCTATCAGGGGAATAGGCATATTCACCCTCCCCTGCGAAAGAGATCAATTTAGAATCAACAACACCTCGTGTAGGAGTCATAAAACCACTCAAAGGGATGGTTGCCCACGTTGAACTTGAGCTATTCACAGTTTTAAATCCGTCGTATATGGACATGTTACGTAAAATTGCTGTTTTACTCAAATCCTCATAGATAACAAACAATGACCACGCACCGAAATTTCCCCATCCTCGTTCCCCTTCCATACTCTGGATATTAGCAACGGTATAAACCCCATTTGCATTCGTTGTATTAATTAGATCCGTAATTTCCAAAAATGCTGAATAAACCGTCCCTGTTGCATCACTGACATAACGATAATCAAGCATACTTGCTGTTACTAGTTGATATCCAGATACACTGTTGTTCGGAATATCAATATAGACTTTTTGGGCATCGTAGCTGTTTGAACTGAGATTAATATTGTTGTCAGCATCACTCAAGGCTGTATAACTAGGTGTTCTAAAACGACACGTTGATGTATCTCCATCACCACAATCATGTAAAAATCCTTGCCAATACAGTCCTGCCCAAATAACTCTAGCCCCAGTAGGGATACCTGCCAATGTTGCACTTGATGAATTAAATGTAGTTGTATTGCTATCACTGTTCAAATATTTCGTATAATAATCATTTGCCGTTCGACTCAAATTGGTGGTACAACTTCCCCCGAAACTGCTACCGTTATCCGTTACACATTGCACCGTATTTCCAACAACTAAAACATCACCTGTTTTATTTCGAGTCTCTTGTGGATTTCGAAGCTCAAAATCTCGTTCACCATTACGAAAGATCGTATTACCATAATCATAAATCGTCCCTATACCAACACTCTTCAAAATCGTAAATCCACTTGGATTACTGAGCGTTAGATTAAAAGTCTCTGTCCCCTCACTAATAGCATCTCCATAAATCGGAACCTGAATGTCACGGCTTGTCACTTCCCCCGCTACAAATGTAATCATTCCAGAAATCGATCCATAATCGGAGCCTGCGGTAGCTGTACCGTTGCTCGTAGCATAATTAATGGTTCCACTTGCGGAGGGAGAAATTGTTACCGTAAACGTCATAAGACGTGTAGAACCGTTCGAGCCTTCAAAAATACTGACATCATTAATGGAAATTGTAGGGAGTTGAACGGTTGTGGATTGAGCAATATTAGTATTATTTGCAGGAGTAGAATCAGTAGCTGCTGATGTTACAGTCGCTGTATTGGTAATAGTTCCTACGGCGGAAGGAGCTGTAAGCGTGATGGCTACGTTTGAACTTGAACCGTTCGTGAGATTTGCATTAGTACAAGTCACTACGCCAGCGACTTGATTGCAACTCCATCCTGTTCCTACCGCACTTTGATAGATAACACCAGAGGGAAGAGTATCGGTCAATATTAAATCAGTCGCGGTATTGGGCCCACCATTAGTTACATTTAAGGTATATACCAAAGTTCCATTTATTGTGACTGGATCGGGAGCATCGGTATTGGTCAAGGCAAGATTCGCAGATGCTGCAACAAATGCTGATACAAAATTATAAGTACTTGTTTGATTCTTACCGCTGTCTTCAATAGATACATAATACGTCCCTGCACTCACACTCTGAGAAATTGAAAAATTATTATTACCCGTATTGCTTGCCAATTGTGTACAAGAACTATCATATAAACGTCCCACGACATCATGAGTAGCAGCGGTTGAGGACAAACTCAAAGTACCTGCTTGCGTTAAAACAATTTTGAAATAATCCATATCACTACTAGGGTTAATGGCTAAAGTGTTCGTTGTACTATTTGCATTAACGGTTGATGCTAGTACACAGCTATTACCAACGTCAGGAGTTTCCGCCCACCCCGACACCCCAAACATCATCACTACACCAAAAACAGCTATCAAGCGTGAAAAAAATGCAAATACCCCCATCTTATCCTCCTTATGATTCTTTAGATACATCGTCAATATTTTTATCGAGTCGTCACTATATCGGCTAACGAGACTGATGAGTTGAGTATATTCCAGCTCTGATTAAAGTGCTATTAAAATATTTTGTAACTTATTTTGTTATTTTATTCTCTAGCCACGCTTTGACCTCACGAACAACCTCTTCATCTTCCCCTATATCTGCCCATCGAAGTTTTTTACCGCTTTGGATGCTCCCCTCCAACAAATCACCACTAGAGCGAAATTTCAAATCCAATGCCGCAATCTCAAAACCGCTCGTGCACCTGCCAAAGGACTCTAACCGAACATTTTTACCCGTCGTGTTCGTATAGAGATAGCAATATCCCTGAAGCCCTGTTCGACTCACGCGCCCACGAAGCTGATGAAGCGTTGAGAGTCCCAACCGTTCTGCCCCAACGATAATGACGGTAGTCAAACGTGGTAAAGAGATCCCCACTTCAACAACTGTTGTTGCAATCAACAAAGAACCCTTATCCCGAAACTCTCGTAATACTGCCTCTTTCTCTTTGTCTTTTCCGTGGGTCACATAGACATTTTCAAAATTTTTCTCCCAATACCCCCGTGCTTCTTCAATACTTTGGTAGTTAATACTCTCACTTTGCTCGACAAGGGGGTAGACAAGAAGGACTTGATGATCTTGGGCTATTTCACCGCGGATATGTTCCAAGAGTGCTGGAAAATCACTTTTGCCGATAATCTTGGTCGCAATGACTTTTGTAAAAGGGGTTTGGACAATGAGACTTACATCAATATGTGCCGATTCGATCATGGCTAGCGTTCGCGGTATTGGAGTAGCGGAAAATTGTAAAAAATGGGGCGGAGAATCGTTTTCGGTGAGCTTGGAAAGGGCATTGCGCTGGGCTGTCCCAAAACGGTGTTGTTCATCCACCATCACCAATGCGCACTCGGGAAGTTCTCGATAAAGAAGAGCGTGGGTTCCGATGATAAAATCAAACTCCTCCAATGACCCTTTTTTCGTCGCATTCGTTACAAGGGCAATCTTCAAATTAGGAAGAAACTTTTGTGCCTCTTCAAAAAGCTGTGCGGCAAGAATCGTCGTTGGAGCCATAAGAAGAGAACGATAAGGGTGCATAAGGACGACAGAAGCTAAGATAACCATCGTCTTCCCCGATCCAACATCTCCCACAATCATCCGACGAGCCGCATTCTCTCGTCTGAGATCTTTGCGAATCTCAGTAATCGCTTTTTTCTGATCGTCGGTGAGGGTAAAGGGGAGCGTTTTCGACCATGCCGCGACATCGCCAGAGGCTTTATAATGGGTAGGATGAAAACGGCGTTTGAGACGAAGACGACGCATATAATCAAACAATTCGGCAAATTTAAGGGCATGTAACTGCTGTGATCCAAGAGGAGTCGGGAGTTTCGGAAAATGGATGTCATACAGTGTTTGGGCAATGCTTTGCGGTAAACCGTCGGTTATGAGAGCCTCTATGGTAATATGTTTCGCGATAAGACGACGCATAACATCGGCACGTAATGGTGTTTTATAGATGGGGACAAGAGAACCGACGGCAGGAATCTTCACGGGCTGAATCATCTGCCATCGCCCACTCTCCAAAAGAGCTTTACCGCTAAAGAAAGCACGTTCATGAAGCGTAAACTGATGAGCCATATAGGGCTTAGGATTAAAAATAACCCCTTCAATGGATTCAGTAAGATTGTGGGTAGAAAAGAGTATTTTGAGGGTTTTCGGGGTTTTGGTAATCGACTCCACCGTTGCATCAATCACACAAGGACAATTCGTCGTTAACTGTGTACTTAAACGGCGATCATCGAAAGAGGTAGGGGCTATGAGGGAAAGTGCCGTAACACTTCCTACCCCTAAACGGTGGAATTTATCGGTATCGTCAGAGAGTTTAATTTTATCGCTCACTAATTCTTTCCCCGTTCGCCCTGAGCCTGTCGAAGGGTGTGTTCATGGTTCGACAAGCTCACCACGAATGGAGACACTACTTCGTCACTATCGCATAACTGAGGTGCGTTATCTCATTATGACGCGTGATAAATGCGTTCAGATCGTCAAGGCTGAGATGTCGAATCATCTCAAGCTCGTGTGCTGAATATCCAAGCTCACGCCCTTGGTAATACTCACTAAAAGTACGTCCCAACCGTTGAGAGAGAGTTTCAACCCGTAATGGTTCGGAACCTAACAAAAATTTACGCGCTTGATCAAGTTCACTTTGGGTCACTCCGCTTTTGACAAACGACTCAATCACTTCAATGACACTTTTTTTTGCTTCATCTCCCGACTCAAGTTTCGTTTGGAGATAGCCACTAAAATAAGTATTGGTTTTAGCAACACTTAGACGTGAATACGCCGAATACGCCAATCCGCGTTTCACCCGTATCTCTTCCATCAATCGACTTCCAAATCCGCTAGATCCTAAAACAAACATCGCAACACGCGCTTTATAAAATTCAGGGTCTCCCTCGTTTATAGCAAACGGTGCTCCGAAATAGAGATAGGTCTGTTGAGTCGTAGGACGTTTTAGAATCGTCTCTTTTGGCTCTTTTCGTGCCTCATAATGGCGTTCAACCGCTTTTTTCCCTACGTTAAAAAGAGAAAGAAGTTGACTCACTTTGGATTTTGCTTCAGAGATATTGAGATCGCCACCGATAACGATAACAGTATTAGAGAGAACCATTTTATCCTCTAAAAAGCTCTCCGTATGTTTGAGTTTAATGGCTTCTATTGACTCTTTGGTTCCGATATTGGGAGTAGCAATAGGAGTCCCCTCGAAAAGGATTGCTTTGAGCTCATCGGAGGCAACGGTATCAAAATCTGCCTCTTTACGAGCAATATCACTCATTGTAATCGTCTTGATTTTGGATAACGTCTCTTTGGTGAGATTGGGAGAACGTACCAGTTCACTCATCAACGACAATCCTGTGTCAAACTCATCTCGAAGCGTTCCCAGTTCCATCACCAGCGTTTCATTCCCTGCATTGGTACTGAGTTGAATCGCACGCGCATCAAGAGCATCCGCAAATCCAACTGCGCCCCGCTTCAATGTCCCCTCATTCATCATTTTGGCACTTAGGCGAGCAAGCCCTCCATGAGAACCTTCATCCACACTACCACTTCCTGTGAAAATAACCTGCATTGAAACAATAGGGAGACGTTTGTCTTGCTCAAAAATAAAGGGAATTTTCACCCCTTTGACCTCAATGAAATCCAATGTACTTGCCATAAGTGCCTGCCCTAAAAATAAAATCGTTACAAAAAAGTGTTTCACTCGAATTTCTCTAATATCTCATACGCCGTATTACGAATGGCAGGTACTTCTCCGATGTCATGAATGAGACGAATCATCTCCTCTTTTGCCATCCGAAACCCTGCCCCTGCACTACGAACAACATTCTCTTCCATCATTGTTGAACCCAAATCATTGGCTCCATACAGCAATGCCATCTGACCGATGTACGGCCCTTGGGTGACCCAAGAACTTTGGATATTGTCGAAATTATCCAAGAAGAGACGTGAGACGGCAAGCAGTCGCAAATAACGATTACTTGATTGTTTCTCAATCTCGGGATGCTCTTCCATCAGCTGAGTATTCATCCCCTGAAAACTCCACATAATAAAGGCACGAAAACCGCCCGTTTCATCTTGAAGATCACGAATAAGATTCCAATGCTCAATAATCTCTTCATCCGTTTCCACCGTTCCGTACATCATGGTAGCCGTTGATTTAATCCCCAACTTATGCGCTTCACGGTGAACATGGAGCCACACTTCGCTGTCGATTTTCTTCGGAGCGATAATATCACGGACACGGTCACTAAGGATTTCCGCCCCTGCTCCCGGAATGGAAGCCAACCCTTTGGCATGAAGCCGTGCCAAACACTCTTGAATCGTGATGTGAGAAACTTTGGCAATATAATCAAGTTCTATTGAGGAAAATCCATGGATGGTAATTGTCGGGTATTTGGTATGAATATGCGCTACAAGATCTTCATACCACTCGATTTTGAGCTTGGGATGAACGCCCCCTTGGAACAAAATCTGAGTTCCCCCTATCTCAAGAAGTTCATCAATTTTTTGATCGATCTCTTCAAACGTGAGAACGTAGGCTTCTTTGTCTTTAGGGCTACGATAAAAAGCGCAAAATTTACAATCGACCCAACAGACATTCGTATAGTTGATATTTCGATCAACCACAAACGTCGTAATTCCTTGCGGATGAAGCTCTTTTTTGCGTGCTGTCGCCATTTTTCCCAGTTGCGTTAAATCACCATTACGGATGAGTTCTAAAGCTTCTTCTTTGGTGAGTCGCATTGGTCTCTACTTGTCTTTTGAAATCGCGTCAAGGACGCCATTAATAAATTTCGGAGATTGCTCACTCCCAAACGCTTTGGTTACTTCAATCGCTTCATTGATAATCACAGCAGAATCAAGCTCACCGTACATAATCTCATACGCACCCAAACGCAATGTCGCCCGTTCAATCGAACCCAAACGGTCAAAATCCCAATCTTTGAGATGTTTTTCAATCGCTTCATCCACTTCCACTAAGTGCTCTGTAACACCGCGAAACAAATCCATCGCAAAATCACGTTGCTTATTACGGATCTTCTTCTCTTCCATAATCTCATCGCTAAAATCGGCAATACTTTTATTCCCCAAATCGTACGCATACAATAAACTTACAACTGCCATACGGGCTTGATGACGTGTTGCCATTATGCGCCAATCGCTTCGTATAAATCTAACATCTCAATTACTACTGTCATCGCTTCAAATCCTTTATTCCCTGCTTTTGTCCCTGCTCGCTCAATGGCTTGCTCAATGGTATCCGTGGTCAATAGTCCAAATGCAACCGGTTTTTGATGTTTTAAACTCATCGTTGCAATTCCTTTGGTAGCTTCCGCCGAAACGTAGTCAAAATGGGGGGTAGAACCACGGATCACCGCACCCAATGCACAAACAGCATCGTATTTTCCCGTTGATAAAAGCCGATCAATAACCATCGGAAGTTCATACGCTCCTGGGGCTAAAACGTGAGTCAAATCCTCATCATTACCGCCATGTCGTGAAAAAGCATCTTTTGCCCCCTCAACAAGTCTGTCAACGATAAAATGGTTCCATCGTGTACTAACGATTGCGACTTTTTTGCCGTTTATAACGCTTAATTTACCTTCAATTAATGTCATATTTTTCCTTTATAAAATTTATTTAAATTCCCGTTCGTAGTGAGCTTACTTCCGTTCGCCCTGAGCTTGTCGAAGGGTGAAGTTTATGGTTCGACAAGCTCACCACGAACGGTTTTTAATGCGCACAAAAGTTATTTTATCGCATCCAACAACAATAACTTTTCACTTAACTCTTCTAACTGCTCTAATCGTAACATATTCGGGCCATCGCTCAACGCACACGTTGGATCAAAATGGGTTTCAAAGAAAAATCCATCGACCCCAACTGCCGCCGCCGCGCGTGCCAAATGAGGAACCATCGAACTGTCTCCCCCTGTTTTTCCGCTTCCGTTTCCAGGCATTTGCACCGAATGAGTTGCATCGAAAATCACAGGGGCAAACTGACGCATAATCGGCAACGCACGCATATCCACGACGAGATTGCCGTATCCGAACGTTGAACCCCGTTCACACAGTAAAACACCATTTTTTTGAGATGCTTCGTACGTCACCTCATCACATCCACGGGTCTTGAGCACTTTGGCAACCGAAAAACGCATATCATCAGGGGTCATAAACTGCCCCTTTTTGATATTCACAATTTTATCCGTTTTTGCCGCAGCTACCAACAAATCGGTCTGACGGCACAAAAAAGCAGGGATTTGTATCATATCAATCACTTCAGCAGCAATTGGTACTTGGTAGCTCTCATGCACATCAGTAACAATTTTATACCCAAAATCCTCTTTGACCTTTTGCAAAATTCGCAACCCCTCTTCAAGCCCCGGTCCTCGGTAGCTATCCAATGAGGTACGATTCGCCTTGTCAAAGCTCGATTTGAAATAAAAATCAAAACGGGGATCATTATGGTAGCGCTCAAGAGATTTCGCAATTTTGAAAATCGACGCTTCACTCTCAATAACACACGGTCCAGCTAGTAATATCATTATGGGGCGACTCCAGTTTTTGAGTTAATTGGTGTATTGTACTCACTTTGGTTTAAAAGACATTGAGCCTAGTGATATTGAGGAGAGTTTGCGTTATAATAATTCAAAATTGATCCTTTAAAATAAAGGAATTATTATGTTATTAGATGTTGTAAATTTTGCCTTTTTAGATCACTATAAGTTGCTTTTAACGTTTGAAAACGGAGAAATTAAAGAGTTTGATTGTACTGCATTAATGGATGAAAAGCCTTTTCAAGTTTTAAAAGATATTCATTATTTCAAGCAGGCAAAGATTGAATATGGGACAATCACTTGGCCCAATGAAATAGACATTGCCCCTGAAACACTGTATGTAGATAGTATTCCAATCAATCAATTGAGCAAGGGATAATTTCAGAGAGTTTTTAGGATTTTCTCCCCTTAGAAAATCAAAGTGGAGAGAGAAAAAATAATATGCTATGAAAGTTTTGATTTATGTTGATGAGATATAATTTTGACCTAGCTGGGACAGATTAGAGATCTGTGAACTCTCTAAAGCGCTTTTAATACAATCGTTCTGCGAGAAGCAGAATGATTATAACAATTATGAGTGCAAATCGCATTGTTATATCCTTAGTTAAAGGCTGACCCTGTCCCACCTTCTCCTTCACAAACCAATCCACACTTCATAATCGCCAACCAGAACTAAAATTATAGCAAAATCGAATTTTTTCTCTCTAAAATCGGCAATGCCCTTTCGATTTATCCATCATTTTAATCCCTTTTGTACACTGAATATGAAGTCCATACCTATATCCGCGCATAATAATCGTTTTAATCAGATGCCCCATAACGCCGCTCACTTTAATCCACCCCAACAACGACACACTCGCATAATTCCCCCCAAGTGCAATCATCATCCCACGCATTTTCATATCAGCAGCTTTCATGGCTTTTTCCTCTATCAACGCTACAATATTATTCGCCGCACGCATACCGCTTTGTTCTGCTGTTTGCGCTGTCGGAGGGAGCAGTTTCCCCTCTTTGTCGTGAAGCTGTGCAATATCACCTGCCGCAAATACTCCCTCGTGTTGAGAAACGGCTAGATATTCATCCAGAATCAATTGCGATTTTTTATTTTTAAGAACATCCATCCCTCCCGTGAGCGTAGAGGCAATAATCCCCCCTGTAAAAATCATAAAATCAAAACAAATTTTCTCTTTGTGATTCAAAATCAAGGTGTGTTCTTCAACGGAAGTGATACGGGAGTGGTTGAGTATATTCACCCCAAGTTTCAAAAGCCGTTTCGTTGCTTGGGTGATGAGATAAGGCTCCATCCCCTCCAAAACACTTTCATGAGGGATAATCAAAAAGATATGAATATTCTCACAGGTGAGGGTATTGTCTTGGTGAAATATGCGAATATAATGCGCCATCTCCGCCGCGATTTCAACACCGCTAAGCCCTCCTCCTCCAATCACAACATTAAAAGGTTCACTGCACCATCCCCCTTCACTCTCCATCCTCTCATAAAGACGCTGTTCAAACTGCTGCTTAAACGTCAACGCACTCGGCAATGTCTTCACCCCATGGGAATATTCCCGTAGCCCTTCAGTAGCACCATTGTACGCCGTACGGCTTCCCGTACACACAAGCAGATAATCATACACGTGTCCCGAATTTTGCCCTACAATATGCTTCGCTTGGAAATCAATTTCACGGATGGTATCTTTGATATAGGTAACATGCTCACCGTAACTCATACATAACGCAACCAAATCAATCGTAACACGGGTCATAGAACACTCATTGGCGATCAGTTCATACGCTTCGGTTTGGAGATAATGATAAGGGTGCTGGTCGATCAATACAACATCGCACAATCCTGACGTGGCAAGCACTTTGAGCGCCGCTACCCCTGCGTATCCTCCGCCGATAATCACAACACGCTTACGTTGCACTAAAGTTCCTTATTCGCAATAGCGGATGCACACACCACCGCCGAACTAAATGCCCACTGGAAATTATACCCCCCAAGCTCCCCCGTCACATCCACCGTCTCCCCGATAAAATAGAGCCCTTGTACTTTACTACTTTCCATCGTTTTAGGATCAATCTCTTCATGAGCCACTCCACCACGACACACTTCCGCTTTACTCAATCCGAAGTTCCCCGATGGAGCCATTTTATACGCTTGAAGTTGAAGAAGTTTTTCACGCTCCTCATTATTTAGACGATTACACGGTTTATCCTCCAACGCAATTGAGTCCAAAAATACTTTCGTAAAACGTTTAGGCAATGGCAAGGCGGTACTAAGGAGTTTTTTTTCACTCAACAGCTTTTGAAGATCAAGATCGGGGCAAAAATCGATCTCTATCTCCCCTTTAAACCAATACAGCGATGCAGATAGCACTACAGGACCACTGATCCCTTTGTGGGCAAAGAGCAAATCTTCCTCCAGCACTTTTTGCCCCACACGAATCCGTGCAGGAAAACTGATTCCGCTAAGCTCTTTCATCCAAAACTCTTTGGGCTGAAGGGTTAATCCTACCAATGCAGGTGAAAATGGGACGATTTCAAGAGCGTATTCTTGCGCTATTTTGAGACCAATATCACTTGCCCCAAGCTCTTTGTAACTCGCTCCCCCCGTTGCTACTACCACTTTTTTCGCCGTAAATGTCCCTTTATCGGTTATCACATTAAAAGAATCATTTCCACTTACCGAAAGAATTTTATGCCCCAACAGCAGATCAACCCCTCGCAATTTCCCGAGAAGAATCGAAATCACCTCATCAGAACTTTTCGGACAAAAATAGTACCGTTCTTTACGAATGACGGGGCGAAGCCCGCCATTGTGAAAATAGTCCAAAAGGGCTTTTTGCGGAAAAACATTCAATGCGGTGTGAACCAGCGTTTCATCCCCTAAAAAATGGTCTGTATCCACGTTCACATTCGTGAGATTGCATTTCCCACCACCCGATGCTTTGAGCTTTAAAGCAGGACGAGAATTGCCATCCAATAAAGCAATTTTAAGATTGGTTTTTTCTGACAGCTGCGCCGCACACATAAGCCCACTCGCACCTGCGCCTAAAATAAGAATATCATAATTAAGTTTCATAACAAAAGTCTATCCAAAACTGACTTTGATATAATGCCACCACTATTTTATTAAGGTTACTTATGTCCAAAAAACTTCACATCGTCTCTCTCGGCTGTACCAAAAATCTCGTCGATACCGAGGTGATGTTGGGACGACTCCAAAATTATGAAATGACCGACACAAGCACCGAAGCTGATGTTATCATCGTCAATACCTGCGGATTTATCGATGCGGCGAAACAAGAGTCTCTCAATACGATTTTCAACCTTGATGCAGGGCGCAAAAAAGATTCCGTTCTCGTCATGGCAGGGTGTCTTTCGGAACGGTACAAAGAGGAGCTTTCCCAAGAGCTTAAAGAGGTCGATATTTTCACAGGAGTCGGCGATTATGACAAAATTGATGAACTTCTAGCCCTCAAACAAAGCCGTTTTACCCCCGAAGTGTATCTCATCGACGGTGCCGAACGGGTCGTGACGGGCTCAACCTACCACGCCTATATCAAACTCTCCGAAGGGTGCAATCAAACCTGTAGTTTTTGCGCCATCCCCTCTTTCAAAGGGAAACTTAATTCTCGAAATTTGGAGAGTATTGCCAAAGAGGTTGAGGGACTGGTTGCCAAAGGATATTATGACTTTAGTTTCGTCTCCCAAGATTCCAGTTCGTATCTACGTGACCAAAATATCCCCGATGGACTTATCCACCTTATCAAACGAATTGAACTCATTGAGGGAGTCAAAAGTGCCCGTATTTTGTACCTTTACCCTTCCACAACGACATTGAAGCTCATCAAAACTATCGGTGATTCCCCCATTTTCCATAACTATTTCGATATGCCGATTCAACACATCAACGATGAAATGCTCAAAATTATGAAACGGGGATTCGGAAAAGCCAAAACCCTCGAACTTCTAAACGCAATGAAAGCATTGCCAAACGCATTTATCCGTACGAGCTTCATCGTCGGACATCCTCACGAAACGGAAGAGATGTTTAACGAAATGGCAGAGTTCGCCGCAACGTTTGGATTTGATCGTCTCAATGTCTTTAGCTACTCCGATGAAGAGGGGACAAGTGCCTATACGATGGAGGATAAAATCCCAACAAAAGCCATCAATGCCCGTGCCAAAAAATTGGGAAAAATTGCTTCTGAAATTGAAATCGAAAGTCTACAAAAACTCATCGGCACCGAAATTCTCCTCGTAATCGACGGAGAGAGTGATGAACACGAATTCCTCCTCAGCGCACGTGCTTTGAATTGGACACCTGATGTTGATGGGGAGATTTATGTCAATGATCGTGAAATCGAAGAAGAACTAAGCTACGGAAAAATGTATCGGGGACGGGTGACGGAACTTTCGGGAAATCATTTGTTGGCGACGATTGTGGGAAATGCCTAACCTCCTCCACCTAAACCTCCTACGCAGTGGAAAATCTCTCCTCGCCTTCTCAGGTGGAGTCGATTCCACTGCCCTCTTCCATCTCCTCATTGAAAATGGGATTACCTTCGATATGGCTCACGTCAATTACCATACACGCCCAGCAAGTGACACAGAAGAACAAAATGCCCAAACACTTGCCCACAACTATAACTTGACTTGCTTTATCCACTCCTGTCATCTTAGCGGTTCCAATTTCGAACACCGTGCGAGGGAAGAGCGGCATGGTTTTTTTGAGTCGTTGATGAAAACAGGTAACTACACCTATCTTCTCACCGCCCATCAGCTCAATGACCGTCTTGAATGGCTGTTGATGCAGTTGACGCGCGGAGCTGGTCTTCCTGAAATGATGGGGATTCGTTCTCTTGATGTCAAAGAGGATTTCACGATCCTCCGCCCCCTTCTCCAACACACACGCGACGAGATAGAGGCGTATCTACACGAACATTGCCACAAACATTTTATCGATGAGAGCAATGCTGATGAGCGTTATACTCGCAACCGTTTTCGCAAAAACTACAGCACCCCTCTAATACGTGAATATGCGGATGGCTTACGACGGAGTTTCGCTTACCTCGACGAAGATAGAGAAGAAATCATTGAGACACTTCATTTTGAACACATTAAGGAGCTTTATTACACCCAAAATCCAAAAACACTCCGTTCCCTTATCTACGGTATTGATAAAATGCTCAAACGGCTTGGAAGTGTAATGAGTGCAAATGAAAAAGAGAATTTAAGAAAAGAAAAGTGGTGTGTGATTGGACGGCAATACATCGTTGTAATCGAAGAAACCTATACGTTTATCGCTCCCTACATCCCCAATATCGCGATGGACAAAGAGTTCAAAGAAGCGTGTAGAAAACTCAAAATTCAAGCAAAACTACGGGGATACCTTTACAGTTCCCCCGAAGCGTATTCGGCTATTCGTCGATTAAAAGAGCTTTAAGAACCTCTTCAATACGACTCACTCCCCGTATTTCAACGGCATTTTTTACCTCATCGGGAATATCCACCAAATCACGCTCATAATTCTTTTGAGGGATAAGGGCAAGCTTCATCCCTGCACGGTGCGCCGCAATAAGCTTCTCTTTGAGTCCGCCAATAGGGAGAACATTTCCCGTCAATGAGACTTCTCCTGTCATCGCAATATCGGCACGCACTTTTTTATCGGTCAGAATAGAAGCGATAACCGTACACATTGCGATCCCTGCACTAGGACCATCTTTGGGTGTTGCCCCATCAGGAACGTGAATATGGAGATCAAACCGTTTGTACACTTCACTCACATCGACTTTGATATTACCCTCACGCTCTGTGGAATTGAGAGGAATAATCGCATGATCAACGGTAATTTTACCACTGTCAATCAACGTTTTTACGACTGAAAGAGCGATGCGCGCCGATTCTTTCATCACATCCCCCAAACTCCCCGTAAGCTGTAATGTCCCTTTGCCGTTAATACGAATAGCTTCGATTTTGAGGACATCACCCCCAACTGCCGTCCACGCAAGACCGTTGACCACACCGACACGATCAATATGATCCGTTTTTTCGATCTCAAATACTGTTTTCTCCAAAAAGTCTTTAAGATTCTTCAAAGTCACACTCACCTTGCTACTGCTAGGTTCTTCGAGAATCTTTTTCGCTGTTTTACGGACAATATCAGCAATACGACGGCGCAAATTCCGTACCCCAGCTTCACGCGTATGTTTTTCAATCACTTCGGCTAAAGCGGTTTTTGAGATACTCAACTCTGAGGGCTTTAACCCGTGTTTTTTCAACTCTTGCGGGATGAGATACTGCTTGGCAATCTCCTGCTTCTCTTGCGGTGTGTAGGAACTCACCGAGATGAACTCCATTCGATCACGCAACGGTCCAGGGATTTGTCCTGCATCATTCGCTGTCGCTATAAAAATCGCTTTACTCAAATCAATATTAAAATTGAGATAATAATCTCTAAAGTGAGTATTTTGTTCAGGATCTAAAATCTCCAACAATACCGCTGTTGGATCTCCGCGATTGGACTTAGAGACTTTATCAATCTCATCCAAAACGATGATGGGGTTCATCTTTTTCGCTTCAATAACCCCTTGAACAATACGCCCAGGCATCGCCCCCACATACGTACGTCGATGACCGCGCAATTCGTTCACATCCTCTAGTCCACCCAAAGCGATACGAACCAATGGACGCTTCAACGCCGTAGCAATCGAGTTCGCCAAGGAAGTTTTACCCACACCGGGAGGTCCGACAAAACATAAAATTGCCCCTCGCCCCTCTTTATCCGCTTGTCCCCGTAACTCCAATAGCTCTCTCACCGAGAAATACTCTAAGATCCGTTGCTTTGGCTTTCTGAGTGAAAAGTGATCTTTATTGAGCTGATTTTCGACATCATGGACATTGAGCGATTTTTTTGCCTCTTCCCCAAAAGGAATCTCAAGGACATATTCCAAATAGGTTTGTAACATCCCAGCATCCCCACTATCAGGGTGCATACGGGCAAATCGATCTAGCTGTTTGCTTGCCTCTTTGTACGCATCAGGGTGCATTTTCTCTTTTTTGGCTTCAAGCTTCTTTCGGAACTCTTCGATCTCTTCATTGCGACTCGTATCGGTTCCCAGCTCTTTTTGGATCTGCTTGAGTTGCTCTTTGAGGAAATATTCTTTGTTCACTTTTTCGATGTGGCTGTGAACCTTGGTACGAATCTCTTTTTGAAGTTTATTTGCCTCTGTCTCTTCGATGAGTTCGTCAATCAACATCAAAAATCGTTTCTCAGGATCCCGCTCTACAAAAAGGTTATAGGCATTCTCTTTTTTCATTTTGATCGAACTGGAGATGAGATCAACAATACGGTTATATTCGTGATTTTCCTCTATCGTACGAAGCAAATCAGGAGGAAAATAATTGCTTACTTGCGAGAGGGCACGTACCTTTTCCCGCAATATCTCCAAGATTGCATCCATTTTAAGGCTATTAACGCTCAGAGAGTGAATAATATCCACTTGAGCACGAAGAGGGTTCTCATTCTCCATGCTTACAATATGTCCACGAGCAAGTCCTTGAAACAGTACCTTGATCCGTCCATCAGGAAGGACAACTTTACGCATAATCGAACCAACAACCCCTGCCTCATAGATAGCATCTGACTCACGAGATCCCTCATGATCAGCTTTGACAGGACAAACGATAATAAGTGAATTGTTTTCAATCGCCTCAGCGGCAGCAGCAATACTCTTTTCATCGCTCAAAAAGAGAGGGGCAATCATAAAAGGGTAAAGAAAAAGATCATCTTCCGCAATTACGGGAAGAGTAGTGGGAAAAGCGGCATAATTACTAAGTTGCATGATTTAAATCCTATTTTTTACTTTCATTGTCATCCATTGATACAACACTTCGAGTTTTTGGAATCAAGAAAGCATACCAACTATTCGTTCCATCCCCCTCAAACATCTCTCGATACCACGGTACTGTTGCTACAGCGACCACACTTGAATCAATCCACGTCACAGGGGCAATAGCATGATAATATTCAGCTCCTTTAGGTTTCCCCAATCGATCATACAACCCCGCTATATGATCGTTCAGAGTCGCTTTTGCCAAATGAAGTTGTGTTTCCATCGTCTCCATGAGTGGCATATAAATTGAATTAGGATAGCTTATTTTAAAAGCATCCGCCCCTCGAAGTGTCGCATCAATCAATCCCTGTTCACGCCCTGGATTGGGAAGTGCCAAAAATTTCGATTTTATTTTTAGAAATTCAGCATATTCACGTCCCGAAGGGCTCGCATAACGACGATTATACTCATCCAAAAAATGTTCACTTAGCAAATATTCTTCATGTGCCATATGAGCATTCGCCATAATCAATGTCGCCTCACCCAACAAAGGAGAACTAATATGTTCACTTTGCAAAGAACTAAAATAGCTATCCGCTTTTTCCAAACTTCCATTGGATACAGAAGTAATCATTTTTGCATACCAATAATCAGCAGGTTTATTGTACTCGTCTACCTCTTTGGCGCATCCGCTCACAAAAAGGATTACCACAACTGCACTCACCACGCCTCTAATTATCTTCATATAGTGTCCGTTTCATATTAAGTAGCGACAATTTTACCAAAAAGAGATTAATTACACCATTGTTTGACCTTTTTTGTGTTAAAATCAATCTAATTTTTACGATAAAAGATAAAGGCACGTTATGCAATTTGAATTAAAACTCCCCCTTTTGGGTTTTGAGTCGGTCACTCGGATGGAACTTCAAAAAATTGATGATATTTTTATGCGATTAGAGAGTAGCGATGGGGGACCTAGTTTTACCTTGATTAATCCTTTTGCATTACGTGAATACGCTTTTGACATCCCTACATCGCTACAAGCGTTGATGGAAATCAATGATACGAGCAATCTCCTTATTTACGCTATCGTTATCCTCACCACACCCATTGAAAACTCTACGATCAACTTTGTTGCCCCTTTGATTTTCAATACTGACAACCAGACTATGGCACAAATCATCATCGACAATCGTGCTGACTTTGGTATCGCTGATCCTATCAAAAATTATCTCAGTGAGCAAAAAGATGACTAAACCCTCTGTTTCTCTCATCGGAAATGGAAAAATGGCATTGGCTATTGCCCAAGGTCTCAAGGGAGTTTACACCATTGAAGTCATTGGACGAAATCCAGAAAATTTGGATAAATTTGAAAAAGCCTTAGGAACTACCATTCAAAAAACACCCCTTGATGATGCTATGTGTGAGGGAAAAACCATTATTCTGTGCGTAAAGCCTGCAAACCTCATGGAAGTATCTCAAAAAGTGCATGGACGGGCAAAAGCTCTCTACTCTGTACTAGCAGGCACGTCCCTCGAATCTCTTCATCTCCTTGAAGCAGAGGGTTACGTTCGCACTATGCCCAATCTAGCAGCAGAAGTGGGGCTTTCTATGACCTCATTAACAGGAGATAGTGCTTTACGCAATGAGGCTATTGCACTCTTTGGCTCCATAGGGATGACCGTATGGCTAGAAAGTGAAAAAGAGCTTGATATTGCTACAGCACTCAGTGGAAGCGGTCCGGCTTATCTCGCATTGATCGCCGAAGCGCTGAGTGATGGAGCCGTACGTGAAGGGCTAAAACGCTCAGATGCCATGAGCTTGATGCGCGGATTATTCAAAGGTTTTGGAGAACTTATCCAAACTACTCATCCCGCCCTTCTCAAAGATGGTGTTATGAGTCCAGGGGGAACAACAGCAGCAGGATATGGAGCACTAGAGCTTTCCGGAGTCCGCCATGGATGCATGGAAGCCATACGATGTGCGCATGAAAAAGCGAAGAAGATGTAAGGGTTAGTCCTCTTGCTTCTCTTTTTTCTCTTCATGGTTGTGCACTTTCATCGTAAATGATGATTTAATAAGTTCACCATCCCGCTCAAAATGAATGGGGAAATTCACCCCGATAATCCACTGACTTTTATTGATTTTCTCTAAAAAGTTGTAAAAGCTTTCTGGAGAGGTTATTTTAGTCGTCACATTCACTTCATACACTTTGAACGATCCATTCTCATCTGCCATGGAAAGCTCCGTCAAAAAGAGGTTCTGAAACTCATCTGCGTATGCTTTTGTAAATTTTCGTGGATTAAAAGGAATTTTATACGCTTTGATCGTCTTTGCGTTGTCCTTCTGAAGCTTTTCAAGTTTCTCGTTAGTTACTTTATAGTCGCTACGGGCTTGATTCACTACTTTTTCCTCTTTCATAGATTCCAAGCGTAAAAGACGATACTCTTTTCCTTTAGGAATCAATACAAAAAAGGAGAATAAAAAAATAATAGTTAATAATAACGTTGAAAATAAAATAAGATAGAGTGTTTGATTATTGATACGCCCCATCATTCTTCATTACCTCCCTCTGTCGTATTTGCATCATCGTCTAAATAATTCGATGAAACAAAACTATACCATCCATTCTCTACCGGATAAAAACTTGTGTAAGTACGACTAAAAATTGATTTTAGCGGAGCTTGAAGCATAAAACTATAGGTGTCCTTGGTTGGAGTAATACCATAAAGAATCAACGATTTTTCATCCAACTCAGCACGTGTTAGGGTAATTTGATCGGGAACCAAATCAAAAAGATTACGAATACTCTCTTTCAAAACTGTATTATCTGTAGCAATCTGCTCGTGCATTTTCACCTCAGCGTCAATAACACCAATTTTCTTTTCAAGAACATCGGTAGAGGCTTCAAGATCCTTAATCGTTTGAGAAAAGGAGGTATGTTCATCTTTAAAATGAACGGTTTTATAGAGTAAAAAGAAATAAGTCCCCACTACCATTGCAATGCTGACAGCAAAAAAGAAGAAGGAAAGACGCATCTCATCACTAATAAAACGTTTGGGACGAGGAGTTATAAAACTGTACTTCACAACGCTTCCTCTTCAAGCTGTGCAAGAGCATTAATTCCCACACCTACATCAACATGACGAATCAACACATTTAAAAAAAGCTCTTCTTCCAAATACCGTTTTAATTCGTCACCGCCACTCCCAGAATCAGCAATACAAACCGTTTCTATAAAACGATTTTGACATTGTTCGCTAGCATAAAAACGTTCCAATGTTTTTTGAATCCATTCGAAACGAGAATATTCTTCATTACTGCGGTCAAGCTCCCCTTTTATCAAAACTATCCCATTCTCTTTATCTACTCGCTTCTCCTCGGGCGTGAGTGAATCCTCGCTAAACTCACTCGAATCACTAAACTCATCCAAATCATCCAAATCACCTAGTGAATCCAAATCATCCATCAAATCAAGATCTTCGAGATCATCCAATCTGACAATTGAGTCTTCCTCTTCTTCCTCCTCTTCTATCACAGGCGAACTAAACGTCAACGCTTCAGCATCCTCTTCTGCCTCCATTAAATCCGAATTAGTAGGAGTATAGTGATACGCATACTCTAATTTTCCTTCATCAAAAATAGCAACCGAAAAAAGATTAGGCAACCCAAAAGCGTACAAGGCAAGACCAGTTTTGATTTTATCCGCAAAATAGTATTCAATCAAGGAAAAAGGGGAAAAAATAAAATCAAGTCCTGTGTTACTATAGCTTTTTTCTAAATTGGCTAAATCTTCTCTTGATGCATACTGTGTCCATTGTTGGTCGCGACAAATGACTTTAATTCCTACCGACTTTTCATTCGATTTTGTACACCCGTCGTACGCCCCTTGATTGGGATATTGATTTAAGACACTGATATAGAAGAAAGGGGAAATATTACTCTTCTCTTTGATGAAATTATTCATAGCAATCGAAGAGCTATCCCCCTCGAAATGGTGTCGAATCAAATCAATAGTTTTTTTATTTTTAACCGTTAGAACAACTACTTCGTGTCCCTCTTCCAGAGCAATAATAGCAATAAAAACTTTCTGAAATGTCCACCCTAGCACGAGACATCCTCGGAATGTTGACATAGTGGATGTGATTTGAGATAATTATCCATCTTAAGAGCATTCCCCAACTTAGTATAAATCTGCGTCGTCGCCATACTAGCATGACCGAGCAACTCGCTCACATCTGCGATGCGTGCCCCATGGTTCAATAATTCAGTCGCATACGAATGACGAAGCTGATGGGGAGTGACTCTCAACCCAATATCTTCGAATGCCTTAACGAGAGAATATCTTAAACTATTTTCGCTTAATTTTTTACCTAAACCCTCAAAAACATACTCTTTAGTCTGGGAAAATATTTGAAATGATTTAAACTGTTTATACACGTCAGGAATCATTGGAATATCTCTCTCTTTATTCCCTTTTCCCAATACACGACACCACTCTGGCGTAACATCCCCTACTTTGAGATTTGAGAGTTCCGAAATCCGTAGCCCCATCGAATACAACATCGTAATCACCAAACCACTCAAAGGGTCAGCGTGCTCCAATGCACTCATAATATGCTCATGCGAAATTGGTTTAGGGAGGGTTTTAGGAACTTTGATACTCTCATCCCCTCGAAGCTCTACCGTATTGCCATTCTCACGAAGGTAGGAAACGAAACTACGGATAGCACTGAGCTTGGATGAAATAGTCTTTGGCTTTTGCGATGCAATACGAAGGCGCAAGGGCATAAGATTGATTTTCATCCCCCCCTCTTCTTCAACAATTTCTGCTTGATCCAACATTTGTTGAATCGAAACGTCATAATTGATAATGCTGTGGGGCGAATACCCCTTAAAACTATCGAGGTATTTTAAAAATGCCTCTTTGTCATAACGTAACGATGCCACACTCATAATGCACGTTCCATTAGCTTATCTTTGATAACTCTTCGAGCCGACTCCATATCAAGCCCTTCCAAATCAATGGGTTCAGAGGCATAAAAATCCAATATTCCAAAAGGCTTAGGGATAACAAAATGATCCCAACTGGAGAGTTGCCAATATTTCGAGGGTCGGCAATGCAATACAATCACCTTTGTATGTCGCTTTTGTGCCATTACAACAACTCCATCGCTCACCTCATAACGAGGGCCTTTTGGTCCATCTGGTGTAATACCAATATCATACCCCTGTGAAAGTGATTTTAGCCCTTGAATAAGAACTTTTGCACCCCCGCGTGTTGTCGAACCGTGAATCGTCCCTAATTTAAAAAATCGTACAGTACGCGCAATAATTTGTCCATCGAAATGTTCACTAATAAGGAGTTTGACTTTGGGAACGGGGCGAAACTGATAATAGAAATAGGGTTGCATCAACAAATCAGCATGCCAAAAGGCAAAAATAACGGGCTCATGAGGAATAATGAAGGGGAGATGAAACTGCTTACGATTACTCCAATAAAGAAGGCGAATAAGAATCGCTCCTATAAAGGGGACAACCGCAAGGGCGAATTCACGTAAAAAACGTTTACGCAACAATCTCTCCGCTAGCAACGGTGCGGTGAGCCTCCGTGATTCTTACTTTAGCTATTGTTCCCAATAACTCTTCAGATCCTTTAACTTTTATCCCTAGATTATTATCACTGCGTCCTGCAACATATCCATCCGAACGTAGCTCTTCAAAGTAGACTTCAACAATTTTCCCATGATGTTCTAGCTTAAGCTCATCCAAAATCTCATCATGACGTGCTTGTAAGATATTCAGACGTTCTGACCCTACTTCAGCATCGACAACATTAGTAAACTGCTCTGCTTCCGTCAAAGGACGTGGAGAGTATTTGAAACTAAACACTTGCTCAAAACGGACGGCATTTAAGACCTCCATTGTTTGGGCAAAATCTTCATCGCTCTCTCCCGGAAAGGCAACAATAATATCGGTACTAATACTGACATTGGGTACCATTTCACGTAATTTAGCGGCGCGATTCAAAAACCACTCTTTTGTATATCCCCGCTTCATCGCTTTAAGAATATTCGTTGAACCGCTTTGAAGGGGCATGTGCATCGATTTGCATATTTTTGGATTTTTGGCAAACTCTTCGATAAACTCATCGTCCATATGCAACGGGTGAGGAGAGGTAAAACGAATACGCTCTACCCCCTCAAGGGCACTAACACGACGAAGCAGCTCTGTAAAGTTCACCTTTTCATGCTCCCCTGAGAAACGGCGACCATAGTTATTGACATTCTGCCCCAGCAAAAATACCTCTTTCGCTCCATTTTCAACCGCACGCCGTGCTTCGGCTACGATCAAATCGGAGGGAATAGAGATCTCATCGCCACGCGTTTTGGGAACGATACAAAACGTACACTGCTTATCGCACCCAATGGAGATATTAATATAGGCTTTGTAGGCACTGGTACGAAAATCTTTAAATGCGAACTGTGATTCATCGTAATCAATCTCTATCTCTACTGATTTGTCTTTATGAAGCACCTGCGCAATTTTCGAGACATTACGCGCCCCAAGAACAAAATTCACATACGGTGCACGCTTGATAATCTCTTTGCCCAAATGGGATGCAGTGCATCCACATACCCCAATTTTTGCATCAGGTTTTTTGAGTTTATTAAAAACACCCAATTCGGAAAAAAGCTTATGCACGGGTTTTTCACGTACAGAACACGTATTGATGAGGATCAAATCCGCTTCACTCGCTTCATTAGTGAGCTCATACCCCTCAAGCGCATGAAGCTCTGCCACCATATGTTCGGAGTCGCGAACATTCATCGCGCACCCCAACGTCTCGATAAAAAGCTTTTTAGACATTATAAGATATGTACTTCATACATATACTCACTTGCAGAAAGTCCAAATTTCACTTCACGCATATAAAAACTTTTACCCTCTTTTTCGAAATGATCTTGCAATGCAAGTAAATCTTTATGAGAGTTTTCACGATCAAAATAAAGGATCAACGAATTGTTCTTTTCCACCATCTCGGTGATTTTTTTTAGATCGATTTTCTTTGGTTTAGCGTCATTCTCGCTACGCGCAAGTTTTAATTCCATGGATTCATCCCTTTGATATGATTGTTCTTGATAATTGGGCTATTATATCGGCGTTTCAATAAATATCCTATTAAGCGTTTTTTTTGTACAATGCTAATCCTTCATAAAAAAGCTTTCCCCATAACATTTTATTTTTTATGATCTACCCAAAACAAGGATATTCCTATGGAAAATATGTTAGATATTATCGATTCTATCGCTAGTGAAAAAGGTCTAAAGCGTGAAAACGTCACTGAAGCGATTAAAACTGCTTTTATCCAAACAGGTAAACGCATTATCAATCCAGCCTTCGCTTTTGAAGCCGATGTCGATGAAAAAACGAAACAAATCAAACTTCGTCAAGTCATTACCGTCGTTGCTGATGATGCACCTGAACTTGAAGGGAACAATGCAGGGGCGTATATGAGCCTAAGCGGTGCAAAAGAGATTGATGATGAAGCAGAGCTTGGTGATCAACTTCAAATGGAGCATGAACTCGAAACGTATGGTCGAAGTGCTTTTGCAGCGCTTCACCGTGAAATTGAATTTCATATCCAACGTCTTGTTGAAAATGAGCTGTACGACAAATACAAAAACAAGATCAATCAAATCGTATCCGGTCGCGTCACCCGTGTGGACAACGATCAAAATACAACGATAGAAATCGACGAAATCCGTGCTCTCCTCCCAATGAAAAGCCGTATCAAAGGTGAGAAATTCAAAGTTGGGGATGTTGTCAGCGCACTCGTTCGTCGTGTCAATGTCGATAAAATTGTAGGGATTTCGATGGAGCTTTCTCGTACTGCTCCTAAATTCCTCGAAGAACTTCTCGCCCTCGAAGTTCCTGAAATCAAAGACGGTATCGTTATCGTCGAGAAATGTGCCCGTATTCCGGGAGAGCGTGCGAAAATTGCCCTCTACACTAACCGTCCCCAAATCGATCCTATTGGGGCAACGGTAGGTGTTCGCGGTGTCCGTATCAATGCTGTAAGTGAAGAGCTATGTGGTGAGAACATTGACTGTATTGAGTACAGTGCTTCTCCGGAACTCTTCATCTCTCGTGCTATGAGTCCTGCGATTATCAGTGCTGTTAGTGTAACTGAAGATGAAAATGGTGAGCGAAAAGCAATCGTTACCCTCCCAAGCGACCAAAAATCAAAAGCAATTGGTAAGAGTGGAATTAATATCCGTCTTGCGTCTATGCTTACAGGGTATATCATCGAACTCAAAGAGCAAGGTGATAGCGCAACAGGACAAGAAGAGAAAAAAGAGGGACTGAGTTCACTCGAAGCTCTATTTGGGAATTAAACCTACCGCTTCACAAACGGATTAAGCTTCAACAACACCGCATCGGCGATTTGATTGCCGATGAGGGTCAAAAATGCACTCATCATCAGTACTCCCATAATCACCGGGTAATCGCGACTCATAGCACTAAGATAAAAAAGCTGCCCCATCCCCTCAATCCCAAAAATAGATTCCAATAATACCGATCCACCAATGAGTCCTGGAAGTGAAAGCCCCAACATCGTTACAATAGGGGGTAATAAATTGGGGAGAATAAAATATCGGATGATTTTTTTCTCCTCAATCCCCCG
This sequence comes from Sulfuricurvum sp., assembly GCA_041661705.1. GTDB lineage: Bacteria > Campylobacterota > Campylobacteria > Campylobacterales > Sulfurimonadaceae > Sulfuricurvum. The sequence goes on from JBAZTZ010000004.1 coordinate 70,914, forward strand.
TGCTTTAGCGAAATAAACATAATCACTTTTGAGAATTTCCAGAGTGAGAGAACGGATATACAAAGCTAAGCTCCCTACCCCGACAAATACCATCACAAGTATCGGTAAACTCAAATGCCACGCCATATCAAGATAATACCCAATCCCCTCGGGCGGTTCTAAAGAATGAAGCCCCGCGATAGGAAACCATCCCAATGTGACACTAAAGAGCATCATTAAGACCAAAGCGAGATAATACGAGGGCATTGCAAAACTAATCAAAGAAATTTGCCCCATAATGGTATCGGTCATTTTATCAACCCTCATCGCCGATGTAATCCCCATCCAAAGAGAGACAACAAATGTCACAATAAGGGCAATACTATTCATCCACAACGTCACGGGAATCCGCTCCAGAATCACCTCATTTACATTTTGACCACTGACGAAGGAGATACCAAAATTGAGTTGCGTAAGATTTAGCACCCAATTCGTATATTGTTGAAACAGTGGTTTATCAAGACCGTAGATTTGTTTGAGCTGTGCTATATGTTCGGGGGTCATATTGGGATTGAGTTCACCCCCCATAAAACTATTAGGGGCTGCGTGCATTGCTGCAAAAGAGATCAAAGAGATCAAGAAGAGCATTAAAAACGTGTAAGAAATGGAACGAAGTAAATAATTCACACTACTTTTCTATTCCACGCAAGGTAGAATTCTTCCCTCTTAAAATAATCCAAAGTATCACCGAAATTGCCGCCATCCCCAAACTAAGTGCCATCCCCAACGTCATCCATTGACCGACAATATAGCCGATCTGTGTATCAGGAGCACGGTAAAATTCGACCATTGCGCGCCCTACTCCGTATAAAAATCCATAAAGTAAGATCAACTCCCCCTCGAACGTTTTGCGATGGCGATAGAGATAGATGATCACAAACACCACAACCCCCTCGACAAATGCCTCATACAACTGCGAAGGGTGACGGAGGGTATCATAGACATAAATCCCCCACGGTACATCGGTGGCACGCCCTACGAGCTCTTGATTCAAGAAATTCCCGATCCGCCCAAAGACATATCCCAATGGAACCGACACGGCAACCAAATCCATCAACCTCCCAAAAGAGACCCCATGACGGCGATGATACAGATACGACCCGATCAAAAAGCCCACAATCGCCCCATGAAAACTCATCCCCCGAATCCCGACAAATTGCCCATCAATAAACGGATTAAAAATCTGCCACGGTTGTGTCAGATAATACATCGTATGGGTATCGTAAAAAAGAACATACCCCAACCTCGCCCCGAGAATCACACCAATTTCTGCATAGATGAAATAATCGTCCAACTGCTCTTTCGTGATAGCAATGTTATCTTTTTTAACAATCCATTTCGCGATCATAAGCGCTGAAAGCAACGCCAAAACATACATCAATCCATACCAATGGACGGGGATAGAGAAGATATTAAAGGCTACGGGGTTGAAGTGTTCGTATATGTGATTCCAGTATTCCATGGTTTTATTTTTCCTTATATATTTTCAATTATCCAGTCAGTGACTGGATTTTTATTTTACAATTCTTCTATCTCAAAATAGGCGGCTATCTCTTTAGTCTCATTATCAACATAAATAGAAGTTCGAGAACCTAAATGTTTCAAGGAGTTTTTTGACTTTTTTTTAGATCGACTTTTTATCATCCAATTTTAATGATCAATCTAATGCACTAAAGGGATTTTTATAGTAAAACAGCTGCCAAAATCTATTGTTTTTACACTTAATGATCCCTTCATCCTAGATTCAATAATATTTTTAGCAAGATAGAGCCCTATACCCGTTCCAGAAGCATCATGCTTGGTCGTAAAATAGGGATTAAAGATATTTTCTATAGTTTCATCACTAATACCCCCACCATTATCGATAACTTCAATAATACCATCCTTATTATCACAGCTAAATGCAATGCTTATCTTCCCCAGCTCAATACTCTTCTCTTCAATTTGGAACTTGATTGCATCAATAGCGTTGTTAAACAAAATAATCATCACTTGTTTAAATTCATTCTCAACACCATAAAAAGAAAAATCACAGTTAATATTGAGGGTAGTAACGACATTATTACTTTGAAATTGTGCACCGAGAATAATCAAGATATCTTCAATGCTTTTTCTTGGATGAAAAACAATGGTCTCTCTATCTGGATGAAGAAATTTTCGAAAATCATCAATAGTCTGCGACATGTAGCTGATATTTAAGCTGATAATATTCATCTTCTCATGAAAATCTTTTTCAGTCATAAAACCGAGGGTATAGTGAGTCTCTAAATTCACCGTCGCTAATCCAATGATATTGAGAGGTTGTCTCCATTGATGCGCAATTGATTCAAGCATCTCGCCCATTGCGGCTTGTCTTGATTGATGGAGTATTAAACGCTCTTGTTTTTGCTGTTTCTCAATCTCCTTTTTGACCCTTTCCTCAAGCTCATTATTGAATGATTTAAGTTGCTCTCTTTGCTGATGTAGGATTTTGAGGCTCTCTTCCAAATCAATTTGTGTTTTTTTGAGTTGTGTTATATCACGCCCAGTTCCTACCGTTCCAATAATATTTCCGTCTTTATCGCAAAAAGGGGCTTTATAGACTTCCAAATAAAGAATCTTCCCTTTTACATTTCCGTACTCTTCAAATTTCATAGGTTTGTTATTCTCTATAACAACCAGATCGGAGTTGAAGCATAACTCCCCAAATGTATGCCAATCTGGATTATCTGTGTGTCTATTTCTCTCTCGCATAGCAAAGAAAATGTCATTTTTCCCGATTGGTTCATCCGTGTCTTTTGCCATCAGCAAACCATCACATATCGCTTGATTGGCATATACATAGTTTCCATTTAATTCTTTGACCCACAACATATCCGGAAGATTTTGTGATAAAAGTTTTAATAACTCGGAGTTATGCTCTTTTAAGTCTGAAATATCAAATGTCACACTATTTTCCTTTTGTTCTACTTCGAACGTCGAAATTAGGGAATGCTCTTCTGTCTGATGTCAATATTATCTTTTTCAACAATCCATTTAGCGATCATACGCGCTGAAAGCAACGCCAAAACATACATCAATCCATACCAATGGACGGGGATAGAGAAGATATTAAAGGCTACGGGTTGGAGTGTTCGTATATGTGATTCCAGTATTCCATTCAATTCTTTTAATTTCTGTGTTGATACTGCCCCATAATTTGAGTCATCACTTCCAAGTTTTCATCCAAACGATACGCTTTTCCAAATCCCATAACAGCATTTCCACCCACCGTAGAGAGTTTAAAAAGATGAAAATCTCCCATCCCTGATAAAGAGGTAATCAAATCACCATCAAATTTCTCTTTGAATGATCTCATCATCGTCTCAAATGCACCCTCTTCACGGAGAATTTCAGACACAGTAGCGTCAATGGTAATGCGTTTACGGGCGAAGGGTTGAAGTGTTTTGGCTTCGTCTTCGGCAAAGAGCAACGAAACTTTTTGGGAATTCAAGAGATTTCGTCCATGCTGTGCAACGGTACTAATCAAGATATAAAATTCGTTTCCTTGTTGGACAAATGGAGCGGTGCTTGCGTGCACTTCCCCCTCAGGAGTTAACGATGCCATCATAAGGGTTTGAAATTGCTCTAAAAATGTGCTGATTTCTTGTGTTGTCATTATTTCCCCTTCAACGCTTCGGCAATCAACTCAATCGGATTTTTAAAGATAACATCCACATTTGCTTCATTCATTGAATTGTTGATTTGCATACGGCACGCACTGCACTCGGCACTGACGATTTGTGCGCCACTTTGTTCAATCATCGCCGCTTTGGGACGACCGACCGCTTGAGCAAAATGGAATTTTTCCGTTTGCATCGTCACCCCTCCAAAACCACAACAGGTATTAGGGTCACTCATCTCTTTGATGGCATAATTTTGGGAAATAAGGGTTCGAGGCTCTTTGTGAATCCCTTGCATTTTGCGAGCATGACACGGGTCATGATAAGTGACACTCAAATCGGAGCGTTTTTTATGGGCTAACACCGTTTTAAGATCAGTATGTTGCTCCAGCCACTCGGTTGCCATAAAGATCTTACTTTTTAGTTTTTTGGAACGTTCTAGCCACTCTGGCTGATCGTGAAAGAAGTGCTCATAATCGATTTTTATCATCGCACTGCACGTCGCTTCAGGGATAATAATCGCTTCCACCTCATCAATAAAACTCTCAAAATAGGCAATATTTTTTTTGGCATTGTGATCAACCGTCGCGAAATCCCCTGTAAAATAGGCAGGTGCTCCACAACAAAGCTGTTTTTTTGGGATAAAGGCATCGATTTGAAGCTCTTCTAAAATTTCAACCAATCCATCACCAATTTGCGTATAGTTGTAATTCCCCAAACACCCTATGAAAATCGCAACACGACGTTTTCCCCCGTGGGAGATATTTTCAGGATAGCTGTTTAAAAAAGAGGTTTTCCCCATAGAGGGCAAAAGCCTATCTTTTTTAATAATCGGGAGATTAAATCGCGGTTGCATTGAGTTGAGTTCGGCTTTGATTTTAAATCCGCAGGTTTGAAAGACGTAGCCGAGTTTAAACAAAATATCCATCGTCATACGGTGACGCAAGAGATAAAAAAAGGCCCGCTTAAACCACGCAATTCCAAACTTATCGGCAATATCGGCACGCACTTGTTCAATCACCATATCCGTCGGTAATGCCTTGGGACAGACATCGGTACAGTTGGTACACAAGAAACAGCTCTCGAAAATCTCTTTGGCGTTAAAATCAAGTTCCAACTCACCGCGCTGATACGCACCAAGGAGATCAATAAACCCACGAGGAGAAGTTACCTCATCCGCATTGACATTGTGAATCGTACAGACTGGGATACATTTTCCGCATTTGATACACGCATCTGAGGTTTCGGTAAAATTGAACAATTCGCCGTGCTTCGTCATCTTACACCGTCTTACTGAATGTTTTTGAGTTGGAAACATGCCGTTTCATATAGGCATCAAAAACGATGGCAATATTACGGATCAATAACGTCCCAGTAGGAGAACATTCGATAAGAGTTGGGGTCATAGTCAGAAGTTCATCCGCTTCGAAAGGTTTCAACTCTTCAAGCGCATCGGCAAAATACTCTGCGAACTTCACGTTATAGAGTTTCTCAAATCGACTAATATCGAGTTTAAAATTACTCATTAGCTCCATAATGACGTATTGACGAATACGGTCATCGTCATTGAGGGCAACACCACGCTCGTGAGGTAATCGTCCTGCATCAATCGCCTCTTCATACCTATCCATCTCTTTGAAGTTTTGAGAGTAATAATCTGCCCCCTCACCGATGGAAGTGAGACCGACACCGATCAAATCTGCACCCCCTTTGGTCGTATACCCTTGAAAATTACGGTGTAACTCCCCTTTTTCAATCGCTTTGAAAAGTTCATCCGCAGGCTTGGCAAAGTGATCCATCCCGATCATTTTATATCCACGCTCATTCATATAGTCGATGGTATAACGCATAATTGCCAATTTTTCCGCAGGAAGAGGCAATGTCGTCTCATCAATTTTACGCATCGTTTTCTTGAGCCACGGCACATGGGCGTAATTGAATACGGCAAAGCGATCAGGGTTGAGGGAAATCGCTAAATCAAGGGTCTTTTTGAACGTCTCCAAACTTTGATACGGCAATCCATAAATAAGATCAACATTGACGCTCACCATATTGTATTGACGGGCTAACTCCATAGCAGCTTTCGTAATATCATACGGCTGAACACGGTGTACTGCGATTTGTACTTTTTCATCAAAATCTTGAATCCCGAAGCTGACACGATTGAATCCCGCATCACTCATCACCTTCATCTGTTCTTCGTTGATATGACGAGGATCAATTTCACAACTAATCTCCGCATCGGCTGTAAAATTCTTGAAATGACCTTTGATCGCACCAATAATACGCCCCAACTGTTCGGCATTAAAAAACGTTGGTGTCCCACCACCGAAATGGAGCTGAATAACAGGGCGATTAACATCAATGTTTTGAGCTAAAATCACCATCTCACGTAACAAATAATCGATATAACGCTCTTTTTTATCCTCTTTAGAGGTAAAAACAACATTACATCCACAAAAGTAACACGCATTTTTACAAAATGGAAGATGAAAATATAGTGACAGCGGACGCTTAGGATCTTGAGAATGAAGTTTTTCAAGATAGGACGTGTAACCAAACGTATCACTAAACTCCAATGCGGTCGGATAACTCGTGTAACGTGGTCCGGGTTTGGAATATCGGGTAAATTTATCAAAATCGAGCATTATGGACATCCATTATTGTGAAAATTTCTGTAATTCGCGATTATACCCATTTCGATTGAACCTCCCCTAAAGCACTCATATTAGAGATGAAATGCTATAATAATCTCTTATTTATTATAAAGTTGTGATAAAATAATCAAAAATTTATCAATGAAGTGACTTATGACCTCTATTAAAGTACTTATTATCGAAGATGATGACGTAACGGCTCTTAATTTGAAAATGTCACTGGAAAAATTGGGGTACGAAATTCTCTCTCTTGCAAATGATGAGATTAGTGCTCAAAATAAAATCAAAATTTATAACCCCGATATTGTCCTTATTGATATAGGGCTAAAACGTAATAACGAGGGGATAGAAATTGCTCATTTTATCCGTGACAAAATGCCACGCCCTTTTATCTTCCTTACCGCCCACTCCGATACAGAGGTTCTTGCAAGCGCCAAACAAACAGAACCGTACGGCTATATCGTCAAACCATTCGACCCACTCAATCTTCATACAACCATCCAGATGGCTCTCTACCGCTTCAAGGAGGAGGAAAAACGACTTATTAGTATTGATGAACTCAAACACGATAAAGAATATCTCGAAAAACTCCTTTATGTCAAAAAAATCTCTAACCAACCTATTGTGGAATTTGGAGAAGGGTATCGACATGACATCACACTCTCGGAGACCTTTTATAAAAACCAAAAAATTAAATTGACCAAAAAAGAGAACGCTTTTATCCGCTTATTGATCGTTCATTTAGGAAGTGTTGTTGATTTTGCACAGGCAACTGAATACGTATGGGAACGAGAAGGGGCAAGCGATAATAGTGTTCGTACCCTCGTGTGGCGATTACGGAATAAACTTCCTACAGATGTGATCAAAAACTCTTCAGGAGTTGGGTATTATTTGGAGGAGTAAATTTGCTCGCCTTTTGGCAAACATCCATACTCTTTTTTTAGCACGTGATACGCTTCATTAAAATCAAAATTCTCTGTATTATTCAAGGAAGATTCCTCTATCAGCGCTGCAAGGCGTGAGAACTCTTCGAACCTAAAATTGGCACTCGACCCTTTTATCAAATGGGCTGTACGACCAAGCGTATCAAAATCTTTACTCTCAATTGCCTTTTGTAACTGTTCAAGAGTATCTTTCATCTTCGAATGAAACAAATCCAATAATTGAATAATCTGATTATCTTCTAGCATCAATGCCTTTTTCATTCGGCTCATTTCAGAGACTTCATTATTTATTTGTACCGAAATTTTTCTCTTACTTGTTTGTTTATATAAATATTTCTCTAAAAGTGGTTCTAGGTCTTTACTCTCAAAAGGTTTCCCAATAAACGCATCGTAGCCCCATTGTAATGCTCTCTCACGTGAGCCTTTGAGAACATTGGCACTCAATGCCACAATAGGGACAGGAGTTTGATCGTGGCTACGTTCGAAAGATCGAATTTTTTCAACGGCCTCATGCCCATTCATAATAGGCATCTGTTCATCCATAAAAATCAGGTCAAACGATTCATTGATTGCATGGGTGTACGCTTCTTCACCGTTTGGAACAATTCGTACATTGACCCCATATTTTTCAAGGACAATTCGAATCAATGCTTGGTTGGCTGCATTATCTTCTGCCACCAAAACATTACCTTGAAATGAATTTACTTCAAGTTTTTCACTTTTCAAATCCATAAAATCCGCTGGAGCACACTCCACAGGAACGATAATTACAAAGGAACACCCTTCGCCAACTTTCGATTCTAATGTAATTTCACCCCCCATTTGGGTTACTAATTGCTTGCAGATAGAGAGCCCCAAACCACTCCCACTATTTCGTTTAACCCCCTCAGAAGCTTGATAAAAAGGGGTAAAAATACGCTGTTGTTCTTCAGGTGAAATACCATCCCCCTCATCTTGAACACGAATGGTTAATACACAATCCACCATCATGACCTCAACGTGTATGAATGAATCAAATGGGCTAAATTTAATCGCATTACTGAGAAGATTCCCGACGATTTGTTGGATTCTAAAGGAATCGGCAATAATATAATCCCCTGCAACTACCTTTATCGATTTAAGAATGGAAATATTCTTGAGATTCGCGTTGGGGATAAAAAGGTCAAAAATATTGATTATCCGCTCATAAATGTTAAAAGGGTGGGGATCTATCGCAAATTCACCGCTACGAAGCTTGGAAAAGTCCAAAATATCATTGATAATATGGAGTAAATTTTCCCCACTATTGGCAATAATATCCAGATAATTTTGATGCGTAGGATGCATTTCTTCCTCTTTAAGGAGTGCCACAAAACCCAAAATAGCATTCAAAGGAGTTCGTATTTCATGAGACATATTGGAGAGAAAATACTCTTTTGCTTTATTCGCCTCAATCGCTTCTTGCTCTTTTTGATAAATTGTGTCGGTGTAAAGTTTCAAAACACCCGCAAAATTTGTATCAAATAAATAGCTAATTGCCTCAAATACCCCTTGAGAATGAATCCCAAGCCGATAGGTCGCATTAATAGCAGCACGCTTAAAATGGGTACACAGAGTAAAAAGCTCATCAGAACGTATCTCTTGATTCTTCAAATACTCAATAAAATTTTGGATAACAGGACATTGACCAAGCTTCGTTTCACCTGTCACAACGCCAATAAAATAATCAAAAACACCATTTGCATAATAGTCTCTAAACCATAACATCTCTATATTGTGATGGTGAAGAATATTGACGCATTGCTTCTGAGAAATCCACTCTGCTAGTATCTCTTCTTTATCCCCAACAAGAATATCTTTCACCAAAAAGAGCTGCTCGAAACTAGACAAACTCATTTGATTCATCACGATGCCATCCAAAAGGTAACGCCAGCTCCTACGACCAACCATTGCACGGTTAATATGAGTAAAGTTCCGATAATATTACCCGTCTGACAACTCGTACATTGCTTGTATTTACGTGACTCGTACAACGCATAAAAGAAATATCCGATCATCAAAGCCACAACACCTGCAAGTAGCAGCATGTCGATTTTGGTGATCCATTCACGTATATCCGATGAAATGAAAAGAGGTGAAATAAAGCTCAGAAGAATCAGCCCCATTCCATATTTGGCACCCCTCTTAAAATAATCACGATAAAACACAATGGGGCAACTCCCCCCTTTTGCATCTTTTACCAATCCCGACGAGAGGTAATCGTTGATTCGCTCCTTTGTTTCTCGATCCACACGATCAACAAAAGTACTTCCATAACAATAATCCAACTCTTGCTGAAAGATGCGAGCGGCTTCCCCCTCCAAATCACAATGATGCGATTCGCCCTTCTCATCTTCATAAATAACAGTTACTTGATTATACCGATCAACATCAACGCTGATCCCCTCATAATAGGTACTGCGTTCCGTTTGAGTACGAACATCAGCATGCTTAATCAATCGTGCATTAATATAAGGGGTGTACGTATCTGCTTCTTTAATAACAATAATATTATATTGGATACCAATCATAATAGCACTCAGAGCGTTTAAATCATACTCTTTCATTGTGTCAATCATATCAGTAATCCATTGATATAATTCATCATTAAAGAAACGGACATTAGCAGAGATCAGACGGATAGTTGGGTCAGGATATTTAAGAAGGTTTTTAATCATAAAGAGATACTTTGAAGAGAAGGTTTTGCCTCACAATGAGGCAATATGGTTGAAGCGTAAGCCCAACCGTTAGTGACTTTTACTTACAACCACAAGCATTTTGAGGTTGATAATGATGAAACGGATAAATTGCCAAATTTTACATGTACGCATAGTTCGAGCAAATTTCCCTGGAATCATTGCCGTTTTAAACTGATCATTTTTTGCAAAATTGAACTCTTCTGGTTTTACTGCCATTGTTATTTCCTTTTTATATCTAAATTTTAGACGTTATCATTGGGGCAAAAGCCCCTTACCTTATTCTGGAATTACTTTCCAAAATGGTTTTAGTTTTGCTTTGTACATAAACAAATAATGGAGGATATGCTTGATCCAGTGACCCGCTAAACCGATTTCACCAAAAGTATAATCGGTATCACGTCCTGTTCCTGGGTATTTATCATAATCAGGTACAACAGGATAAACGGTCATTGCAGCAGCTTGACCATCTAACCATCCTTTACCAGCAGATGCAACACATGCTGCTCCCATCTCTGCCATTGACGCTTCATGCAAATGTGCTTCTGGCCCTTTTTTGATCAAATCACAAATACTGTGAGCAACCGCTTTACCAATAATACCACTAGGCATACCTGTACGTGGAGGAGTTGGATTAATAACGGTACCATTTGGCGATTTTGCTGGTTTAGAGATGATATGAGGAGGTGCGAATGCAATCCCTGCTGCAAAAAGGTTTTTATAGGTCGGATTTTGATATGTTCGAGGCCAATCGGTCGCTTTCCACTCTTCATACGCTTTTGGAGTATAGTCCGCATCTACTTTCATAAATCCATTTGGAGCGAATACTGTATCGGTAATATCATCACCTGATTTGTTATACGCTTTGAGACCAACACCCGCAAACGGAGGAATCAACATTGAGAAATCAAATTCTGCTGAACCCATTGAACCATCGAGAAGCTCGTATGAAACTTTCCCTTTTTCAACCTTGTTGACATGCGCACCCGTGATATAGTTAACACCACGCTCTGCAAACAATGACTCAGTGAAGATACGTGAACTAACAACGTAACCACCAACATTCATGTGCAATCCACCCATTCCGAAATCACCCATGAATGCTTCGTTAGAGATCCATTGGATGTCCGCCATATCACGAAGACCCGCTTTACGAATTTCATGCTCAACATTGAAAATATATTCAAATGCTGCACCTTGACACGTACACATACCGTGACCTGTACCGATCAAGATTTTTTGACGTTGCCCTTTACGCATTTTGTCCATTACTTTTTGAAGCTCATGAGACGCGTGTTCCGCATGATCTGCCGTACAAACAGATACAGTAAACTCACCTAATCCATTAGCATCGCCAAGCCCAGGTGTTGCCCCAAAGTTCAGTTTTGGTCCTGTTGCATTGATAAGATAATCGTATTCGATTTCGTCTGTATGCCCTGCTTTGCCTTGACCTGTGTACTCAATCGTTACAAATGGCTTATTTCTTTTTGAACTTCCCTCAGGATTAAGACTAACAGCCTTAGCTTGTTTATAGGTGATACCCGCTTTTTCATAAACAGGTGCTAAATCGAAGGTAACTTCTTCTTTAGACATTTCACCGACACCAACCCAAATATTGGAAGGTATCCAGTTCCATTTTGAATTAGGGGTAACGACGACCACTTCATGATCTTTACCCAGCCAATCTGCCGCAAATGTTGCAGCAGTATGTCCAGCAACCCCGCCCCCTAGAACTACTAATCTTGCCATTATTTCTCCCTTGAATGTTTTTAACATCTTCCTTAAAAACTTATTATAATCTTAATGTATCATTTTTTTATCACTCTCTTCTTTTATTTACTCCAATCAAACTAGATTTTATGCCCAAAAGACAAAAGTGTTACTTTTATTCACAGCCCTTCCATTTGAATAAAAGCAATACAGCGCTAGTTACTTCATACACTATTATTGAAATATTACAAAAAATTATTTGACGGATTAACCTACAATTATAGTCTCATGTAATCTTATAGTTAATTTTAGATTATCTTTATAATTTACACGGTATTATTTTTCAAAATCTGTTGGGAGTGCTAAAATCACTTTTAAAAGCAAACATTTACATAAGGGAATCATCATGAATTTAATAACAAAAGTTGCAGTAGCTACGATCTTAGGAGTATCCTTACTATCAACATCTGCATTTGCTGATGCAGAAAAAGGGAAAAAACTCTATCAAAAGAACCTCAAAGAGACGTGTGGAATCACAGGGGGCGTATTTGCTGCTAAGTTTAAACAAGCGGATTGGGACAAAGCATACAAAGCAGGGACATTGGATAAAAAAATGACAGAAGCGTGTCCCGCTGGAAAAGCGTATTTTGAAAGCGACAAATTCAAAAAAACAGAAGAGCACATGCACGATTTTGTTCATGATTTTGCTAAAGATAGCGGAAATATCCCTTCTTGCTAAATTATTGACGAAGCCGTCTGGTTTCGCCAATATTTCCCCTCAATTCTCCTAATGTTACACCCTAAAATCAAGGAAGATGGATGAAAAAAATCACCCTCTCATTTATTACTGCCGCTCTCGTAGCTGGAAACCTTATGGCGGATGAAGCAGCGTTACAAGCCCAAATCACCACGTTAATGCAAAAAATTGATCAACTGGAAAAAAATCAAGGAGCACTGCAAGAAACGCAAACAACCATCAAAGAGGATCAAACCACGCAAGCAGAAACCCTCTCAAAAGTGAATGCCCAAAGTGCCAATGATAATATCAAATGGGATATTGATTTTCGAACGGCGTATCATAATATCGGGTATCAGTATGCCGATGATGCCAAAAATCGCGATGGATCAACAGATACGATACATGCAGGAAAAAAATATTCCAATGATTCACTCTTTACCAATCGCTTGTGGCTGGGAATGGGATCAAAGGTTAATGATGACCTCTTTTTTAATGGGCAAGTCGCAGCAAACTATTACTGGGGTGCGGATACAGCATATCATCCAACTATGGCACAAGATATGGGGTGGGAAGCAAGTTCCAAACCACATGATGTTGCTTTGCGTTTGAGACAAGCTTATTTCGTCTACAAGTTTGGTAATGATTGGAGTGTTCCTATGGTTGCTAGTGCGGGACGACGTGCGGCAGCTGATGGATTCTTGGCAAACCATCGCGAAGGGACAGCAAAACCTGGATCACCATTGGCACACATCACCAACGTTGAAGTCGATGGAGCGATGGTGCAGTTCAACCTCGACAAAGTTTTTTTACCGGGATCGTACCTCAAAGTGGTTTACGGACGTTCGTATGATGCAATGAATCAAAGCGTATTCTCTGCTGCTCCATACGCTTCACCGACACCGTACACAGGCGCAACCTTTCCGGGAGATGAGAAAGTCGATTTTCTTGTCCTGCCAATGTCGATCTATAATGACGGAGCAAGTAATTTAATGGCGCAATATGCGATGATTATGAATGCCAAAGGAGATAACATCGCAGGAACAGGCTATGGAGTTGCTGCGGGTACTGCTCACTATGGTGCACTCTCCTATCAGCTCGACGGGCTCAATGAAGAGGTTGATTTTCTCAATGATTCAACCGTATTTGCAAGTGTTGCTATGACTTCTACTAATCCTAATCACGGCTTTCAAATGTTGGGCTCAACTGAAAATAAAACAGGCTACAGCTTTTGGGCAGGTGCTCTTTTCCCCGATACGATAACAAAAGGGGGACGTTTTGGTCTTGAGTATAATTATGGGAGCAAATACTGGACACCCATGACATGGGCGGAAGACTCCATTATCGGATCAAAAATCGCAACACGAGGAAATGTGTATGAGGGGTATTGGAATATCCCTATCGTCGGCAAGAATCTAACGGCGCAAGTACGTTATAGCTACATTGACTACAATTATCGTTCTAGCATTTCCTTTATGGACAATCCTGAATACAAAAATATCGACCATTCTCAAGAATTACGCGCATTTATACGCTACCAATATTAAGGAACTACGATGTCTAAACTCGAACTTAACGCACTCAATGAGATCAAATCAGGAATGAACCGTCGTGAAGCATTACGCTTTATGGGTCTCTCTCCTATCGCGGCAGGGGTTTTAGCCTCTACAAGTAGTGGTACGATAACCAAAGCAGCGGCTTCTGATGCCAAAGGTAAAATCGTTATCGTCGGAGGAGGTGCGGGGGCGATTATGGCAATGGCACGATTACGCGGTGCTCTTTCCCATCCTGATATTACGATCATTGCTCCCAATGAAGTGCATATTTATCAACCAGGGCAAGTTTTTGTTGCTGCGGGGGAATTGACACCACAAGATATTATCGGAAGCAATCTTGATCTTATCCCTGATGATGTCAAATGGATCAAAGATGAAGTGAGTACGTTCGATCCCGACAATAACACACTAATCACTCGGAAGGGTGAAAAAGTGACCTATGATTATCTCGTTGTCGCAACAGGTCTTGTCTATCACTATGAGAAAATCGAAGGACTCACGGCGGATATGATCGGTACAAACGGTATCTCAAGTGTTTATTTGAACGATTTGGAAAAAGGGACCGCTAACGGGGGTGAAATCACATGGAAGTGGTTTAATGATCTCAAAGAAGCCGCGAAAAAAGGGAAACCTCGTGTCATTTGTACCCAACCTGCCACCCCGATCAAATGTGGTGGTGCACCCCAAAAAATTCTCTATCTTAGCGATGACTTTCTCAAGCAAGATGGATTGACGGCGGATTTCACCTTTGCACTCAATGGGGAAAAACTTTTCGGTGTCAAAGAGGTCAATGAGACGTTGATGAAAGTAGTACAGCCCCGTTATGGCAATATCACCAATAAATTCAAACATAACCTCGTCGCCATTGATGGTGAGAAAAAAATCGCTACGTTTGAAACAAAGAAGCTCACTAAGGGTGCTTACGACGAAGATCTTGAAGAATATGAAATGATCGCGGAAGTTGTGCGCGTGCCAATAGAATATGATTTTATCCATATTGTTCCTCCGATGTCTGCTCCAGATGCTGTTTTCAATTCACTGCTTGCATGGCAAAAAGGGACAGCAAAAGGGTGGTTAGAAGTCGATCAAGAGACGCTACAACATAATCGCTATCCCAATGTATTTGGAATCGGAGACGTATGCGGTATTCCACTGGGTAAAACAGGAGGAAGTGCCCGTCATCATGGACCGATTATGGTTGCAAATCTGATTGCACACATGGAGAAAAAAACCCTTACTGAAAAATTTGACGGTTACACCGTTTGTCCTCTCAAAACACAATATGGCAAAATTATATTAGCCGAGTTCAACTACCTTGGTGCAGCTCCATCGTTCCCTCTTGCAGTGGGTGAAGAACGCTGGATGTGGTGGGCATTTGATCTGTATATGCTCAAACCGATGTATTGGCATTTGATGATGCGCGGTTTGATGTAAGTATGAAAAGAGAGTCATTAAAGAGCTTATAATATTTGGGGTTATTGTGGTGCTCTTGGCACTTGCGATGCACCCTGATCTCCTTAGTGATCCATTTTCTTGCTTTGCTTACATGTAGCAAAGGCACTGCCATTAAGTTAAGGAAAAGTTGTAAAAAAGCAATATAATCTAAAAATAATATTCTACAATTACAAGGTAAGCGATTGTTCTAACTCTTTCCGATTTACTAACAGATATTTTAATGATTATTTTGAAAGTGAGGAGACCCGAGGTAATTATAAAGAGACTAAATCCCTATTTATAGGCATTCCACATGGTCGGAGCGACCTGACTCGAACAGGCGACCTCTACAACCCCAATGTAGTGCGCTAGCCAAACTGCGCTACGCCCCGATCACCAAAAGTGGAAGGGAAGAATAATAGAAAATTGATTAAACCCACCTAAAAGTGACTCGCGATATACTTATCCAATGAAAACAATTACCTCATCTCTTTTATCCTCTTATCCTAAAGTCACGGCTTCCTTTACTACGCGGCATGGGGGAGTGTCACAACCACCTTATTCAAATGCAAATCTTGCTTTTCATGTCGGAGATAACGTAGTCGATGTAGAACAAAATCATCTTTTACTCTCTAAGGCTTTGGGCTATGATGTTAAAAAATTGGTTTTTATGTCTCAAATACATTCAGATAAAATTGTTATCGTGGATGAAACTATGAATTTCATGACACCACCACAATGCGATGCCATCATCACGAACTGTCCGAATATCCCTCTTATGGTAATGAGTGCCGATTGCACCCCTATTCTCCTCTATGACCCCTTCAATGATGCTATAGGGGCTGTTCATGCAGGACGTGAGGGAGCGTTGAATGAGATTCTCCCGAAAACACTCCGAGCGATGGGCAAAAAGTATGGAACAAAGCTCAATGAAATACATATTCTTTTAGGGCCATCAATCCATGGATGTTGCTATGAAGTAAATGAGCCTATTGCCAAAAATGTGGTTGAGAAAGGATATATTGATTCATTGCAACGAATAGGAGAGAAAGTATTTTTGGATGTCAATACGATTTTAGTGCAACAATTAGAGAGGCTAGGGATACAAAAAAAGCATATTGAAATTATTGATGAATGTACCTCATGTTTCCATGAAACCTATTTTTCTTATCGCGCTGATGCACAACACACAGGACGCATTGCGGGGGTGATAGTTCTCCAGTCTACGTAACTTTTACGTTTCCAGTAGAATTTTCTTCTCATCACCCTCTTTACGTAACCGAATATGCGTCACTTTGCCATTGGGAGTAACACCATATTCTTGATGGGTTTTTGGATCGATAAAAACCACCCTGTTTTTTCCATTATGGATACCATTATGGGTAATTACTGCATGAAGATCAGCTTCATAAAGCTTATCAAGCTTTTCATATAAATTACGGAGTTCCAGTTCAGCTTCATTGAGATTTTCAGAGAAAATTTTAAGGGTATTAGCTTCTATCTTGAACTGTTGTATCCGAACCAAATCAGCTTTCATAGGTTCGGCACCACTTTTTTTGGTATCAATAATCCGTTTTTGTATCAGTTTTATACGACTATTTTTATCTTTGAATGAGAGTTGACGAGTGTAAAGCTCTTTTTGTTGTTCTTTAATACGCGATGCTTTAACACGTATATCCGCTTCAAGAACAGCAATGGATTCATGATACGACTCAATAGAATGAGGATCAATAATCAGCTTATTCCCCTCCCCTTCAATACTTCCTATAACAATCGATTCTGAAGCGATGATGCGAGCATTAGAATAAAGAACATCTATAACAATTTGCCGTGCAATCACCTCCCCACCCATCATTTGTTTGATATGTATCACATCGGCTTCAATCTTACCTGCTTCTAAAATATCAATATTAGCTTCTTTGGCTTTGAGGTTACCTCGATGGAGATGAATATTGGCAACTTCGCTGACATTGATTTGGGATCTGCGATGAGTTTGGGCACCAATATTAACTTCACATGCCTGAATTTTGGTATTTCCACCAACTGTTCCCTGAATATCAAGCTTTTGAACATCAATATTCACGCCAGAGCCTACCGCATCTTTATCGGATAAATTTTGTTTGATTTTAAGCGAAATATCTGAATCAAATCCAGCTTCAATTGATCCTGTATTTTTAAAATCAGCTCTATCAATATGAAGCTCTTGCAAAACAGTAAATATACCATTTTTACGCTCTACGAAACCCGAAACTTTGGCATAAAAACGGATACTATGTTCATCTTGTGTAGACATAATAGTATTTTCATCAATAACGATAGCCCCCGCATATTTATGCTCTGGTTCAGGAATACTGATAAAATTTCCATCACAGCCCCGTCCATCTCGTCCATTTTTTGGAAAAATATATTCCAATATCAAATCGTCTGGTTGCACCCCATCGATAAAATTTTTGGACTCTTTGTCGTGCTTATAATGAAGGATGACACTATCATTTATTGGTAAAATAGGTGAGAAAAAATCACCCATTTGAAAACGATAGCTCTCACTCAAGGGTCCAGTTTTTTGAATTTTAAGAAGAAGTCGATTGATTTCACGATCAAGGTTTTGATTATAAAGTCCAATCAACAAACCATAACGAAGCTGCTTGCGAACAATAGCTTCTTTTATCCATTCCTGAATCCCTTTTTTAAGGGTTATAGTAGATTTTGGATCAATGATAACAACTACTTTACTCTTGTATTTATCCGTTGCAATCGTAAAATTTAAATCAAGATAAGGGTGAGGCTGACGTGCTCGAATACGAATTTGATATTCCTGCCGAAGTAAAAAAGTTGGAGAATAAATTTCATTTTCAGTCGTGTATTCTAATAAATCATTCCCCTCAATTGCCTGCCACTCCTCATCTACTGTCCCTTTATAAAGGGTTTCGTATGAGAGTACATCAAAATCAATATCATCTATTGGGATACCTCTATCCTTTGCAGCTTGCTGTAAATCGTTCATCACATTAACCGATGTTTTAATGACAGGGGTAAACATATTATCCTAACACCCGTTTAGCCAATTGCATAGGTAAAAGAGCTAACGATTCTTCAATGAGGAGAGTATTACCGTGCTTGATAAATTCATCCCCATACTCGAAACTCACTACCTGTACATCCATGACCTTCTCTTCACACAACCACTCAAGAAGGGCACTTCCTACCCCTCCCATTCGTGATGAGTCACTAAAAATAAACCATTTTTTGTGTTTAGCTGCCATCAGATGCAACATCTCACTATCCAAAGGTTTCACAAAACGTAAATCTAATAAGGAAGGTTTTTCATCCATAAATTCCATCGTTTGAGCAGCACTCCCTACCCCATTACCATAACCGATAAAAAGGATATTACTATTATTGGAGATCAAAAGCTGTGATTTTCCCTTCTGAAAAGGACTTGATTCAGGAAGCTCATGCGCTAAAAAAGAACCTCTCGGATAACGAATCGAACATGGATGGTCGTAATGCGCTGCAAATGCAACAATTTGATGCAACGATTTCTCATCTCGCGGAGCACACAAAGTCATATTAGGGATTAATCGTAAGAAACTAATGTCAAATACCCCTTGATGAGTTTCACCATCTTCACCGACGATACCCGCACGATCAAGGGCAAAAACAACAGGAAGATCCATAATACAGACATCATGAATCACTTGATCAAATCCGCGCTGCAAAAAGGTTGAATAAATCGTACAAAACGGTTTAAACCCCTCTTTAGCCAGTGCCGCCATCGAAGTAACAGCGTGCTGTTCAGCAATCGCCACATCCCAAAAACGGTTAGGATATTTCTCCATCAATGCACTTAATCCCGTCCCACTAGGCATGGCTGCTGTAACCCCAACGATTTTATCATTATGATCGGCTTGGTGCAGTAGCGCTTCGGCATAAATTTGAGTTGCCGTTTTGACACTGCTTTTACTATTCGCAACACCGCTTTTAAGATCAAAGGGAGAGACACCATGCCACTTTTCATGTTTTCCCTCGGCAATCTCATACCCTTTCCCTTTAATCGTTTGGACGTGCACGATGACGGGTTTTCCCATCCCTTTGGCAAGCGTTAAAATCTCGATAAGTGATTTAAGATCATGTCCATCGACGGGGCCTATATATTCGATCCCCATCTCTTCAAACATAATCCCCGGAGTAATAAGCTTGAACGACTCTTCAAAGCGTTTGGCGAGATAGTGAGCCCCTTCCCCAAAATTATCAACGAACTGTTCCGTCTTCTTTTTAAACCGCTGATAAAAGGGGCTTGCCATGGCAGAGCTAAGCATCCGACTAATCGCCCCAATAGGTTTGGCGATACTCATCTCATTATCGTTGAGAATAATCACCATCGGATATTTACGATCACCCAGTTCATTAAGGGCTTCGTACACCATTCCAGCCGACATTGCCCCATCTCCTATTAAGACAACGGGAAGCCGACTCTCTTGCTCCTCTTTAAGGGCAATTGCTTTTGCTGCACCAACTCCCAACGAAATAGAGGTAGAACTGTGCCCTGAGACAAAATAGTCACTTGAAGATTCATCAGGTTTGGTATAGCCACTAATCCCCCCAAACTGACGAAGGGATTCAAAGGATTCCCAACGCTCGGTGAGTAATTTATGGGCATACGCTTGATGGGATACATCAAAAATAAAAGGATCTTTGGTGCTGTCAAAAACTTTGTGCATCGCGACAATAATATCCGTTGCTCCAAGGGTAGAACTAAGGTGTCCACCATTACGACTAACAACGTCCAAAATACGATCACGAATTTTTTCAGAAAGGGTTTCTAACTCACTAATAGTATAATTTTTAATATTCATTATGCAACCTAAATTTAGGATTCCAGTAATAACGATCGCTTTAACCGTTCAAACCGTTTTTTAATCTGTGAGTCAATATTTCCCACATCGCTGATAGCAACAACACCACCTAGGCTTATAGCTCGGTCAGAGAGAACCTCGATATGTTTCAATGATCCCACTTTTTCAGAGATAAACCCATGATCGGCAGGATTTACCCTCAACGTTATTTTCGACGCTTCATTGAGCTCTTCTATCAAAACTTCTGACAATTTAGCAGCGATTTTACCACTATTTTCCTGTGTCTCAACCGCGATAACTTCTTTAGCAATATCAAGAGCGGTATGTGTTAATTCTTTTTGTATTGATACCAGTGTCGTTGCAAATTCTGCAGCCACATTTTCAAGCGTTCGAACCGAGGTGGCAAATTGATCGTGCGATTGAAGGCTACGGATAGAATTTTGGGATTGTTCTTGAGCCAATCCTGCATTAAACCCTTCTTCATACGCTGTTTTTTTCGCTGCTTCCAAGGCAATCGCATGTTCCTCTTGAAGGTTCTCAAGGCGCATTTGCATTTTTATCACATTGGAACTCATATCGTCCGCTTTTTTAAGAAGTGATTCAATCAATTCATCTTTAGACGAGCTATTCCCACTTTGAGGCTCACTATCGGGTTCTCGGCGTTTTGGTTGTTGTGATTCCAGCTCTTCATGTGCGTCATGAATACTCGCCCCAACCATCCCAGAAAGAATTTTAAACTGATATTTTCCCACTGAGTGTGAAGAGAGATTCTCTTTGGTAATCACAACATCTTCCGTCATACGTCTTAGTCAATCATCTCTTCAGATGCCCCTAGTTCTAAGACACCTTGCTCTGCCAATGCTTGTACTGCATCCACTATTTTACGTTGGGCTGTCTCTACCTCTTTCATTTTTACTGCACCCAAGAACTGTAACTCTTCCACAAACGTATCTTTTGCACGTTGTGACATACATGAGTAGAATTTCTCTTTGAGTTCTTCAGGAGAACTTTTGAGTGCCAACATAAGATCATTCTTATCAACTGCTTTGAGAATTTCCCGAACACTATTGACATCCAAATTCGCAATATCTTCGAACGTAAACATCATCTCTTTGATCGACGCCGCAAGCTCTTGATCGAGTTGTTCGATTTGAGAGAGCGTTTCTTTGGATACTTTTGCACCCAAACGGTTGAAGACATCTGCCACAGCACGTGGTCCGCCCACTTCGACTTTGTAGGTTGCCAATGATTCGAGTTTGGATTCAAGAACAGCACTTACACGCTTAATAATTGCAGGTGAGATATCCCCAAGTTTTGCCATACGAATAACTACTTCTCCTCGTAAATCTTGTGGGAAGATATAAAGGGTTTCTGCAGCCGCTGATGGATCCATGTGGGCTAAAATCAGAGCAATCGTTTGTGGATGTTCCGTAGAGATAAAGTCAGCAAGCTGTTGCGGTTTAATTTTGGCAAGATAGGCAAAATTTTGAGTTCCTTGCATCGTTTTAGAGAGTCGTTCCAATATCTTTTTGGCTTCTTCAGGTCCAAGGGCTTTATACAAAATCTCTCTCGCATACTCCAAACCACCGTTCGTGAGATATTGATTGGATTGAATAATCGCATAAAACTCTTCTAGTACAGCCGCGCCTATACTTTTTTCAACTGAACTATTCCCTGCAATATATTTAGAAATTTCGGTAATCGACTCAATATTCATCCGAGCAAAAATTTGAGCCGTAGCATCCTCCCCCAGTTGAATCAATAAAATTGCTACTTTCTCAGACATACTCATCTCATCAAAATGCGCCTGCTGTGGTTGTGTTAATGTCATAATGCTCCCTCTTCCTCTTATTGTCCGCGCAAGATTGGTGTTGCTTCTTCATTAATCAATGCTTGAATAAGTGATGCTATCTCTTCAGGACGATCTTCAGCTATCTCACGAATTTTTTCCAATAATACATCGTATTTTAATTCATCTTCATTAAAGTTCTCACCCATACCCAACTGACTTTCAACTTTTTTACGCATTTGCTGTACTTTTTCAAATAAATCTTCATCCTCTTCTGCACCCAATTCTAATATTGGCTTGTCTAATTCTTCCTCTTCTCGAGTGAATTCTAACATACGATCGGCAAAAGGGAGAATCAACTTTTTGTACGCAATAAATAAAATTATAATCACAAGGATATACTTAAATCCAGGGCCAAAAGGTTCAATGTACGTCGCCAAAAATTGAGAGGTTTTAGAAGCTGCATCTTTTGGTTCTAAAGAGCCTTTCGTCGCTTGAAACTCAAAATTACGAACGGTAACTAAATCACCACGAGCATCATCAACACCAATCGATTGCTTGACCAATGAGGTGATGGCATCCACTTGCGTTTGATCCAATGCAACAAATTCTATTTCCTCACTCGTCTCACCATTTGCCCCTTTTTTGGGCTCATATTTTCCATCAACGACTACGGCTGCCGTTATCCGTTTGATCCGCGCGAACTCCATCTTCGTCGTAGAAACAGTTTTTGAAATTTCAAAATTTGTCGTCCCCGTCGTTTTTTCCGATTTTTCACCCGTTCCAGAACTGTTCAATTCAGGGACAGGCCCGATATTCGAAACGGCTCCGGGAACCCCACCAATAGCTGCAGGAGTGGCTCCTTCACGCTTTTCTTCACTCGTTTGTTCACTACGTACAACGTTTTCAGGGTCAAATTTTTCTGAGGTTGAACTTTGTTCCGAGAAATCATATTCAATCGTCACTTTAGCAACGACACGGTCTTTCCCTCCAATAAAAGGGGCAAGAACATTAATAATTTTTTCTTCTTGTTTCTTCTCTTCTTTGGTTTTATACTGCTGCTGCATTTGGGAGAGTTCCCCCATCATAGCCTCTGCATCACTGTCCCCTAAACTGTTCCCTTCAGAATCAATCAAAGTCACATTCTCTGGCTTGAGTTTCGGCACAGCCGCAGCTACTAGTTTTTTAATGCCTCGGATTTGTTTAGAAGTGAGTTTTCGATCTTCGCGCAATTGCACCATAACCGAGGCAGATGGGGGTACTGCTTCGGAAACGAACAATGTCTCTTTGGGAAGGGCAAGACTAACACTTGATTTTTCAACTGGGGCAAGAGAATCAACAGAACGTGCTAGTTCCCCTTCAAGTGCTCGTCTAAATTTAACATCTTGATCAAAATTGGTCGCCCCAAACTCTTGTTTATCAAACAGTTCAAAGCCAACATGCCCCTCTTTTGGAATACCCATTGATGCGATTGTAATTCGTTCTTTGTAAACAACTTCCTTGGGGACTTCAATCACATTTTCTCTTGGGATTTTATAGGGGATTTTCTCTTTTTCCAGCTGAGCGATAACTTGAGCTGCATCTTGGGGCGAAAGTTGGTCAAATAAGACCTGATACCCCTCATTATCCTCTTTTTTTCCCTCAGAGGTATAAAGCATCAAAAAAATCAAAAAAGCAATAATCCCAGCAACAGCTGCCCCAATAATAATTTTCTGAGCCTGCGTCAGCTTTCCAAAAAGGGTGACAAGTTGTAAGAAAAGTGCTTTAAAATCCATTCTAGTGAATGCCTACTTTATACTAAAGGTTCTATAAGGGTAAAGAATCGGTCATTTTGTGCCGATGTCCCGACAGTGACACGAATAGCATTCAATCCATAACTGCTTAAGTCACGTATAATCATACCCTTTTTTAAAAGTTCTTGGGCTATTTGTGATGAATTTTTTGTTTCAGGAAGCGCTAATGTAATAAAATTCGTATAGCTTTCAATGCAATCAATCCCTTTGTTCTTCGCAAACGCTTCATACCGTTTCATCTCATTAAAATTATCTGCTATACACCCCTGAACAAACAACTCATCTTCTAACGCAACTGATGCCGCTTCGAGGGATAAGGTTGTGATGTTAAATGGAGGGCGTACTTTGTAAAGGGTTTTGATAATCGGTGCTTGTGCAATCCCATATCCGACACGCATCCCCCCTAACCCGTACGCTTTTGAAAAAGTCCCCAAAAATAGAACATTCTCAAATTTTTCGATTAATTCTTTTGGTTCTACTGCATACGCAGGATCTTTGAAACGGGCATACTCCATGTAAGCTCCATCAACAATGACGAGAGTATCCTTATCAATTTTTTCGATAAAGGCAATCATCTCTTCCGCATAGATTGCATCTCCCGTAGGGTTGTTTGGGGTACACAAGAAAATAATAGCAGGCTTATGCTCTAGGTAAAGGGCATAAAACTCTTCCATATTATGCTCACGTGAAGCCGTTCGGACAATATTCGCCCCTACTTGTTTGGCGTAAATTTCGTACATAGCGAAAGTGACACTGTTCATCAAGATAGTGGAACCGGTATGCGCTTTAGCGTGAATAGCAAACTCGATCACTTGATCGCTTCCTGCTCCAATAATCAGTTCATTGGTGTTAATAATATATTTTTTTGATAACGCATCTTTTAACTTAACCATCGAATCATCCGGGTAAAGTGCCATATTATCAATAATGGAACACACCGCATTTTTGACTTTCGGTGAACATCCAAATGGATTTTCATTGCTTGCCAATTTGACAATATCCTCTTTATTAATCCCATATTCACGAACAACGAGTTCAATAGGCTTGCCCGCTTCATACGTTGTGATACTCTCTAATGCTTTATTAAATGTCATAATTCCCCCTTTACGTAACTTCCCAACCACGTCACTTCATCACTATGCTTGGCAATAATCTTTTGAACGTGAGCCTCATCAATATGACCGAAAAAGTCGATAAAGAACCAATACCCAAATCCACCTTCATCCCGAGAAGGACGACTCTCTATTTTACTTAGATTAATATCCGCTTGATTGAAATCTTCCAGAAAATGGAACAATACCCCTGATTTTTGAGTATCTTTTAAGCGAACTAAAATAGACGTTTTATCCTCTCCGCTGGGTGCATTTTTAAAATCACTGAGGATAAAAAATCGCGTTGCATTATTATGGGTATCTTCAATATTTTCAAACAAAGTCGGAATACCGTACAGCTTCGCCGCAATATGGCTACAAATAGCAGCTGCTGTAGGATCTTTGGACGCTAATACCGCGGCTTTCGCTGTTGACTCTACGGGAATATGCTCGACACGATCCAGTCCATGCTCCAACAAAAATTCTCGGCACTGACCAAATCCTTTGTCTTTGGAATAAATCTTAGTAATGTGATGCAACTTTTCCGCTTTTGTCGCAAATGCCATGTGAATAGGCATATAAAGTTCTGCAACAATTTTTACACTGCTTTTTCCCAATAGATCAAGAGTTTCGCCTACAACACCATCACGACTGTTTTCGATAGGAACAACCCCAAACTTCGCACGACCAGCTTCGAGTGTTTTGAAAACCGCTTCAATAGAGCCCAGAGAGAGATAATCACTCATTGCCCCAAAACGAGACTCCGCCGCTTGATGGGTAAAACTCCCCTCAGGCCCTAAATAAGCAATTTTTTCAGGAAGTTCCAGATTTCGTGCAACGGCAAATATTTCCAAAAAAACGGCTTCAATTGCACTACGATTAAGTAAACCAGCCGATATTTCACTCAATTGGCTTAAACGATCAAGTATTGCTTTTTCCCGCTCAGGACGATAAATTGCCCCTTTCGTTGCATGCTTAATCTCCCCTACTCGTTGAACGACTTCCATTCGACGATTGAGAAGGGCTAAGACTTCATTATCCAACGCATCAATAGCAATTCTGCACTCTTCTAATGTTTCCATAACTCCTCCAATACTGCTTTCATATCTGGATAAATTGCATCAGGCTTCACACATAGCTGTGGCACGATCTCTTCTGCAGTACGATATTTTCCACTTAGAACAAATACCCCTCGCATCCCCAAATTTTGTGCAGGAAGTAAATCTCCCGTCACATCATCACTGATAATCGTTACATCACTAAATTGTGCCCCTGCTTTTTGATTCGTCAGCAACTCTAATGCTGTCTCAAAAAAAGTGCTGCTTGGTTTTCCAACCACTGAATAGGGTATTGAAGTGGCAAATGCGAGCATCTTCATAATCGCCCCTACCCCTGGATAGCGTTTAGAATTTTTGGCATACAAAGAAGTTTCGTGCATTCCAATAAGTTCTGCCCCACCAAGGAGAAATTCGATCATCTGCGCGTACTCATCGTGACTGAAATTTTCTTTTATCGCAACCAACACAACATCAGGATTATTAAAATCGAGGGTATACCCCATTGATTCCAGAACATTCAAGAACTCGTCTGAACCATACGCCGCTATTTTTTTGTCGTGTGCTATATGATTCTCCAAAACCATCAACGGATCCAAATAATGAGTAGCGGGAATATTCAATCCAATCCCATTCAAATAGGCTAAAAATTCTTCACTGCGGTACTTGGTACTGTTCGTAATGACCATATAGGGGATAGTTGATTGATTTAAATAATCAATAAAGTCAACGGCACCGTTTAACGGAAGTTTCGTTGTATCATCGATCAATGTCCCCTGCACATCAATAAAAAACATTACAGATACTCACGCTCTAATGCAATAACATCTTCAAATGTTTCACGCGTACGAATCAGACGTGCTTCACCGTTTTCAAACGCAACCTCAGCGGAACGTCCCCTCGTATTGTAGTTGCTTCCCATCCCAAAACCATACGCCCCTGCACTATGGACGATGAGCAAATCATTATGCTCCATCATCGGTAACGGATACTCTTTTGCCAAGAAATCACCACTCTCACATACAGGACCTACAATATCAGCAGGTGTGCATTCACCCTCATTTTTCAATGCTTCGACACGGTGGTACGCTTTATACAGACTTGGACGGAGAAGATCATTCATAGCCCCATCGACAACAACAAATCGCTTTGAACCATTTATTTTCTCATACAACACTTTGGTCAAGAAATAACCTGCATTCGCTGTCAAAAAACGCCCTGGTTCGCAAATGATCGTCACATCTAACCCTTTGAGCGCCCCTAAAATTGCTTGGGAATAGTCGTATGGTGTAATCGTCGTTTCATCATCATACTGAACTCCCAAACCTCCCCCAACATCAAAGAACTTAAGATTAATATCAATAGCCGAAAGGGAGCGCATCAAATCCGCTACAATGACCGCTGCTTCATAAATCGGTTCCAATGCCGTAAGCTGTGAGCCGATGTGAAAATGGATACCTACAGGATCCAAATGAGGTGAATTTTTCGCACGGATATACATCCGCTTCGCCGCATTGATCTCTACTCCAAATTTATTATCGTGCAACCCAGTAGAAATATACGGATGCGTTTGTGGATCAATATTCGGATTTACACGAATACTAATACGTGCTTGCTTGCCGATTTCTTGGGCAATTATTTCAACACGCCCCAACTCTGCTTCACTCTCGACATTAATATAAAGAATATCGCTGATTAACGCTTCACGTATCTCATCATCTCTCTTGCCTACACCGCTAAAAATAACTTTGTAAGAGGGGACTCCCGCCATCAATGCACGTCGCACTTCACCAATCGAGACACAATCCGCCCCAGAGCCTAATGATGCAAAATGTTTAATAACACTAAGATTCGAATTTGCTTTGACCGCATACGCGAGGATCGATTTACGTCCACGAAATGCTTCTTTTAACGTATCAAATTGTTCTTTCATCGCATCAAAATCATAAAGATACAAAGGGGTGGAGTAGGTGTCTGCCAAAGATTGAAAAGGGATCACACATTAGCCTTTTTTTGGGATAAATTTAAAAAAGATTTTATCTTAAATCTGCTTAGATTCAAGATGGTAAAAATTGCCAACAGCACGATAGGCATAACAATTCCCACTTCAGGGGAAAGCGTTTTATTATTGGAGAGTTCACCACTCATAAACAGCAACCCCCATACCAATAGTGTCGTTAATATGGCACCAAAACTGTAAAGCGAAAGATTTGCAAAACGAGAACCGATAGGAACACGCCCATAAATAAGAACAATCAGTATTAAAGCAAACCACGGCGTAATCAATGTCCGATACAATGAACTTTTAATTTTTGAGAGATCAATGTTTTGTGCATTTAACAATCTCATTGCATCCACTGCATCAAGTATCGTATAATTCACTTTTCCCTCATAAATTTGATCGAGTATTTTGGGTCTGAAATCATGGAGAACGCGTATTTCATTGACATCTTCCGTCTCAACTCCCCTTCCCCGTAAATTTAATACCTCAGGAGGTCGTATCAAATGAGCCTTTTGAATAACCCAATAGTGATCTTTATAATAAGCTTCATCAGCACTCAACGCTTCATGAAGCTTCCCATTCTTAAAAGTAAAAATACGTATCGTTTGCGCTGTTTGAGTGATGGGGTTAAGAGTTCCAAAGAAAATATAATTCCCCTCATGGGTAAAAAAGAGATTGTTCGTTGGAATCAACAGCTGTGACGATTCGCGCAGATTATCAGAATACTCATTGGCACGGGCAAACGACGTTGCATGAGCGCCTATATAGATCATCAGTACAATCACCGTTGTTACAAGAAAGGGAGCTAATACTTTTAACCTCGAATACCCAAGGGCATAATACGCCGTCAAAGCATTCGAGCGTACAAGCTCCACCATCGTGATAATAAAAGCAAAAACAACCGAAATAGGAAGCATCATATCCAACGCATACAACCAACGATAGCTAACGTATAATAATGCAAGATTCGCCGATTTTGGGAGCTTAGCAAGGCTATCCATCAGATCAAAGCCCAACATAAATCCCGTCAGTGCAATCAAAATAATAATACAATAACGAAGATAAAGAAAAGAGATTGTTTTAAAGAAAAGCATAATCACCTACCGAATACAAAGGTTTTTACTAAAACGCCAACCCCTTCAGCGAACACTTAGAAGAGACCTCACTGCAAGGGGAGGTAAGCAACATTTCCACCGCATCCGCAGCTTTACCAATCCACTCTTTTAAATGTAGTTGTTCATCAGGTGAAAAAGAGTGAAGGACATAATCGGCAACTTGCGATTTGTGTTCAGGTTTACCAATGCCCATACGGACACGCGTATATTCAGGGGAAATAGCAGAATCGGTGGATTTTAAACCATTGTGACCACCATGCCCACCCCCTTTTTTAAAGCGCAACGCTCCAAAGGGGAGATCAAGGTCATCATGAACAACAATGACATCATCAATTTTATAGAAATTTTTGACAGCTAAAATCGATTTTCCAGAGAGGTTCATAAAAGTAAGGGGCTTGAGAAGGAAATGGATCCCCATTTTAAACAACTCACCATCAAATGAGCTCTTTGAAACATTGACCACACTACGACGACGACATAACTCATCGATCACCATGAATCCAATATTATGGCGTGTTGTTGCGTATGCCGAGCCGGGATTGCCCAGTCCGACGATTAGCATAATTATTTCGCTTTGATGATACTCAAAACAGATACGCGATCCGCATCGGTAAAAGTAACATTATCAATACGTGCTACATCACGAAGCAATACTGAATCACCCAAATCAAGAGGAGCTACATTGATTTCGATGAAATTAGGAATATTTTCGATTGCTGCTTTAACGCGAAGGCGTTTTTTTGCAACGAATAACATCCCTTTGTTTTTCATACCGATAGGAGTCCCTACAGTTTTAACAGGAATATGATAATGTGCTACAAGACCAGTTTGCGCAATCATCAAATCAACGTGCAACAAATTACCAGAAACAGGATGAGACTCATACCCTTGAACAACAACGTTCAATTCTTGACCTGCTACACTTACAGGAAATGCTACTGTTTCTTTATTACGCACCGTACGGATAAAATCGTTCATTTTGAACGCAGCGTGAATATTTGCAATCCCTTTTCCGTAGATGTTAGCAATAAGATAACCATCACGGCGAAACGCTTTTGTTATCGGTTTGCCAATACTCTCTCTTACAATGCCTTCTAACATATTAATGTCCTTAAAATAAAATGAGGTGAATTATACTTAAAACAGCCTAAAAACAGCCTTTACCCTTTTAAGCCAATAATCTCATCTTCATGAAATTCTCGCTTAACCTCTTCTTTTCCAAAATCATTTTTATCCATACTTTCTGCCATTCCATTCATTTTAAGTTTCAAATCTGATGGAGATGTTGCATAGCCTAGAGCGTCATCACGGCTAATACGTCCTGAAAGATATAAATCCAAAATTCCCTGATCAAATGTCTGTGATCCATAAAGTTCTTTTCCCTCTGCAATCGTATCGGGAATCTCAGCATCGCGGTTTTCAGCAATCAGCTGTTCAATACGTGCGGTACGAACCAGTACTTCTAACGCCGCCGTCCGTTTTCCGTCTACTGTAGGAACAAGGCGTTGAGAGATAACCCCTTTTAGAACCGATGCAACCGTCATACGGACACGATTTTGCTCCACTGAGGGGAAGACCGATACAATACGGTTCACTGTCTCTTTTGCGTCCAATGTATGGAGAGTAGAGAAAACCAAGTGTCCTGTATCGGCGGCGTGAAGAGCAATCTCGATCGTCTCCATATCCCGCATTTCCCCAACAAGAATAATATCAGGATCTTCACGCAACGCGGCACGGAGGGCATTTCCGAAGCTCTTTGTATCTTGTCCAACACTTCGTTGATTAATAATACACCTACGGTCTTTATGAACAAACTCAATCGGATCTTCAATTGTAATAATATGCTTACGTTTGGTTAGATTAATCTCATGCATAATAGCCGCAAGGGTCGTTGACTTACCACTTCCTGTTACCCCAGTAACCAACACCAATCCGCGCTCCATTTGGGCAAATGTATGGACAACTTGAGGGAGATTAAGTTCATCTATGGTCAAAATCTTAACAGGAATAAGACGAAATACTGCCGATATTCCCTCCATTTGAAAAAAAATATTGATCCGAAAACGGGTGGCTTCATCGAATGGGTAGACTAAATCGAGTTCTTTTTTTTCTACTAATTCATTGAAGCGAGTACGTAAAAGCTCTTTTGCAAAAATAAGAGCTTCATCCTTAGAAAATATTTCTCCAGACAGGGGTATGATTTCCCCATTAATACGAGCTCTGACGACTGCATTGGCTTTGACATGAAGATCGCTGCCCCCTGCATCAATCATACGACGTAAATAACCCCGTATTTTTTTTAAAATATCAAAATTTAGATTTTCTAATTCGTTTTGATCCATTTTCATGATGTTTTACTCCAATGCCGTTAAAATTTCATTAAAAGCGCTTTTAAACGCTTCCAGTCCCTCGTCTATTTGCGCTTCAATCACCCGATCCATATTGATTCCAGCCTCTTTTACGTGTTGTTTATGAAGTGCAATTTTTTCACTTGAGAGTGGGAGCTTAATCGTTTTATCTCCACCCATAATATATGCGTCAATTGTTGCAATAGGCGCTGTATTGATACTATTAGCAGCAAGCAACTCGTCAATATAATAAGATGCTCTTAAACTATCCCCTTTCACTCCCGTACTGGCGAAAAGGACGCGACATTTCGGAATATGCTGTGCTTCTACTTGGCTATAGATTTCTGCTGCGTTCATAATCCCCATCAACCCTGATTCAACACCCTCCAATTGCAATTGTTCATCAATAGCACGATCAATGCGACTAACAAAAACGCTAATTACCGTATCAACGGGTTCACTATTTTTGGAAGCATTCATAAAAGCATTCGCACACTGTTGCGCTTGCTCACAGGAGAAAACCAATGTAGCATTAATGGGAATACCGCGAGAAGCCAATGATTCCATCGCACAGTATCCTGCTTGAGTGGCAGGAATTTTAATCATAACATTAGGGCGATTAATCGTTTCAAAAAGACGTATCCCTTCCTGTATCGTTGCCTCTGTATCGTCACACAAAAACGGATCAACTTCAATGCTCACATAGCCATCATCTCCCACATCGTATAAAGGACGCAGAATATCCGCTGCTTTTTGGATATCGAAAATGGCTACGGCTTCATATTTCTCTTTGGGGGAGAGATGAGTGAGCGTTGACAGTTGCTCTTTATATGCGCTAGACGTGAGAATCGCATTTTTAAAAATAGCAGGATTGGAGGTGGCACCATTAATGATCCCCTGAGCTACGAGTTTTTTAAACCCCTCATCCAGAAAAGTACGTTCGATAAAATCAGCCCATAAGGAGAAGCGTGCGGCAGGAATATACATTATTTTAGCTCCAAAGCATTAAAGTTCGGTGATTATGCCAAAAAATGGTTAAAAATAGAGATGCACACCAACTCTCATCCGATCATCATTGATATGTTGGTGATTCATTTCCAGTGTACCAAAAAAACTGACGGAAGAATTAACTTGCCATTGATGGGAAAATATCCCATGTATCCGATGTGGGGCATCAACGTACACAATATCACCCATTTCAATGAGCGTCTTCATCCGATTTCCCCAATTAACAGCCCCTCCTACACTCAATCCGATTCCTATATCACTGTTAAAACCTGCGCGCACTTCTGGTTCAGTGAGCACATACCCATACCATTTTTCATTTCCTATGGCACTTCCAGCACCGATACGGGTTACAAAGCTTAATTGATCCTCTCCATATTCTCTGTTCCACCCCGCCTTCATACGCCATGAAAAAGGTTTAAAGAATTGACTCACAGGGGTGATAGACGAAAGAGAGAGTATGGTTAGTTTCTCAAGGCTCACTCTCCCATTCTCAATTCCAATCAGGGTATCAAGAAATTCGATTTGTGCACCACTTAGTTGCCCTGTATCGTCTTCACTCAAATCATGAAATGCAGGTCGCCAACCAATCAAATACGGGGAACGATTCGCATACCACCCTTTCGCCAACTCAAACCGAGCAGCATGATGGGCAGTGTCGGGATTGGATTTTGAATCAATAACAAGTGGTTCCCCTTGCCCCAACGAAGCTCTTTGACGCAGAAGCTCATGATAGCGGAGGGCATAAGCATCTTTGGGCAATTTTCCTTGAATGTAATCGTATTCGACCAGCTCCGCAGCTGCCTCTAAACTATACTGCTTTTGTTGCGCACTTACGTTATCATCAAGAAAAAAGTGTTCCCCTGAAGCTAAGGCTTTTGTTCTTGTAATTGCGAGAGGAGTTAACTGCTTTTCGTACGCCAAAAGCTTCGTCCGTTTCGAGGGACGATAGTGTTTTTCACCCACTAGACCCTCTTCTTCAAACGCCCTCACCGTTTCAGGAGGGCTAACATAATAGGTAAAATGGTCTCTTAAATGGATACTCTCTCGGGCAACTTCAGCAAGCCATAACATATTGTAGGAGCAATTTTCATCGAGAAAATAGTACCAAGACTGTATCCCTTGCAACTCCCAGATATGACGCACCATCGCCATTACTTCATCATGGGTAAAATTGAGATCATATTCCCATACATCACGTGATTCGCTGTCACGGTACTCTTTGAGCTTTTCATAATAGGGGAGCATCGAATAAAATCCACTATACCCGCCAAAAAGCCCTTTATAGGCGAACGACATCCCATTCGTCTCATCCGTTTGTGCAGCATAATTGATCGCGTACGACATCAACTTGCTCTCCATCGACGAATCAATGCGTAAAAACGTATGTCCAAACATTGATGCAGGGGAGTTAATGTGAGCACTGGGGAAAACAAGGGTCACTTTTTGAGGATCCATTTTCTCTAAAAGAGCGTCATATTCGGTACAATTTCCTTCACCAAACGTTGTATTAAGCTCACTTTCCAACCAAGCACGACGAGCTGGAAAACGGCAAAAAGCACTTTCATTACTGCGATTACTATCTTCATTCAGCCTCCGAATCGTTGCATCTAATTCACGGCTAAGATTATTCTTCCCATCCGATGTCAAGAAAAAAGCATCATCATCAATTTCACTTTCATTATGGGGAGCGTGCATCAAAAGATGCCAATAACGACTTTGGGAAAGGTTAAGAGAGTGAGCCTGTGCAATCAGTTTATCCGTCGATGCTGCATAAACAGCTAAACTCATTGCACACAGTAAAAAGAAGAAGGGCAAAAGAAACCTTAAAAGTGTTCAGAACGTACAAAAGACGTCCTGAAAAAATATTTAGCCTGCAATGGTAGAAACGTTATCCAAAACAGTCGCCATATCCGCTTTTTCAGTGCTATAAATAGCATTATAATTCGCTTGAAGTGCGGATGCAAATTCTGCTTTATTTTCAACATTCAAAAGCTCTGCCAATGTTGAAACACTTTCGCCTTGACCAATCGCAATCTCGCGAGAGAGCTGATCCATATTCGAAGCAACAAACTCTGCTGCACGCTCATTAATTACTAATCTTGATTTTTTACACCCTGATGTCCCCGATGTAACACCAAAAGTTTGATTACCAGAGGTACCATTTGTCGTTGCTTGAAGTGCCAACATCACAGCTGAACTGTCATCATGAATGATTTGTGAACCCAAACCACACCCCGTTTGATTATTAACGGTTGCAAAACCTGCAGTGGCTAGTGCTGCTACTGCTACTATACTGATAAGTATCTTTTTCATTGTGACCTCTTTTATATTTTAGAATTAAAAATAAGTATAAGATAATAGAGCTTAAAGTTTTTACCATCAATTAGCCCACACATACAACTAGTTTCTCCAAAAAAACATCTCTCGAAACTTCGATGGCTCCCAAACTTTTCAAATGAACCGTCGGAACCTGACAATCGATAAACGCATATCCCCATTCTCTCAAATGATCGACCAACACAGCAAAAGCAACCTTGGAGCCATCGGAAACTTTTGCAAACATCGACTCCCCACAAAACACTGTTCCAACACTCACCCCGTATAATCCTCCGACGAGTTCACCCTCTTGATACGCTTCAACACTATGGGCATATCCAAGAGCGTGAAGTGTTTCGTAGGCTTCGATCATTTCAGGAACAATCCAACTTCCTGCTTGTTTGCGTCGTGGGATTTGAGCACAGGCACGAATCACCTCTGAGAATGCGCTATCAAAACGGATCTCGAAATGGGGAATTTTTTTGCGTAGAGATTTATGAAGTTTAAAATCATCCAATTCCAAAATAAGACGGGGATTGGGAGACCACCACAATATCGGATCACCCGCACTGTACCACGGAAAAATACCGTTTCGATACGCCAACATAATACGAGAGGGGCTTAAATCGCCCCCGTACGCCACAATCCCCTCAGGAGAAGCACTTTGGGGAGAGGGAAAAGAGAGGTTGTGAGAGAGACGTGGGATCATTTGTTACGTGTACTCAAACACAAGGGTATCGGTATAATCAACCGCTACGTTTCCACCGTTTATCAGTTTGCCTAACAATACCTCATCCACCAATGGGTCTTTAATCCTCTCTTGGATAACACGTCCCAGAGGTCGTGCCCCCATCTCTTTATCGTAGCCCATCCGTGCTAAATACCCTTTTGCTTTTTCGGTGAGGGTCACAGAGACTTTTTTAGCTTTTAGCTGACTATTGAGTTCGTCCATAAATTTATCAACAATCTTCTCAACCACCTCCATCGGCAATGCCCCAAACTCAACGACGGCATCAAGACGGTTGCGAAATTCAGGAGTAAAAAATGATTTTAACGCTTCATTTCGTGAAATCGAACTGTCGGCATTGAACCCCATTACTGTTCGTTCACTGGCACCGATATTGGAAGTCATAATAAGGATGACATTGGTAAAGTTGGCTTTGTATCCATTGTTGTCAGTGAGTGTTGCGTTGTCCATCACCTGAAGTAATATATTGACCAAATCGGGGTGTGCTTTTTCGATCTCATCGAGCAATAATACCGTATAAGGGTGCTTTCTGATGCACTCACTAAGAAGTCCCCCCTGCTCAAACCCTACATACCCTGGAGGGGCACCGATAAGACGGCTAAGGGCGTGTTTTTCCATATACTCGGACATATCAAATCGCTCGAAGTGTATCCCCATAGACTCGGCAAGGGATTTAGCAAGCTCTGTTTTCCCAACCCCAGTAGGACCTGAAAACAAGAACGACGCAATAGGTTTATGCGGCGCACTTAATCCTGCAAAAGAGCGTTTGATGGCACGAACAACTTTTTCAACGGCGCTATCTTGTCCAATAACAAGAGATTTTAACTCCTCTTCTAACCCTGAGAGTTTTTCGCGATCATCACCGCTGATTTTAGAGAGAGGAACCCCCGTCATTTTCGCAATAATACTCTCTATATCATTTGGCGTAACGGTGGTACGCTTATGGTGGTGAAGATGAAAGGATGCCCCCGCTTCGTCGATAAGATCAATCGCCACATCGGGTAAAAATCGATCCGTAATAAATTTTTTGGAGAGTTCGACGGCACTGCGCAACGTTTTATCGGTGTATTTGACTCCATGATGTTTCTCATACCGCTCTCGTAACCCTTTGAGGATTAAAAAACTCTCCTCTTGGGAGGGTTCCCCCACGTCAATACGAGCAAAACGACGGCTTAACGCTCTGTCTGTTTCAAATACCGTCCGATATTCGGCGTGCGTTGTTGCCCCCATACATTTGAGGCTCCCCGAAGCTAAAGCGGGTTTGAGCTGATTGGAAGCATCCATACTTCCGCCCCCTACCGCACCTGCCCCCACGATGGTATGGATTTCATCGATAAATAAAATCGCATTGGGGTGAGCTTGCACTTCATCGATCACCGCTTTGAGCCGTTTTTCAAAATCACCACGATATTTCGTCCCTGCCAACATCGCCCCCAAATCAAGGGCAAAAAGTTGCGCATTCTCTAGTAATTTCGGAACATCTCCTGCAACAATCCGCAACGCCAACCCCTCCGCAATCGCTGTTTTACCCACCCCAGGTTCACCGATCAGCAAGGGGTTGTTTTTCTTACGACGACAAAGAGTTTGGATAGCACGCTCGATCTCATTGACTCGTCCGATAACGGGATCAATTGTCCCTTTTTTGGCTTGGTCGATCAGATTGATAGCGTATTTTTCCAATGCCCTCTCAGCCTCTTGACTTTGCGCTGGCGATTCACTATCTTTGTGGGAAATTGCTTCAAGTATATCCACACGACTAATCCCATGTTCTTCAAGCAACCTACACGCATAAGTGTGGTGTTCCTCATATACAGCGGCAATAAAATCCCCCACATCGGCATGCTGTTTTTGGGCACTTTTAACATGGAGCATCATCCCATCAATCAACCGCGACAAAGCAACCGTCTCGTAAGGTTCTTGATTAAGCTCTTGGGGAAGTGGTTCAAGAGAGTGCATTAGATAATTTCCCAATGCTTCACGAATAACCTCTACCTCCGCCCCACACGACTGGAGTATTGCTATCCCATCAGGAGAGTTGAGAAGGGAGAGCATAATATGTTCAATTGTAAGATACTCGTGACGTTGATGGCGTGCTAAGGTAACGGCTTTTTGGAAAATATCATTGAGTTCTTCACTTATCATGATGCTTCCTCCATAATCGCTTTTAACGGAAACCCACTTTCTCGTGAGAGAGACCCCACTTGATGAATCTTGGTTTCAGCAATCTCATACGAATAGGTTCCACACAATCCACGCCCCCCTTGATGAATCTGCATCATAGTTTGATGGGCTTGGGCGTAATCTTTGTGAAAAATACCGATCAAAATATCGATCACAAAATCCATCGAGGTGTAATCGTCGTTTAGTAAATAGACATGATGTTTTTTTGGCTCTCGAAGATCCAAAGAGGACTCAAGGCTATGTTTTGTTTTTGTACTCAAAATAATCCCTAATTTTAAAAAAATACTCTAACAAAGATTAAATTAATTTCTCCCACTCTACCAAACTTACATTGCGATCGGCTTTGTCAAACTCAATCCCCACAAGATAAAGCGGAAGATTGAGAGAAAGATATTTTTCATAATACTTTTTTGCTTTGATCTGTTCTAGGGCAGAACTCCCATCAACTTTGAATTCAATAATATAAAGTGCTTGAGGAAGTTTGATTGTCAAATCAATACGCCCCTTATTGGTCACATCTTCCCCGATCACTTCTAACCCAAAGGCTTTCATATACGCATAAAAAACAGAAACATAATACCCCTCATATTCGTACAATTTATTTTTGGTAAAAAGGTTGTACGGAATAGCTGCAAAAAGAGAGTGTATATATTTCTCAAAAGAGGGGAAATCAGCTTTAATAAGTGCCATTAAAATACCGTTAGTTATCGCGGTAGAGCTTTGAATTTTAGACATAAAATCTGCCACACTTCCTAGGAGTAAACTTCGAACCTCTTTGTTGGGAATCGTCAAATAATAAGAAATAGTATCTAATATCGTTTCCGTCCGATCAATCGTCAAATATCCCGTCTGCCACATCAGCGTTTCGAGTTCAATATAATCCACATCGAAACTGTTCAACATCCTTTCATCTTTGACAATATTTTCCAAATCGGGGAGAAAATAGTTATTTTTTTCGATTAGTTTAAGGAGAAAGGTGGGGGTTGCGGTGCTAAACCAGTAATTTCGATATTCATAATTTTTTTGGATAAAGAGGAGAATATCAAATGGGTTATAAACCCCCTCTCCCAGCCATTTATATCCATTGTACCAATGTTTTATTTTTTCGAAATCTTGCCCTTTTAAGTGTTCTGCGAATACGGTTTCCACATCGTTTTGGGTATAACCACAGATAGTCGAGTAGTTACTGTCAAGGGTAATATCGTTGATGTTATTGAGTCCACTAAACAAAGAGACTTTTGAAAATTTAGAGACCCCTGTAATAAAAACAAACTTGAGATATTCATCAGAGCCTTTTATGACACTGTAAAAATCTTTTAAAATCTCTCGTGCTTCACGGGCAACTTCGGTATTTTCAATATTATCAAGGATGGGTTTATCATATTCATCGATAAGAATGACTACTTTTTGTCCGTATTTTTTATAGGCTTCTCGCATAAGTTTTGAAAAAAAGCGTCGATCATAAACAGTAGTATTACAGCTAATCTCTAAGATTTCCTCATTGTATTGAAGTATTTCCTCCCATTTGTCATACAACTGTTCTTTACTTTTAAGATCCCCTGCTGCAAAGCTTATATGTATTACAGGATATTTCTTAAAATCCCATTTATCATAAATATGAAGCCCTTCAAAAATCTCCTTTTCACCATCAAAAATAGTTCTAAGAGTATCAAGAAAAAGGGATTTACCGAATCGTCTAGGACGGCTTAGAAAATAGTATTTACCACTTTCTATCAAATCAAGGGCTATTTTTGTTTTATCCACATAGAGATAATTTTCTTCTATAATCTCTTTGAGTGTCGATATGCCAATGGGGAGTTTTTTCATACAATTAACCTCGTGCACTCATAAAATCACTGATAATATCTTCAGGATTCTCAAGCCCTACAGAGATACGAACCAACCCTTCGGTAACCCCTAAAAATTCTCGCGTCGGCGCATCGAAATCACGATAAATCGTCGATCCCATATGCAGTCCCAACGTTCGTGAATCTCCAATATTCGCGGTAATCGTGATCAGCTTTGAACGGTTGAGAAAAGCAAATGCCGCCTCTTTACTCCCCATATCAAGAGTGAACAGAGTTCCGCACCCTTGAGAAAATTGTTCTTTATAACGCTCATGGTGAGGATGTTCTAGTAATGAAGGGTGATTGATACAAAAGCCTGCGGCATCCAAAGCAAGGACAATTTTTTCCACACTGGAGACGATACGATCCATCCGTAACGGCAATGTTTCCAGACCCAACATCGTCAGATAGCTTCCAAAAGCATTCGCTGACATCCCGAAATCCCGTAATGCTCTCTTTTTGGCATTCGCTATGAGTGCCATTGCCCCCATTTTTTTGATAAACGGATGGAGTTCACTGTAACGCTGGGTTTTAAATTTATCTTCACCCTCTTTTATGGGACGAAAAACAACGGCTCCACCAAGAGCAGAAGCATTCCCCGTAATGATCTTCGTCGTAGAATAAACGACAATATCCGCACCCAAATCAAGCGGTTTAATACTCAATGGGGTACACGTATTATCCACCATCAACACAAGATTATCCCCATTAGCAATATCTGCTATGGCTTGAATATCGGGAAGCCGCATATTTGGATTTCCAACACTCTCCAAAAAAAGTATTTTGGTTTGATCGGTAATAGCCGCTTTTATCGCCGTGAGTTCATCCACATCGAAAAATCGGGTCGTAATTCCAAAACGAGTCAATGTTTCCGAAAAATAAGAATACGTTCCGCCAAACAATCCGCCAACACTGATGATCTCATCCCCTGCTTTGAGAAGGCTCAGCGTTGCCATTGCCGTTGCCCCCATCCCCGAAGAAGCAGCAATCGCACCGATTCCCCCGTCCATAGCTGCCAAAATCCCCTCCAACTGTCCCGATGTTGGATTTCCCATACGAGAATAGAGCGGTTTTTTCACCAATCCATCGAAAATCCCTTCTCCTGTCTCGCTATCTCCATACCCAAACGATGCCGAATTAACCAACACAGGGCTAATTGCCCCCTCTTTTTTCCCGACTTGCTGAACAAACTGTGTGGAAAATTCTTCAAAACGCATATCTATCCTTTTATTCTTGCTTGATCTTTACGAAATCTATACTACAATTCGATAATTATAGCCAAAAGAGCCTACCTTGACCAAACGTATTTTCATCACTGCCACCAATACTGATATTGGTAAAACTTATAGTACTCTCTTGTTGCTTGACGCGCTCACCGCTATGGGGTATCGTGTCGGTGTTTACAAACCCATTGAGACAGGAGTCAATGGACTTCCTGCGGATGGAAGTTTGCTTCTCAAGCATGCCCAAAATCTCAATCCTGAGCTTAAAGCACTGCGTATAAATGATATTGTCACCCTCTCCTTTGCTCTTCCAGCCGCTCCCTACGTTGCCAATAAGGGAGCAAAGATTGATTGCAGCCAATTTGATCGTGCTCTCGAAAAGATTGAAAGGTACTGCGATATCGTCCTCATCGAAGGAGCAGGCGGGATGATGACCCCTGTTGATAATGACCTTATGATGATCGATTTGGCGAAATACTTTCATGCGACTACGTTACTTGTGACTCATTGTCGTTTGGGATGTATTAATGATACATTACTAAGTCTCAATGCCTTAAAACAGTTCAATATCCCCTACGAATTTGGATTCAACTGTCGTGCCGAAGATAAGAACTTTATGCAAACATCCCTCCCCTATTTTAAGAATCATTTTGATCCTCTCTACTTTATCGGGCACAATACGCTAGCGTTAGCACAAGCACTATTGGATAAAATAAATTCAAACCATAAGGAAGACCCATGCGCCATTTAATCCGAACCGATGATTTTACGATTGACCAAATCAACACCGTTTTAGACGATGCGGCGTTGTTTAGCGACGGTCGTTTTGATCCGATTTTACGAGAGAAGATTATTATCACCCTCTTTTTTGAAAACTCCACCCGTACCAAAAGCTCGTTTGAAATCGCTGCCAAACGTTTAGGTGCCGAAGTGGTTCATCTCGATGTTCAAAAAAGCTCTACTACCAAAGGGGAGAGTCTCGTCGATACCGCTGCCAATCTTGATGCAATGGGACCCCACGCGATGATCGTCCGTCATGCCCATGCAGGGGTTCCCAATATCTTAGCGCAACATACCAATGCGTCGATTATCAATGCAGGAGACGGTGCTCACGCTCATCCAACCCAAGCACTTTTGGATTTGTTTACCTTGAAACAACATTTTGGAAACGTGGAAGGGAAGAGAATCGCCATCGTAGGGGATATAAAAAACTCCCGTGTGGCGAACAGTAATATTGAACTACTCACACGTTTTGGAATGAAAATCACCCTTGTAGCTCCTCCCCATTTTCTCCCGACAACAACCCTTCCCACAACTCACAATCTCCATGATGTTCTCGATAATGTCGATGCAATTATGAGTTTACGTACCCAAACAGAGCGTCACTCCCACCAAACGTACGGCTCTCTCAAAGACTACGCGAGCGATTTTTGCATCACCAAAAAGCTCATCGCCGATCGGGATATTATTATCATGCACCCCGGACCCGTTCATCGTAATATCGATATTGATGATGCCATGCTCAATGATCCACGATGCAAAGTATTGGAGCAAGTCAAAAACGGTGTCTCCATTCGGATGGCAGTTCTCAAGGCACTTATCGCCTAATGTTTGACCAATTCACGCAGTGGATACAAGAGGGTGTTCCTACTTTCTTTTATACCGATTTTAAAGGGGAGAATCTCCATTGCACCCCCTTGCGTGAATTAAAAAAGCACGATATCGAATTTGCCTTTCACAGCGACATTCCCAACATTAACTCTCCCCACAAACCTCACCATACCCCTCTCTCTTTTGATGCGTATCACGTGCAGTTCCAAGCCATCCAAGAGCATATACGTGCAGGAAACAGCTATCTTCTCAATCTTACCGTTCCTACACCTATTGAGACACCCTACTCTCTCCACGAGGTTTATACGATGGCACACGCCCCCTATAAACTCCGTATCAAAAATGAATTTGTCTGTTTCTCCCCCGAGCCTTTTATCACCATCGAAGACAACGTCATTCATACCTACCCGATGAAAGGGACAATTGATGCGTCACTTCCCAATGCTATCGAAACGCTCCTAGCCGACCCCAAAGAAATAGCCGAACATACAATGATTGTTGATCTATTACGTAATGATCTAGGTATTGTGGCAACGCAGATACGAGTAGAATCATTTCGAACGATCAGTAGCATTGATACAGGGGTCAAACAGCTCCACCAAACAAGCTCTCATATCAGTGGAAAACTCGCCCCAAACTGGCGTGAAAATATCGGAAATATTCTCAGATCACTATTACCAGCAGGAAGTATCAGCGGAACACCCAAGAAACGGACGATGGAGATTATCGAAGCAGTAGAAGAGTATGATCGGGGTTACTTCACAGGGGTGTTTGGTTATTTTGACGGAAAAAATCTTTACAGTGCTGTGACAATCCGTTTTATCGAAAACAAAGACGGCAATTTGATCTATAAAAGTGGTGGTGGGATTACAGCAGAAAGTGATGCACAAAAAGAGTACCAAGAAGCGATTGATAAAATTTATATTCCGTAAATCTTCATTTTAGTTTAACAGCATAGAATCTTCATGAGCGAGAACCACTTTATTTCTTCCTGTTCGTTTGGCTTCATACAAAGCATTATCAGCAAGTTTCAGCCCCTCTTGAATCGTTTCAACTTCAACAATATCAGTATGATAAACGCCCGAACTAATAGTAACCTTAAAGCTTTCTTCATTATAGACAAACAGGTGATCTTGAATCTTTTGACGTATCTTTTCGCATTTATCCAATACTTTGTCTTTCGTGATTCGATTAAAAATAATGACGAATTCTTCACCTCCTGCGCGATAAACACTATCTTGTGAGCGAACATTCTCGGAAAAAATCTTAGCAAGCTCGCAGAGGACAAAATCTCCCGCATCATGCCCGTAGGTATCATTTATTTTTTTAAACCAGTCGATGTCTAACATGACGACAGCATACGGAAGATGATGTATTTTATAATGATTGATTAAACTCTCAAGTTCTTCTTCCAAATTAAGCCGATTCTTCAACCCCGTAAGAGGATCATGAGATGCCAAATGGGCAAGCTTTTCATTCGCTTGTTGCAAGTTAAACGTTCTAATATCAATCTCTTGAAGTAGATTCTGCCGATTCCAAACCACTTTTTGGAAAAGCTCTCGTATTTTGTTTGCCATAGGTTGGAAAATAAAAATAACCTCAAACAAGAGCATAAAAAGAGTTAAAAGCCATACTATTAATCCAAAATTATATAGTATCAGAAGATATTCATCTCTTTCATGCTGATACTGCGCAACAGCAAGATCTAAATCAGGTAAAAGTTTATCAGAGGTATAAATCAACTCTTGCAAGAGTCTTTTCGCTTCTTGTTTTGTTCTGGCATGAAGTAAATCATCACCAAGAGCTAGATACGTATCTACCCTATTCTTAAGATGTTGCTCACCAAAATATACAGAGTAAACCCCTTTTGAAACCTCAATCGTCGTTTCATTATCCAATTTTCCCGAGGAAAGACGCTCATTCGCATCGCCCATCTCTCTTATAGAGGCGTACAGCGCTGATTCAATCCCATTGGAATTTTTTAGAGCTTTTTTACTCGATAGATACCCAT
Organism: Sulfuricurvum sp.; assembly: GCA_041661705.1. Classification (GTDB taxonomy): domain Bacteria; phylum Campylobacterota; class Campylobacteria; order Campylobacterales; family Sulfurimonadaceae; genus Sulfuricurvum. The sequence continues at coordinate 115,339 of JBAZTZ010000004.1, forward strand.
AATACTGTTGAGACTGTGACGCAATCCGCTGAGACAGCATCCGTTGCTTCCCTGAAATATTGATAAGAAGCTCAGTAGAATCGTTGAACTTAAGAGCTAAATGAAGAATAAAGAAAGCAATAGTAGGAAAAATTGCAATCAACAAAATAGCGAGAAGATACCGTCTCCTAAAATTACACTTTAACTCTTCTGCGTCCATGAAAATCCCAAGCATGAAATGTTCGATACTACACTAAAATTGATAAGAGGAAACTTTATAATTTAATAAAAGATATTTTAAGTTGTTAATAAAAATTTATCGAAGAAAGAATCCTGCCCCAAGTGAGGCAGAAGATGAAAATTATAACGCTTCCGCGTGAGCAGTCAAATATTCAGCAACACCTTCAGTGCTAGCTTTCATACCTGCATCGCCTTTTGCCCAACCTGCTGGACACACTTCACCGTGTTCATTGGTAAACAACATCGCATCAATCATACGAAGCATTTCATCGATATTACGACCCAATGGAAGATCATTGACAACTGCATGACGAACGGTACCATCAGCATCGATCAAGAATGATCCGCGAAGTGCCACAGAATCACCAAGTAGTACATCATAATCACGTGAAATTTGTTTATTCAAATCAGCTACCAATGGGTAACGAACTTGTCCAATTCCACCTTGGTTTACCGGTGTATTTTTCCATGCGAAGTGGCTGAATTGTGAATCAACCGATACACCAATAACATTGATTCCACGTTCAGTGAACGATTCCAAACGATGATCAAAAGCGATAAGTTCCGATGGACATACAAACGTAAAATCCAATGGATAAAAGAAAAGGACAGCCCCTTTTTCCCCTAAGTTTTCATACAAGTTGAAGTTATCAACGATTTGGTTGTTCCCAAGAACAGTAGTAGCGGTAAAATCAGGAGCTTTTTTGGTAACGAGCATTAGGGATTCCTTGTGTATTTTTCTAATATTGGGAAATTGTAACATACGAAGATTAATGTAAATAAGAATCGGGAAGTTAACCCGAAATTCTAAATTTAGACTTCCTCTTTGTCTTTTCGGAGAAACTCAAGTAAAAAGATACCGAAAATTCCGAGAATAAGGGAGGTAACGAAAGAGACAACAACGATTAGTCCACGTTTTGGTCCCTCTTTATCTTTCTCATACGCAACACTTGGAGCTGTCATTATCTTCACATTATAATAATCACTCGCTTGGGCTAAAACTTTTTTCTGAATCAGTGCCGACATCAATTGAGAGAGCTGGGTTTTGAGGGCAAGATCATTGGTCTTTTGTAGCTCTCTGTCATAATAAGTAATCTTTTTTTCCATATCCGAAAGTTCATTAGTACGGAGAGAATTCGATGCTTTGGTCAAAAATAGCATTACTATCTCTTTTGCAAAAACGGGATCAGGATCACTATAGCCCAAGGTAATTACTGAAGTTTTTTTATCAGCAGCAATAGACAGTTGACCCTTCACTTTTTGATAAGCTAGAAAAAGTTTTGCTTCCCTCTCTTGGGGAGTCAATTCTTCAAAGGACTTTTTAGCTGAACGTTTCATCAACCGATAAAAAGCGTCTGTTCCCAATGCAAAGCGGTACTGCTTATCTGCATCAACACGATTCATCTTTTCAAAAAGCTTTGTTTGCGTCAAAAATGTTCGCATCCAGCTATAATCATCGAGATAAAGTTGGTACGCACCATCGGGAGTCATTGCTCCACCACCAACATCAACCCCCGCTAAACCAGCCAGCGCACCAAGACCTCCCATGGAAGAAGAGGCTGAATCCCCTTGTGGCACTAATACCGCCTGAGAGTGATAAATATTGGGCTTCGTTAGAGTCCACACCCCACTTAACAACGTCACGATAAGAGTAAAGGCAATCAGCTTTTTCTTGTGCTTTCCAATCGTCCGTGCCAGTTCGCGTAAATCAATCTCATCTTCTTCGATTACGGCTTGCGTATTATGTGGCATTTGTTCCATTAAATACTTCCGATTGTATGGAGTGCTGCGACGGATACCGCCATTTGATAGATAATAGCCGTAATGTCTTTCGCAAACTGGATACCACTAACGGTATTGATTTTCATAGGGATGATCACAGTATCTCCCGGTCCTACAGAGGCGTTAGCACTAAAGAACCCACGACTACGAGGCTCTGCATCGCCATTACTGTGGACAACAAAAATATTACTTGTATCCGCACCCTCTTTGATCCCCCCTGATTTTTCAATATAGTCATCGACGGAGTAAGATGCGTTGTAAATCGTGGCATTAGGATTAAGAACTTCTCCTTGAACGATAACGCTCTCATCTTTCTCTGGAATATAAAGGGCATCTCCATTTTTGAGCACTACGTCCGAATTACTCTCTTGGAACTTTTGCAAATCATTATCAAGACGAATCGACAAACGCCCAACAAATACAGTTTTCTCAACTTCTTCTTTGAGCATCGTAATCATATTGACTGTCTGCATTTTATCGGCTGGATTTTGCCCCGTTTGAGTCGGCTGAGAAGCAGCAAATAACATTCTATCTTCCAAACTTTTAATCTGTTTCTTCGCACCTTCTTGTTGACGTTGCTTAAGCTCTTCACGTGTAAATACTGCCGCTTTTGTATATGCACCCTCAATAAATCCACCCGCACGTTGGATAAGATCAGAGAGATGATCCCCATCTTCGACTGCATATTCTCCTGGATACTTAACTTTCCCCATAATTTTTACCGCTTTACGCTCATTCCATTTAGGGATCCTAAAAACAGTCACTTCGTCATAATTAGTAAGAAGTGGAGACGCATCGGACATAGCCTGTGCTACCATCAACGTCTGAACTTTTCGGGTACGAACACCATCAACAACCACATAACGAATAATCTCAAGTTTATCTCGACTTGCCTTATCCGTAAGATTACCCGCTGCCAGAATCACATCTTTAAGTGTTGTTGTATTGTCATCAATTTTGAATGAACCAGGCTTATAGACTTCACCATTAATAGTAACCGATGAACGAATCGTCAATTCATCAATATTATAGATAGTTATCACATCTTTATCGTTCAATACAAACCCTGCTGCATCACTATTAAGATTACGCAATGAAATAAAATAATCTTGTGTGCTAAATTTTTTTCCATCGTCTAATAAAGTACGGGTGACACGCGCACGATCGAGGAATGCGTATTTAGTCAATCCACCTGCACCTAAGATCACATCTTTAAGCGTTGTCACTTCAGAAATAGGATAATTTTCAGGCTTGTACACCTCACCAATAATAACAGCTTGCTTGATAGGATTGGTCGTAAAGAATCCAATCGTTCGAATATCATCAAACTCTTTGAGCGGTACTGTTTTTTCTTGCATGGTATCAACAACGCGTACTTTTAGTGTCATAGCCACAGGATCAGGTGATACAATCGTTACTTTCTTTCGATCAATAGGACACGTTGTTCCCACCGTACTCATCAACGATTCAAAGGTCATCTTATCAAAAAATCTGTATTCGCCAGGGCGTGCGATACACTCTCCTGAAATTTTTACAATCGAGGGTGGGGTAACCGTCGAACGATTTAAGATAAAAAGTTGATCGCGACTGTAGAGGGAAATTTTTTCTTCTCCATTAAGTACTTTTGCCAATGAAAAACCGATAATTTCTTCTTTTAGATTGGATTTAATCCGTTTAATGATTGCGTAATCAAAATAGGTATCTTCGAGAAAAACTCCACGCAATGTATTTTGAGCAATTTCTTGTTTGAAAAAGTCTCGTAATGCCATACCCTCTTTTGACAATGGCCAAAATCCCGGTTTGACGACATTGCCATACAGGGTAATTCCACGTAAATTGCTCTTATCAAGACCATGCACATAAACACTATCTTGATCCATCGCAACCATTTTTTTCGCTTCGATTAGTGAAACATTGAGAGCACTCATTCGTTGATGTGCTTCATATCGAGTAATTCGGATGTCATTCTTATTCGCCTCAGCGCTCAAGCCACCTGCTAGAGAAATCAATTCGCCGATCGTCGTGTTACTTCTAGCCTCATAAATAGCAGGACGTTTGACATCTCCATCAATGACGACACTTTTCCCCATCACAGGTACGACAATAATATCACCCGCTTGCAACAAAGGGTCACTTCGTCCACTGCCTCGGATAATGGTATATAAATCAATATCTTTATAAACCCTTCCCCCTCTTTTGATGAGGACGGAGCGCATAGAACCATTTTTAGACAATCCACCCGCTGAAATCAATGCCTCTTTCACGGTTGAGAATGAGCTGACGTTATAAAGTCCGGGAGTAGCCACTTCTCCTGCTAATGTCACCTGAATCGTTGAAAACTGGGTGATATTGACCGTTACACCGACATTGGGGAACGCTGCCATTAGTGCATCACTAATCGTCTTCTTAGCCTCTCCAAAACTCAATCCTGCTATATGAAGCGGACCGAAAGAGGGAATGACAATATTGCCCTCTTTATCGACAGTAAGAGACATATTATCGCTTTTTGGTCCATACAATATGACAGATAGAACATCCTTGGGAACCAATCGGTAGCTCTCAGGAACAGGAAGTGATGAGAGATCCATCCCGTTTTTATTGGAGAAAAATTCGAAGCCATAACGCTGAAGCGCTGAAGCTTGCCCTTTGATCTGGCGTGAAAGAAGACGCTTGGCATAATCATTGGTCTTTTCTACCGTAAGAGGAGAACGATACATTTGTGTTACATCCGCATCAACAGCTACAGGCTCTTCTTTAACCGTATCTGCTTTTTTTTCATCCAACTTTTTTTCAGCGTCTACCTTATTGCTTGGCTCCGTAGCAGTAGCTGTAGGAGAAGTTGTAGTAGGCTTGGAGACCTGATCTACTTTTTGGAGCACTTCGCTTGCGGTAACCCCTTTTTGTTGCATCGCTTGTTGTGCCTGCGGCGAATTCAAAATATTCGGATTCGATTTGATCGCTTGAACGATTGACGCACTCGGCACGCCCCCTATATCTTCCGCATTAACGGAGAGAACAAGCATCATATACAGTGCTATGATTTTTAGAAACTTCATATACTCTAACCCACCTTTTTTAAAATTTGTTTTTCACGCTTAACCCGTGTATCCCATCAGCCGATCAACTTCCGATTTTGCTTCATGCCACGCTTTTTTGGGGCTCATTCCCTGTGCTATTTTTTCATCGGTTCGCTTGGTCAATTGTTGCTGAACAAAACGGCTCCGAGAATCGCCCGAAGCTTCGATTACGGGAGATCCCTTCTGTAAAACAGTATCACCCGTCGGTATTTCTGCCATCGCCAACCGTTTCAGCCATTGATTTTTAAACACAGGATTAGCGGAATGATAACAGCCAATTGCACTGAGATTGTACCCTCTTTTGCGTATATGGGAACTGAGAAGCAATGCCCCAACGTAGATGTTTACCTCAGGATCCAGCAACGCCTGCTTGGTCACCCCAATCGCAGAAAGACGCTTAAGATGCATCGAATTGATCTGCATCAGCCCAATATCAACTGTCCCATTTCTATTTTGGTTGATCGCACGAGGATTCATACTGCTCTCAATCGTTGCAATACGCGCCAACAAAGAGGGTTCAATCCCAAAATCATGCCCAGCTTTTTCAAAAATAGGTTCGAACCTAGAGGTGCCATAAAGAGATAAAAAAATTAATGTTATCAAAAATACTATTCTAGCCATTATTTAATTTTTTTCTTTTGCTGTTGTAGCATTCCATTTAAAATAATATAAAAAATTACAAGGATTAAGACAAAAATCATAATAATATAACGTTGCTTATAGTCATAATCAATAAAATCAAGTCCAAGCAAGGAATAAAAAAGTTGCATCATAACAATCAAAATCACCGTCTTTTTAACATTAGCATCAAAAAACCTCAAGAATACATGATGCAGATGAGTTTGATCGGGACTAAATATTGATTTCCCACTACGTTTGCGCCGAATCATAACAATAAGGGTATCGATAATAGGGATAGCCGCAATAAAAAGGATGGAGGTGTGGGGAATATAATCAAGCGCTTTGATCGAAAGAACGGAAATTACCACCCCAAGAGTCAGCGAGCCACTATCACCCATAAAAATCTTCGCAGGATGCCAATTAAACCACAAAAATGCAAGGATTGAAGCGATAAACGAAAGGGATAATGAGATGATAAACATATCATTATTTTCAAATCCAATATAGCACAATGCGGATAAAATAACTACGCTAAGAGATCCAGCCAATCCATCAAGCCCGTCTGATAAATTGAGTGCATTCGTAAATCCTGCTACTGCGAACATCGTAAAGGGGATCGCGAACCATCCAAGTTCAATATAATAGCCAAATATCGTTCCCAATGAATCGATTACGATATTGTCCTGATAAAATAAAATTACTGCACCAAAAATAACTAAGAATTTAGCTTTTGGTGAAGCATCACGATGGTCATCGAGAACCCCAACTATAAATACAAGGAAAATTCCTACTAACGTCCATAAGTGTGAAAAAGTAGTGCTATTATAAAAAATTAAATCAGACAATATAACGGCAAAAATCATCCCGACACCCGCGCCCCTTGGGATGACTTTCGTGTGGATACTGCGATGATTGGGAATATCTACAAGACCTAAAATAGGTGCATAACGAATGATCAATTTTATAAATATAAAACTAATTATAAAGATAGTCACTAATTTTAATAGTAATAACATTTTAAATATCCTTTTGTGTTAAAAATTAATTGTATTATCTCTAAGTTCTACTTAGAAAATCCCTTGTATACATTAGACTTTTCATTTGGAAAATTCGTATAGTAAACGAATAGCCAAAAAATTAGTTTCTTTTTTTATCACTTTATAACCTTTTACAATAAATATTGGGTTTATAACTCTTCATTTTCTTAAAAATCCAATAGTTGTTCCAACGTTATGTCTCTTGATATATTCAGACTATTAAAGTGACTGTTTTTCTTTGTACCATACGTTGTAAGCATTATAAGTTTGAGCTCATATCTGTTTTTTTGTTTTATCGCATGTTCTTTAAATTTAGCTATTTTATGTCGTAAATTATCCGCATACTCTTTTGAGATAATAAACTCATCATTATAGTATTTGCACTCTATTATGTCGTAAATATTGTTTTGGTATTCTACCACTATATCGATTTGAGCCCCTTTATCATCCTCTATATCTGGGTTTGCACTATATTGCCAATAGGTGATATTTTTATATAAAGCAGCCAATCCCCTTTGTTCTAAATACAAATCAATATTTATCATCATAACTGCTTCAAAAGCAAATCCACACCATATGACATAACTTGGCGTAGATACAATATGTGTAAAATAATTTTTCAAAGATACGATATCATTTTTACTCAGATCTTTTACCCATTTGTAGTGAAATAAACAAAACGGGTCACTTATGATATATTTTGTCTCTTTCGTTTTATTGTGCAGTTTGTTTAATGGCTTTATGAATCCTGTATCTATGAGTTCATTTATAGTATTTCTAAGCCTTTTATTGGTTGGATCAGTTTGCTCTTTATCTATGTGTAATCCAAGTTCTGCAATTGTAAATCCAGATTGTTTTGCACATAAGAGATCTACTACGTGTCTATGAAATGCGTGTTTATCGTAAAACAAAGATTTGAACAATGAATCATATTCATCAAATAGTGGAGCTGCAATATTAAAAAATAGATTATCGATATTTTGTGAGACAGACAGTGAAGAATCCAAAAAGCTCAAGTATTTCGCAACACCTCCAAGTGTCATATAAATATCCGTAGCTGTTTTATTGTCTATCTCAAATTTTTTCTCTTTGGTAAGATACTCTTTTGTCTCTTTGAGGGTAAAAGGGAGCATTGCTATCTCCAAATCAACTCTTTGATAGAGTGGACCTTTTGTATCTTTAAGTATTTTATTTTTTATCCATGAAGCATTTGAGCCACACAAAATAGTGATGACATTTTCTTTTTTTTGACAATAGGTATTGTAAAAATGTCCAAATGCACTTAAAAATCCAGCTTTGTTGTGTTTATCTATCCAAGCAACTTCATCTATAAAAAGTACCACTTTGCCTTTATGATTTTTTTGCTCTATTTCATTTTCAATTACTCTTTTTAAAAATATAAACGCCTCTGCCCATGTGCTTATCTCTTTGGTTGGCTCTTGTTTGAACCAATCATAAATTGACTCTACAAAATTCAATCTTTGGGTATCTGCATCTTGATCATCACTTCCTGTATATTCAAAAAAAATGCAATCATCTCTATTATTGGTGAACATATAGTTTACGAGATACGTTTTCCCTATCCTTCTTCTACCATGAACGACCACTAATTTGCTATTGTTTGTATCACACAGTTTATTTATGAGTGCTATTTCTTTCTTTCTACCTATCAAAATCTATCCTTTATTGGTAGTTATTGAACGTATTTTACAACTAATATTCAAAATGTATGATTATTGATACGATATTTTCTTTTAATAATGACATCTTCTGTCTCTTCCATGGACTTAAAATCGCTAAGCGATAAAATAACGACAGGCTCTTTATTCTGACATCACTATTTAACCCTACTATCAAAAAAGTCTCGTATTTTTTGTTTACTGATTTTCTCTTTTGGTTGCAAATATGTTATGTCATCATCTTCAACATCATCAATATAAAGTAATCCGACTACAAAAAGTTTATAGGTAATCCCCTCAACGATATCTTCACTACATTTAAATATTTGCCTCAAACTCATGACCTCTTGAGTATCTCTTTTTGTGAAAATTGTTTTATGTACTCAAAAATCTCACCAAGATCAAAATTATCTTCAAAGGTGAAAAAATCCAAATCTTCACTTTTACGATGGCATAGATGGAGAGTCAAAGCACTTCCACCAACTAAAACATACTTGTCTAAAAAATCACAACTCTCAACTATCTCCAGTAAAAGAGATTTTGTCTTAGGCAGCAAGCAATCTAAGTTTTTCAAGTCTAGCATTTTTCACCCCCTTGAAATAATCACTCTCCACATCCATCCCAAAAAATACACGAGCAATCATTAGATTTGTCTTGATAAAACTTTTATCACTCACAAGTCTCTCTTCCCATACACTTTTTACGGCTCTCTTTCCAAAAAGATCAACACATTGTGCTATATCATCAAAATCAGCATATTTGAGTATATACTCTATCAGCAACTTTTCGCCAAATTCATCATAACTTATCTCTTTACTATAGCTCCAAAAAAGCCCCTTGTCCCGCAACTTTTCAAAGAGCTTAACCTTTTGTTTATAAGTTTGATACATCTTTGATACAGTGGCTTTACTCACTCCTAAAAACAGAGCGATCTCAGTACCAAAATACCCATCTTTGATAGCTTTTGTTATAGCTACCTCTTTAGTGATTTGTCCATCAAAATAGTTTTCAAGTGGTTTTAGTCTCTTTACTTTATATTGCTCATCATTTAGCTCGAACTTAGCACCAAAAACAGCTCTATTTTTTCTAGTCATGATTAAACCTTTTTTCTTATTTGACCCTCGTTGTGTGTTTTTTATTGCGGAACAGATCTATCATATAAAGTTTCTGGTGCTATGTCAATATTTCCCGGCCATACAACAGTGCCATAATCAATATTTGCTAAATCAAATAATGATTTATCCTTCAGACGGCAAAAAGGCTTTTTATCCATCAAGTATGTCATATCAAACAATCGATGTTCTCCATTTTCAAATTCTAATGCTAATACACATCCATCATCAATTCCAATCGATCTGATTGTTGGCATCTAATCCACCTATCCTGATTTTAAAACAATTATACCCGAAAAATAAACCCATATATTAAAAGATGCAACTCCAAACTCTCTGTGAAACAACAGAATAGAAATAACAGGAAATTTTATTTAAAAGTAAATATGTGACCCCAATTTTGACCGCACTTGACACTATTTCAACCATTCCAAAAACATTGGGTCAAAAAATTGTTTATTTTCATTGATGATACCATCATCTTTGAGCTCTTTTATCATTTGGCTTTTGTAGGACAAACTCACTTTGTCTCCCCCCTTAAATCCCTCAATCGCAAGTTCTTTTACTATTGAGCCTTTGTGTTTTTTGGAGTTAAGTTTTTGCCATAAAGTTTCAAAATAAATAGCATTGTCAAATAAAATCTTTTCAATAGCCTGATGGATATTTTTTGCAGAGATACTAAATTCGCCGTTATTTTCCATCAAAAAACAGATATATCCCTCTTGCAAAAGTTTCATAGCATAAAATGGATGACCATTGACACTTTGTATCAAAGTCGCAACTGCTTCATCATCAAAGCTAATCTTTTCACCCAAGATAAGTTCACTTGCAAAAGTTTCAATCGATTCATTTGATAATCTTCCTATTCTCATAAGTGTTGCGAAGTTAAAAAATGCATTATCAGAATTCAAAAAAATATCATCCATAACACTTTGTTGACTGCCAGCAAAAATATAAACCACATTTGAATGCGTTTGAAAATAGCTTCGTAATTTTTTGATGAAATCTTGTCCAAATTTTGCCAAATCTCCAAACTCATCAAAAAAAGCAATCAGTTTTTTCCCTTTGGAGTTTGATATGCTTTGTGCTAAATCAAATGTTTTTCTGACAAGCTCGTTTTCATCTTCCTCTTTGAGTAAATCATACCCAACTTTAACATCGCTATATTCCAAAGAGAATTTCCCCATTATTTCCATAACATTATCTTTGGCATGTTTTACAAAGTTTTTGACCCCGTCTAACTTATAAATAGAGTCTATATATATTTCACAAAATTCTCTAATTGTAGAAGCTGCAAATACATCAATTTTGCAAATAAGATATTCATCTTCTTGCTTGTTTAAAAATGCATTGACTAATGTAGTTTTTCCATATCTTCTTGGAGCGATAATAGCAATATGTTGTCCCAAAGACACATAAGCACTAAGTTGAATAAGTTCTTTTTCTCTACCAATAACAACCGAACTCAGTCCGCCAGCATTTAATTTCATTTTATAACCTTTTACAACAAATATTATATTTAGTATATTACATAAATATAATATTTATGTCAATAGGTGTTTATGTTATTTACTAAATCTAGGGGGTATCCCACACTTTTAAGTTAAAAATTGACCTCTGACCCTGCTGTCTTCAGTCGCACAAAATCTACTTTTGACACTCGTGGCATTATACTCTTCTCAAAGTTTTTTCATTTTCTCTTGAAAGTTCAATTTCTTCTATCATCTCCACAACTTTTCGATAACTGTTTATAAAATACTTTTTAAATAAATCATAACTTCCTGTTTCATAGTAAGAAACTATCGATCTTAAATACTCTTTGACACTATCTTCATCTGGGATATATATCATACGATGAGCACTTTTAAGTACCACATTCAACATCACCCTCGCTGTTCTTTTATTGCAGTCGGTGAAGTATTGAAGATACGCTAAATTATTGTGAACATACAAAGCTTTATTGTATGGGTTGGCAATAGTGTCACTCACTTTAAACAGATAATTCAACTCATCATCCAGCTTTTCTTTTGTAGCAAGAGGAATATAATTGCATCCTGTCATCGTTACTTCTTTATCTCGCGGGACGGCTCTTTGATTGGGTGCAACCATCTCAGCAAACAAAATATAATGTAAATCTTTCAATGTTTGTTTGGAGGTTGGTAAATCATTTGTTATAAACAGTTCATAAGCATCACGAAGATTTAAAATCATCTTCGCATCGCTGTATTTTTTACCACCTGCTGTCCTGCCATACTCTATAAGAGCTTGAGTATCCAACTTATCATATGTGTTACGCTCAATCAGCGCCGATGTATGGATAAAATCCAAACCAAATTTATCGACATAACTTTTATTATTAAGAAATTTCTCTAAAGAAACCTTGGTGCTTAACTCTTCTAATACTTTTAATTCATTGGGCGTAAATATATCTACATTGTCTAAAAATACCGAGTTATACGCAATCATTGTTAACTCCCAATCTCAAAATCTGCTAATTGTAACTGAGATAAACCTAAAATTGGTTATTCCCAATACCTGACCCCTTTTTTGTGTGAACTTGCGAGAATAGTGGACGGTATTTCCAAACTAAAATCTTCCCATATAAAAATCTCTTGACATCTCTACTACTTCTTGAGGTATGACATCATATGGGTCATTATCACATTTTGAAGACAAAAAGAAATCTTCCATATTCATCTTTTCTCTTTTGAGCCCATCTTCTAGTGACTTTTCAAATCTTTTCCATTCTGGGTAGTTGTGTGTCATATCTACAAGGTCAAAAGTTTTATTATGAGCAAAATTTTCTATAGCAAAGTCTAGTGCTTCTTTGTCCGTATCTGAAAGCATCTCTAAAGTTTCAAATTGGTTATTTATGTTGTAATATTTGCCATCTTTTGCTAAATATTTTTCGATATAGTTTTTTTCATCTTCACTTAAAAAGTCAAAGTCAAGTATATTTTTTACATTTGAAGCCACTGGACCATACTGCATAGCATAGTAAGTATCATCTGTGATACTTCTTGCATATTTTCTCATATGATATCTATCCGCAAAAAACACAAGCTTTAGTAAGCTAAGTTTGTCATACCTTTTTTCGTTACTGTTTATAAGATAGTAGAGTGCTTGAATTATTGTTTTTATGTTCATCTTTTACTCCCCTTTTTATTTATTTTAGCATTTTTATACTAAGTAGGTGCTAACACCGTTTATCAGAAAATCAATTTTTCTAAAACATTTGATATGCTTCTTGAACTTAGATTTAAAAATTTTGCTATTTGCGTTAAAATGACACCCTAATTCCCCAGTAAGTCTTTATTTGAAATAGAGTAAAGCTTGGGGTTAATCTCTCTCTTTTACAATATCTTTATTTTATTCATCTTACAAATTTCTCTAAAGAAACCTTGGTGATTAACTCTTCTAATACTTTTAACTCATTGGGCGTAAATATATCTACATTGTCTAAAAATACCGAGTTATACGCAATCATTGTTAACTCCCAATCTCAAAATCTGCTAATTGTAATTGAGATAAACTTAAAATGGGTTATTCCCAATACCTGACCACCTATGCTCTTTCGGAGCTTGAATTTTTTTGACAATAAAAAGTGCAGCTAAAGCAGCATTATACATCTCCAAAAAACAATTGCTCTTTCCCTCGTTACCATCGTCTCCGATGGTAATGCATACACCAGCAATTGCGTTTTTGAATTTTTCTAGGGGATTGCATTCGCACATATTTCGTAGATTTTATGCCCCGCGCAAAATCTACTTTTGACACTGGCAAGATTTTTGAACGCGCCTGTTTAAATCTTTGGTTGCGTTTGGCTGTAAAGGTCTTAGTTTCTGAGATGATTTAAAATCTGCCCAACTGCTGCTTCGACTGAAAACGTTGATTTCAAAAGTTCTTGAGCATTTTCTCCAAATCTTTTTCTATCATCTTCATCTAAAAATTTAATTGCATTAGCAAGTAAAGTCTCATCATCACCATTAACCGTTATCAATCCAGCCCCGTAGCTTTCAACAACTTCTTTAAGATCATTTCCTTCATTAACACTTCCCAATATTGGAAGTCTCTGAACCATATAACCTAACAATTTACCAGGGAAATTATGTGTGCTATGATCTTTATGAAGGGTAAATAAACCAATATCAAACTCAGATAGCATTTTTTTAAACTCATCTTGTCCAACCGATGGAAGAAGTGTCATATTAGTTAAATTATCTTTATCTATCGCATTTTTTACTAAATCTACTTCATCTCCAGCACCAACTAAAACAAAATGAGCTTTTTCATAAGAACTCATATTCTTAGCTAACCGAACAATATTCATCATATCTTGTGCATGTCCAATATTTCCACCATAAAAATAAACAACTTTATCTTCTATATTAAGTGCTTTTTTATAATAGTTATTTGACTCAACTGGTGTATTTGCCGCCCAGTTGTAAAACACTTCCAACTTCGCATTTGCTGTAACGCTTTTTTCAAACCACTCTAAATTTTTCTTAGACATCAACCCAATAGTATCCGCTGCCGCATAGTTTCTTTTTTCAAAATAACGAAAATATTTTTCTATTATCGAACCTTCACGAATCAAATTTTGGTCAATTGCCCACTGAGGGAAAAGATCTCGCAATATTAAGTAGCTTGGCACATTCCATCTCTTTTTAAGCTTTTCAACCAAACCGCTCCAAAAAATCGTAGGTGAGTAGTAAACGATAATATCGTGTTTATTCTCTTGCAAATAAGACTTAAAACTACTCCATGCATAATAAGACAATAACGTCTCATTGATTGCTCGTTTGACCTTACCAACATTTTTGATTTCACCACTTTTAAAACGACAAACCGTTACACCATCAAGCACACTAATTTCAATTTTTTGATTTAATTCTGGAGATGGAGTTATAACCGTTACTTCATGACCTTGACTTATAAATTCACAAGCCAATTCATGCATCATCTTGGCAGCAACTTTGATACTATGCGGCATATAGTCATCAACAATGAGACAAACTTTCATTCTATGACTTTTTCCACACGGTTTTGTTTACATAGTCAGTATAAGACAATATAATTCTCAATACTTTATCCGATACATTTGGCATACTGTAATCAGCCACATTTCTCAAGGTATCATTTTGTTGTGTTTCCAATACTTCTAAACCTTGCAAAATTCTCTCTTTTTCAAGCCCTACCATCATAACGCTTGCTTCTTCCATTGCTTCAGGTCTTTCATGCGCTTCTCTTATGTTTAAAGCGGGAAATCTTAAAATAGATGATTCTTCACTAATAGTACCACTATCACTCAAAACTGCTTTGGCATCTTTTTGTAGTTTTACATAATCATTAAATCCCATAGGTTTCATCAATGATATTAAAGAGTTAAACTCAACCCCTTTTTCTTCGATTTTATTTCTTGTTCGTGGATGCGTTGAAACTATGATTGGTAATTTATAGATATCAGCAATAGCATTCAGAGTATCCACTAAATCTAAAAAGTTTTTATCTGAGCTAATGTTCTCTTCACGATGTGCAGACACTACAAAATAGCCTTGTGGTGCTAAAGATAGTTGTTCCAAAATAGTTGAGTTATTGATATCGTGCAATTTACTGTTGATAACTTCAAACATAGGGCTTCCAGTCTTGATAATCCTATCAGCAGGCAAACCTTCTCTAAGTAAATATTCTCTTGCAATATCACTATAAGTAAGATTCACATCACTTGTATGATCCACTATCTTTCTGTTTGTTTCTTCTGGTACTCTTTGATCAAAACATCTATTTCCTGCTTCCATGTGAAAAATAGGAATATGTCTTTTTTTTGCAGGGATAGCACAAAGACAACTATTTGTGTCACCCAAGATAAGAACAGCTTCTGGACTTTCTTTCTCTAAAATAGGGTCTATCGCTATAATTATTTTACCAATAGTTTCAGCCGCACCACCACCTGCTGCATCTAAAAAATAATCAGGTTTTCTTAAATTGAAATCCTTAAAAAAGACTTCATTAAGTTCATAATCATAATTTTGTCCCGTGTGGACAAGTATATGCTCAATTGCTTGTGAACTCTCTAACTTTGCTATCACAGATGATAGTCTTATGATTTCTGGTCTTGTGCCAACTATCGTCATAACTTTTAATTTTTTTATCATTTTAAACCTCTATGAAATTTGTATCAGGAGCAATAGGGTTATAGCTTTCATTCGCCCATATCAATAACACCATCTCTTCATCACCTGTATTGGTGATGTTATGTGTATATCCAGGTATCATTTCTACAATTTCTAAGTCATTTCCATTGACATTGTATTGGATAATCTCTTTACTAAAAATGTCTCTTAATTCTATAAGTGCTTTCCCTTTTATTACTAAGAATTTTTCATTTTTTGTATTATGATAATGGTTTCCTCTTGTAATACCCGGCTTTGTAGTTGATATTCCTAATTGTCCACTATCCAAAGTTTTTAGTATTTCATAAAAAGTACCTCTCGCATCTTCATGACCAGATAATTTATAAGCAAATTTATCTGAAGGTAAAAAGCTTAGATATGTCGCATACAAAACTCGTTCAAAGCCACTAGCAATATTCGGTATCAACAAATTGCTTCTACTGTCTTTAAATTGATGAAGTAACACTTCAATCTCACCTAAACTTTTTTTATAAACATTTGAAATTTCATAAAATAATTTATCAGATTGGCTCACATATAAATGTTCCAAAAATGAATGTACAACATCACCAATATAGACCAAGTTTAGTACCGATTCTCTATTGTTTACTTGTATTTCAATATCTCTTGTAATGTTATAACACCATGTAGCTATCACTGAATTATAGTTTGGCTTAGACCATTTGCCAAATACATTTGGTAAGCGATAAATGAAACAATGACTATTATTATCCTTGGAGTATTGTTCAATTATTCTTTCACTTAATTCTTTACTCTTAGCATAATCGTTATCACTTCCGACTTGCGCCGACGATGACAAGAGAATCGGAGTTTTTTTGTTATTTTTTTGGAGAATATCAACTATTAACTGAGTCAAATTAGTGTTTCCACTATAAAACTCTTCGTTATTAACTGGTCTATTGACACCAGCTAGATGAAATATAAAATCCGCATTGTTAACAAAGGTTTCTAATTCTTTATCAGAGTTATTTTTGTCAAATAAAAGAAACTCTAGATTTGAATTTCGTTTTAATGATACTAAAAGATTCTTGGCTATAAAGCCATTACTTCCTGTTATTAATACTTTCATGATATAACTCCAAACTCTTTCAAATCATCTTCAATCTCTCGCAGTTCTAAAAGCATCTGTCGAAGTTCACCTTCATCAAGTCTATGGGTATTATGTGAATGGTACTCATGTGCTTGCGTTACAACTGTTTCACCATCATCAATAAATTTATTGTAATTAAGATCTCGAGTGTCAGCTGGTATACGGTAATATTCTCCCATATCCACAGCATGAACCATCTCTTCTTTTGTTAATAGTGTTTCATACAGTTTTTCACCATGTCTTGTTCCAATTACTTTCACTTCATGATTTGGCTTATTTAACAAATTTACCAATGTCGTAGTCAAAAGCTCAATAGTTGCCGCTGGTGCTTTTTGGACAAAGATATCTCCATTTTTACCATTTTTAAATGCAAACAGAACTAAATCTACTGCTTGATCTAAACTCATCATAAACCGTGTCATGGCAGGGTCTGTAATAGTGATAGTCTTACCATTTCTAATCTGGTCTATGAACAAAGGTATAACAGAACCACGCGATGCCATAACATTCCCATATCTAGTACAAGATATCATAATTTCATTATCATCTAAATTTCTACTTTTTGCAACAGCTACTCTTTCCATCATCGCCTTGCTTACACCCATAGCGTTGATAGGATAAACCGCTTTATCCGTACTGAGAACTATCACCTTTTTCACTTTAGCATTTATAGCTGCGTTTAAAACGTTTTCAGTACCTATGACATTTGTCTGAACTGCTTGCATCGGGTAAAACTCACACGATGGCACCTGTTTTAAAGCTGCCGCATGAAAGATAAAATCAACCCCACGCACTGCATCAATAACAGAATTAACATCACGAACATCGCCAAGATAAAATTTCAACTTATCGTTGTTATATATCTTTCTCATGTCATCTTGCTTTTTCTCATCACGAGAAAAGATTCTTATCTCTTTTATCTCTGTATCTAAAAAACCTCTTAGAACTGCATTCCCAAAAGAACCAGTTCCGCCTGTGATGAGTAGTGTTTTATTTTTAAACATTGTTTTCCTTTTTAGTTTTATATTTTTGATTTGGGCTTTTTGGTGTATCTGGGGTCGTTAGTTCTAAATGTCCACTTTCTAGCAATGGCTTCAACACATTATTTCTAAAATATGTTTTATGACTTACACCAACAAACTGCATTATTTCGCCTGCACTTTTTGGTTCCGTACAAAACTCTAAAACTACTTGGTCAGTAGCTTGGTCAGTAGCTTGGTCAGTAGCTTGGTCAGTAAGCCTTCTATCTGAATAAAACACATTCTTCATAAAGTTTTGTGACACTATAAAACTTTCTTTTCCATACACTCTAAGTATTCTACCTAGTCCTGAACCTAAATGTTCTACAAGTTCCAAGTCTTTATAGATTCTCATAAGTTCTCTATTTATAGGTTTGGAATAGCCTGCAAAAAAGTCTTCCATATTTCTAATCGTAGAAGCCCCTCCAGTTGATGTTATCTCTATTCTATCGCTATATATTTCAAATACTGAAGGAATTTCAGTTGTATAATCATTATGTACTATGGCATTTATCACAGCTTCCCTGAGAGCTACTTTATTCCAAAGCGGTTGTTCAACTCTAGCTTTATGTGTTATACGAGCAGCTGTTTTATTTTCTATATCTAATTTATCAAGTACTTTATGGGTAGCTTTTATCAGTGAGCAGTAACCGTATTCATTGTTTTCGATAAGGTCTATTTTATCGGTTCCTGCATATTTGGCTACTTTAATTGATGTGCCATTTGTATCAGCTAGAAGATACGCCACATAGTTATAGTGTCCATCTTCGGTTAAAAGCTCCAGATTTGAAGCAAATTTATCATTTAGCTTCAATCCTTTTTCTTCATAATATATTTTAAGCTGTTCAAACGATAAATCTTGCCTATGTGATCGTATCTTACTAAGTGAATTTCGCACTCTTCTTGCAAAAAGGTCTTCTATCATCGTTTGTGTCATAGGCTCACTACTGCTACCAATGCGAATAAAACAACCCCTCAATGACATACCATGCTTTTTGATATAGTATGGCGTTTCTCTGCCACTAGCTACGATAATCTTGACAATATTCTTGTCATTTATTTTTTCTAAAATCACCTCGAAAAGTCCAAGACAAGATGGCGCAATATTGTGTTTGAGTCTATCTTTGATCTTAAGTTGTACATCATCTGGATTTTCACATCCAAAAGCATGACCATGACTGTCTATGCCAATATATATCAAACCGCCTTCATGGTAGTTCAAAAAAGCAACAACCTCTTTTTCTAGAGATTCAGTCAAAGTTTGTTTGAATTCCACACGGTGAGATTCAAATTGCACGATATTACTTTTCATCTTACTTGAACTTCATCACGAGAAAAAATCCTTATCTCTTTAATATCCGTATCTAAAAAACCTCTTAGAACTGCATTCCCGAAAGAACCCGTCCCTCCTGTGATTAATAGTATTTTGTTTTTAAACATTTTTTTCCTTTGTGTAATAAGCTTAAGTGATTTACATCAGTTAATCATCCTATCAATAAGTGGAAGATTCTTTGAAAAAATATTATATGCTAGCATAAATGGAATTACTAATATATATCGTAAATTATTTTTTAATAAAAAATATAAAAATATTGGTTCAAGAACCAATGCTTCCCTTACTATTCTTGCTCCAAATGTATTAAAATCAATTAATAAATAATAAAATAGAGTAGCATATAAATATGTATACAAATAAGTTTTATCCATTTTAACTAAATAACCTAATGCATATATTAATATTGTTTTTCCTATAAAAAATGAAAATAATAATTCTGAAAATTGACTAGTATGACTCTCTAATGCATAAAATTGTATCTTACCAAACAAGTGTGACAAGCCAATAGTATCAAAAAAATTATTATCAAGAAAATCAATAAGTAAATTAACTTTATTTGGGATAAATATTAAAAAAACTAAAAAAATTAATGTTACCTTGTTATATCTTGTATTTTTACTTAAATATATAACTGCCAGCCATGACATGCTATTATGAATTAAAACAGCAAGAATAAAATTAAAATAACTATAATATGTTTCTTTTTTTGATAACTGTACAATAGCAAGTAAACCAAAAGATGCGGCAAGTGCATTTCTAAATTGGTCTATATTAAAATCAATAAATAGATAAATACTAGTATATATTAACATATACAAGTAATATTTTTTTGAGACTTTATAGTAGGCATATGACATTATTGATAGTGTAATTAAGGTATTGAAAAATTTAAAAACTTCAAAATCATCTGTAAATAACTTAAAAAAAGAAAACAGATAAGAGTATGTAACTTCTATAGCTCTTTGTTCAATTTTCTTATCACTCAATATGTATTCATATAATGGATATGTCTTATTCCAATAATACAGATATCCATAATCATCAACACCATATCCAAAAAAAACTAATGTAACTAAAGACAAAAAAAATACTATTAAAATAGTAAAAATAAAATTTTTATTTTGTAATTCAATTTTCATTTTTATTACTCTTAACAAGCAATGATAAGAATATACTATAAAAATCTTGATTATATTTCTTATATAAAATCCATAAAAAGACAGTTAGAACCGTTATAGTAACAAAAAATTTATATATTAAACTATACTCGTATATATTTAATACTAAATAAATAACAGTTCCTATAAATAAGGATATCAGCAAAGGAGATAGAACGCTAAATATGTATTCTTTTAAACTTGCTCCACATAATTTATAGACCAAAAAATACCACATTGGGATAAATAAGATTATCATAGCTATAACATTTCCTATCGCTATCCCTTTGATACCCCAAGACGAACTTATGTACACAACAATTGGCATAAAAAATAACATTCCTATGTTCCAAACCATTTCATATTGTGGTTTTCCCATTGCCATTACTAATGAACCTATAGGATTTCCGATGGATCTTATTAGTGCCCAAATAGCTAGTATTTGAAATATCTGAGCGATAGTAATCCATTTTTCTCCTAAGAACAGTGTGATAATTTCTTGTGCTAAAATTATAGTAACAATATATATAGGAAAATTTACCGATGCTATATAGTTAATAAGCCTTAAGTATATATTTTTAATTTTCATTATATCTGTATTGACTTTTGACATAACTGGAAATGCAACTTTTGTAATAATTGGATTAATAAGTTGTGCTGGCCTCAAGATAAGTTCTTTAGCGACACTGTACATCCCTAATGTTTCTACTCCAAGTAATTTTCCAATAAGTATTACATCTGCTTGTGCAGCTATCATACTTACAGTACCATTGGCTACTGTATAAAAGCCAAAAGATAAAAAACCTTTAATTTCATTTAATCTAAAAATCAATTTTGGTTTATGATAATCCAACCCTTTATGAATCAATAGTACAGATTTAATCACTGCCATAATTAATACTGGATAAATCAGAGCATAAATACCGAATCCCTTTATGGCTAATATTACCGCAGACAAAAAAGAAATAATATTAGCAAAGATATCTATTCTTGCTAATATGTTAAACTGTAATTCCTTTTGGAATAATGTTCTAAACTGCTGTCCAAAAGCTTGAATAATTAACGAATAACTAATAATTACAATTAAAAATCCTAACTTCGGTTGATTATAAAATTCTGCTATATAAGATGAAGATAAAAAAATAATACCAAAGATAATTATACTTAGTAAAATATTGAGCCAATATAATGTACTTAATTGAGTCTGAGTTACATTGTTTTTATGTATTATAGAATTACTTAAACCAAAATCAACAAATACTTGAGCAATATTAATAATAACCATTAGAATAGCTACTAAGCCAAATTCACTAGGTATAAGATACCTAGCTAATATCATAAGCTGTAACAACTGCAATATAGCATTAACAGCACTACTTAGTGTCGTCCACTTCACTCCACTAATTGTTTTGTGTTTAAGACTCAATTATTTATCCAAGAATGCAATAGTAGATTTTATAATTTTATTCATCTCTTCAATATTCAACCCATAATACATCGGCAACCTCACAAGTCTTTCACTCTCACTTGTAGTAAATCTATCCTCGCCATCAAATCTGCCAAACTTAGCCCCAGCAGGTGCTGAATGAAGTGGTACATAATGAAACACTGCCAAGATATCATTTTGCTTGAAATGCTCTAAAAGTGCTGTCCTCTCATCCAAATTTTTAACTTTCAAATAAAACATATGCGCATTATGGATACAGCCATCGGGAACTTTTGGAAGTTTTATTAAATCTTTCGCTTCAAGCTCTTTGAGTCCATCATAATATTTTTGCCAACTATCCAAACGATTACTATTGATCTCATCCGCTTTTTCGAGCTGGCCCCATAAAAATGCTGCACTCATATCGTTAGGTAAATAACTGCTTCCAATGTCTACCCAGGAGTATTTATCCACCATACCTCTAAAAAACAGACTTCGATTCGTCCCTTTTTCCCGTATGATTTCAGCTCGTTGTATAAACTTTTCATCATTAATAATGAGTAATCCACCCTCACCCGCACTGGTGTAGTTTTTCGTTTCGTGGAAGCTATACGCCCCTAGATGCCCAATCGTGCCTACTGGTCGCCCTTTGTAAGTACTCATCATCCCCTGCGCTGCATCTTCGACAACAAATAGCCCATGACGATTTGCAATATCCATGATAACATCCATTTCACATGCAACACCAGCGTAATGAACCGGAACGATAACTTTTGTTTTATCGGTAATCGCTGATTCGATCAAAGTTTCATCTATGTTCATCGTATCGGGTCGAATATCGACAAAGACAATCTTAGCCCCACGCAGCACAAAAGCGTTTGCAGTTGATACAAAAGTGTATGAAGGCATGATAACTTCATCACCTTCTTTTATATCAAGAAGTATCGCTGCCATTTCTAGCGCATGAGTACAAGAAGTAGTTAAAAGTGCTTTTTCGCATCCAAGCTTTTCTTCGAACCATCTATGGCATCGTTTTGTAAACTCTCCATCACCTGAGATTTTACCACTTCGCATCGATTCTAAGACATATTTTTCTTCATTGCCGATTAGGGGTGGTTTGTTGAATGGTATCATTTTTTATCTCCTAATTTTTATTTTTTTCAATATCTATTATATTTGAATAAAAAACACCGTCTTTCCAACCAAGAGAACCTGCGTCTTTCCAAGGTTTATTCAAAGCATTTTTTAATAAATCTTTTTCCCATTTATATGGCACATCAATGTATTTATACTTTACATTAAACTTAGCATTTGTCAGATCAATATTATTTTTATGTGCCCAAAAATAAATATATTTTTGTATCCCTTTATTATACCACTCTACACTAAATTCTCTGTTGCTTACTCGAAAACTATAATTCACCCATTGTCTACCACTGTCATACCATGAAGCCTGACCTTTTTCATTAATAATAGGCAAAAACACTTCTCTTCCATTGTCATCGTACGCAATAGCAACAGTATGATTATAGCTACTAAAATGATAATCCATAAATACAGCGTGCCCAGATAATCCGGTAAATGGATAAAATATCATTTTATATAAATGAGTCCCACCTCTTATATATTTCACGACAGTCTCTGTTGCTCCTAAACTTGTATAAACATGTGTCATTAAAAATGAGCTTTGAATCATAATTACTTGTGATAAAACTAACCAAAAAATAAATATACCTACAAAAAAAACTTTCAACTTTTTTAAATCTAAATTTTGCAGTATTTTAATTTTACTATCATCTTGTTCAATATATTGTAATTTTTGTATTGGCATACTACAGCTCTCTTCTGTACATCCATAAGTAAGTCTATGCTTTGCTATATATCCGTATATTTTAGCGCCAAACGATTTGATAAAAGGTATATATAAGAGTATACCCATTGGTTTAAATATCCAAACTTTATTTAGAACTTGCACATATGTATCTATTCCTGAGTAAATATTATTTTGATTATCTACACTATAAACATTGTCTAGTAAAAATTTTATCTCAAGATTATTCAATAATTCATTTTTATGAGCTTCACTCTGTGCTGATTTAAATACTATATTTCTTCCATTATCAAAATATTCCACTATCAGTCTAAGCCTATTACATAAAGGGCAATTCTCATCAAAATAAAATATTAAAGATGGTTTTTTTTCTCTTCTTATAAATTTATTATACAAATTTGAATAAAAAGATGAAGGTATAATTCCTATATATAATGCTACCATTGCTAAGGCAAACCAAGGAATTGGAAAAGCTAGAGCGATTCCAATATGAAGACCTATACCTACCAATAGATAAAATACTTTAGTCTTTTTTATCCAAACTAAGAATATATATGTGACTTGAAAAAATAAAGTTAAGTATCCTAAAAATTTTATCAAATATTCCTGATTTAATAAAAAACTCAAATCAAGGTAAGTTGCCCAGGGGGAAGAAGCTGGCAACCAAACACCTAGACCCGCTTGCCACATAGGTGAATAAAACTTATAAAAAATAGAATCAAAATATATAAGTCCAGCTGCAATAATCAATATAATATAGTTTAAACTTGAAACAGTATTCTTTGGTTTATATTCATAAGTAGTATTTGAATATTTTATTTTTTCAATTAATCTATCTAAAGAAAGTCTCCTTGAAACAGGCATAAACATCAATAAAAAAGCAACAGGGATAAGTTCTTTATCAATATGGTAATTGTGCTCAGAGATAGACCCTATATAAAAAGTAAATCCAAGAAATAATACTGTCATTATATAATTTATAATTGTTGCTGTTTTTGTAAATAAACCTACAATCAACAAGACAATAGAACCTAACCATATAATTAACATCGGGTGTATTAAAAAAGGAGACTCCTGCACATAAGGAATGGGATCAAATATTAAATGGCGAAAATAAAATATTTGAAACACTTCCGCGAATACAACTAATCCGTAAACAATCCTAAATAAAGCTAACGCTAAACCTGACTCTTCTTCCTCATATAACTTTTTTATAAAGTTGAAATATTTTGTGCTTATACTCATTGTTACCCCTTTATTTGAATGCCATTTTCTTGATGTGAAGATATTGGCTTGGCTGGAACCCCAGCATACATAGTATATTCTGTAGAATCTATATTCATAATAGTACCAGCAGCAATCAATGTTTCACTCGCTATTGTTAACTTCTGCAAAATTGTTGAAGAAAATCCTATGAAACAATTATTGTGAACAATACTAAAACCACCTACAGTAGACCTAGCAGCAATAAAACAATCATCTTTTATCTCTGAATGATGACAGATAATTGAGTTTGTGTTAATGATATTATTATTTCCTATTTTTGTAAAAGGTTCTAATACTACATTGTGTAAAAGAGCATTATTCACTCCAATAATATTAGATTCATCAAAACATGCTCTTGAACTAATATAATTTACATGTTTATAGCCCATAGAAACTGTTTTTTCAAAAAGTGTTTTTCTAAGCCTCATACTTTTATAACCAACTGCTACGAACATACTAAACTGCTCAGGATGAAACATTTTATCTACTTCTTCTAATGCAACCAATGGCTTATCTAAAAAAGTTTTGCTTTTAATATATTTTTTGTCCACACAAAATCCAACTACCTCATATTGACTGTCGGTTGTGAAATAGTAATACATTAACTCAGCAAAGTCACTATTTCCATAAATTACTAGTTTCATTAACACTACTCCTTACAAATAATATCTATACAATTTTTGATTGAACTTATCTTTTGAAATTTATGAATTACGCTATATTTATTATTTTCATCCAATAAGATTGAATTGATTCCTAACTTGTTTGAAGGGATAAAATCTAAAAGATAACTATCTCCAATAAAAAAACTATTTTCTGCTTTTATATTATGTTTTTTTAAAGGCAATTTAAAGAATTCCGTATCAGGTTTTTCAAGCCCTACTTCTTGTGAAATAAAAATAGAATCGAAGTAATTTGAGATTTTCATTTTATTTAAAACATCATAAAGTCTTGTATCAAAGTTTGAAACTAAACTTATTAGGTAGCCTTTAGATTTCAGTTCAACAAACAGTTCTATTACTTCATCTTTTAATATCCAATGTTGTCCATTCACATTAAAATAATCAAATAATTTTGATGTATCAATTAAATGAGATATTCCAAGCAAAGCAATAATATTTTGATTAAATTCTTCATAAAATTCTTTTTTTGCATTTATATCATGTATAGATACTGAACTATAAAATATTAAATTAGTAGCATAATGATAAACTTCAGCAATTGTTTCAAGAGGAATATTTAAATCTATTTCCTCTAAAATAAAACTTTGTAATAATTCCTCTTTTGATGGTGATAACTTTGCAATAGTATCGGCAAAATCAAATATAACTAGCTTTTCACTCATATCAGTTCGCTCCTTTTCAGTAATGTAGCCATATCACTTTCTGTGTATATTACTTCTTCATTATATCTTGTAAAAAATATTTTTTCATTGTTTCTAGATGGTTCAATATACTCATTTAAAATTATCTCTCTAATATATATTTCGGGAACATTGAATATTTGCCTAATTGCCCCCGTAGTTCCTGATAATCTACCATTAAATTCAAATGGCAATAAATTACTATTTTCATAAACAGCTTGAATATTTAAGTATTTCATATCCATCACTTTAGCTATTTCAATAATCTTTGCCTCTAAAACTGTATCTATAATCCTTTCGGCTTGATATGTAGAACCACATTTTAATGTTCTTTTTAATATATATACACCTTTAATTTCTTTATCATCACCAATATATATACCACTTGTTATTTCATTTTCAATATTCAGATATTCTTGAAGCATCCAAGAAGCATTCCCAAAAAAAGGCTTCAATTCACTAAATTCATTAATTTTGATAATATTCTTGGCACCATTCCCACTTTTAGTTTTTAAAATAAATGGATATTTATTATTTTTTAAAAAAGAGTGCAAATCTGTACTATCCATACTAATGCTTAATGGTGCATTAAAATTATATTCAACTAAAAATTTATTAGTTAGGTACTTATCATCACATATCGTAATCTTTTCATAATTATCTATGAAAATTTTTGTATTTGTTTTTTCTTCAATAAGTTGTTTATTTTCAGAGATTTTCAAAAGTGTCGAATCTACAGTAGGAAAATATACATCTATATTTTGCTTGTTTAAAAAATTAATCAAAAATTCTATAAAACCTGTATCGCTGACTAATGGAAATATAAAAGAATTTTCTACTTTATATAACCAACTGCTAGATGTACTTATGCAAGAAGCATATAATTCAAGGTTTAATTTTGAGTCCAATAATGACTTCAAAATACCTTGACCTACATCACCACCTGCACCATCCACAAGTACTTTAATTTTCTTATTCATAAAAACTTCCTTATTAATTCATATATTGTTTTCGCAATATCTTCTGGTCTATTTAATTCAGCTATATTGTTATCTAACCTCTTTATCTTTATCAAGTTTTCTTGCATACTAGTCTGCATTCTTCCAGGATCAAAATTATCAATCAATAAAGCTTTTTCATTATCCTGCTCTTCTACTTTTAAAATTTCTATAAACCTATGCATTGCAGCTTTTGTAGAGCTATATAACGAAAGCTCTGCATTGCTTGTAAATGCAGCCCCTGATGTTAGGTTTAATATAATATACTCTTTTTTACTTTGTATTATTTTTAATATTATTTTTGCTGGGTTAATATAATTTATAAATATTGAATTTTCAATATCTTTTTCACTTATGTTTTGTACCATATCAATCGGTTCAATAATGGATGCATTTGAAATAAAAACAATTTTTTTATAATTTTTAACTAAATTTAGAATTTTAGGAAAATCATAATCTACTTCTGATAAATCAAATTTTAAATCATGTTCATTATTAGTTACTCTATTGATACCTACTACATCATACTCAACAAAAATACTCTTTAAAAATGATCCAAGACCTTTTGTAGTACCGGATATTAAAATCAATGCTTTATCTTTCACTATTTTCTCCAAATATTGATTTTAATTGAACGATTAAATTTTCTTTAGAGAAATAGTCTTTTATTTTTTGTTTATTGTTTCCTTTTATATTATTGTCCAAAATATCAATTTCAATATTTTCAACATCAAAAACTTCTATATCAATAGTTTTTAAAAACTGCCAAGTTACAATGTCGTTTCTCATATATACTTTTTTACCAAGTCCAAGGAGCGTAATAGTATTTCCCATAGCTTGTTGTCTTTTGTGTGCGAAGATAGCTATGTCAATATCACCTAAAAGTTCAAGATAGTTATCAAATGGAACAAACTCTGTAAGCGGTATAAACTTCTCTCCAAATATCTCTTTACCCTTTGTTATCACATCTATTGCATACTCTTTTTCTCCATAAGAAAGAGGTACATATATGTTTATATTTTCATCTTTATATTTTCTAAGTTTTTCCAACATATCAATGTGATTATTTGTAGAATCTGCTGAATTACCTAGCTGTATATTTATAATACTATATTCTTTTGGTTTAATATCGTACTCGTGATAAAGGTTGCTAGGATACATAAAACACTCATGATATTCGCCTTTTGCTCCATACAATTTTTGAGCCAATAAATAATCCCCTTTAATATATGTTATAAAGTGACCTATTTTTTTAATAACCTGTTTTTTTATCCAACTTTGTTCTTCTGGAAAATAAAAGTCACCACCCCACATAACATGGTATGATTTTTTTAAAAGCCATGGTTGAATAAAAAGAATTTTCAATAAAGGCTCTGACCAAAGTCCATGTATAATTACTTTTTTTGCTTTATATAATGCTGAAAAAAGTTTAGGCAAATTAAGTAAACCATCAATCCATACTATTTGATGTTCATTTGTCAATCCATAGTCCATTCTTTGTCTACCCAGTATCATATATACATGATTAGAAGAATCAAAGTTCATGTCTATAAAATTCATAAAAGGTGGTATGAATTTTTCTAATACCATTATATGTAATATATTATTTTTCATATTTTAAATAACATCCATCACTTATATTACTCACTTATCCATTTATTCATTATTTCACATACTTTTAACACATCCTCTTTAGTGTGAAAATACGAAATTGGTAAACTTAGAGTTGTCTTATGAATCTCTTCACTAATTGGGTATTCGCCATGAATTATTCCTTGCATAGCTTTTTGTTTATGTGGTGCTAAAGGATAATGTATTTCAGTTTTGATATCAAATTTTAATAAATATTCTTTAAGCTCATCCCTATTATCATGACGGATATTAAAAATATGATATACATCAAAATAATCTTCATCAATAACGGGTTTTATAAATCTATCATTAAGATTTTCAAAATAAATCTTTGCCAATTTCCTTTTATGATTTGTAATCTCATCTAAAATCTGAAGTTTTATACTTAAAAATCCAGCTTGAATTTCATCCAATCTTGAATTATATCCTAGATCATCATTATAGTATTTAACTGCTGAACCATAATTTCTCAATGATTTAATTTTTTTTTCCAAGTCGTCATTGTTTGTTGTAATAGCTCCAGCATCACCTAGTGCACCAAGATTTTTTGTAGGATAAAAACTAAAACATCCCATTCCAAATGCTCCAACCTTTTGGCCTTTATACATAGCTCCGTGAGCTTGAGCACAATCTTCTATAATTTCTAGATTATATTTTTTAGCTATATCCATTATGTGATTCATATTGCATGATTTGCCATACAAATGAACAACTATAATAGCTTTTGTTTTTGATGTAATTTTTTCTTCAATTTTGTTTGGGTCAATATTATATGTTTTTATATCTGGTTCCACTAACACTGGATTAAATCCATTCCTAACGATTGCCAATATTGTAGCTATATAGGTATTTGCTGGAACTAGAATTTCACTATCTTTTGGAAAGTTAAAAGCATCTAAAGATAGTATGAGCGCATCGAGTCCAGAAGCGACTCCTATACAATGCTTAGTTTCGCAGAATGATGCAAATTCATTTTCGAATTTTGATACATTATCACCTAATACATACCAACCACTTTTAATAAATTTGTCAAAACTTTCCTTATATTTATCAAATAGCTTTGCATTTACTTTTTGAAGGTTTTCATATTCTATCATTTTCATATTCCTCATCTATATAATCTTCTTTATCGTAGTATTCAGAAGAGAATACCAAAAGAGTTGAACCCTTAGAAAACTTGTCCATTGTATGCCAATCTTCTGGGTTAACTATTAAACATTGACTTGGATGATTAAGTAAAACAGTTTCTTTATTTTTTCCATTATTTACATATATCTCACAACTTCCACCAAGACAAATAAGTGCTTGTATTGTTTTTTTATGCCTATGACCACCTCTTTTTGATGAAACATCATAAATATAATAAAACCTTTTTATATCAAAGGGTAATACCTTTTCAGCAATGGTTAAACATCCTCTTTCATCTGAGTGCGTCTGTAAATTAATCAATCGAGCCATTAAACTATCTCCTTTTCCATTATTATTTGATGCTTATGAATTCTTTTTAAAATAGTATATACTAACATTTTCAACTTGCCACCACTAAATTGTAATGTTATTGGATTGACATTGCCAAGTTCATATTTATTGATATTGTAAATATACTCTTTATATATTTCTAATAATTTACCAGAAATATTTAAAATTGTAAAACCAGTATTTCCATGCCAAGTTAATGCATCTAATCTTTTCAAAGATGAAAAGTGATAAATTATAAGAGGCTTGTCATTTACATAAAACCGACCATTTACTTTAGAAAAATTGTATTTTACAGCATTCCATGGAGCTGTATTTATCCCTATATTTTCTATTATTTTAATATTTTTATACATTTTAGGCCATTGATCTAACCATATTTGATCTGAAAAAAAACTCAATGGATAATCTTTTTGATCTTTCGTCCATTCTGAGCAATCTTTAAACCATCGCTCTAAACATTGCTTTCCTTCTTTATCGTTTCGAAAGGCATTAACTCCCACATTATAAATTCCATAATTTGTTGAAATAATATTTACATACCATGGTAATCTATGTGAGCACATAGCTATCGAGGCACTTCCTATTTCATCATATAAAATTTCAAGATCATTAAATAAATAAACATCAGCATCCAAATAAAGTAACAAATCAATATCTGGATATTTTTTTAATATGTATAAACAAATTGCTGGTGTAATTGAAAAATAAAATTCTTTTTCATTATTGTATTTACTTTTGTCAATGCTAAAATGTATAGCATACTGCTGCATATTAATCACAATTATGTTAGCTTCATTTAAACTTAATAAGTATTTTTCTGTTTCATCATCCAGAGATAAAATATAAAATTTAAAGTCAATAGAATGCTTTTTAATCGAATAAAATAAAGCAAGTCCTCTCGGTAGAAAATTTTTATCAAAATATGTACATATATGCTTCATTTATTTTTTTCCTGATATCAAAAATAGATTTTCAATGCTTTTCTTTAAATTATTGGCTTTCGCAAACAAAGTATTAATGTCTTTGACGGTAGCTAATGCATTAGCAGATATCCTGTTATATAAATCTTTATTCTTTTTTAACTCAAGTATCTTATCAACAAAAGAAGATAACGAACCTTCTTTATACAATAAGCAATTCAATCTGTCTTGTAATATATCAAATTCAGAAGCCTGGTTTACTAAAGAATCATCTGTAACTATAGGCAAGCCATAACAGCATGCATGATGAGCACTTAGTCCTATGCATGTTGGAATAACAAATATATCAGCTAATGTAAACCAATCATTCAAAATTATTTCATCGTAAATTGGACCTAAAAAAAGTACATTTTGATCTAAACCATGAGATGTAACATACTCTTTGATTTCATTTTCCATAGTACCTCCTCCAATTAAAACCAGCATTGAATTAGTATCTTTTTCAATTAATAACTTCATCATATCAATAAGAAAATGTGGTTTTTTAATATTTGTTAACCTGAGAACTTGTAGTAATATAAATTTTCCATCTAAATTATATTTTTTCTTTAAATTATTCATCTTGTAATCTGATTTTTCTATAGCACTAAATACTTTTTCTTCATCAATAGCTGTGCCAATAACATCAATTTTTTTAGCATCTACACCTCTAGCTATTTGATATTGTTTACCCGTATTAGTATATGTCATATTTTTCTCACAAATAAATCCTAAGAATTTATAATACAAGGTTGAGTATAGCCTTGGTCCTCCAATTCTATGAAACATACTCCATACAGCAATTTTATTTCCAAAAATTTTATTTTTTACAATAGAAAACATTTGCCCTAAATCTCTTGGACTTGCAGTATAAATAATTAAATCTGGATTTATATCTGAAACTAGGTTCTCTAAACCTAATGTAATATCAAAAGGCCCAATTTTTTTTATATCTGTATGATGAACATGAAATTTGTAATCGCCATAATCACTCAAAGTCAAATCATTTTTATTTTTATTTTTAATATTTGCAGTAACATGTAAGTCATATTCACTTATTGATGTAAATTTTTCAAAAAATTCAACATCATACTTTGGCAATAAAGGAAATACAATTAATATTCTTTTATTTTTAGAAATATTATTATTCATATTTATTTAAGTACCATTCAACAGTCTTAACAATCCCACTATCAAAGTTCTCATCTGCTTTCCAGCCAAGTTGTGTTTCAAGTTTCGTAGCATCAATGGCATAACGTCTGTCATGTCCTGCTCTGTCTTCCACGAATGTGATTAGCTCTTTGTAGCTTTTATCTTTTGGAACTTTCTCATCAAGTATAGTCGTGATTGCATCTACTATCTGAAGATTGGTTCTCTCATTTCTTCCACCGATGTTATAGACATTGCCCTCTTTACCTGTATGGTAAACGATATCTATCCCTTTGCAGTGATCAAGGACGTAGAGCCAGTCTCTAATATTTTTGCCATCACCGTAGATGGGGATAGACTCACCGGCCAATGCTTTTCGGATAATCGTCGGAATCAGTTTCTCATCATGTTGTTTCGGACCGTAGTTGTTGGAACGGTTGGTGATCACTGTATTCATGCCGTATGTCTCTTGATAACTTCGTACTATTATATCGCTTGACGCTTTTGAAGCTGAGTAGGGAGAGTTTGGGGCATATGGAGTCTCTTCAGTAAAGAGGTCTGTTTCATTAAGTGTTCCATAGACTTCATCGGTTGAGATATGATGAAATCTACACCCTTTATAGTTCTCTTTATACTCAAACGGCTTATTCATCCAATAGCGTTTTGCGACATCAAGAAGAGTAAACGTCCCCGTCACATTGGTTTGGATAAATACACCCGGATTTTTGATAGAGTTATCGACATGAGACTCTGCTGCGAAGTGGATAACCCCTTGGATATCATACTCTGCAAATATAAACTCTACGAGCTCGCGGTTACAGATATCCCCTTTGATAAATTTGTATCTAGGATTCCCTTCACACTCTTGCAAATTTTCTAGGTTACCTGCGTAGGTTAGTAAATCCAAATTGATTAACGTGTATTGCGGATATTTATCTAAAAAGTAGGGGACAAAGTTCGAACCAATGAAGCCTGCTGTTCCTGTTAGTAATATATTAGTCATTTTTCACCAACTCTTTTAGATATTCACCATATCCATTTTTACTTAATGGTTCTGCTATTTTTAAAACCTGCTCTTTACTTATCCATTTGTTATTATAAGCTATCTCTTCAAGGCAAGCTATCTTATAACCTTGCCTATGTTCTATAGTTTGTACAAACAGGCCAGCTTCCAACAGACTGTCATGAGTACCTGTATCAAGCCAAGCAAACCCACGACCTAGTAATTCTACTTGCAATTTATTTCTCTTAAGATATTCTTCATTTATAGATGTAATCTCTAGTTCACCACGATGAGATGGTTTTATAGTCTTAGCCATTTTCACTACGGAATTATCATAAAAATAGAGCCCTGTTACGGCAAAATTAGATTTCGCTTTAATTGGTTTTTCTTCTATGCTTATTGCTTTTTGATTGTTATCAAACTCTACTACACCAAATCGTTCAGGGTCTTTGACTTGATATCCAAAAACTACAGCACCTTCTTTTAAAGATGCTGCTTTTTTAAGTAAAAGGGTAAAACCATGACCGTAAAATATATTGTCACCCAATACTAAAGCAACATTATCATCTCCAATAAACTCTTCACCCAATATAAAAGCTTGAGCAAGTCCATCTGGAGATGGTTGAATTTTGTATTGAAGTCTTACACCCCAATTACTGCCATCGCCTAAAAGCTCTTCAAACTTATGTAAATCTTGTGGTGTTGATATAATCAAAATATCTTTTATACCAGCAAGCATAAGAACTGATAGTGGATAATAAATCATAGGTTTATCATAAATTGGCAAAAGTTGTTTACTTATACTTTGTGTAACTGGATAAAGTCTTGTGCCACTTCCACCAGCTAAGATAATCCCTTTCATTTATTTAAAACCCCACAAAAATCTAAATCCGTTTTAAGATCAAGTTTTCTAAACTCTTTATGAGCTACCAAAAAAGTAATTATATCCATTATTTCTACAGCTTCTTTGTAATTTACTATCTCAAACTCTTGATGAGCTTCGATATTTGGTTCAACCGCTAGTACATCAATACCATCAGCTTTTAATCTTCTAGCTATGTAAAGAGCAGGTGATTCTCTCAGATCGTCAATGTCTGGTTTAAAAGCGAGTCCCATACAGGCTACTTTTGCTTTTCTTCCATTTTCATTTTCAAATTTTAGTGCTGCATTTTTTATCTTTTCTATCGCCCACTCTGTTTTGTAGTTGTTTACTTCTCTGGCTGTTCGTATCATCTTGGCTGTTTCTCCGCCTGCGTGAACTATAAACCATGGGTCAACGGCGATACAGTGTCCACCGACACCTGCCCCGGGACTGAGTATATTTACTCTCGGATGTCTGTTAGCAAGGCGGATAAGTTCCCATACATTAATCCCAAATTTATCACAAAGCATACTCAGCTCATTTGCAAAAGCTATATTTGTATCTCTAAAAGAGTTTTCTGTCAGCTTTGCCATTTCTGCTGTTTTTGCATCCGTTTCCAGTACTTCACCCTCTACAAACTCTCGGTAAAATTCTGCCGTCAATCGTGTAGCTTCATCTGTTGTGCCACCGACGATACGATCGTTTTCTACAAGCTCTCTCATGATGTGTCCTGGCAATACTCGCTCTGGACAGTGAGCCACATAAAGCTTAGAAGTATCGACGCCATTTTCTTTTAACGTTTGTTCTACTAGATCGGTAGTACCCACTGGGGATGTTGACTCCAAAATGACAATATTTCCATCTTTTAGATAAGGAGCTATCGCTTTTGTAGCCGACACGACGTAATCTATGTTCGGTACAAATCCTTCATGGAAAGGTGTCGGTACTGCTATGACAAATATATCTGCCTCGGCTGGCTTTGTATCGGCTTTGAGTTTACCGCTATTTACCGCCGCCTGTACAAAAATGTCTAGCTCGGGTTCGACGATATGAATCTTACCTTGATTGATGGTATCTACCGTACTTTGAACTACATCTACACCATGAACATTATACCCACGATTGGCGAGCAACGCCGAAGTTGGTAGACCAATATAGCCCAAACCGATTACACATATCTTCTTTTTAATCATTTAATTTATTTCCCTTATATAATTTATGATTCTTTCACAAGCATTGCCGTCACCATAAGGGTTGTGTGCTTTGCTCATTTTAGTGTATTCTTCATGTGAGTCCAGTAAAAGTTGCGCTTCTTTGATGATGGTTTCTTCATCTGTTCCTACTAGCTTTACCGTTCCTGCTTCTAGTGCTTCTGGGCGTTCTGTAGTGTCTCTCATGACAAGGACTGGTTTGCCCAAAGATGGTGCTTCTTCTTGAACTCCGCCGCTGTCTGTAATAATGAAATATGATTTGTTCATGAGATATAAAAAGGTTTCGTATTGAAGTGGTTCTATGAGATGTACATTTTTTACTTCACTTAAGAGCTCTTTTACTGGTTTTTGTACATTTGGATTTAGGTGTACTGGGTAAACTATGTCTATGTCAGGATTGTTTATTGCTATGGCTTTAAGTGCTTCGCAGATATTAATGAACCCTTGACCATGATTTTCTCGTCTGTGTCCTGTTACCAAGATGATTCTTTTACCATCATTGAACTGATAGCCAAGAGTCGCTAAATGATCAAGTATTTCTGCTTCAAGCTGTTTGTTTGACTTGATTTTGTTGAGGGCGAGAAAGAGCGCATCAATAACCGTATTACCTGTGACAATGATGTTCTGCTCTTTTACATTCTCTTTGAGCAAGTTGTTCATCGAAGTTGATGTAGGTGCGAAATGATACGCGGTAATTTGTGTAGTGAGTTGGCGATTTGCCTCTTCTGGCCATGGTGAATAGATGTCCCCTGTACGTAAGCCTGCCTCAATGTGTGCGACACGAATCTGCTGATAAAACGCAGCTAATGCAGCAGCGAATGTGGTGGATGTGTCACCATGAACAAATACGATGTCTGGTTTAAAGTCTGTAAGAACACTCTTCATACCAAGTAAGACATTGGATGTAACATCATACAAATCTTGCCTCGGTTTCATAATGTCAAGGTCGTAATCGGGAACAATCTCAAAAAGCTCTAAAACCTGATCGAGCATTTCACGATGCTGCGCCGTAACACAGACTTTTGTTTCAAAATCATTTGGGTACTTTTGAAACTCTTTAACAAGAGGTGCCATTTTTATGGCTTCTGGACGAGTACCAAATACTATAAGGATTTTACGCATAAACTTTTCCTTGCGTTTGCATATCCATCTCATACCCTTCCAACTCAGCCTGCAGCACTTCGTATTCTCTTTTTTTAGACTCTACAAACTTGCGCGTAAGAGCTATTTTTTCTTTTATCCCTGCATCTGTGAGGAGGTAGCGGTAACTTACTTTTTTATCGGAGCTTAAAAAACGTTCGCCTTTAAGAAGACCTTTGTCTATGAGAGCTTTAAGAACATAGTTGACCTTGCCCACACTGTACCCAATCTCACTAGACAGTGACCGTTGAGAGGTAATACTCTCCGCCCGTCGTAACATCACTAGTTCTAGCTCTTCATTACTCAAATTTGTTACCTTTTGTTCTTTCTGAAAATATTCAAAAT
Source organism: Sulfuricurvum sp. (assembly GCA_041661705.1). Classification (GTDB taxonomy): domain Bacteria; phylum Campylobacterota; class Campylobacteria; order Campylobacterales; family Sulfurimonadaceae; genus Sulfuricurvum. Next base: position 152,326 of record JBAZTZ010000004.1, read on the forward strand.
TGTACACGATTCAAACTTTGATGTTGGTTAAACGCAGTCGTTTTTTTGACTAAAGTCATTGCAACTTTTCCAATTTTTTAATGTTTTTATCGTCAAGCAAAATATTCATCTGTTTAATCGCTACTTCATTTAGTTTCTTAACTCTTTGAACTTGAGGTATATTTTCATTAATGAAATGTGCATTTAAAGATTCTAAATTCGCTAAACATACTAGCTGATATACATCTGCATAATCTCTGATATTTCCTTTGAGATTTGGATTTGATTCTTGCCACTGTTTTGCAGTCATTCCAAACAATGCTACATTTAGTATATCTGCTTCACTTGCATATACATAATTTATTTGTGAAGGCACCAACTGTTTTGGTATGAGATTTTCTTTAATGGCATCTGTATGGATTCTATAGTTTATCTTTGTTAGATTTCTTTTTATATCCCAACCTAACTGTTTCTGTTCTTCTTCTTGTAGTCTTTGAAATTCTTTGATAAGATATATTTTAAACTCGACAGATACCCATGCAGCAAACTCAAATGCTATATCTTTGTGGGCATAAGTGCCTCCATATCTACCAGATTTTGCGACTAACCCTATAGCATTTGTAGTTTCTACCCACTTTTGTGTACTTAAAGTAAAACTATTTAAACCTGCTTCTTTTCTAAACCCGTCGAATTCGATAGGTTTAAAATTGTCATTATGAATTCTTTCCCAAATACCTAAAAATTCGATTGTATTTCTATTTCTAAGCCAATTTCTAATAATCTCATTTGCATCTTGTGGATTTTTATACTTAGCTATATCAGTCAATGAAATATATTCATCTTGCGTTACTAAAATTTCTGTGTCTAATACTTGAAGTTTAGCCATTACAAACTTCTTTCAGTAAAGACTTTAAAGAAAAAAGATGCATTACTTATTTCCTTTGATGTCATTGATATACCATTGAATTGACTCTTTTAAACCCATAGCTATGGCTTCATACAGATTGTTAAGCGTTTCTCTTCCACCTGCTGCTGTATTATACGCTTTTGCAAATGCTTCGGGGTTGGTTGTGGTTCCTGCTAATATATTGGCTTGGACAACATTGTCGATGTAGGTAAAATCCCTGCTTGTTTCGCCATCACCATTGATGTAAACATCTTCGCCATTTAAGATTTGAGCTATCCATTTTGGCATAACCGCGGCATACGCTCCATTTGGGTCTTGTCTTTTACCAAATACATTAAAATATCGTAGTCCTATAGATTCAAACCCATAGCATTTATAAAACACACCCATATAGAGTTCATTAACGTATTTTGTAACCGCATAAGGAGAGAGAAGGTTGCCTGTGCGTGCTTCAACTTTTGGCAACTCCTCAGAGTCACCATAAACCGAAGAGGATGATGCATAGACAAATCGCTTGACACCATTTTCTTTTGAGGCTGTGAGCATATTTAAAAAACCTGACACATTGGAAGCATTTGAATTAACGGGGTTATCTATAGATCGTGGAACAGAACCAAGAGCAGCTTGATGAAGAACAATATCAACATCCTTTGTAACAGACAAACATGTACTAAAGTCTGTAATGTCTCCCTCTACAAAAGTAAAGTTCTCCCACTGCTGTGAGGATACAGAGTGTTTGATATGCTCCAGATTGTATCTGTGTCCAGTAGCGAAGTTATCAAGTGCAATAATTTTTTGGTTTAATTTTAGTAATGTTTCTGCTAAATTCGAACCAATAAAACCTGCAACACCTGTAATGAGCCAAGTTTTTTGATTCGATTTCAATTCTTCTTTTATTTCGTCATATTTTATTAGATTTGTACTCATAAATTTCTCCCTTGCGTTCGCATATCTGTCTCATACACTTCCAACTCAGCTTGCAGCACTTCATACTCTCTTTTTTTAGACTCTACAAACTTGCGTGTAAGAGCTATTTTTTCTTTTATCCCTGCATCTGTGAGGAGGTAACGGTAACTTACTTTTTTCTCGGAGCTTAAAAAACGTTCGCCTTTAAGAAGACCTTTGTCTATGAGAGCTTTAAGAACATAGTTGACCTTACCCACGCTGTATCCGATCTCACTAGAGAGTGACCGTTGAGAGCTAATAGTCATCGCTTACTTCCCAATAACCCGATTTTGTGCTCCCCACTCTTTTGAGCTTAGCTTCTTTTTTTAGGTTTGCTATATGTTCTTTAATGGTTCCATCTGCTTTTTCTAAAATCTTCATCAAGTCAGCTTTTGTGTATTTTGGATTTTGTTGCAAAAGTTCCAATATTCTATCTTTTGTATTTTCTTGGGCGGTTTCTTGGGCGGTTTCTTGGGCGGTTTCTTTTTTCGTTTGCACTTCTATTCTAAAAACTTCCCCCTCGATTATCATAGGATCACTTCCACCATAAGCTTTTGAATACTTGTAAAGATTTTTTACTCCACTTCCTAGTTCATCGGCAAAGCCAATCTCGCGAAATACTTTTGCGATGCTTGGGTTTTTTGGGTAAGGCGTGAAGTTTGATGGTTTTAGTTCCCCATAAAAGTGGGGTATATTAGCATTTTCAAAAACTACTTTGCCATTTTCTATAATCATTTTAGCCACATACGCACTGCTATATTCTCTATGTATTAGACTATTTGCAACTGCTTCACGAAAAATCTTATCTCGTAGGCTTATGCGTACATCGCCCTCAAGATAAAAAGGATCATTTAAGTGCTTTTTAGCAAACTCCATCATTTTATAGTAGCTATCTATTAAGTTTGTGGCAACTATCTCTCTATCATCATATCTATCAAGATTCATACCTTTCTACACAACTCAATAAACCTCACAACCTAAACCCCAAAATATCTTGAAGCTCCTCTTTCATCCTCAGTAGATCCTCATAGCTATGAACACTAATCGTTTCAATGATAGTCAAAAATGT